>JBDVJN010000078.1:0-89901 GCA_039961455.1 Cyclobacteriaceae bacterium | reverse complement strand
GTACTCTTCTAGAAAACGTAGCCAATTGTAGCCGGCCAACTGATATGGCCGCAGTTCTCCCTTGAATGATTCAGGGGTTTCGAATTCCTCGATTTTTTCGAAGTCTAGTAACTGCTCTAATTTTCTTGATACAGTTACCTTGGCAAGGTCGCCCTCCTTTAGTTCGCGGACCAGTGAAAGGTGGATCTTATCAAGTTTAACGCCTCCATTGTCATGATTGGTGAAAGCAAAGAGATCTTTGTACCGTATGATCCATGATTCGGGAATAACTCCAAACTCTCCGTTTGGAAGTTTGATTTCCGTCTTTTCTTTCAGAATATGCTCTCTGACAACAGAAAAGGGTATTTCGAACTCTCCAAATTTTATCTTTGCTTGAAGGTCAAACCAGTCAACACCTTCCGTCACCTCAAGGTCCAATGTAGACTCTCCCAGAAAATATTTTTTACCATTCTGAATTTGGTGAAGCTCAAAATTCGCGAGCATCTCTTTCTGATTGCTAAGCCAATCAAAAGCCTTGGCCTTGGAAAGTGTAAGTCTTGAGTTTTTGAGAGCCAGACCACACTCATCAAGTTTTTGAATGATACTTTTTTCTTGTTCCGTGTCTCTGCTTACACGATGGAATATATATTCTCCATCATTTTTTTCCATCGACACACTTACCCGATTTAATCGGTCAGCTTGAAAATTGTAGTCTCCGTAGTTAAATGATAATTCCAGTAAAACCTTGTCACTTTCTGGTGTGACTGCCTTCGCATCATCATCAAAGAGCGTAGTAGCCCTTGCTGTGTGAACGTCGCTTAGTGTTAGCTTGGGTTGAGGGTTTGGCTTCTCCGTCCGTATCTCAAAACCTTTTGCGTAAACATCGAATTCGGCAATGAGCGGAGCAACAAACTTTCGATAGTAGGTTTCCTCCATGTCCTTTTGGACGAGTATGAATTTTTTGTTTAGAAAAGGTTTGATCTTCCCGCCGCTTACATTCTTCTCGAATGTGAAAAGTGTATCATTGGCTACCATCCAGCCCGGTTCTTTGCAAAGCAGATAACTTCCATTCTGCCTAAATTCCACTTTTTCGTCGTTCAGTTTTATAGTAGGGAAGTAGTGGGTGTTATCTTCATTTTTTCTGAAATGGAATAAAATTGAAGCCTGGGTTTCAGAAATATTGATTTTTTTCCAGGCTGGTTCCCCGTCCTTTCCCATTTCGTATAGATTCTTACCACCGATCAGGGCCAAAATTTGCGATCTTCTCCGCTCAACATAATTGTTGATTTCGTGTTGCAGTGCCTTATCTCCGTTTAGTTCGTGATAGGTTGTCAGGAAGAAAAGGCCTGGTTTCAACTTCTTTTTTTGAAAGTAGTTTGCAAGATGCTCTTGCTGGATTTCATCCATCAACTTGATTATCTTGTAGTCTGCTTGGTCAAGTTTGGAGTCGAATTCAACCGCATTCTTTGATGAGATATTTTGATGTAAATAGGTAAGATTTCCTTTGTCGTTTAGCTGGATAGCAAATGACTCAAATAGGAATCCTAGGTACTCATGCTCGTAAAGCGAGTAGACAATTTCGAACGGTTCTTCTGGGGAGACTTTCAATGCTTTTGATTAGTAGACAAACTTCGAAAGTAATCAAAAACTGTAGCAACTAAGAGTAGTTTTCGTATGATTTTTTTGTGCTACTGGAGAGTGTGTGTCGAAAAAGATTTGCTGGCCTTTCTTGCAGGCTGAATCGAGACGAGGAACGTGATAGTTATAGTGATCAAAACGGTGATAATCACATCTGGCCATTCGACACTAACGGGGTAACTAGGGACCACTGCACTATCCATGCCCATGCTTATGAAACCGAATTCCTGTTGAAGTAAACTTATAATTAGACCAAGAACCAGGCCGAGCGTTGCTCCTGAAAGCGCAATGATTCCGCCCTCGTAGAGGAATATTCTCTTTATTAAACTAGTGGAAGCCCCATTCGCTATTAAAACAGAAATATCTTTTTTCTTTTCGATGGCCAACATAGACAGCGAGAAGAAAATGTTCACAGAAGCAATTGCAATTATTGCAGAAAGTGTCACTAAGAGAAATAGTTTTTCAATATTCAACGTCTTGTACAAATCGCTGTGTAATTCATCGCCAGACCGCACTACGAAATCAGAGCCAAGTGCGACTTGGAGAAGCTCCTTAGTTTCAGAGACTGTAGTCTCAGGCGTGATCTCTACTTCCAACGAGGTTCTCTTGTCTCCATAACGGAACAGGTTTTGGGCAAATTGAAGTGGAACAAAAATAAAATTTTCATCATAGTACTTTTCGATTGCGAAGATTCCCCCAGGCAAAATGTTCTTTAGTGTGTATAGCTGCTCCGGATTGACGACCCCGGGAGCAATGTTTTTGGGATAGTAAACCTGAATAGTATAGAATTCATTTTTGAGATTGATCGACAAGTCGTATTGAATTCCACGACCGATAAGTGCGTATGCTATGCTATCTCTTTCAAGTGAGAACTCGCCGGAGACAACCGCCTCTTTAATCCCACTATGTTCCTGAAATGAAGAACTGGCCCCTTTTAACCTCACAACTCGCTGTGCTTCTTTGTATTTAACAAGAACATTGTCTTCAATTACTTCTGTTATTGCAAGTACGCCATCAGTAGCTACAATTTTAGCTTGCAGGTCTTCCGTCCATTTGAAACTCTTGCCTTCAGAAGCGGTAACAATAATTGATGGATCAAAATTTCCATACAGAGAGCGCAACAATCCCTCAAGCCCATTGAATACTGAAAGTGCGATGATCAAACTCATGGTGCCAAAGCCTACCACAATCATCGATATCAGTGATATGATGTTAATGAAATTCTTTTTCTTGCCAGACAAAAAATATTTACGGGCTATGAAAAAAGGGAGGTTCATTCGTCTTCAGGCTTAATATCCAGTCCATCAATTAAACGGTCGATTTTGGTCGCTTTCTCTTCAGTATCGTCGTGAAAAAAGGCCAATTCGGGAACTATTCTCACTCGAGCTCCAATCCTTTTTCCAAGCTTTAATCGTACTTCGCCTTTAAGGGTTTCAAGATTTTTGAAAACACGTTCTGATTCTTTAACCGGAAATACACTCAAATATGTTCTGGCAAGACTTAGATCTGGAGAAACAGACACTTCAGTGATGGTGACGAGTGCATTTCCGAAGAAATGCATCGTGTCTTTCTGAAATATTTCAGCCAGATCTTTTTTCAATTGATTGCCAAACTTTACCTGTCGCTTACTCTCCATGCTGCAAATATCCCAAGATATTGACAAATGGGATTTAATGCATTTAGCGTAATTTCGATTTTAGTCTCGGCTAACACTAAATAACAAACGCTTGCTTCGATTTTTTAGAATCAATGATCCGTATAGGCTAATCTTTATTTTCCTGATTCTGATTGGAATTCGATTGGTTCAGGCCAGCTTTATTGAGGGCCAGTTCATATTAGAACTGAAGTGGTTACTATTGGGAGAGTGGTTGGATAAGGGGTTTAAAATGTATCGGGAAGCATACGATTATACTGGTCCATTAGCTGCCATGATCTACAAATATTTGGACTTCTTGTTTGGAAGAAGTCCATTCACACATCATGTCTTCAGCTCACTTTTAATAATTTTTCAAGCAGGACTTTTCAACAGGATTTTGCTCAAGAATAAGGCGTTTGACGAGAATAATTATTTGCCGGCATTCTTCTATGTCATTGCCATGTTGAGCATTTCGGATTTCATGGCACTCTCACCACAGCTTATGAGCATGACTTTCATCCTTCAGGCGCTAAGTAGTGTGTTGCGAAGGATTGACAATCAGGCAACAGATCAACTTTTCCTGAATTCAGGATTATTTGTGGGAGTTGCAACTATGATTTACTTGCCGAGTTTCATTTTCTTCTTCGTCTTTCTTTTTTCCTTGATCATTTTTTCTTCTGCAATAGCTCGAAGACTTTTAATGTACTTATTCGGGTTTGGGCTAATTATCGGGATGAATGCTTTGTACTTTTTCTGGCGTGGAGACCTCTACTATTTCGTTGATTTCTTTTTCGAGCTAGGGCTGTTCATTGAAGGAGATTTTCTTCTTTCCTTTTGGGAGATAGCTACGATTTCAAGTGTCTTCATTGCAGTATTTGTTATCACCGTAGGGAGATCACTAACTGCTGCTAGGCTTACGAACTTTCAGCAAAGAGTACAACAAGTGATTTGGTTAATGTTTGTTGGAGGAATATGCTGCTACTTCCTAACCAATAAGAAAACAGGAATAGAACTGATCTTTTTGGTGCCATTGGTAGCTTACTTTCTCACGCACTACTTCATGATGATACGAACAAGGCTCTTTAAGGCAATCATGCCAGGAGTTTTTGTTTTCGGGCTACTCGGGTTTAATGCATATGCGTATTCAAATCTCCTGGATGCCTTGGTCGTTTCTGAAATTCCGACTCAAGAGGCAAATATTCTGGTTCTTGATGAGAACTTTGGCTACTATCTCAACAAAGAAGCTGGATCACCATGTTTTTCAAGATCAATCTGTCAGCAGGCCTTCAAGGGGTTGGATTACTACGAAGCATCATCAAGCATTTATAAACTGATCGACAAAGCAAATCCTGACTTAATTATTGATGATTTGGGGGTAGCTCCAGACATATTTTACAGATTTCCACTATTGGAAAAGAAATATCCCAAAAGAGGTTCAAAAACCTACTACCGTACTAGCAATTGATTTTGTCAACTCTGTTTTGATGTCTGCCGCCTTCAAACTCAGTCGACACAAATAGGTCAACGAGGTTCTCGGCATATTCGTAAGCAATGAATCTTGCGGGAATACAAATGATGTTGGCATTGTTATGCTGTCTTGCCAAGGCAGCCAGTTCCGATGTCCAGCATAAAGCGGCTCGGATTCCTTGATGCTTATTTGCAGTCATGGCCACACCATTTCCACTGCCGCAGATAAGAATTCCCAACTCATTTTCATTTGATGTAATGGAATCAGCAAGCGGATGTACATGATCAGGGTAGTCTACGGACCCATCTGAGGCCGGACCGAAGTCTGAAACATCATGACCAGCTGACTTTAAATGTTGGGTAAGCCTTTCTTTATACTGAAATCCGGCGTGATCACCTCCAATTGCAATTTTCATAGTAACTCAGTTTTTGGGTTAGGAAGAATCTGTGTTGAAGACATTCTATGTTTTCCGCCTTTCGATTCTTTTCGCAATCAATATACTCATTTGGTACAACAGCATTAATGGCATTGCGATCAATACCTGGCTAAATGGGTCGGGTGGAGTAATCATGGCTCCAAGAATCAAGATGACGATGATCGCATGCTTCCTATACTTTTTCATTAGCTGCGAACTAACCAGTCCGGCTTTGGTCAGGAAGTAAACAATTACGGGTAGTTGGAACAAGAGTCCGCTCCCAAAGACGATCATCGTGATCGAACTCACATATGAATTGAGATCAAATCTATTTTCAAGCGATGCGGACACTTCATACGTGGCAAAAAACCGAATTGAAATTGGCGCAATGATCAGGTAGCCAAAGACCACCCCAAGTGTGAAAAGAATACTTACAAAAACGGTTGCCCCTCTGGAGGCATTTCTTTCCTTGAAGTGCAGCCCTGGTTTGATAAATCGCCAAATTTCCCAGAAGAAATAGGGAAAGCCAAGGATCAGACCAGCAGCAAAGGAAACGGTGATATGAGTCATAAACTGGCCACCAAGTTTTCTGCTGATCAATTCAAACGGAAGCGCATCCACGCAGAGAGCTGGAGTATTGAACTGTGCTGCGATTTCACAAAGCTTTCGGTAGGTCCAAAAATCAGTTCTTGAAGGACCCAGTATTAGCGTATCAATGAAGAGATCTTTTGCAACGAAAGCGATGATGCTGAAGGTTATAATCGCGATCATGGAACGAATAATATGCCATCTTAATTCTTCCAGGTGATCCAGGAAGGACATTTCTTGTTCGTCACCAATTTGATCTAGTGGCATAGCTTACTTGAATAGAGGAAATGAACTCATCCATTCATTCACCTCAGTTTTTAGTTCAGATATCCTGGCATGGTCATCCTTATTTGACAGGACGGAATCAACAATATCCGCAATTCTTTTCATATCGTTTTCTTGCAGGCCTCGAGTGGTGACTGCCGCAGTACCCATACGCATCCCAGAGGTTACGAATGGACTTTTGTCATCGTAAGGAACCATGTTTTTGTTAACGGTAATATCAGCGTCAACCAATGCATTCTCTGCCTCTTTTCCTGTCAGACCTTTCGATCTTAGGTCGATCAGCATCATGTGGTTGTCCGTGCCTTTAGAAATTACGTCATATCCTTTTTCTACAAAGCAGTCAGCTAAAATTCCTGCATTCTTTTTCACCTGCATGACGTACTTCATGTAGTCATCTGACAAAGCCTCTCCAAACGCGATGGCCTTGGCTGCAATAATGTGCTCAAGTGGACCACCTTGAGTTCCAGGAAATACCCCGGAGTCAAGCAATGCGCTTAGCTTTTTCACGATACCTTTCGGTGTTGTCAGTCCCCAGGGATTGTCGATATCATCTCTTACCAGGATCATTCCGCCACGAGGACCTCGTAGTGTTTTGTGAGTGGTGGTGGTAATCACATGACAAAACTCCAACGGGTCGCTTAGAAGCCCTCTGGCGATCAAACCCGAGGGATGAGAAATGTCTGCGAGAAGGATAGCACCAACTTCGTCAGCAATGGACCTGAATCGTTCGTAGTCCCAATCTCGACTGTATGCGGAAGCGCCACAGATAATCATCTTTGGATTCTTTTCTTTTGCAACTTTCTCTAATTGATCATAGTCAATCAAGCCCGTTTCTCTCACCACCCCATAGAAATTCGGTTTATAGAGCTTTCCAGAGAAGTTGACTGCAGAGCCGTGAGTCAAATGACCTCCATGAGAGAGGTCAAACCCTAAAATCTCATCGCCGGCATTTAGCAATGCCAACATCACAGCTGCATTGGCTTGTGCGCCAGAGTGAGGTTGGACATTTGCCCATGTGGCGCCAAATAGTTCTTTTGCTCGCTCTCGCGCAAGGTCCTCTACTTGATCAACGACCTCGCAGCCACCATAATATCTTTTTGCAGGAAGACCTTCAGCATATTTGTTGGTCAATACGCTCCCAGCAGCTTCCAAAACCTGCGGAGAAACAATATTTTCAGAAGCGATTAACTCGATCCCATTGACTTGCCGCTTCTTTTCAGCTTCAATTAGATCAAATACTTTTTGGTCTCTTTGCATGGCGCCAAAATTAAGTGAGACTGTTTATATCTTCGCTACACTCTTCGAGTAAATATGGCTAAGTCAAAAACCGTTTTTTTCTGCCAAAATTGTGGCAATGAATCTGCAAAATGGGTAGGAAAATGTCCTTCCTGCAACGAATGGAATACCTATGTCGAGGAGATTGTTTCGAAATCAACATCAGCTGGAACTGCAAGTCACGACTTTACTTTTGAAAAGTCAAAGCCAGTTAACTTAAAGGAGACAGAGGTCGCTGAAGCAGACGCAAGGACTTCTTCTGAAATAGGGGAGCTTGATCGCGTGTTGGGAGGCGGAATTGTTGGTGGTTCATTGACCTTGGTAGGAGGAGAACCAGGGATTGGAAAATCTACCTTGCTTTTGCAGATGGCCCTGAAGCAAACAGCGAAGGTGCTGTATGTGTCTGGTGAAGAAAGTGTTCAGCAGATCAAGATGCGCGCTGACAGAATTGGAAACACTCCTGACCACTGTTTTCTCTATGCTGAGACTGCACTTTCAGAAGTCTTGAAGCAAGCAGATGCGCTTAGTCCTGACGTATTGATTGTGGATTCCATACAGACATTGCACTCAGACAGAATTGAAGCTTCAATAGGCTCGATTTCTCAGGTGAAGGAGTGTACAGGTCAATTGATGAAGTTTGCCAAGCAAAGAAATGTTCCCATATTTCTCATTGGCCATGTAAATAAGGATGGTGCGATTGCCGGTCCTAAGGTTCTAGAACATATGGTCGATACAGTGCTACAATTCGAAGGAGATAGGCACCTTTCGTATCGGATCTTGCGAACAGTGAAGAACAGATTTGGTTCTACTTCGGAACTCGGAATTTTCGAAATGAACACAACCGGCTTGCGAGAAGTCACCAATCCATCTGAAGTTTTGATTTCTCCGCGAGAACCAGGGTTGAGCGGTATTAGTCTTGGAGCAACTTTGGAAGGCAACCGAACTTTGATATTAGAAACGCAGGGACTGGTGAGCCCCACGAGTTATGGAAACCCTCAAAGAAGTACCACCGGGTACGATTACAAGAGATTGACGATGCTGCTGGCGGTGATGGAAAAACGACTGGGAGTTCGACTGAGTAGCCAGGATGTTTTCTTAAACATTGCTGGAGGAATCAAAGTGCAGGACACAGCTTTGGATTTGTCTATTTGTGCATCCATCTTTTCCTCTTTCGAAGATGCTCCAATCTCAGATGATGTTTGCTTTGCAGGTGAAGTTGGACTCGGTGGAGAGATTCGACCTGTTGGTAGAATTGAGAGCAGGATAAATGAGGCTGAAAAGCTAGGCTTCAAGGAAATCTACATTTCAAAACACAATTTGAAATCGAAGGATCTTGCCCAGTTTAAGATAAGTGTTAAATCCTTCTCAAAGCTGAGCGACCTCTTCCAACACATATTTTGAAGTCTAATTTTTTGATCTGCCGGTAAGACTCTTTCGGATCACTTTCTTCTTCTTTTTCTTATCCGGTTTAACCTTACTTTTCCTCTGATTGATGCTTTTCTTGAAGAAAGGTTTTGGTGGACTTGTGGGGCCAGGTGAATTAGGTTGCACTTTTTTCTTTGGTGTCCCCTCAGTATCTACGTCTGGTTTCTTTTGTCTAGGTATGATAGAATAAATCTCATCTCTCTTTTTGTTTTTCACTTTCTTGCCGAGGAAGGACCCTGAGTCAACTCCCTTTGGACCATCCAGTGTTCCATCGTTGTTGCTCTTACCAAATCCCTTGGAATAATTGGTGACCGAAGAATTTGAAGTCAAACCAGTATCTCTACCTCTAAACCGGAAGTTTATACCAAACCTAAAATCAAAGGCTTTGAAGTCTGGTGCTGAGAAATTGATGACTTGATCGGCAGCCATGTATAGTTGGACCGGACCTCCGTTTACTGCAAAGGCAGCTCCAATATTTATGAACTGTTGCGGCATTTTTAGTGCGGTAGCAGATAGCGTTGCTATCCTGCCAAATTTTCGGGTGATACCTCCACCGTATAGAAACTTCAGTTGCCCTTGAACCAGGCGTGCTCCCAGCGAAGCGTAGAAATCCATGTTTCGGTCGTAATGATAGATCCAGCTACCATATGCTCGTACAGGAAGCCAGGCCCTGTATGATTCATTTGTTTCAACAATATCGAATTTATCAAAGAGCGAGTCCTCCAGAACATCAACTAAATCTCCAACTCCGTCAAGATTAACTCCTGAGTAGGTGAAGGTGGTATCGTTCAGTGTTTGATTGACCACATTTGTTTTCCAGTTTATGAAACCCAAATCCAGGATGGATCCTGCAATGGAGTAATATCTGTTTAGCTTGTATTCACCGCCAATATCGATAGCGAAACCTGTGTTACCGCTGGAAACTAAATGGCTTCCTATGTCTCCTTCATCTCCACTATAAATGTCCAGTCCAGCAGTGCGTAGCTGTGCATTTTCAAGATTAGCATCTATTTGGAAAAATTCGGCGCTTGTCGTAAAATCTGCTTTGGCATTGCCAGGGACGCTGGCATTCAGGAAACCCATCAGATATTTAACTCGAACCCCAAAATCGATTTGACTATTAACCGAGTAGGCATATCCAACACCAATTTCCCTGAAGTGATTTGCAGTTAATCCAACGTTTCCTATTTTTATTTTGTCGTCAAGAAACCCATCGCTTCCATTCCAGGCGAATTCTATAAGCTTCTTTGGATACAAAACATCTGCCTGAACTCGCTCGTTAGCAAACACGCTTATGAAAGCCCCTGCTGGGAACTTGAATCCCACATGGAAGAGGTTAACGTTCGCTTGAAAGCTCGTCAGATTTTCCTTTTGCAGATTGGTAATCCCTTTATCGATGTCCAGCAGAATACTATTGTCACTTTCCCTAGTGAACAAATCATTGTAGCTCAGTTTATTATTCGCATGCCAGTGGATCCCTGACAGGACGGGCAGGCCGATAAATAATCTTCCCTCCGGAACCCAGGCAGGGTTTAATTCCGAGTTTTGATAGGTCGTCTTCCCGAGGTGATAGAAGGACATACTGGTTTGTCCCAGTAGTGTTGTGGCGATTAGTGTGGCTAATATGGTGACGGTGATCTTGCGCATTCTAGAGATCGACATTTATGGTGCCCTTGACTCCGAGCGAAATTTCTAGTCTATAATCTGCAAGGATCTTAACGAAGATATCTCTTGAATTTAGACTGCCAGGAGTGTTGAGTGTTACGGTCATTACAATGTGCGATCCTGTACTTAATGCTTCAACTCCCGCAGGACTCAGCGGGATATCCTCAGTGCGTCCATTTGCATCGGTTACCAACCCATCTATGTTTATAAATGGTGCCTCCAACACAAAATTATCAGTTACCATAAACAGGGATGTACTATCAGCGTCCTGAATGTCAATTGCAAGAATTCCTGAAAAAGGGAACTCATTTCTTGTGACGATTCTCAGTTCTGCGGAGTCCAAATCAGAGGTGTCGAATCCATCGCCCAAGCTCAGGTTGATCGATTGTTCAAGGTTTTCCAATTTTACCTCCAGAGGAATTTCAATCTCAATTTTTGATGTTATCTGATTTGTCGTGGTAATGAAATTAATTGCGGTTGTGTCTTCTGGATTTGATATTGCGGCGACGTTGAATCCCAACCTGCCTGGTGAAGTTGCCAGAAGGTCCACAATTGAAGAGTTACCACTGTTTATTTCGATC
Organism: Cyclobacteriaceae bacterium; assembly: GCA_039961455.1. GTDB lineage: Bacteria > Bacteroidota > Bacteroidia > Cytophagales > Cyclobacteriaceae > Ekhidna. The sequence continues at coordinate 78,946 of JBDVJN010000078.1, read as the reverse complement.
GTATCTCGTACAGAGGGACCTGGGTTGTTTATATCACCACTGGCAATCACGGGGATATTATCGACAATATTTCCAGAAAGGAAAGTCTGTGTGCCGCCTAGTCCATCGTCACCAAACAATCCCGAAAAGTCAACCCCGATCGGAATTCCAAAAGAGTTTTCAAAAAAGAATCGCATGGTCGGATTTCCAAAAATTATTCCTTCTTCTCCCATTTCTCGGAAGAACTCGATATTCAACGTTTCGTTTCCTACTTGCACGGTGTCCCGTCCAAATTTTCCGTAAATGATGGAAAACGTCTGATTTGCGAAAGTTATGTCAAACGTTAGTGACTCATCGCCTATAAACGTATCTCCTGCGCCAAGTGTAATTGTCCCAGTAAAATCGGTCGTAAACATATTTCCGGTCCCAGATAGTATGGCCTTATACTCCGATAGATCTGTTGGGGTAGGTGTTGATGTAGTACTCGCTCCAGTACCATTTAATGTCCCGCTAATCGCTAGTGGTGTTTCGTTGTCTTTCCTGACGAAGTTGTTGAGTGTGAAGCTATAGTCCAGTGCTCCTTCAATGTCAGAGGTAACATTCACAGTAACCTCTCCTGAAGCATAAAAAAGGGAATCAAGCACATCGGAAGGATCGTCCGGTTCGAAGGCAAAATTATAATTTTGAGTGAGAGGAGGGACAGAGGGAACAGTTCCTGGTCCAGCAATCGGACCCCCGATACCTGTCAGGTCTACGCTACTGGACTTGGAAATATCTTGAATCTGAATGAAGTCAGTATCTGAATTATAAGCGATCTCTTCAAAATAAAGCAGCGTTATTAATGAGTCTTCGTCCACCTGAAAGTCCAGCAAGCTGTCTTCCTGATTCAGGATAAGATCACGGATTGTATACGCCGCAGTCCCAAGGGGAAAGTTGAAAGTCCCATTGGCTGTCGGTAACTGTATATTATCGAAATCCAGCTCATTTGAATTGCAACCAGCAAACAAAATCACCAGAAAGGTTATGAACACAAATTTTTTCACCATTACAAGTCTGAGATAAAATTAAGTCTTATTGGATAATAATTTGATTTTTTCGATTAAAGCCCAAAATACCCTGTAGACCACCTGTGTGTAATAGGACTATTTTGAGATTTTTTTCAAATTTATCGTTATTTATCATATCCCAAACGGCAAAAAAGCATTTTCCGGTATAAATAGGATCAAGAGAAACTGAGAATTCTATCTTAAACCAATTAATAAAGTCAATAAGCTGCGTTGTTGTTTTTCCATAACCACCGAAATGGAAATCTGTGTCTATCTTGTAATTGCAATTCGCGATTTGGAATTGGCTCAATAGTTTTGCTATTTCCTCATGCATAAAATCTCCTTTGAGACTGCTTATGCCTAATACATGGTGCGACTCATTTACCCCAGCAAGGACTCCTGAAAATGTACCTCCTGTCCCGATCGGTAGTGCGATAAGGTCAAAATCATTTTCTATTTCGGACACCAATTCCTTGCAACCTTTGATGGCGAGCTCATTGGTTCCTCCTTCAGGCAGAATGTACGAGTTGGGATAACTTCGGGCTAGAGAATCGGGCGCCTCTCGATAATCTCGATAATCCTTTCTATCTACAAACTTTAGTTCCATTCCCTTGCTGGTGACAAAGCGGAGTGTCTCATTGCTATCTGCCCGAAGCTCATCACCACGGATGATTCCTACGGTTTTGAAACCAAATGCAGCGCCAGCCGCTGCAGTAGCATATATGTGATTACTGTAAGCTCCGCCCAGTGTCAGGATCGTTTTTTTGCCCTGACTTTTAGCTTCGGCAAGGTTGTATTTCAGCTTTCGCCATTTATTGCCCATGATCTCCTCATGTATCAAATCGTCTCGTTTTATGAAAAGCTGAACTTGTTTTTTGTCCAAGATCGGGTGTAATATTTCTTGCGTTGGGCTTGGTAGCTTAACCATCGCTTAAATTTACACTCATGTCAGAGGAACGAGAAGATCTAGAAGATGAGCTTTATGAGCACCACCGGATTGTTGTCGATGCCGGTCAGGAACTTCTTCGTATTGACAAATTCTTGATGGATCGCTTGCCAAACGTCACGAGAAACAAAGTACAGAGTGGAATCAAAGATGGTTTCGTAAAGGTCAATAACCTTCCTGTTAAGCCCAACTACAAAGTACATCCGGGGGATGATATATCGGTGGTTTTGCCGGAGCCGCCGAGAGACGAGGATGTGGTGCCAGAGGATATTCCATTGAACATAGTTTTGGAAGATGAACATCTGCTGGTGGTAAATAAACCAGCAGGCATGGTGGTCCATCCAGCGTATCAAAATTGGTCGGGTACGCTTGTAAATGCACTCGCATATCATTTTAAGAATCTCCCCGAAATGAAAGGAAATGATGGTAGACCGGGGCTCGTGCATCGGATTGACAAGGATACGTCTGGCTTACTTGTGGTAGCAAAAACTGAGCAGGCAATGGCTGGTCTAGCAAAGCAGTTTTTCGATCATTCCATTGAAAGAACGTATCATGCGATTGTATGGGGGGTGCCAGAGGAGGGGAAAGGAACAATCGATGTGAATGTTGGAAGAAGTTTAAAAGACAGGCGAATCACTGCCTCTTTTCCCAGGGGAGATTTTGGAAAGACTGCAATCACGCACTATGAGGTCTTAAACGATCTCAGGTATGTCTCGGTATTGAAATGTAATTTGGAAACAGGACGAACGCATCAAATTCGAGCGCACATGAAATTTCTGGGACATCCACTTTTTAATGACGCTACGTATGGTGGAGACCAAATCCTAAAGGGCACGATCTTCAGCAAGTACAAACAATTTGTTCACAATTGTTTTAAACTTATTCCCAGGCAGGCACTGCATGCAAAAACGCTTGGATTTATTCACCCAGTTTCAAAAAAGGAAGTCTTCGTGGATTCTGAACTTCCAGAAGACTTCCAAGGTGTGATTGAAAAATGGGTGAACTACATTGATCATACAGATTGACGTTAGTTCTTTTTTCCTGCTATTTCTTTCAATGCCTTGACAGGATCTCTATGCTGCGTGTCCAATCCCGTAACCTCAAGTTGAATGTTTCGATATTCCGAATTTTTCTTGAAATCTGAGATAATCTCTCGGATGTCAGGATGTATAAAGTAAGAGCGTGAGGCATCAATGTGAACTTTTGAATTGTCAGGGATATGGGAAATAGTTTCCATCATACTGGCCTTGCTCAAAAAGGTCAGATTCTCTGCCAATTCAATATGCATCTTGCTTGAGCCATTTTCCTCCATGTGAGTGAGCGCGTAAGGCTTCTTAGAATTGGAGTATAAGATTTCAAAAATTCCAACGACTAGCCCCATCACAATACCAATAAGAAGATCAGTGAAAATAATTCCGAGGATTGTCACCGCAAACGGGACGAATTCAGATCGCCCGGCAGAAAACATTTGCTTGAAGAGAGCGGGTTTTGCCAACTTGAAGCCAACCAGAATAAGTATAGCTGCAAGGCTTGAAAGAGGAATTAAGTTGAGCACATTTGGAATTAGGATTACAGATGTTAACAGCAGAATTCCATGGAAAATCGCTGACAGTTTTGTATTGGCTCCTGACTGAATGTTAGCAGAAGACCTGACGATCACCTGCGTTACTGGTAGCCCGCCGATCATTCCTGAAAGTGTATTTCCGACGCCCTGTGCCCATAATTCTCTATTAGTGGGGGTAATTCTCTTTTGACGATCCAAGCGATCTGATGCTTCTACACTTAACAAGGTTTCAAGAGATCCCACTACCGCTATAGTTGCGCCAATTATCCAGACTTTTTTATCAAAAAGTGCGCTTGGATCAAAAAGGGTGAATTGATTAATAAATTCTCTGGCTGAGCTGGCAACCGGCAGACTAACCATGTGAGTGGAGTCTAAATAGTAACTTGTTCCTGAGAATAGCTGGTTGATCAGGATGCCCAAGGTTACAACAACTAGCGGTCCTTGGATTATTTGGAAAATTCTGATTCTTTTCATAAACGGCCGTTCCCAGAGAATTAGAATTGAAATCGAAATAAGGAAGATCGTTATCGCCCCAGGGTTGATGTAATCCAGCATGGTGAATAATTCTGAAAAGGTATTTTCACCGTCGGGTTGGAAAAACTCGAGGTCCCCTTCCGGGTCAGCGTCATACCCAAAGGCATGTGGAATTTGTTTGAGAAAAATAATGATACCGATGGCGGATAGCATTCCTTTGATCACTGAGGAGGGGAAGTAGTAACCTATGATTCCAGCCTTAGCCGCACCAAGGATCATTTGGATGATTCCACTGACGAAGACGGCAGTGAGAAACATGGGATATGTTTCTAGATCTTGGATAGCTGCAAGAACAATTACTGCAAGTCCAGCGGCTGGGCCACTAACGCCAACAGCAGAACCACTGAGTGACCCAACAACAATACCCCCGATGATACCAGATATAATACCTGCAAAAAGAGGTGCTCCTGATGCGAGGGCAATCCCCAAACAAAGAGGTACAGCTACCAGAAATACGACGAGACTAGAGGATAGGTCAGATTTGATGTTATTGAACATACCTGTATTATTAAAAATTCAGACGATTTGGAAAATTTAAATTTGGATAGAGTACTGGTGAGGGACTAACCTATCTCTGGAGGAGGACAGCTCATTTCGATGGTGGGAGGGACCCACCAATGATCGTAGTGAATAGCTAATAGACTACTCTTACACTTGGTTTCGAGTTTTGATAGTCGGTGACCATGGTTCAGTTTATCTGTCTCTTTTTCGTTCTTCGATTCTTTTTCCTCGGAATCCGATTCTGAATCAATTTCTAATTGTACGACTTCCATGTGCGAAGTAGGAAGGATGAGTTGAGCAGCAAAATTGACTGCTAAGAGAAATACAAAAAGACGTGCAAGAGCTTTTAGTTGCATATAAACAACCTTAACAGAAAATCAGCATAAAGTGTTTCACGCTCACAAGTTATTTTTTGAACCGTACGATTTATATCACGATTCCTAGTTCTTCTTCTTCATCTTCATCTTCCTTGACAAGTGCCCATAGATGTTCGGCTCTGAAAAACTTAGCCATAAACAATCGAATAGGCACCAACATGGCTATGAAAAGTGGAAACAGAATTCCGGCAGGTGAAGTCTTGAGTACCCACAGAACCACGAAGCACAAAAACTGTATAATAGTAAATTGATGTACAACTTTGTTTGGAACTATGTTCAAATAATGTGCTTCAGGATAAAGCTTGGGATCCTTAAACCAAAGGGTCATTCGTTCGAAAAACTGATTTCCTGCTAGGGAAGCAACCCCCATGTAGAGAAAGAGCCCGAATAATACTGGCATTGGTATTAAGGCAACATACCCTAGAAAGAAAAGTGAAGTTAGTATGAGTAGATGCACGGTAAGACCGGAAATTCGATTTTCGCGAACGCTTGCTATCTCTTCCTTTTTGCCTTGATCAGTCTTCGTAACCTTCATGTCTGCAAGACTCTTCACATGATTTAGTGAATGAACAGTCGCTGCAACAATCCAAGGGAGTGCAAACATAGAGCCAACAAGAATGATAATACCAACAACGGCGAGATCGAGATGATAACCAGGGCCCTTCTTAAGTTTGTTTTGAGCAGCGTTAACAAGTCTGGTGGTAATGTTTTGATCCAAGAATAATAGAATCGTTGCGAGTAGGGCAGGTCCAGCGGAGGCGAACATGGCCCAGACAGGTATACCAAAAATATCAACGAGCCACGGACGTCCAGAGGTAGTTCCTATTTCACTTGGAACCAGAGGTTTTGATATACTCACATCGGGGAAACTCATGGCCATGAAAGTCATCGCAATGATCGCAATTGAAGGGCCAAAGTCTGAAATGAATTCCCTTAGAGTTCTTCTTAAGAATGGCGATTTCGTCATATTCTTCAACCATCGGGATATCATGAACGTACCGATTGCCAGTACAAGTGTCAAAAAACTGGTAGAGTGACTAACATCATCTACCACAAATGTGGATCGTACGTCCTTGACTGCTTCCACAATGAAAATCACAGATATTAGTGCTGCAAAAATTTCGTCAGTGAACCTCGTGAAGTAGCGCATTAGTGCACTTGCATCTGTAAAAGCAAGCACGAGCATAAAAATTCCAGACCAAATCCCCACCCAAGCATAGGTAGGAAGAAATGCAATGTCTAGCTGACCGCATGCCACGTACAACAAACCAGTAAAAATCACGATCGGCCCTGTTCCACCTAGTATTGTAAGTGGTTGTCCAGAAAATAGAGCAAATGCTATTCCACCAATAGCTGTGACAACGATCATTTCTGTGATTCCGATCTCATTACCAGTCATGGTGCCAGTTAAAGCACCAAATGCAATGGCATTTGCAAGAGCAGCGAAAAACATAAAGAATGTGGTACCAGCAACTTTTGAGCTAAATCCGTCCTTAAAATCACTCAGGTAATGAGGTAATCTTCGTTTGATATCTTGTTTTATCCCACCGAACGGTTTGCCTGTCCATTGCAAACCTTCTTGCGATAAGTGATTAAAGTCGCCCATAATTTTTTAATGTAGAGTTGGTTTCTGATCAACACAATTATAACCAAAAACCTTTGAACTTCTTTGGGTAGCCTTACGAATGGCCTCCAAAAGACAAAAGCTCATCTAGATATTCTCGGCTGTTTGCGAGTCTGGGAACTTTGTGCTGTCCACCAATTTTACCCTTTGACTTCATCCAGTTATAAAACGTGCCGTGCTCCACGGCATGGATGATTGGTGGAAGCAAGGCGATATCCTTGTATCGCTTTGCATCATAGTCCGAGTTTATCTCCCTCAGTTTTTCGTCTAGAAGCTGGCTGAAGCGATCGAGATCATCGGGTCTTTTCATAAACTCGATGACGTATTCGTGTCCACCTTTGGTTCCTGAGTCCAGATATTTGGGACCCGCTGTGAAATTGTCGATTGCTGCATTTGTTCGTCTGCATGCTTCTGCAATGGCTTGCTCCGCATTTTCAATAATCAACTCCTCTCCAAAAGCATTAATGAAGTGTTTGGTACGACCGGAAATGGTAATCCGAAAAGGATTGACACTAGTGAATTTCACAGTATCACCAATCTTGTAGCGCCACAGACCAGCATTTGTTGTGATTACAACGGCGTAATTCTTCCCGACTTCTACTTGATCAAGACTCAGCACTTTTGGGTTTTCGCTCTCACCTTCTTCGGCAGGGATGAATTCGTAGAAAATCCCATAATCAAGCATGAGTAAGAATTCTTTTTTGTCCGTCTGGTCCTGTATTCCAAAAAAACCTTCTGAAGCATTGTAGGTCTCCATATACCGCATTTGATTACTGGGTATGAGTTTTTTGAAAAGCTCCTCGTACGGAGTGAACGAAACTGCTCCATGAAAAAAGACCTCTAGATTTGGCCATACTTCCAAAATATTGCTGGCATTTTTCTTAATGAGCACTTTCTCCAGAAGAATGATCATCCAGGTTGGTACTCCAGAAATATTGGTCACATTTTCTTCAGAAGTGATGTCAACCATTCGGTCGATTTTCTCTTCCCACTCATCCATCAGCGCAATGTCTAAACTTGGCGTCCGGACCATCTGCGCCCACCATGGTAAATTCTTCAGCAAGACGGCTGAAACATCGCCGTAGTAGGATTTAGAGTTTTCATCAAATTGGTTGAGTTGATGACTACCTCCGATAACCAATCCTTTACCTGAAAACATTTGCGCCTCAGGATAATTGTTAAAGTAGATCGACAACAGATCTTTGCCACCTTTGTAGTGGCAATCATCCAACGCTTCCTGCGAGACAGGAATGAATTTGCTCCGTGCATTTGTCGTTCCTGATGATTTCGCAAACCACTTAATTTCTGTTGGCCAAAGCACATTTTGTTCACCCTTCATTACCCGATCAATGCAAGGAAACAAATCCTCATACGTAACGACTGGCACTTGCTCTTTGAACTGTTCATAATTGGAAATAGAGGAAAATCCGTGAGACTTTCCATATTCAGTACCAGAACCTTTTCTTATCAGGCTATCGAAAATGTCATGCTGGACTTCATGTGGATATTTCATGAAGAGATCGATCTGGTGAATCCTCTTCTTCATGACCCAGGACATTATGGAATTAAAAAGTGCCATTGAAGTAGAAAATTAGATTTTTCTCTTCAATTCGAAGTGCTGACCTAAATAAACTTTCCTTACTTGCTCGTCATTTGCAAGCTCTTCAGCGGTCCCTGCTTTTAGTAGTTGCCCTTCGAACATCAAGTAGGCCCGATCGGTAATGGAGAGTGTTTCGTTCACATTGTGATCTGTTATCAAAATGCCAATATTTTTGTTCTTGAGCTGGGCAACTATGGATTGAATTTCCTCAACAGCAATTGGATCAACTCCTGCAAATGGCTCATCCAGCAGTACAAATTTAGGATCAACTGCAAGAGCTCTTGCTATTTCAGTTCTTCGTCTCTCTCCTCCTGAAAGTACCTGACCAAGATTTTTTCTTACGTGGGTTAAACTGAATTCCTCGAGAAGTTCCTCCGCTTTTTCCTTTTGCTCCACCTTGGAAAGTTTTGTCATCTCGAGCACAGCCAAAATGTTGTCTTCCACAGAGAGTTTTCGAAATACGGAAGCTTCCTGGGCGAGATATCCGATTCCATTCTGAGCTCTTTTGAACATCGGAAGTTCTGTAATGTCTCGATCGTCTAAAAAGATCCTGCCCTCATTAGGTTTAATCAAACCAACAATCATGTAGAAAGAGGTAGTTTTCCCAGCTCCATTTGGACCAAGAAGCCCAACGATTTCGCCTTGCTTTACAGTAACAGAAATGTTGTTAACAACCTTTCTCTTCTTGTACTTCTTTACTAAATGTTCTGCGCGTAATTCCATGCTTTAAAAAAAGACTTTTACGACCTGACCAGACTTGTTCTGTAAGTCCTGAAAAGTTGTGCAAGTTATGAATCAAATTTGATATCCTGAATGTTGAGTACCAGGGACTTTTGCTGACGAAAATTATTTTCCTCGACATGATATGCAATTTGAAATGAATTTCCTGGTAGCATTTCATCTGCTTTGTTTGATAAACCAAAACCTATAAACTCAAACATTTTGTCGTTTCCAATTTCGTGAAGGAAACCTTTTATATGTGCTTCTTTCATCACTTGAGGCTTCGACTTCACTGTTACATTTTTTGTGCCAAAGATTGGAGCTAGATTTTGTGGTCCAAAGGGTTCCATTTGAGAAAGGATACTGATGGTTTTGAAATTGACATCGCTAAGCGAGATGTCTGAGTCGATCTTGACCATTGGTATCAATTGTTCTGGCAAAATTCTTTTGGCGACCACTTCCTCAAATTTGTTTTCAAAGGCTTCAATGTTGCCGAGGGATAGGGTAAGGCCTGCGGCGTACTTGTGCCCGCCAAATTGCTCAAGCAAATCTGCACATTCATTTATGGCTGAATGCACATCAAAGCCATCAACAGAGCGAGCAGAACCGGTTGCTTTACCGTTGGACTCTGTTAGTATTATGGTGGGTCGGTAGTAGTGTTCGATGCAACGTGAAGCAACAATGCCAATGACCCCTTTGTGCCAGGATTCTTTGAATAATACCGTTGACTTTTTTTCTGAAGACATTTCAGCGATCATTTCGAGCGCCTCGTCCGTGGTATTTAGGTCATATTCTCTTCGCTCTTTATTCCGAGCATTTAGGTTATCTGCAAATTCAGCAGTTTCGTCACTTGCTCCAATAAGTAGATTAACTGATTCTTTGGCATGAGATAGCCTTCCAGCGGCATTTATACGAGGACCTAGAGAAAAAACCACATTGGAAATATTCAAGTCCGTCTTCTGACCACTCACTTTTATTAGCGACTTAAGTCCTGCTGATGGACTGTGGTTTAATTTTCGTAAGCCATAGTAAGCTAGCGTTCGGTTTTCTCCGATGATCGGAACCAAATCTGACGCAATACTCACGACTAGAAGATCCAGGAATTGAAAGAGCTTCTCTTTCTCGATGGTATTCTGTTGGCAAAATCCTTCGAGCAGTTTGAACCCAACTCCGCAACCAGACAGCTCATCAAATGGATAGCTACAATCAGTGCGCTTTGGATCCAGGATTGCAAATGCATCAGGGAGCTCTTTTCCGGGAAGATGATGATCGCAGATAATAAGGTCAATTCCCAGCTCTCTTGATTGAGTTGCTCTGTCATTTGCCCGAATGCCGCAGTCTAGTGCAACAACTAGCTGAAAGCCATTTTCGGCGGCCCATTGGATTCCTTTCTCGGATATACCATATCCTTCAGAATAGCGATCTGGAATATAAAACTCGATTTGATCAGTGAATTGTTGAAGAAACAGATACATCAGGCTTACAGATGTAGTGCCATCCACATCATAGTCACCGTACACGAGAATTTTTTCTTCGTTAAAAACTGCTTCGCAAAGCCGATTGACTGCTTTATCCATATCCTTCATCAGAAATGGATCGTGCAATGTTTTTAAACTTGGTCTGAAAAACTCCTTTGCCCGATCAAAAGATTCTATTCCTCTCTGTGCGAGTATTTTGGCTAGGGTTGGACTTATATTAATGGATTTAGAAAGGTCTTGAATTATTTGCGCATCAGGTTCATCCAGGTAAATCCACTTTTTTTCCATACATCAGCTTAAAAGTACGTTTCTTCCTAGACTATTATAAAAGTTATGTGATGTAATGTGTTATTTTGGCTTTTCATTTTGACATGAAACTGGCTCTAAACGAAATATGGAACTTTCATAAACTTATCGATGATACCGAGAAGGGATGGTCCTATGGATTTCATGCTGGTGATGTCGAAGTTTCAGGGCTTACAAATAAGACCTTAAAATCTCTTCAGGAAGATGCAGAATACGATACTGAATTGCTCCCTTCCCTGTTTACGTTCCGCGAAATTCTTTGGCAACCAGATGTTTTTACTGAGGCCGCGATGAGCTTACCCTCCTTGAGGATTTTGAAAGCCTTTTGCGATGAAGCAACAGAGACGATGGGGAAGGAAGAGCGAGAGGCAAACAAAATATATATTCCATTAATAAAAGGTTTGGGAAACTGTTGTGGGAAGGCGACCGAAAGGCTCGAAAAGAAAAAACCAGATACCAAGAAGGTTCTGGGAGATTTTAGAACTGGAGCTTTTCCAGTGATCAAGTTTTTCATTTACCACCCCAAGAATCGACATGACTACTACATTGATGCAGTCAATCGATTAAACTATGCAGTGAAAATAATGCTAACCCAATTTCATGGGAGATACACAGAGCTTGAAGATCCATATTGGTCTGTAGCCTTCGACAAGAAACCGGCTAAAAAAGAATCGGTTGAAGTTGAACAATCTGATCCTAAATAAGGTTATTCCCATCGCAAATGGCTGAAGAAGAAATCAAATCACTTCCAGATCGGAGAAGGTTCTTGCTGAAGAATCTTGGCAGGGGCTTGATCTGGCTGGTGGTAATTGTGGGAGGCTATTTTTTTGCACAAAATAACCTGAACTTCACGCTTGAGTCCGTTCTTGGTCCAGTTTACGAAAAGCCAAGAATTGTCTACTTGATTTTTTTGGCATCGGAGGTGATTTTCGGAATCATTCCGCCGGAGTTTTTTATGATCTGGTCGCTCCGAACAGAGGTTCTTACAATCTATGCAAACAACATAATATCACTTTCAATTATTTCATATGCTGCCGGAGTCATTGGGTTTCTTATTGGTCAGTATCTGAACAAGACGCATTTCTTCGTCGCAATGAAAAAACGAGTTTTTGGAAAATTTGAAGAGCACCTTAATCATTATGGTGGATTTTTGGTGATAGTCGCTGCAGTCACTCCATTACCTTTTTCTGGAATTGCGATGCTGGTAGGTTCGGTGAAATACTCTTTCAAGAAGTATCTCTACTTTTCTCTATTTCGATTTGCAAGGTTTATTGTTTATTCGATGATTGTATGGGAAGCTAACATTCTAAATTAGATATGAGCAAAAAAGGCATTTTGTTGGTAAACCTGGGAACACCTGATTCAACCAAGGTTTCCGATGTTAGAAAGTATCTGCGAGAGTTTCTAATGGACAAACGGGTCATCGATATCCCGTTTTTAAACCGTTGGATGTTGGTGAATCTTATTATCGCACCATTGCGGGCACCAAAGTCTACAAAGGAGTACGAGCGATTGTTTGATGAAAAAGGATCGCCTCTAAAGTATTTCGGATTTGAAGTCAGAGATAAGCTGAGAAAAGTGATCGACGATCAGTATCAAGTTGAGTTGGCTATGCGCTACCAAAACCCTTCAATTGAAGAAGGTTTGCGTTCTCTGAAAAATTGTTCTTCTATCCATGTTATTCCATTGTTTCCGCAATATGCTTCGGCTAGTACTGGTTCCGTGCAGGAAAAGGTTATGGAGATTGTGAAAGATTGGCAGATAATTCCTGACATCAAGTTTACTTCACAGTTTTTCGAGGAGGAATTGTTCTTGGATACCATAGTTGATAATGCCAAAAATTTGATCATAAAGAAAGACTACGATCATTTTCTCTTCAGTTATCATGGCATTCCGGAGCGACAGATTGCTAAGGGTGCGGTAGATGATTATTGCGAGTTTGGAACCTGTTGTTCCAGCTTAACTGAAAAGAACCGATACTGCTACCGTGCACAGTGCTTTGCTACTACTCGGTTACTTGTGGAGAAGCTTGGTCTAAGAGAGGGAAGCTACTCGGTTACATTCCAATCTCGTTTAGGTAAAACACCCTGGATCAAGCCATACACGGATGTGGCGCTTAAAGAGCTGGCTGAAAGCGGTGTGAAAAAAGTACTGGCTTTTTCGCCTTCCTTTATCTCAGATTGCCTTGAGACAACGGTGGAAGTGGGTGAAACCTATCGTGAAGATTTCAAAGAAGCTGGTGGGGACGAATGGGATTTAGTACCCAGTTTAAACGCAGAAGATAAATGGGTGGACTGCTTGAAAAACATGGCTGAGAAGTAACACTTCCAGAAGAGCCTCTTTTACTCGATTTCGGAGGAATCTGAAAAGTCAAACCTCACACGCTTCTTCTTTTTCTTGAGTTTATTCCAATAGATCAGCGTCCATAGAGAGCAGACAATAACAATTATACTGAGGAAGAACAATAACCCTCCGTCATTGTTGATTACCAGACCAAGTTTTGCGAAATGAAGAAAATTTGCAGCACTGATCAGACTTAATGACATGATAGCCCCCATTACGTAAAAGCGAGACATCAGCAGAATTACTGCTGCAGACTCAATGATGGCAATACCTATTCTACCGTAGGGCTCCATGTTGAGTTGAGTGAAGATTTGTACACTCTCCTCCGCTCCTGAGAATTTGAAAGGAAGGGTCTGTCCTATTATGATAACAATGATAATCCTCGGGATCCAGTGGATAAGATCATCCTTGCCGAATGATTGACTTGTAAACATGTTCATTGGCCAGTGATTAAGAGGTGATAGGTTTTCAAACCTAATATAAACCTAAAACATGATCCAGCTAAATAGAAAAGTCTAGGACCAGACGTTCATATTATTTTGACTGGTTGGGCCTGCGGCCTAAACCTCTACTGCTTGATAGAGTTCCGCAAGCTTTTCTACTGCATAATCGATCTCCTCGATCGTATTGTATTTGCTAAATGAGAAACGGATAGCTCCGCGAGCCTGATCGCGATCTAACTCGGCTAAGACGTGAGAGCCTATGTTGGACCCACTTGTGCAGGCGCTTCCACCTGAAACGGAAATTCCACTGATATCTAAATTGAAAAGTAACATATCGTTGTCCTCTGAAGGAGGCAGACAGATGTTAAGAACTGTGTAAAGACTCTTGTCTAAATTGTCCGAAACTCCATTGAACCCCACTCCTTCAATGGAAGCTTGCAATTTTCCAATGGTATGTCTCTTTAAGCCTTCGATATGTTTTCGATGCGACTCCATTTCACCATATGCAATTTCCATTGCTGCTGCCAGCCCCACGATACCACAAACATTTTCCGTTCCTCCACGCATGTTTCTTTCTTGTGCTCCACCATGAATGAATGGATTGATTTTCATTTCATGATTGATGTAGAGAAATCCAATTCCTTTTGGTCCATGAAATTTATGAGCAGAACCTACCGCGAAATCAAGTTTCAGCTTTCGCAGATCGTGTACGTAGTGGGCCATACTCTGAACAGTGTCAGAATGGAAAATGGCATCATACTGCTCACAAAGATCTCCGACTCTTTCGAGGTCAAGCAAATTTCCAATTTCGTTGTTAGCGTGCATTAAAGAGACCATGGAATTGGCATTGTTTTTCAGAAGTTCTTCCAGGTGATCATAGTCAACTTCCCCGTCTCCATTCAGATTCACATAACTAACCTTAATTCCTTCTTTTTCTTTGGCCTCCATCGTATGAGTGACCGCATGGTGCTCAATTCTACTTGAGATCAGATGCGTAACTCCCTTGTCTCGAACACTACATCTAATCGCCGTGTTGTCAGCTTCAGTACCACCAGAGGTGAAGAAAATCTCTCCAGGTGTAACATTTAAAAAATCTGCCACTTTTTTCCTGGATTGCTCTACGGCTGTACGTACTTTTCTTCCGTGCGAATGAATAGACGAAGGGTTGCCAAAGTGTTCTAGCAAAAAGGGTTTCATTGCCTCAAAAACTGCTGGATCAAGTGGAGTTGTCGCAGCATTGTCGAAGTAAACGTTCATAGCAGTAGGTTTAACCAGAAATCAATTCCTTAATGTCGGAGATCAGTTTATTGGCCAAATGCTCAGCCGTATTCTGACTCTCAGACTCTGCAAAAATACGAATAATCGGCTCAGTGTTTGATTTTCGTAATTGTACCCATTCGGTATCAAATTCAATCTTAATTCCATCTTCAGTATTGATAGGATTCGAAGAGTATTTCTCTTTGATGGAATTTAGTACCCCATCTACATTGATATCTGGTGTTAGCTCAATCTTATTCTTAGAGATGTGATAATTTGGATAGGTAGCTCGAAGCATGGAAACACTTTTCCCAAACTTGGCCAGATGAGTCAGGAACAATGCCAGTCCAGCAAGTGCATCTCTGCCGTAATGTAATTCTGGTACGATTACGCCTCCGTTTCCTTCGCCACCGATTACGGCCTTAGTCTCTTTCATTTTGGCAACAACATGGACCTCACCGACACCGGAGGCATTGTACTCGCAACCGTGTTTTTCCGTTACATCTCTGAGAGCGCGTGTTGATGATAAATTCGAAACAGTATTTCCCTTTCTTTGAGACAGCACATAATCAGCAATGGAGACCAATGTATACTCTTCACCAAATGGCTCACCATTTTCCGAAATGAAAACGAGTCTGTCAACATCTGGGTCAACTACAATTCCCAAGTGATAATTTCCTGCTTCTAGCTCACCACAGATTTGCTGAAGATTTTCCGGTAACGGCTCAGGATTGTGTGGAAAATTGCCGTTTGGCTCACAGAAAAGTTCTTTGACTTCAACTCCCAATTTTTTCAGGAGTGGAGGAACGGAAATACCACCGGTACTATTTACCGCATCAACAACTACCTTAAAGCCTGCTTTTTTTACCACGTCAATATCTACTAAATCGAGCTTTAATATTTGGTCGATGTGGTAATCAATATAGGTATCGTCTTTTGTGTATTTCCCAAATTTTGCCGGGACTGAGAAATCAATATCATCGGACTCCGAAAGATCAAGAACTTTCTTGCCTTCCTCGGCTGAAATGAACTCACCCCGGTCATTTAAAAGCTTCATAGCATTCCACCCAGCAGGATTGTGGCTCGCGGTTAAAATGATCCCGCCCTGAGCTTTTTCAGCAAGAACTGCCATTTCGACTGTTGGAGTAGTACTTAACCCAAGATCTACAACGTCAATTCCCTGGTTGATGAGCGTGTTGGCGACCAGTCGTGAGAATGGTTTGCCGGAGGGTCTTGCGTCCCTACCAAGAATGACTTTCGGCTTGTCATGAGCTTCTTTTATCCAGGCGCCGTAGCCTGCTGAAAACTTCACAACGTCAAGTGGAGTTAGGTTCTCTCCCTGTTTGCCGCCGACCGTACCGCGAAGGCCGGAAATGGATTTTATAAGTGTCAAAGGTGATTATTTTTTTGGCTGCGCAAATATGAGCAACTCGGGTTGCAACTAGAAAGAATTACTTGATTTGTTGACGCTCAGTATTTGGCTAAAACTTTATCTACTTCAGAATCTGGATTTCCACAAGATTCGCCAGGTGTGACTGTCTTTCCGCAAAACCCACAGGCTTGTCCATCCTTGTTCAAATATGGATTTTGGGAGGCACATGTTCCCTTAAATTCACCATTCTTCTTAAATAGAATCCGTACCGAAAGCAGGACGAAGAATAGTGCAAAAAAACCGACCCCCAATAATACTGTTTGCATCACATCAATTTTGATTCAAAATTAGCCAATTTGCGACTGTATCCATTCAACAAAATAGATTTCGTTAAAATTCCATGAGTGCTCCATTATCAAAACCTGACCTGAATCGCGAAGCTAAATTGAAAGCCTTTGATCGCCTCCTTACGATCATGGATGAGCTAAGAGAGAATTGTCCGTGGGACAAAAAGCAAACAATGGAAACATTGCGACATCTCACGATTGAGGAGACCTACGAACTATCGGATGCCATCATTGAAAATGACCTAAGTGAAGTCAAGAAGGAGCTCGGTGACCTGATGTTACATATGGTGTTCTATGCTCGTCTTGGCTCGGAGAGAAAAGAATTTGATGTTGCTGATGTTTTGAATGGTGTATGTGAAAAACTAATTCGAAGGCATCCGCACATATATGGAGATACAAAAGTTGATGGCGAACAGGAGGTAAAGGAGAATTGGGAAAAAATCAAATTGCAGGAGAAGGGAAATCAATCCGTGCTGGGTGGTGTGCCTAAGTCATTGCCAGCATTAGTCAAGGCCATGCGTGTCCAGGAAAAAGCAAGGGGCGTGGGTTTTGATTGGGATAATCAGGATCAGGTTTGGGACAAGGTGAAAGAAGAGTTAAGTGAGTTTGAAGCAGAATCAGATGGCGAAAAGCAAAAAGGAGAGTTCGGTGACCTGCTATTTTCCTTGATCAATTATGCTCGATTTGTGGATATTAATCCTGAAGAAGCGCTTGAAAGAACCAACAAGAAATTTATCAAGCGATTTCAATTCCTCGAGACAGAATCTAAAAAGGACGGCAAACGGATGGGTGAAATGACTCTGGAAGAAATGGACTCCTATTGGGAACAAGCAAAGAGGATTTGAACATCTACCAATGATTTAGTACGGAGATAGAGCATTCTAAAAATCCTCGTTGGAATAGGGTAAATGGCTCAAGTAGGCCACAACATTTCCAAATCAGCTAATCTTTAAATGGTCTCTTTTCAACTTGCCAACCCCAATGATAGCGAGTATCAAGGCGGTGATCATAAGGAGTATTTTTGTGATTTTTTTCATTAACTTCAAAAGTTACATTCCAAGCCCATCAATCATGAGCAGCAGAACCAGTATAACAAACAGAAGGACAGTAATTCTTTTCATGGTAGCTAGTTTACGAAGGTAAAGTTCGTACTTATCAGATGATGATGTCAATACCCATATTTGGGTATTTTCAAGTGTCTTTTTTAACTATTCGAAGTAGTAATAGAACAATTTCGTGAATAGATGATGATATCAAATTTTGATTGTGATCAAAGCTCGATTGATGGTCTGCTGGGGGAGAAACGGATAGAGTAGCAGGAAATTTTGATACTTCGATGCCTCAGGCCTATACTCCTATCGGGCGTTTGCAACGCTTAAAACAACCATTCATCTAACATATATTCCCTTGAAAGAAAAAATGACGGCAGTTGACTGTTCTGACGTTTTCAGGTTTTACAACAAAAACCTTATTGAACAAATGGGAAAAACCAAACAACTATTACTAGTGCTGGGGATGTGTCTTGCTACTGTGACGATGGCACAACTAAGTACACCTCCAGGAGGAGGCAATCAAAAAAGCGTGACTAAGCAATTCATTGGGCGATTGGCTTCAGTGGAAATTGTGTACAACAGTCCTGACGTTACGGGCCCAAATGGGCAAAGTAGAAAAGGTCAAATATGGGGGCAACTAGTTCCTTACGGATTCATCTCACAAGGATTTGGTCTTGGAAATCCTGCACCCTGGAGGGCAGGTGCCAATGAAAATACCACAATCGAATTCTCGCATGACGTTTTAATCGAAGGGAAAGAGGTAAAAGCTGGAAAATATGGATTCTTCGTAGCCCCTGCCGAAAATGGTCCTTGGACGATTGTTCTTTCCAAGGATAACAATCACTGGGGGAGCTTTTTCTATGTTGAAGAAAATGATGTTTTAAGAGCAGAGGTTGAAGCAAAGGATGTTGAATTCCGCGAGTGGCTTTCGTACGAATTTGTGGACAGACAGCCAAACTCTACTACAGCTGCCCTGATTTGGGAAAATAAGATGGTTCCCTTCAAAATTGAAGTGAAGGACAATGACAAAGTTACACTGGCCGCGATTAAGGCAGAGCTAAACAATTCACAAGGATTTACAGTGACAAACTATCAACAGGCAGCAAACTATGCCTCAGGAATAGGAGAGCATGATCAGGCGATTCTGTGGGCAGATGCAGCGATTGCTGGAAATTTTTTCAGTCAAAAGACTTTTGCAACCATGCAAACAAAGGCTGGAGTTTTGAGAAATGCTGGTAAGAATGATGAGGCGATAGCAGTAATGGACGAGGCGATCAAGCTGCCTGGAGCCACGGCTGGAGCTTTACATCAGTACGGTCGACAGTTAATAGCTGCAGACCAAAAAGATAAGGCGTTGGAAGTTTTTCAGTACAATGCGAAGACAAATAAGGGTGTTTGGCCAACTAACTACGGTCTTGCAAGAGGCTATTCGGCTGTTGGAAACTACAAGCAAGCTTTAAAGTATTTGCAGTTAGCAAAAGCCAATGTGCCTGCTAATGACAATCAGAATGGGCCTCTCATTGATCAGAATATCGAGAAGCTGAAAAAGGGAGAAGACATCAACTAAGACAATAGGAAACCAACCTGTTCTAATCTGTCAGCTAAGAACCCACTAAAGGGTTCTTAGCTTTTTAGTTTAACACTTTTCCCTCAAGGCCGTTACTTTAAACAACCAAAAATCGAAAACCATGATCAAAAAACTACTTACAATTTTATTAACGATTGGCTTCATTTCTCTTCAAGCTGGTGAGATGAAGAAAGGAAAGCCAGACATAAAGTCTATTAGCAAATTGACTTTTAGTGACACAGGTATCTTGTTTTTAGGAGATTCAGAGGGTGGGAATATCTATGCGATCGATTTGGATGATACAGAGCAAAGTGGGTTTGAAGAAAGCCTTAACGTTGCTGATGTCGAAATGGAGATAGCGGGAATGCTTGGTACTACTGCCGAAAATGTCCTAATCCATGACATGGCAGTAAACCCTATTTCAAGAAATACTTATTTAAGTGTTTCAAGAGCTCGTGCTAAATGGACATCCAGATGGCATCTACCCAACGATTTGGCAAGTGCTGATGTCTTGATCAAAGTTTCTACAAGCGGTGAGTTTTCGGAGGTAAAACTTGAGAATGTTGAGTATTCAAGCGTGAAAATTCCCAATCCCATAAATGCAGAAAAAGAACATGAATGGAAGAAGGGGATGAAACTGAGAGTCGATGCAATCACTGACATTATCTACGACGACGGGAATATTTACGTAGCAGGTCTTTCGAATGAGGAATTTGCAGCTTCAATGTGGATTTCCCAGTACCCATTCAAGAAAGATGTGAGAGCTTCTACGTTGGAAATCTATCATGGAGCTCACGGTGCATACGAAACTCAAGCCCCTATACGGGCATTTCTTCCGTACGAATTGAATAACAAAAGCCATATTATGGCCGCTTATCTCTGCACCCCTTTGGTCACGTTTGAAACAGAACAACTTGGAAGTCAAGAGCATGTAAAGGGCCGAACAGTAGCAGAATTTGGTTCCGGCAATTATCCTTTAGACATGGTATTGTACCAAAATGAAGGCAAGGATTACGTACTTATGTCTAACAGTCAACTTCCCTTGTTGATATTTGATCCCGTAGATGTTGAGTCGTATGAAGGTGAAATTACTACTGAGGTAGAAGGCTACATGGCAGGAGTGAAATACACTCCAAGATCAGGGTCTGGAGTTCAGGAATTGGAAGATTTTAATGATAAATTTATTCTTGCAACTCAAAGAATGCCGAGTGGCAAACTTGCACTTGTCTCTCTTTCAAAAGAATGGCTCAGACCGTAGGAACTTCAAATAAATTATTAAACAAAGGAGGTGTGGTCTACCTCCTTTGTTTTTTTACCCTGGTTAATCTGTCTGGTGCTCAGGAGCTCAATTATTCTGTAGAAAAGGACCTCAACAGCGAGAAATATGGTCAAATCTCTATTGAGGGAATAAATGAGCAGACTATTAATGTGCTGCTGCAAAAAGACTTATCGGAGGATCAATGGGCCACATTTTTTAATGTGAGAGTAAAAGGGGCAAGCAGAGTAATGTTAGGCTCGTATGAGGTTAATGCAGGAAAACCCTCCTTTCGTCCCAGGTTCCTGCCTGATCAGAGTGCATCTTATGAAATTACCTTTTCAAGCCGATCATTAAAAGCGTTTGCTCCGGCTCACCATGATTCCCGTGAGTACGTGTGGACTGTCAGGTTTGATGAACTGAATGAAGGGACAAATGAAATTGTGGAGATTTTTCCTTATGGAGAACTGTTGCCGGTAAATATTCTACGACTTTATGTTCATTTTTCTAATCCAGTGAATTTTGATAATCCCCACAAATACATTCGAATAGAAGGGGGCAATGGGGAGTTGGTCAAAGAGCCATTTGTAGAATTGGAGGAAGGACTTTGGAGTTCCGATAGAAGAAGATTGACGCTATTGATCCATCCAGGGAGGATCAAAAGAAAAGTGGGTCCCAACATGACGATGGGAGAAGTTTTTAAAGTTGGAGAGTTTTATAAATTGATTGTTACAAGTGATTGGGATTTGGAGGAGAATTACGTTAAATCTTTTCAGATTGTAGCTGCCATTCGATCGACCATTGATGTGGAATCTTGGAAGTTGTCAACTCCTACGAAGAGGACAACGGAAAACCTGATCATTAGGACAGATAGACTTTTGGACAAAGCACTGAGCGAACGATTACTTTCAATTCTTGATCCGAATGGGAATAGTGTTCCAGGACAATTTTTTTATAGCTCAGAAAAATCCAATATAACCTTCACTCCAGAGCAAACGTGGATCGATGGGAATTATGCAATAGATATTGATCCAAAACTTGAGGACGTATGTGGGAATACTCCCTTAACTGTATTTGATGTGGAGGGTGAAGGCTCCAAAGAAAAAAGTCAAAATCTCAGAATTCAATTCAAGGTGGGTAAATAATGCTTAAGGCGTGTCCTCTGACTCCAGCTCCTGTACGATTCCCTTGAGTCTTTTGATTTTTCTTCCGTAGATCAGATTAAGAAGGAAGTTGAAAACAAGCGAAAGAATTCCAGAAACGGCTAGCCCCGTTAGAATGATCATGAGCCAATCTTCCCCATTGAACTCACCAGTGGGCTTTTCTTTGAGGGAGGAATAGACTCCATATACGTAACCAATTGGCACAAAAAGCCATACCAAAACCTTGTAGTGGAGAAAGAAGAAATTCAAATAACCATAAAGTTTACTCAGCCCCGTTTTTACATCCATCGAGAAGTCAAACGCATTGATTTGCCAAATCAGAAATTGGTAATAGATCAGGTAAATCAGAATAATAATTGGCATAATTATGCCGTATAAAATTGGATCATCTTCCTGAAAAAGAATGTACATCAGGGGAAGGGAAACAAGATTTATCCAAAACTCAATCCATAGCACCACTTTGATCCAATGAAGAGGCGTTTTGGATTTCTTGGTGACCAACTCATCAACATCGATTTCTTGCTCAATCGACGAGTGTCTTTTCCCTTTGTTCCATAAATCTATAATATCAACCTCTGCCATCTACGATGTTTTTAAGTTGAGTTTTTAACCTATTTACTTTCACGCCAACATTGGTCACTGTCATACCCAAAATCTCTGCGATTTCTTTGTAGCTCTTATTTTCCAGATATAACAACACTATTGCCCTATCTGCCTCCTTCAGTTTTCTCACCGCATTGTACAGCAGTTCTATTTGCTCCTTTTCCGCGTGGTCAACATCCTCTGCTAATTGAACGTTATCCAATGATACAGATTCAACTGACTTCCTATTCTTGCGAGACATTGCCAGACATACATTCAATGTTACTCTGTACACCCACGTCGAAATTTTTGAACGCATTTCAAATTTTTCATGGGATTTCCAAAGCTGTATGGTCACTTCTTGAATGAAATCTTTTATCTCTTCGTCATTTCGCGCGTATGCACCGCAGATATGCCGGATCATTGGCATATTATCGAGTACAAACGTTTTGAAAAAGGTGTTTGACAAAGCAATTATATTTTTAGTGTCCAAGTCGCCTCATTTATTTCAATGCAGTGACTTTTTTTCGGTGCTTCAGGATTGCACTTCGAAATTATTAACATTTTTTGGATCATGGTTTGGGCATAAAAAAAGGGAGCACTTTAGTACTCCCATAGCCGATCCTTCGCTGGTTGGACCGAGCATGATCCGATATAAATACCGAATCTAATCACCGCCTAATTTACTCGCCTGTAAATGTAGATAGTAAATATAACCATAATCGACAGAGTTTTGTTCAAAAAATTCAACTTTTATATAGGCTTTTTCGAAGCAGATCTGTTGTTAATTTGTAGAATGCGGCAGTTGATATTGTTTGGGATTCTCTTTCTTGGGTTTATCCCTGCGGGAAATTTGGATAGAATACGACGAGCATTTGAAAAGCTTGAGTACGAAAAGGCCTATGAGCTGATTTTGAAAGCGTATGAGAAAGATCCAGAAAATGCCGGAACGATTTACTATGCGGCCCTCATACATGCCACTGACTCTTTCGATGGCTTTGATTTAGACACTGCAAGGATACTAATCAAGACTGCTAGCCAAAGCTTTGGAGATACTGACAAGGATGTCACTGAAGAACTAGCAGAGGATGGAGTGACTCTAGAAAAGCTAGCAGCCCTTTCAGATAGTATTCGAGATAGAATTTACGTTGGGACTCTCAAAAATTTAAGTGTGAAAGGTGCAGAAAGGTTTATGGAGCTTTATCCGAATTCTCCTTACCAATCACGTCTAATTTTTCAAAGAGATAGCATTGTTTTTGACCAGGTAAGAAGGAATGACCTCTTGGGAGTTTACGAAGACTTTTTGGTAAAATACTCAACAACTGAATTCAGAGAAATTGCCACTGATAGAATCGATGAACTGAGATATCAGGTTTTGACGCATTCAGGAACTTTAGCGGACTACTACCAATTCCTTCAAAAATATCCCGGCACTAAGTTTCGCGATATTATTGAGTCATTTATTTTCAGAATTTCAACACTGGACCACCGACCTCAGAGCTACGTCGATTTTATGGAGTTTGCTGAAGGGGAGAAATTAAAAAACAGAGCGGCTGATATTCTATACTATCTACAAAGAGAAGTTTCTTTCAGCTTTGATCATCCTCAACTGGACTCGATTCGAGAAATTGAAAATGCGAAGAACCTGAAATTTATTCCTGCGATGGAAGGTGGGAAGTTTGGTTTTCACAGAAGTACAGGCGAACTCCAAATTCCGTATACCTACGATGATGTTGGCTATGAATATAAGTGTGATTTGGTTGATGACGATTGGCTCTTTGTTTCCAGCCAAAACACCAATCAAATAGTAAATAAGAATGGTATCCTAGTTATCGACAAAGTAGAGAGGTACACTGACCTGGCATTTGGAGCTGCGATTGTAGAGGATAGCTCTGGGTCTTATTTGTATCACAAGAGTGGATTCAAAATTCTGAGAACACCTATTGGAGATGCAGAAGTTCTGAGCGGCCGGTGGATTCGTGTCCTTAAAAATGATAAATGGGCACTAGTTTCCTACTCTGGTGAATTGATCACAGACTTTGATTTTTCGGACATTAGAATTGAGGGCAGCTTCTGGGTTTTCGAAAAGAATGGACTGATGGCTGTCTATACTGAGGAGCTCATTGAAAAGGAACTGCGAGAAAATGGTTTAGATCTAGAATTCAAGTTTGATGATCTTGAACTTGTTTCGGAAAAAATATTGATAGGGTTCAGGGGAAATAGGGAATGTATGCTTGATGACCAATTGAAATTTCTGGTGCCATGGGGGGTGTATGAAATCAACCCGGATGAGTCGCGGTGGTACCTAAAGACCTCTGCAGGTTATCGATTGTATGATCACTCCGAACAAGACATCATGAACCAGGTGCATCCGTATCTCGAGACGAATTTTGGGTGGTTAGCGCTGAAGACGGAGGCAGATTGGATTCTGCTACCCAAAGATGAGGTTGTAGAGCCTTCCAGAGGCTACGATTCGCTCAAGCTCTTGAATGATTTTTGCGCCCTTGCCAAGACGGGTGAAGACCAAAAATTGCTTTTTACGAATGGAACTGAAATAAATCTTTTGGGTAAGACCGTTCAGTCATTTTTCAATAAACCCAGTCATCTGCTCGTAGCAGATCAAGAGAGCAGGTCCGTTATAGATTCACAGGGCACTGTACTGCTTCGAGGGAAGTTTGACGAGATTACTTTTTTCAATGACACGCTGCTTAAAGTAAAACTAGGTGGGAAGAATGGCTTAATGAAACTGGATAGCACCTACGTGATAGATATGGAGTATGATGCCATTGATGAGGATGATGGACTTATCCTTTGCCTTAAGGATGGTATGATTGGTGGTGTCGATCTTGATAGTGGGACAGTAATTTCTCCCAATTATGAAGCAAGAATCGAAAGACTTGGCCGGAACTATCTTGTAAAGATGCGAGGCAAGTTTGGTGTGATAGATTCCGAGGAAGATCCGATTTTGTCTTTTTCCTATGATGAAATAAGATTTTGGAATGATACCTCATTTCTTGTTAAAAAGGAGAATTTCTGGATTTTTCTAAATCATGCCGAGGAAGTGGTAGAAGAGCCTATAGAGTTCCTAACAGAGATCACTTCAATTGAAGGAGAGACTATTTGGAAATATGTAAAAGATGGTAAGTATGGACTGGTTTCCAATCTCAATGGCTTTCTGCTTACTCCGGAATTTACGGATATATACAATATTGGAAGTGATGAAGAACCAGTATTCTTCGCAGATCAGCATCTAGCTAAAGCAGAGTTTCATGTGGTTAGTTACATTGACCGGTATGGCGAACTACTTTTATCGAAGGCATACACCAAGGAAGAGTTTGACAAAATATTATGCGACAACTAGTTGCTTGTAAATGCTCATTGTTTGTTGGATCAGAGATTTACCGCCATCGTTGTCGATAATAAAATCTGCAAATGCCATTTTGGCTTTGTCGGTGAGTTGTTCAGATATAATCTTTTTGATTTCCTCTTCGTTTCTATGATTATCTCTTGCAAGCACTCGTTCAATGCGCGTTTGTTCACTTGCAACTACTAATACAAGACTATCGAGTGCTTGGTATGATTCTGCCTCAATGAGGAGTGCAGCCTCCTTGAGCAAGAGCTTTTCTGAGGAATGATGACTTACCCAGTCTTCGAAATCCTTTTTGACTGCTGGATGGACCACGCCATTGAGCTGTTCGAGCAATACCTTGTTCTTGAATGCTTCTTGTGAAATGTGGGATCGATTTAGTCTTCCGTCTATATAGGCCTTGTCTCCAAAAATGGACTTTACTTTTTCAACTACTTCAGAATGACTCTCCATGAGTCGCTTAGCTTGATCGTCCGCATAGTAAACCTTAACACCGAGGACTTCAAAAATCTCACAAACTGTACTCTTACCAGATCCGATCCCTCCTGTGATGCCAATTAATTTTGGCTTATTCACGATAAAGAATTTTTATAGTATCTGGAAGAATCTCAACCTCTATGGCATTTTCTGGATGAATCATCATGATTGCTGGAGCGCTGGAATCAGACTTGTTCATCATGTCGTAGTCGAGAATGACTTTGAAGTCATCAGCAAAAAAGTCTTCTTTTAAAGATCGTTGAATCACGAAATTGACATTGACATCGTCGAACAGTGGATAAGCGGAGGAATCCTCTGGGAAATTCAGAAGTTCCAGTTTGAGTGGGAGTTGCAAATTATCAAATCGCTCCACTTCAAAAGTTATCTGGATTGTGCTTGGGTCCGAAGAGATGTTAAAGGCATCAAGAAGCCCCAGCGTAAGAAATCTGTCAAAGTCACGATCAATTTCCTGGGATTCGATGGGAATCGAGTAGGCAGATTTTAATGTGTCGATGAAACTGGTTGGCCCATAAATGATCGCTGTGTCGGGGTTCAATCTAATCGGTGTCACAATTCGATAATTTTCATCTAGACTAATTGCCAGCGAATCCACGCTAAGATTAACACGTCGGGAAATTCTCCTGTTGATGTCTAAGTGAAGCGTATCTGTATATAGAAAATTAATCTGAAATTGACTTAGATGATCTCTCACAATTGGAAGAACTGAAGTTCTTGTAAGAAATCCAATTGAAGCTGGATCTTCTGGCTCTACGAGAATTGGATCTGATTTGAACCAGAAACTTTGTCGAAAAAGATCCCAGCCCCCGCCAGTTACTTCAAGGTCAACATATTCGGCCAATGGTTGCATGGCAACCAAGCTGTCTCTGTCAAAAACGAATTCAACAGGGTATCTGATGCCAGTATTGTACTGCTTGCCTAACGCGCTAAAAAACCAGAAGGTAGTGGCCCCCAAAAAAGAGAGGAGCACTACCTTCCAATTACTAAATGGCATGAAAATCTTTTCAAGATCCATTTTTACATGCGTTTATTATTTCGTTTCGTTCAATCGTTTGCTTGCCTCCAACGAAATTGAAGCTTTTTCAACGAGTAGTTTTGTTCCTTTGTCCACGTCGATTAGTACCGTAGTGTCTGAAAGCTCAGTAATTTTCCCGTGGATTCCTCCGACGGTTACAACTTGATCGCCTTTCTTGATTTCCTGCAGATACTTCTTCGTGTCCTTTGATTTCTTCTGTTGCGGTCGAATGAAGAAAAAGTAGAAGATAGCGATCATTCCAATTATTGGAAGAAAAGAGGTAAAACCACCACCATCTCCGCTTGCTTGTAATAGTATTGTTTCCATTTAATTTTTAGTGATAAAAAAACCCTTCCCCCCGAAGGATATCGGGATGGAAGGGCAATGTTAATGAAATGTATTTCTTTCTGAAAGCTTACTGAGCTTCCTTCAGCACATTTGCCTTGATTTGCAATCGCTGAGTAGTTGGCCATGTATTGGCAGTAATCGTTACTGTTTTATTTTGAATACCAGGCTTATTCTTACTGTTGAATTTAACTCTAATATCTCCTGATCCACCAACTGGTATTGGCTCTTTTGGCCATTCTGGAACTGTACACCCGCATGATCCTTTCGCGTCAGAAATGATAAGAGGAGCAGCACCGTTATTAACGAATGAAAAAACGTGCTCCACAACATCACCGTCCTTGATTGTTCCGAAATCATGCGATTGCTCTCCGAAACTAAATGTTGGAAGCGGTCCTTCTGGTTTCGCTGCTGGTGTTGCAGCAGGTGTTGCACTGTTTACTGGAGTAATAGTAGGAGAACCTGTGGATGCAACTCCGCCTCTTCCTTCAAGAGCAGCTATTTTCCCTTCTAGTTTTGTAATTCGCGATTCAAGTTCGCTATTGCTACAGCTAGCAAGGAGAGCCACTATGGTGAGGCTTAAAAAAGCTTTCATTATTGTTTTCATAATCTATTAGTTTTCTAAATATGGATGACAAAAATACACAAGAACGTGTTCAAGAAGGGCCTTAGATTTCTTAATGATTTGTTAAAGATTGGGCTTAATCCTTCTTAATCTGACTTATTAGACCATTTACGTCATCAAGGAGACGCTCTGCTTTGTCCTTTGCTTCTTTCACGATTTTTTCCCCCTGATCTTTAGCATCGTTGTCCAGCACCTCTTTTCCATCCATAATATCTTGGATAAAGCCTTCAAGTTGCTTCTTTACTTTGTCTAACTGAAAAGAGAGTCTGTCACGGGTGTTGGTGCCTTTATCTGGAGCATAAAGAATGCCCAGTATTCCTCCGGTAATTATTCCAAATAAGAATGCGAAAAAGGATCCTCCTGATTTACTCATGGTTCTATATTTTTCTGCTAGCCGTTTGCAAGCTATTTGTTGTCTATTAGTCCTCTTCCACTTTTACGGACTTTACCCGTCGAAGTTAATTCGTTTGAAAGTACATCCAAAACTCCATTTATAAATTGTTTGCTCTTCGGAGTACTGTATTGCTTGGAAATTTCGATTGCCTCATTGATTGAGACCTTCATCGGAATGCTTGGGCAAGTCATCATTTCCACCAATGCAATTTTTAGAATCACTAAGTCAGTCAACGCGATTCGTTCCACATCCCAATTCTTGGTTTTGCTTTCTATGAGTGCGTCCAATTCGGCATTTTCCTTCAGTACTTGATCATATATTTGTTCGAAAAAATCGAAGTCTTCTTTACCGTTCTTTGTCAAATCACTTAAAGTAAGGTCTGAGCCGTCTTGCAATCCTTTGAGAGTTTTTAGCAGCATGCTCTTAACAATCGGTTGGTTTTCTGACCAATGAAGATTCTTGTTTTCAAGAAAACTGGTGATATGCTCATTCTTAAAAATCACTTTTTTGAATAACTCTTGCACCAAGCTGTCAGAATCAATCTTCCCGTCAAAAAAATCATCCAGATGTTCAGAGGTACATATTTCGCGCCGGTACCAATCTTTTATTTCATCTACTTCGTCACCCCAGCTAATACTGTGTTTTCTTATTTCCTCGGTAAGCACCTCAGAAGATTTTAAGGATTCAATGACCTTATTGTCTATGAAAGGAGTGATCTTCTTCTTTCGCTTCTCATTGTCAAGCTTTTCTCGGTGTTGCAGTTCTATAGGGAGTTGGAGGAACCTAAGGTAGGAATCGAAAATCTTATGCGCATCCTTAAGCATCTCTGCTTTTCGGTTTTTGGCTTCAAAAGAGATCTTTTTTTGGAAGTCTTCAATTTCTGCCTGGACATTCTTAATGACTTCTTCCTCCACCTCGCCTTCGAAGGTAGTTTCGGATTTCAGATAGTTCTCATCAAATAGCTTGACAGCAAGTTTTTTTCTCGCTTCGAAAAGGGCTTTATCTGAAAAATCGTGCTTGGCTGGATCCAAGGCATGGACGCGTGTCAATTCGGCGCGGGAAACTTCTTTTAGCGATTCCACAGCAGTGAAGTAGCCATATAGTGCCTGCATGGCTTTTACTCGAAGAATCCTACGATTTAACATTTCAATTTAATTACAGCCCACTTTTGGGCAAGTTGTTTTTATCGGCCAAGTTTTACTTTTCCAACATCTTCAATTCGTTGGAGCGCCAAAGCTAGTGCAGCTTCATGAGAGCTCATATTATTTTTTTCTGCGTGAGTCAAAACATTTAAACACACATCGTAAATGTACTCCGTTGAGGCCATCACTCTTTCTTTATTGTAGCTTCCCAGGTATTCGTAGTAGACGTTTGCAATGCCACCCGAATTAATCAAAAAGTCAGGCGCATAAATGATGCCTCTGTCTTTCAACATTTCACCATGTTTTTGCTCCTCCTTCAATTGATTATTTGCAGCTCCGGCGACAACAGCGCACTTCAAATCAGCGATTGAGTTGTCATTTAGTGTGGCTCCAAGGGCACATGGCGAGTAGATGTCCATTTCCATCTGGAAAATGTTGTTGGGATCTACTACAGAAACAGAGGAATGCGTGTCAGTCACAACTTTGATCTTGTCTTCAAAAATATCTGCGACAAAAATGTTCGCACCTTCTTCAACTAAATGATCAATTAGATACTTCCCAACTTGTCCAACTCCCTGAACCAAAATGTTTTTCCCGTTCAGTGAATCTGATCCGTATGCTTGCTTAGCTCCAGCTTTCATTCCCATGTAAACGCCGTATGCAGTCATCGGGCTTGGATCTCCCGATCCGCCCATGTTTTCTGGCTTACCTACAACGAACGGTGTTTCCATGCTCATGTACTCGATGTCACGTGTGCTAATGTTGACATCCTCAGCGGTATAGTACTTTCCGTTCAGGCTATTTACAAACTTTCCAAATCGACGCATAAAGATCTCGCTCTTTTGTTTTCTTGCGTCGCCAATGATTACAGCTTTTCCGCCTCCAATGTTTAATCCGGCCAATGCGGATTTAAAGGTCATGCCTCTGGAGAGTCGCAAAACATCATTCAGCGCTTCTTCTTCGGAAGCATAGTTCCACATCCTTGTACCTCCCATCGCAGGGCCAAGAACTGTATTGTGGATGCCAATAATTGCTTTTAGGCCTGTATGCTCATCTTGGCAGAACACGATTTGCTCATGTTCCATGTTTTGCATCTGAGAGAAAACGCTTTTGTTTTTTACTTCGGGCTGGACGTCTATCATTTTGAATGAACTTTATTCTAATTTTATGCCTTCTCAATACCGGGTAAGTAATCGTAGCGAAGGCTTGCAAAAATATCTTTTTTCTATTAAAACCATTTGGCTATCAGACTGTTGTAAAATTCTGTGAAAGACCTAGCTTACCTTAATAAATATCTTGTCAAGTATAAATTTCACCTAATATTTGGTGTCTTTTTTATCATAATTGCAAATTTCTTCGCGATTATCCCTGCGATATTTGTTCGATATGCATTTGATATTCTCCAACGGAGCTATGGGATTTTCCAAACCTTTGATGGTTTTGATCTGCAGGCAGGCACGTATGACTTGTTTACTTCGAGCATTGTAATACTTGCTGTGCTGATTCTCGTTTCGGCATTTTTACGTGGCGTGTTTTTGTTTTTCATGCGTCAAACAATCATTGTAATGTCACGCCGGATTGAATTCGATCTGAAGAATGAAATTTTTGAACATTATCAAACACTTCCCCTAAGTTTTTATAGGAGGAATAATACAGGCGATCTGATGGCTCGCATCTCTGAAGATGTAAGCAAAGTGCGAATGTACGTTGGACCTGCAATCATGTATGGAGTAAACCTTTCGACCCTGATGCTGATGGTGATCCCGTACATGTTTTCCATAAACCCGACGCTGACCCTTTACTCGTTAATTCCTCTTCCCATTCTGTCATTCAGTATTTACTACGTAAGCAGCATAATTAACAAGCGGTCGGAGGAAATTCAGGAGAGCTTGTCTGGCCTTTCGAATTTTGTACAAGAGGCCTTTTCAGGCATTCGAGTCATAAAATCATTTGTGCGTGAAGATTCGATGGCGAATGAATTTGAAAAGGAGAGCATCAATTACAAAGATCGGTCGCTTAAACTGGCTTTCGTTCAATCACTATTCATGCCTCTGATGATGAGCTTGATTGGCGTAAGTGTAATACTAACAGTTTACGTGGGCTCTATTCAGGTTTTTGCTGGTGAGGTAAGCACTGGTAACATAGCAGAATTTATCATTTACGTGAATATGTTGACCTGGCCGGTGACGGCCCTCGGATGGATCACTTCTATTATTCAACGTGCTGCTGCTTCGCAAAAGCGGGTCAATGAATTCTTGAACACGAAGACAGATATTGTTTCAAAAAAAGATTTGGAAAGTGAGATCGGCGGGGACATCAAATTTGAGAATGTCAGTTTTGTCTATCCAGATTCTGGAATTAAGGCCTTACAAAATGTCTCGTTCAAAGTAGATGCAGGCGAATCGATCGCAATTATTGGCACAACAGGTTCTGGAAAGAGTACGATTGCAAATTTGATTTGCAGGCTGTATGATGTAGATGAAGGCGACTTAGAAATCGATGGCACGGATGTCAAGGACTATTCACTCTCCTCGCTGAGAAGTCAAATTGGGTATGTTCCTCAGGATGTGTTTTTGTTTTCGGATACCATCGAGAATAATATCTCCTTTGGCAACCGAAAGATGAGTGATGAAGAGGTGAGGCGCGCGGCAAAGGATGCAGATCTTCTTGAAAACATACAAGATCTAAAGGACGGTTTTAATACACGTGTCGGTGAACGAGGGATTACGCTCTCCGGTGGTCAGAAGCAGCGAGTTTCAATTGCCCGTGCGATTGCCCGTGAGCCTAAAATCTTGATACTAGATGATGCTTTGTCTGCGGTTGATACAAAGACAGAAAATGCCATCTTAAACGCTATGCAGCGGATCATGAAAGGCCGGACTTCGGTGATTATTTCCCACAGAGTCTCTTCTGCGAAGCTTGCAAATAAAATAGTCGTGTTGGACGATGGTAAGATTGTGGAGCAGGGAACACACGATGAGCTACTTTCCACCGAGGGTATTTACAAGCAACTTCACGAAAAGCAGTTGGCTGGGGAAGAAATTATTTCTCGTTAAATAGTCAGCCTCCCTCGATTTTTCTGACCGTATATTATTTGTAGACTCTTAAACTATGGTTTCGCAGCTTAGCGTTTTCTTTTTGCGAGGAAACAAAAGCAGATTTCTAAATGGTCACAAAAAATTCACTTTTACTATTTCTTACCATTCTAATTGTGGTGTTCGTAGTGCCAGTCTCCTGTGGTGGAGATGAGGAACCTATTGCGATGAACAAATCAGATTTCGACAATGATGGTGTTGCGGATGGTGAAGATAACTGCCCAGATACGTCAAACCCCGATCAGCAGGATTCCGATGGTGATGGTGTAGGTGATGCTTGTGAAGACCTGGATTCTGACAATGATGGTGTTGCGGACGGTGAAGATAACTGCCCAAATACATCAAACCCCGATCAGCAGGATTCCAATGGTGACGGTGTGGGTGATGCTTGTGAAGATCTGGATTCTGACGATGATGGTGTTGCGGATGGTGAAGATAACTGCCCGAATACATCAAACCCCGATCAGCAGGATTCCGATGGTGATGGTGTCGGAGATGCCTGTGAAGATCCAGATGGTCCACAAGGACCAACTAGTCTTGCATCTGAATTTTCAACTACTATCGGCGGAAGCGCTTACTCATTTGAAATTAACGGTGATGATCTTTTTGTAGGATCAACGTTTGAAGGTTTGATTAGCTATGATATAAGTGATATCAGTAACCCCTCTAAACAAGACGAAGTAAAGCTGACGTTCGCAAATCATGACCCCTTGAGTCTTGTTTATGCAAATAATCGAATTTGGGTTGGATCAAACAGTTATCTATATCTGATCGATGTATCCACTCCTCAGTCAATTGCTTTGAAGAAGGGGTTTGAAGTGGATGGAGAAGTTTTCACACTAGGGATTTCCGGAAGCAAGTTATATACGTCTCAAAATAACTTCGGATTTCAAATACTGGATATAAGTGATGAACTTGACGTAAAGTACGTTTCTGGATATAATCCATCTGGTAGTGAGGGATATCGTTTCATGGCCTTCAAAGATAACTATGCTTTCGTTGTTCAATATGAAAACGAACTTCCTCTTGATGTTATCGACTTCTCTACTGAGAGTAATCCTTTCTTAGCAGAAAGTATTAAGCTTTTACCCGGGAACAATCACTTCAAGTATGGAGGATCAGCAATTTCGGGTAACTACCTGTATGTCTCTGCCTTCGATGAAGGTTTAATTATAATTGACATTTCACAGCCAAACTCTCCCAGCGTGGTCTCCGTGTTTGATCCGGATGAGGCTACTTCAAACCAAGTGGCAGAGTTTGATATTGGCAGTGATTTTGCTGTTATTTCTGATGCAAATTATGGAATCCATGTAGTTGATCTCTCCGATCTGAAAAACCCTGCAATCTTTTTCTCTCAGGAAATTGAAGGAGGAATTTCTGGGGGGATACTCGATGGGAGCAGATTCATAGGGGTTAACAGTCAGAATCCCAAAAAACTTCACTTCCTTGAGATTGAGTAGAATTTGTAAGAGCCATTGATTCTAAACGGGATCAACTTTTCTGGGCCTCTCTTAATCTTTTCTAACCCAGGCCTCCGTCCTTAGGCTTCCATCGGAATAGTAAACATCAAAAGTGTATGGTGCTAATACCACTCCATCTTCGATAGAGCGAACCTCGATCATGCTTCTGATT
This sequence comes from Cyclobacteriaceae bacterium, assembly GCA_039961455.1. GTDB lineage: Bacteria > Bacteroidota > Bacteroidia > Cytophagales > Cyclobacteriaceae > Ekhidna. The sequence goes on along the minus strand of JBDVJN010000078.1, from coordinate 44,780 downwards.
TCTGCGGGGAAAGGTCTTACCAGTGGATGTTGTGTGATGAATACCTGATAGATTTTATCCGTAGTAAACTCTTCGTAGGTCAATCCTGAAGGTATTTCCAGGATGTTTCTTATTTCTTCAAAAGAGGCACCGATGAAGTAATGAACGGAATCTGAGCCAATAGTATCGTTTTGATATTCAACCATTGTTAGCTGCCCGCGAAGGCGGCCCTCATCAATCATAGTTTTGATCTCTTCCACTACTTCATTAATATCCGAGGATTGGAGTCCGATGTAGTGACGTCCGATAACTGTCCGATCTCCGCCTTCAGCGTCATACACCTCCACTTTGTCGTATCCTCCTAAGGTGTAGTAGGTGGCTACAAATGTGATCACCAAACAAACGACGATAATGAACAAGTAAATCCAGCTGGCGCGCTTCATGATTCAAATATAAGTTAGTCCCGACTTCGAAGCTAAGCTGTTCTAACAAGCTCTTTGTACTGCATCTGGTGTAGTTGAGAATAGAATCCATCTTTTTCGAGTAGCGATGTATGGGTTCCCTCCTCAACAATTTCTCCTTTTTCAAGCACCAGGATCTTGTCGGCATTTTGTATTGTGGAGAGTCGGTGTGCAATTACAATTGAGGTTCTGCCATGCATCATTTTTTGAATTGCCTGCTGAATCAGTTCCTCCGTTTCTGTATCTACGCTTGATGTGGCTTCATCTAGGACAATGATTTTCGGATCATAAACCATTGCACGAACAAACGAAATGAGCTGTCGCTGGCCAACGGATAAAGTTGCTCCTCGCTCCATGACATTGTAATCATAGCCATCAGGTAGTCTCTCGATGAAAGTATGTGCTCCAACCAATTGAGCTGCTTCCTTCACTTTTTCCAGGCTTATATCCGAATTCCTAAGTGTGATATTATCGTAGATCGATCCCGAAAATAGAAACACATCCTGAAGAACTACAGAAATGTGGTGCCTCAAATTGGAAAGGTCGTAGGTGGAGATGTCTGTTCCGTCTACAGCTATCTTTCCTTTTTTAATATCATAAAACCTACTCAGCAGATTGATAATGGAGGATTTACCCGCTCCTGTGGCACCTACCAAAGCGATCGTCTCTCCCTGCGTCACCTCGAAGGATATGTTTTTTAGCACCCAATCTTCGTCATTGTAGGCGAACCACACAGAGTCGAAAGAAACATCTCCGTTGACTTGTGATGGTTCGAAATCACCATTGTTAGCAATGTGATCTACGCTATCCAAAAGATCGAGTACGCGGTTTGATGAGACAATTCCCATTTGCAGCGTGTTGAATCGATCGGCGATCATTCGAATCGGGCGAAAAAACATGTTGTTAAACATAATGAAAGCGATCAACGTCCCAAACTGAATACTTCCCTGAACCAATTCCCCACCACCGTACCAAACGATTAAACCTATACCTGCGGCCTGAATAACTTCTGCGACGGGGAAATACACCGCATAATACATGACTGATCTTATGTTGGCTTTTCTGTGCTCTTTATTAATTTCTTTGAACTTTTGAAACTCTCGCTCTTCACTACTGAAGATCTGGACAATGTTCATTCCCGTAATATGCTCCTGAACGAATGTGTTGAGATTGGAGACGGCAGTTCTAACCTCATTAAACGCTACTTTTATTTTTTCCTTGAAGACGTAGGTGGCCAGGATTAGCAGTGGAAAGAGTGCAAGGCTGACTAGTGTGAGTGCCCAATCCATGTAGAACATCACACCAAGTATTACCAAAATCTGTAGCACGTCTGAGATCATTCCAGCTATTCCCTGGCTGAATACTTCGGATAGCGTTTCAATGTCTGACACATTTCTGGTCACAAGCCTTCCTATCGGTGTTTTATCAAAAAATTGCAGTTTAAGTGACTGAATGTGCTTGTAAAGCTTTATCCGAATATCCTTGATGATATTCTGGCCTAGCCAGGCTGAATAGAAGGTGTGTAAATACTGAAGTATAGCCTGCACAATAAGGAGGCCAACCAGGAGCAAAATCATATCTACCAAACCAGGATAATCACCATTTGCTACATTCGTATCAATGGTTCGCTGTATGATTACTGGTCGGAGTGGACCAACAATGCTCAAAGAAGCTGTAAGAAAAATCAGAAAATAGAAAATCCCTTTATAGGGACTGGCGAAAACAAAGAGCTTTTTGAGCACCTTGAAATCCACTATGTTTCCGCTGGTTTTTTCTTTCTCCAATGTTTAGCTGTAAATGTTAGCCGGATACTCTATTCTTTCCAAAAATAATCCTTGAGGAGGTACTGCCCGTCCCGCTCTTGACCGGTCGTTGCTTTCAAGAACTCCTTTAAAATTTTCAATGTTTGTTTTACGTGTACCTAGATCTAAAAGCGTGCCCACCATAGCTCTTACCATGCCTCTCAAGAACCGATTCGCTGTAACAACAAAGAGATCATCGTCTTCATTTTGGAGCCAGTCAATCTTAAAAATCTGACAGTTGAAATTGTTCACTTCAGTATGAACTTTGCTAAAGCACTCAAAGTTCTCCCAGTTCCGAATTATTTCACATCCTTCAAGAATTGCATTCCGATCGATGTCATGCTTGAAGTAATAGGAGACGCCCCGTTTGAATGGATTCTTGTGTCTATGAATGTGGTAGTGATAGGTTCGCTTCACTGCATCGAAGCGTGCATGCGTATTGTTTTCAACAGCTTTAATACTGCGGATAGCAATATCTTTGGGTAAGAACGAATTGAGTTTGTAGACTAAATCATTTGGAACAAGTTCAGTAATTGTATCAAAGTGCGCGATTTGCTGTGTGGCGTGAACGCCTGTATCTGTACGACCACTTCCCATGATAGCTACCTCTTCTTTTAGAATTGTAGAAAGAGCTTTCTCAATCTCCTCCTGAACAGTATTTCCAGTTGTCTGAATTTGCCAACCGTGATAGGCTGTTCCTTCATAACTGATATCTATAAAATAACGCACGCCGCAAAATAAGCTGAATAATTATTATCCAGATTGACCTCATTTATATTTGCAGAATAATCTAGAAAATATGATCCAGAGAGTCCAGTCGATATTTATGTTTTTAGCTGCAGTTGCGATGATTGCGATGAGTTTTTTCCCACTTTGGGTGAAGGCTGATTTAGAAACTGGGGAAATTGTTACCATGACTGCTTTCGAGATAAAGTATGAGCAGGAAAATAGTGAAACAAAAGAAAGACAACTTCTTGCGTCACAGAATATTTTATATCTCTCAATTGGAGCATTTTTAGCAGGAGGAATAATGTTGTACTCACTAAGTAGATATAAGAATCGAATGACTCAGGTGAAATTAAATGCTTTGTTTTCACTTTTATGTGCTTTGATTCTCGTTGGTCTCGTTCTTAATATGACGAAAGCTAACCAACTGATTCATCCAGAATTTAGCGGACAGTACAAATTGGGCTTCTTTTTGCCAATTGTGGGCATGTTCAATAATTTCTTAGCAAACAGGTTCATTCGGAAGGACGAAGCTTTGGTGCGCAGCGCCGATCGAATCAGGTAATCCTCCGCTCGCTATTCGTAGAACTTGTGACAACTTGTCAGATTTTCCTGACTGGAATAGTATTTGTCAATAGACGAGTCGACAGAATTTTTAATATCAAATCATGCAAGAAAAAGGCACTATATCAATCCATACGGAAAACATATTTCCGATTATAAAGAAGTTTCTCTATTCTGATCACGAAATATTTCTTAGGGAACTAGTTTCAAATGCGGTTGATGCCACGCAGAAAATCAAGCAGCTGGCATCATTGGGCGAATACAAGGGAGACCTTGGAGATCTGGTCGTTGAGGTTTCTGTTGATAAAAAGAAAAAAACGGTCACGATTTCTGACAATGGAATCGGAATGACAGCCGAGGAGATCAAGAAATACATCAACCAGATTGCTTTTTCCGGGGCTACCGAGTTTATGGAAAAGTATAAAGACAAGGCAGACAATCAGCAGATTATTGGACATTTTGGTCTTGGATTCTACTCTGCCTTTATGGTGGCCAAAAAAGTCGAGATTGTTACACTGTCTCATCAAGAGGGAGCTGAAGGAGCAAAATGGACATGTACAGGAGAGACTGATTTCGAGATCAAACCAGTTAAGAAAAAAACCCGTGGCACAGACATCGTGCTTCATATCGCAGATGACTCCGAAGAATTTCTGGAAGATGCCAGAATCGAAGGAATACTGACGAAGTACTCGAAATTTCTTCCAGTGCCAATCAAGTTTGGACAGAAAGAGAAAAGCGAAGAGGATGGAAAAGACAAGGATGGAAATGTAAAATATAAGTCCGTAAAAGTTGACAACATCATCAATGATACTGATCCTATCTGGACCAAAGCACCGAACGAACTGAAGGATGAAGACTACCTCGCATTCTACAAAACGTTATATCCGTTCAGTGAAGATCCATTGTTCTGGATACACCTGAACGTGGATTATCCCTTTAACCTAACAGGAGTTCTGTATTTCCCGAAGTTGAAAAAAGACTTTGATATGCAGAAAAACAAGATTCAATTGTATTCGAGACAAGTATTTATTACCGATGAGGTAAAAGATATTGTACCTGAATTCCTACAACTGCTGCATGGCGTTATTGATTCTCCTGATATTCCATTAAACGTCTCCAGAAGTTATCTTCAGGCAGATTCGAATGTGAAGAAGATCAATGGATACATCACCAAAAAAGTAGCTGACAAACTTGCGGACTTGTTTAAAAATGACCGTGAGAATTATGAGAAGAAGTGGGAGGACATTGGTGTGTTCGTGAAGTACGGAATGATTTCCGAGGAGAAGTTTGAAGAGAAGGCAAAGGATTTTGTATTACTAAAAAACCTGGATGAAAAGCATTTCACCATTGATGAGTACAAAAAACACATTGCAGCTAATCAAACAAACAAGGACAAGAACGCGGTTGTACTTTATACCACAGATAAAGACAAGCAACACGGGTATATCGAGACGGCACGGAAACGAAGTTACGATGTGGTCGAGCTAGGAGGTCCAATTGATAGCCATTTCATTAGCCACCTTGAGCAGAAGAATGAGCAGATGGTGCTTCAACGTGTAGATGCAGATGTGATCGATAAACTAATTGACAAGGACGAGAAAAAAGAGTCGGTTCTAAGTGACGAAGAGAAAGAGACTTTAAAGGGAGTTTTCGAAAAAGCCATTGATAATAAGAATAACACCGTAAGTGTAGAGGCGATGGCTCCTGACGATTTACCTGTTACTATTACATTACCTGAATTTATTCGAAGAATGAAGGACATGCAGGCAACGGGTGGAGGTCCGATGATGTTCGGAGACATGCCAATGAATTTGTCCGTTGCTGTAAATGCAAATCACGAGGTAATCCGTAAGATTCTAGATGCGAAAACTGACAAGAAGAGAGAAAGACTGGCCAAGCAAGCTTTCGACCTGGGACTATTGACACAAGGAATGCTTGAGGGCAAAGCGCTGACGGATTTTGTGAATAGAAGTGTAGAGATGATTTGACAAAACAGTTATCTCAGGACTTCAGATCATGGAGTGACCTTGACGAAATTGAAAAAAACCCGTTCATCCGAGCGGGTTTTTTTGTGCCCTACTCATTGGTTAGATTAGGCCACGCAAACAATCAACAAATGAAGAAACTCCTAACACTCCTCCTAACTATCTGTTCTCTGACGACCATAGCACAGGTAGACATGTCTTACTACCTACCTGACGGACTTTCCTACAATCCCGATATCCCAACTCCTAAGGAAGTGCTCGGTTACCACCCGGGAGAATGGCATGTAAGTCATGATCAACTTATTTATTACATGCGAACAGTTGCAGCAGCTTCCGATAGAATCGTTCTTGAAGAGTTTGCAAAATCCTATGAAGGGCGGCCACTTATGCACCTGATATTCACCTCGACAAGCAATCATTCAAAGCTTGATCAGATCAAGGCAGATCATTTGAAACTAACAGATCCTTCTCAATCAGGAAGTATGAATACAGCCGATATGCCGATTGTCATGTGGCTCGGATACTCAGTCCATGGAAATGAGGCAAGTGGAGCCAACGCCTCGTTACTGACGGTCTATTACCTGGCAGCAGCTCAAGGAGACAATATTGATGAGCTTCTGGAAAATTCGGTAATTATCATCGACCCTTCATTTAATCCGGATGGCCTGAATCGTTTTGCAAGCTGGGTGAATACTCATCGATCTCATGTCATCAATCCGGATCCAAATGATCGTGAATACAACGAAGCATGGCCAGGAGGAAGGACTAATCATTACTGGTTTGATTTAAACAGAGACTGGCTGCCATTAGCACACCCTGAATCAAGAGGGAGAATTCAGCGATTTCACGAATGGAAGCCAAATATTTTGACGGACCATCATGAGATGGGAACGAATTCGACTTTCTTTTTTCAGCCAGGAATTCCAGCCAGGAAGTTTCCTTGGACACCAGAAAAAAATGTAGAGCTATCTCATAAGATGGCAAAGTTCCACGCTCAATACCTTGACAAGATTGGATCCCTATATTACAGCGAGGAGAGCTTTGATGACTTCTACATTGGAAAAGGATCAACCTACCCTGACGTTAACGGGTCAGTTGGAATCCTTTTTGAGCAAGCCAGCTCTAGAGGCCACGCTCAGGAAAATCAGTTTGGAGTCCTGACCTTTCCGATGGGGGTGCGTAATCATTTTACCGCATCACTGTCGACAATGGCGTCTGGGATTGCACACCGAGCGGAATTTCTTGATTATCAAAAGGAATTTTATCAAAGTGCAGCAGGCTTAGCGTCGAAGGATACCGAGAAGGCCTATGTGTTTGGTTCGGAAAGGGACGCGACAAAGAATTATGAATTGCTAAAAATGTTGACACAGCATAAAGTGGAGGTGTATGAACTTAAAAGTTCAGTTTCAAAATCAGGGAAAAGGTACAATCCAGGCTCAGCTTATGTGGTGCCGTTGAATCAGCCACAGTATCGCTTGGCCAAAGCAATGTTTGAAACAAGGACCACTTTTAATGACAGCCTTTTCTATGATGTTTCTACCTGGACTCTTCCCTTGGCGTACAATCTGAATGCGACAAGCCTGGGTCGAGAGTATAATTCTGGACTTTTGGGTGATAGAATTGAAAGTCCAGCACAACCTGTGGGGCAGTTTGTCGGACAAAAAGGGGCCTATGCTTATGCGATCGAGCCATACGGTTACTATGCTTTCCGGGCAATCAACAGACTTCTTGAGAAGAAGATTGTCGTGCAAATGCTTCATGAAACACACACTGATTCGAAACGGACCTACCCAAGGGGGACGATGATCATTCCGATCGGAGTGCAGGAGGATAGAAGAGCATTTGTTGAAGCCACAATCGATGAGATAATAAATGAAGATGCGGTTGATGTTTTTGCAATCACCACTGGTTTGGCATTGAATGGCATTGATTTGGGAAGTAGAAGCAATACGAAAGTAGAGGAACCCAAAGTAGCTGTGTTAGTTGATGGCAGAATGAATAGTAGCGAGGCTGGAGAAGTTTGGCATTTGTTGGATCAGCGTCTAAAAATGAAAGTAACACTGCTCCCCATTGGGAGGGTGAATTCGATGGACTTAAATCGATATAACAGAATCGTGATTGGAAATGGAAATCTATCTGCCGTTCGAGATTCGGGAGTTGAAAGTTTAAAAAAGTGGGTTCAAGGCGGCGGTGTAATTGTGGCGTGGAAAAACGGTGGGAAATGGTTAGCTGACAAGGAGATCACAAAAGTGATGTATGAGAAACCTGAGACAAAAGACGACAGCTACAAACCCTATGATAAGCTCAATGAGTATCGTGGTGCTCAGGTAACAGGAGGTACAATCTTTGAGGCCCGTGTTGACTTGTCACATCCATTGGCTTATGGCCTAGAAAGCTATCGAATTCCACTTTTCCGAAATCATAACCTGGTTATGGAAAAATCGAAGAACGCTTATGCGAATCCACTGGTGTATACCTCCAGCCCACTTTTGTCTGGCTATGTTTCGGAGGAGAATCTTGAAAGATTCAAGGATTCACCCGCAGTAACGATCTCTTCAGTTGGACGTGGACGCGTGATTACACTAACAGATAATCCAAATTTTAGGGCCTTTTGGTGGGGAACCAATAAAATCTTCATGAACGCGTTATTTTTTGGTACATCCATAAGTGGAGGAGCAGGAGAGTAACCAACTTTTCAATTAACATGAAGAATTCTAGAATACTGTTTCTTTTATCGTTCGTGTTTTCGGGTGGAGTAATTTTCTCTCAGGAAAACCCAGGTGAAACGATAGAAGATATATTTAAAGTAGACTATGATACGCCGCTTACCTTAGATCTGGCGTCTACTCAAAAGACGGAGATAGAACCTGTCAAGCAGAAGAAAAAGAAGGTTAAAAAGAACGTATTTTTTGGTTTGAAGACCAGGAAAGGGTTCACTCGAACTCTTGTTCGTGGCGAGCTTGTCTTTGAAATTTTCAACACATTGAAGGTGTATGAAGCACCACCGGAGTACACACGTGACTTCTACTGGTACGACTATAAGAAGAAGAAAATCATAAATTCAATTCGAGTGGACAAGGCCAATGCCGGAGTACTTCATGGCCCTTACAAAAAGATGATTGGTGAGCAGGTGTTAGAAGAAGGCTGGTATTACAAGGGGATGAAACACAAGCGATGGGTTCGACTGAATAAGTATGACATTTTGCAAGACAAGACACACTGGTGGAAAGGTTGGCCAGAAGAGTCCCTTTTGTCTTATTATGATTTTGAAAAGACTAAACTGCGAGAGGTAATCCCCATGCACTACGGTGAGCGGAATGGTGAATATTTTGCTTTCAGAAAAGATGGCTCACTTGCAGCCAGGGGAATCTATAAGTTTAACCATCGTGTTGGACTTTGGAAAGAGTACTATGATGGAAGACGTGTTAAACGAGAAGTGCGCTACTCTGATGATCCGTTTAATTTCAAGTTCACTCCTTACATAGTAAAAGAATGGAATGAAGGAGGGAAGGTGATTTACGACAAAGTTGCGTTTGAGCGCGGTAAGTAACTCAGAGTGCCATTTCCATTTGAACATTGCATCGTTGGTATGATGCGTCAGAATTGCAGATGTTTTGAAATCCTAGTTTTTTGTACAAGCCGATTGCTGGTTTAAGCTCACTGTTGGTTTCAAGAACTAATTTCTTAGCGCCAAATTCCTTCGCCTTTTCAACGATCCCCATTCCCAGTTGCCAACCGATTTTCATCCCTCTTGTTTCTTCGGATACGGCCATCTTGGCTAATTCATAGGTCTGTTCGTCTTTCTTGACCAAGGCACAAGCGCCAACCGGTTTGCTATTTAGCAGAGCAATAAGAACCTCTCCACCCTTGTTGATAATCTGACCTTCGGGGTCTCCCAAGATCAATTTGTCTGGTTCTTCAATGCCAAAAAGCTGCTCAATCCAGGCATAGTTCAAGGACATGAAAGCGTCAGCGTATTCTGATTTGTATGTGACTATCTCAACCATTTATAGCTCGCTATTAATGACAGTATCATTGTGAGAACAATAATTGTTGCCGGAATAATTCCAAGGAGCCAATAAAAAATAAAAAATGAAAGAAGCCACCAAATAGGAAAGGCAAATACTCCCGTTGCATACTTCACTGAAGATTTGAAGACGACATCATTAACACCTGAAAGCATTTTCTTAATAACAAGAAATGGAACGGGATTTAAAATTTTTGGTATCCAGTGAGAAGAGGTCTTTGACAGTTCTGTATTTTCGTCGCTGGCTTTTATCTTTCGTAATTCGGAGAAAGATAGTCTTTCATTTTTCTTCTGGAAGATTGTTTTCTTGAGCTGCTCATAGTCGTCCGTCTTTTCGGGAATTATAAGCGTGGATTTCATGGCATCCGATAGGGCATCTCGTATTGCAATAAGGCCACTGCCACTACTTTCATCATACTTTTCAACAAAAGGCTTGACGGAAAATGGCTTGCCGTATACCAAGATTACTTTTGCCCCTGGTTTTCTATGATCAAAATAATTTATTCCAACAGGGACAATTTGCAAATCTTCCTCAATAGCTGCCTGTGCTTGCAGCGCAAGTCTGGAAGTACCCTTGGTCAAAGGTCGTAGATAGTGGTCCTCGCCGTGGTTCCCCTCAGCAAATATCAGGACGGTTTTTTTCTGTCTAAACAGTTCTTCGCAGGTTCTGAAAATGGCGTCATTCATGGATAGCTTTCCATATCCGTCGCGTATTCTGTAGATCGGAATCATATTCAAACTTCTCAAGATTGGCTTTGTCCACCATGTGAAAACATCTGCTCTAGTAAGAAAATTAATAGGGAATGGCATAAAACAGCCTGCTAGGAATGGGTCCAGAAATGCATTCTGATGGTTTGGAGCAATAATGATTGGAGCATTTCTGGGGAGATTTTCAAGCCCAATGATTTCCACTTTTTTGAAGTACAGGCGCAAGGTTATTCTCAGAAATTGTTGGAATAGGAGATAGAACATATATGGTTTTTATTAAGCGAGTTCTTCAGTAGGTATTAGGGTGAGGCGGATGTTATCAATGCGATTTTCTTCCATTGTAATTATTGTGATGATAAATCCAGGAATTTCTATGATTTCGTTCACCACTGGGATGTCCTCATGAAATTCAAAAATGAACCCTCCGAGAGTATCGTATTCACCCTCAGGTAAATTCAGCTCAAACTTATCATTGAGGTAATCAATTTCATGACGAGCACTTAGAATATAGTTGCTGTCATCCAGTTTTTGTTCAGTCAGATATTCATCGTCATGTTCATCACGAATTTCTCCAAAGATTTCCTCGATTACATCTTCGATGCTCACGATTCCTGAAGTACCCCCGTACTCATCCACCACTAGTGCAATACTCTTTCTTTCGGTGATAAACTGAATTAGAAGCTCATTTGCCAAGACGGTCTCAGGTACGATCAGAATTGGAGTTAAAATTGATTTGATATGGTCAGGTTTCTTGAAAAGCTCTAGGGAATGGCAGTAGCCGATCACCTCGTCAATGGATTCTTTGTAGACAATAATTTTTGAGTGTCCGCTATTCATGAAAGCCTCCTTAAGCTCATCAATGGAATCAGTAACGTCTACAGCAATAATCTCTGTTCTGGGTATCATGCACTCCCGAACCCTCACCTTTTTAAACTCAATTGCATTGTTGAAGATCTTGGCATCTATTTCAGCCTCCTCCTCATCTTGAATATTGAGAATATTGTTTTTGATGTAATTGTTGAGATCGGTAAGCCCAAACACTGGCTTTTCATCCGACACTTTGTATCCGAAAAGAAGGATGAACAAAGCCGAGAGCTTAACTACGAGGAAGACAATCGGGAACATCAATACATAAATCAACCCCATCGGAAGGGCAAAGAAGCGAAGAGAGAGATCGGGATTAATGATGAATAGACTCTTGGGTAGAAACTCAGCGGTAAGCAGAACAATCGAAGTAGAAATTAAAGATTGTATGATCAGAACGGACACGTCTGTAAGCAGAATTTGGGGCAGTAATTGAATGATAATTGGTTCCAACAAACCTGCCATTATGATTCCGTAGAGGACCAATGCAATGTTATTACCAACAAGCATGGTAGCTAAAAACTGGGACTGGTTACTTGAAAATATGGCTAGTATTTTCCCGATGAAAGATCCTTTTTTCTTTGAAACTTCGATGTGCAGTTTGTCCGCAGAGACGAATGCTATCTCCATTCCAGAAAAAAAAGCAGACAGCAGGAGGCAAAGAAATATGACTAAATAAGGGGATGGGTCATCCATTTTTTTGAGCGCTAGTTGGGCTTATCTCCTCTCTTGTTTTTGCGAAAGCTATATAAAAGTAAAAGGACAACGGTAAACATAAAAATCCAATAGGATTCCATAAACCCGACAACAATGGACTGGTGAATTCCTATAATGAGAAAAACGAACGCAGTTACAAAGAGAATGATGTCAACTAATTTCATTTGAAAACGATTCTTAGGTGGGCTAGTTTGAGTTTTCCAACAAAAATGTTCCGGAAGGTTTCAAAATTGTATAGGTTGAGAAATCTTGGGTGGCATTCAAGCCTTCCCCAGTATGAATTTCGTCATCAGATTTGATTGTCACGAATTTTTCGGTAAAAAACTCTTCCTTGGTAGGGTCCCAGTATAGCTCCTCAGTATTGAGCTCATCGCCATTTTCAAAGTTTCTCACTTTCACATTCCCTGTGGCATGATACAGGTCTTCTTTCTTATCATAAAAGACGTAGTTGGCCTCAAAACTTGACTCAGCCTCTCCATTGCTATTGTTGGATTGTAACAGAAATCCCTGTGGCCATTCTTGGTCTCCTCCTTCAAAATTGTTTTGCTTCGGGGCAGTTAATCGCAAGACGACATTAGCGGAATCACTTAAAAGTGTCTTAACACTGTCTAGGGTAGAAGTCGGACCTTCATAGAGTTTCTGATCAATGAGGCCTTTCCTGTCCGAGCATCCGATGCAACCGAGCACTGCGACAAAAAACAAAAAACGGCCAGCAGACGTCAGTCCGTTGGCCGAATAAATATTTTTATCTAAACTCAAATTAGTTAGCTGGCCTCCGCTCAAGTTTTACCGTTGTATTGATCCAGCATCCGATAGTAATTGACTGTCCTTCTTCTTTTCCTTCATTAAAAATTTCTTCGATGGAAGGAAATTGTGCTTTTGCATTGGTCATTCCTACACTATGACCAGCTCTTCGGTATTGATCATAAGCTGCAATGTAGACAGCACGATCATCAACCTTGCTTTCGCCCCCTGCACAATTATCAAAACTCTGCATATATAGATCACCAATTAGCTTATAAGCATCTGAGTGGGTAGGCTCATAAGAAAGCGCTCGTCTTGCACTGTTTCGAGCTGTGGACAACTGCTTGTTTTTTGCTTGAATTCGGGCAATACTCACAAATGCCTCTGCCTTTTCCAGGTTGTTTTCTGTTAGTCTTGATGCTTCTTCATAGTACTTGATTCCAGTCTCAGTGTTTTCGTTTTGAATATTTCTTTGAGCAAGGAATCTAGCAACAGCATAGGTTGGTTCATTATCTTGAACGATGCTTGCAGCTTTTAGAGCCAAAGGGCTGTCAGTACATTTCCCCTTGAGCATCAGACTGAAGATCTTCTTCGCCATGTTTAGCTCCCCGGCAGCATCTAGCTTTGGCCCAAGTTTAGTTTCAACAAACTCGCAACTGATTTCTACCTTAGTCGCAGTTAATAATTTATCAACTGTATCGATAGAACCATCAAATTTTTTCTTGTCAGCTTCTTTAGCTTTTGCTCTTTGAATACTTAATGCCTCAGAAATTGCAGAGTAAATATCAATTATTTCCTCATCGCTCAACCCTCCTCCAGCAAAATTGTGTTTGTAAACCACATTCATGTATGCGACGAGGTTACCTCTATTCATATTGTTGCCTCGAAGCTCGAAAGTCTCAGTAAATAACTCGTATAGATAAGGGTATTTCTCCTTGTTTTTTTGGTAGAAAGTGTAAGCGAAGAAGGCTTTTCTTTCTGTCACGGATTCTTCTTTCCCAAAGTACTTGATCCTTGTGTCATGAAGCTCCAAAGCTTTTTGAATAAGCACTTCTTTCTTCGCCGCATCCTCTTCAGCTTTTGCTAGCTCCTGATAAATTTTCACCCCGTTTATGTAAATGGATGCATTAAGGTCCGGAGTATTTGCAAGCAGCCAATTTAACGGTTCAACAGCCACAGCATAGTTTTTGGCTTTGTAGGCATCCGTATAAATTACATTTTTTTCCTTTGCAACGTCCACCTGTTCCCCCCAGTTCCAACCATTCTGCGCGTTAGCAGTAAACGCCACTGCAAAAACTAGAACCAAACCCACTAATGTTTTTTTAACCTTCCTCATAGTCTCTAAATTATTAGTCATATTTTCTTTTTATAAACCATCTGTCGTTTATCGTCGCTCCTATAACAACCTGATAGTAAGATTCCTTAATCAATCCATTATCTGTTGCCCCAAGCCGACCAAATTTAGCAGCCAAATCAATACTCGAGAAGCCACTCACTGGCAAAGAGGCACCAAAATTAATACCAAAATCGTTAATCGACTCATTATTTACGATGTACGGCAACTTTGTGTAGTTCAATCCAAGCCTGTAGGTGGCACGCTTAAAGTAGGAGTTAACATTATCATGATCGGGTAGCCACCGACCTCCTAGGACAAATTTTGTTTGATTCTGAAAATCTGATATTCCGTCTGAAGTGTTGCTCCAGGCTTGAGACTCAAAATCGATTCCAATAAGGAATTTGTTAAGATTTTGAAAGGATATACCAAAACCCAAGGTTCTCGGTAGTTCAAATTCCTGCGTCGTATTTCTTATTTCTCGCGTCTCAATGGTGCTGCCGGTGCCACTCAACCTTGTCAATTCCTGGATATTCTTTCCTTTAAGGTCCGAAGCGTTTGAGAAGGTCAGCCCAAAGTTTAGAACTTTTTTTTCCGTCAGCAAATGCCGATATCCAGCACCTAGTGAAAAGTCAATGTCAGAATAAGAAGTTTGATCAAGGAATGAAATGGTGTTAGTGATAACATCTCCTCCGCCAATCGAAATTTGGGATTTCTTATTAATAGATCCAAATCTGTAGTTAAATCGAATTCCCAATCTAAAGTTGTCGTTAATGGCGAATCCATTTGCCCAGTAAAAGTTCGTTAGGCCTCCCTCGCCACTTTCGTCGACGAACTGAGTAACAGTTGGGTCTCCGTCGACAGTACTTTCTGTAAACGTGTTGTAGCTAACAGTGCTAAAGGGTAAGATTCCAAATGACGAAGACCACTTGCCCGGCTTTATTGGGAAGGCGTACGCCATGAATCTAAGGCCTCCATCGAAATCGGATCCTGACACGTTATCACCCGTGAATTCTCTTCCATCACCCTGAACTCCGACCTGAAAAGTGCTGAAGGTATTGAAGATCAAATTCGCTGGATTTTGGGTGTTCACATGCCAAATGGTTGGTGCGGCTATTCCTAGCTCTCCCATTCCAACATTGTTGGGCATACCCTGATGTTGCAGGGTGCCTAATCCTTGAAATGAATAGATCGATTGGCCATGAACAAAATGGCTTATAAAAATAAAACAGGTCAAACCTGCTTTTATGAGTCCCTTCATTGATACTTCCAAATTCGGTATAGTCCTATCTCCACAATTTTTGAGCCAGCAAAGATGTGAGCTTTTATGCGGGATTCAAAAAAATTGGCATCTCCGCCTGTTAGAATAATGTTAATTGATGCAAAATCCCTACTGACTGTCTTTATTGTGCCATTTATTTCGTTTACTATTCCGTGAAATGACCCTCGCAAAAGACTCTCTTTGGTAGTTTTTCCTTGATCTCCCACTTCGATTGTGTGCCACTCATCAGATATGTCGGGGAGACTATCTGTGAATTTGGACATCGCCTTCATCCTCATTCTGAGACCAGGAGAAATTGATCCTCCCAGGAAAACACCCTTTTTATTAATAATATCCATGGTAACACAAGTTCCGAGATCAACAATGAGATTGTCGTTTTTTGGAAATAAATGATTTGCCCCAACAGATAGAGCAATACGATCAGGACCCAGGGATTCCGGAGTTCTGTAATCTAGTTTGATTGGTAGCTTGGTTTCATGGCTCAGAACAATGTCGTGATCGCCATAAAAAATTTCCCGTAATTCTGGAAGATTTTTTCTTACAGACGAGACGATGAAGGCAGTATCCTGATAGTGCTTCTTTACCTCTCCAATAGTACTCCAGGTTTTGCGATTTAGAATCTCACCGTTTACTACCTCAGCACTTTTTATGGCTGTACTGCCTAAATCCACAAGTAATACTTCTATCTTTTCAGACATAGATGGCAAAGGAAGTAAAATCGACTTATAATGCTATTGGAGTGATGGCTGGGTCCTCAATGGATGGACTGGATGTTGCTTTGATGTCTTTTGCCAAAGGCCTTGATTGGAGTTTTGAGATTCTACGAGCTAAATCTTTTTCTTATGATCAGTCTATTTATGATTTGCTTGCGGGGGCCGCTGACAATGATTTGAAAGAGCAAACCAGAATTGATCTCCTTTTCGGAGAGTGGATTGCAAGAAAACTATTGGAATTTGGTGTCGATGAGGCGGAGCTTGTGGCGGTGCACGGCCACACGGTCATTCACAAGCCGAAGGAGGGGATAAGTTGGCAGTTGGGAAGCGGAAAAGTAATAGCCGAAATGACAAACGCAACAGTCATTTCTGACTTTCGAACGGAAGATGTAAATCTCGGAGGTCAGGGTGCGCCACTTGTTCCTGTAGGAGACTTTCAACTGTTCTCGAGCTTTGATGGATGCCTGAATCTTGGCGGAATTGCCAATGTCTCTATTCAAAAAAATGGGATGGCATGGGACATATGTCCCTGCAATCAGGTGTTGAATTTTTTTGCTCAAAAGTTGGGAAAGGAATTTGACAAGAATGGTGAAATGGCGCGAGCTGGCATTGATGATAGCTCATGGCTGGAAGAGATAGCATCAAATAAATACTACGATCAGCAGCCTCCCAAGTCGCTACCCAATCAATTCATTGGGCGTAAGCTCCTTGACGAAGTAAGCCCGCATGGCGGGCTGAGGACCTACACCGAGTTCATATCCAATGTTGCAGTAGGTGAAATATCAAAGTTCCTTCCATCGGGCTCCAGGATTTTTACTACGGGTGGAGGTGCCTTCAACACATTTCTGTTAGAAAAATTGAATAGCAATAAAAAAGGCTTAGTCTTTTCTGTACCAGATTCTCTTATTGTCGAATATAAAGAGGCGGTGGTTTTTGGGTTTTTGGGAGTGCTGAAACTTCTAAATAAAGTGAATGTTTTGGCCTCTGTTACTGGGGCATCTCGAGATACCTCCTCAGGTATTATTCATTATTCTAAATGATTAGATTTGCCACCCGAAAAAACAACTTGAATGAAAGATCTTCTTAAAAAATTTGAAGAAAAAACTCCTGAGATAGTTTTTGAATGGTCAGATCCAGAGACAGAAGCTAAGGGCTGGGTGGTTATAAATTCGTTGAGAGGCGGAGCGGCCGGAGGTGGTACACGAATGCGTGTTGGTCTTGATAAGAGAGAAGTGGAGTCGTTAGCCAAAACGATGGAGATAAAATTTACGGTTTCTGGTCCACAGATTGGTGGAGCGAAATCGGGGATTAATTTTGATCCGACGGATCCGAGAAAAGAGGGAGTCCTTAAGAGATGGTATCATGCTGTCTTCCCGCTTTTGAAAAATTACTATGGTACAGGTGGAGACATGAATGTTGATGAGATTCATGAGGTCATTCCAATAACTGAGGATTTTGGACTGTGGCACCCGCAGGAAGGCATTGTCAATGGTCATTTTAATCCAAGGAAGCCAACTAAGATTCATATGTTGGGGAGACTTAGACAAGGAGTTTCCAAAATCTTAGAAAATAGGGAGTACGTTCCTGATTCACCAAATAAGTACACGGTCTCTGATATGATCACTGGTTATGGAGTTGCGGAGGCTGTACGGCACTACTATGAAATGTGGGGAGGAAACATCGGCGAGAAAAGAGCTATAATTCAAGGTTGGGGAAATGTGGGCTCCACTGCAGCTTTGTATCTTTCTAAGTATGGAGTCAAGATTGTTGGGATCATTGACAAGGTTGGAGGTTTGATAAATCCAGGCGGGTATAGTTTGGATGAAGTAAAGAAACTTTTCTACGACAAGGAGGGCAATAAGTTAGTGGCAGATGACATGCTTTCCTTTGATGAGTGCAACGAGAAGATATGGTCGATGGGAGCAGAGATATTTATTCCTGCTGCTGCTTCGAGATTGGTGTCGAAAGAACAGAGCGAACGAATGATTGACAACGACTTGGAATGTATTTCATGTGGAGCAAATGTGCCATTTAGTGACACTGAAATTTTCTATGGACCAATCGCTGAGTATGTAGACAATCATGTGGCGCTTCTTCCAGATTTTATTGCCAATTGTGGAATGGCTAGAACGTTTGCTTTTTTAATGGACCCAGAAAATGACCAGAAGCTAACGGACGTTGATATTTTTAGTGACATATCAGGAACCATTGGGCAAGCCCTCCAGAAAGTGCATTCTGTAAGTGATTCGTCAACGAATATTGCTGAAACTGCTTTTGGAATTTCATTAAAAGAATTGATTTGATAAATTCCGTTTGTTTTTAAGTTGGTGAATACCCATCTTAGAGTATCTGTCACACCTAGTATGCGCGCAAAAATCCTAATCGCCTTTTTCTTTGCCGTAGTTTCATTGGCAACCTTTGCTAATGACCAGGATCCGCATGAGCAAAATCAGGAAGATCAAGTGCATCAAATTGATTCAGACGATCACACAATCACTTCGCATACTAAGCCTGCCATGTGGAGTGTTATCCCATTTGTCTTGTTGCTCGTGATGATCGCAACGGGGCCGCTATTTTATCCGCATTTTTGGCATAAAAGCTATCCGGTGATTTCCGTCTGTTTGGGACTCCTGGTTATCGGCTACTACATTTTTGCTCTTCACAATGAGCACGGGCCAGTTCATTCTGGTGCTGAGTATATACAGTTCATTGCTTTACTTACTGGTCTCTACGTAGCCTCAGGAGGAATTCTAATTATAGTAGATAAGGATGCCTCTTCGGTTACGAATGTGATCATATTGGCGATAGGTGCTATAATGGCCAACGTGATTGGAACCACAGGAGCATCTATGTTACTTATCAGACCATTTATTCGTCTGAATAAGAATCGAATCAAACCCTATCATATTGTCTTTTTCATTTTCATTGTTAGCAATGTTGGTGGCGCTCTGACACCAATCGGTGATCCCCCGCTATTTTTAGGATTCTTGAAGGGGATTCCTTTCATGTGGACACTCGAACACAATTGGGCTCCTTGGGTAATCGCGGTTATTTTCCTACTGGTCTTTTTCTACTTATATGATATTCGAAACAAAGCAAACTATGCCGCTAATATTGGCGAAGAAGTAGAGGCCACTAGTGGTAAGGTGAGCATTAGGGGTAAGAGAAATTTTTTATGGTTGGCAGTTGTCGTAGGTGCAGTTTTTCTGGATCCGAATGTTTTTGAGTGGGTACCGGGAATTGAATTCATGGAGCAAAAATTTTCCTACCTGAGGGAAATCATCATGTTCACAGCAGCACTTTGTGCGTACAAGTTTTCTGATCTTCAAGCGATACAAGGGAACGAGTTCAATATTGAACCCATTCGCGAAGTGGCATACCTTTTCATCGGTATCTTTTTTACTATGATGCCGGCATTGGAGCTTGTAAGTATGTATGCTCAATCTCCAGAGGGGTCTAAACTCATTTCTCCAAGCAATTTGTATTGGGGCACTGGAATTCTATCGGGCTTTCTGGATAATGCCCCAACATATGTGAACTTTCTCACTGCCTCTATGGCAAGCGTTGGGGCTGATGTGAATCACATGAAAGAAGTGGTTTCATTTGCCAACAATCACTACAAAGACTCGATGTTGGATTTGATGGCTATCTCTGTTGGCGCTGTCTTCTTTGGAGCTTTGACGTACATTGGTAACGGACCCAACTTCATGGTTAAGTCGATTGCAGAGCAGGTAGGTATTAAGATGCCATCATTCTTTGGTTACATTTTCCGTTATTCCATTCCGATCCTCCTTCCACTCTTATTTATCATATGGTTGATCTTTTTTATGGGCCACTGATTTAGTTGAGAGAAAAAGTAATCTTTCTTTATTTCGACTAGAATTCGTTTATTTGCTTTGGTCACCAACCCTAATCACCGAATAGATATATGCTGTTAAGCTTATTTTCCGGTCGTAATGAGGCATTGCTTTTTGGCGTTTTTGGCGTCGTGATCATCATCTTTTTGATTGTTGACCTTGGCCTCTTTCATAGGAAACATCAAAAGGTTACTCAGAGAGAAGCGTTGCTTCAATCTTTGTTTTGGGTGGCTGTCTCTGTTGCATACGGGATGATTATCTACTTCTACGGTGAGGGGCCAGCAGCATCTTTTGAGTTCTTCTCCGCTTATGTAACTGAGAAGGCACTTTCCGTTGATAACATTTTTGTCATTCTGCTTATTTTGAGATACTTCAAAGTAAAAGAGGAGTATTATCACAACATTCTGTTTTGGGGCATCTTGGGGGCTATTGTACTTAGAGCAGTCTTCATTTTTGTAGGGGCACTCCTCATATCAGAGTTTCATTGGATACTTTATGTATTCGGAGTATTCCTTGTTTATTCTGGTATTAAACTGTTCTCTGAGGAGGATGACATGGATATTGAACCTGAAAAGAATCCAGTTCTTCGGATTGCCAAGAAAATTTCCCCTATGTCTGCAGTGGATAAAGGGGGAAAATTCTGGGTGAGAGAAAATGGAAAATTACTCTTCACACCCCTTTTTCTGGTCATCATTCTTATTGAGTCAACAGATCTGATCTTCGCAGTAGATTCCATACCAGCAGCTTTCGCGATTACTCAAAATGAATTTGTAATCTATACCTCAAATATTTTTGCTGTTATGGGACTGAGAGCGATGTTCTTTTTGCTAGCGAACATTCTCGACAAATTCTACTTACTGCAAAAAGGCCTATCGGTTGTACTGATTTTCATTGGCGCAAAAATGCTGGCGGAGATCATCGATCTACATGTTCCAATTTTCCTTTCCTTTGGGGTAATCATTGGAGCACTGACTTTTGCCATTGTCTTTTCGCTCATCTTTCCTCGAGAGGAGGAGCCCGAAGAAATCGAAATCAAAGAGTAACTTTCTTTATTTCAAGTCTGTCACTGATTCCATCACCTTTTCCTTCAAACCATCTTTGTAGTTCTGTAGATTGTTTGCAATTTCGGCGTCTGTAGACCCTATAATTGAAGCTGCAAGTATCCCTGCATTTTTGGCTCCGTTCAGAGCAACAGTAGCAACAGGAATCCCTCCGGGCATTTGTAAGATTGACAGAATCGAATCCCATCCATCAATAGAGTTACTTGATTTTATTGGGACACCAACAACAGGCAAAGTGGTAAGAGAAGCTACCATTCCTGGTAAGTGAGCTGCTCCACCAGCTCCGGCTACAACAACTTGAAGTCCTTTTCCTCTGGCGCTTTCCGCGTATTCTATCATGCGATGTGGGGTTCGATGTGCTGACACGATTGTCAACTCAAATTCTACTCCCAATTCCTTAAGAACATCCGCTGCTTCTTGCATTACAGGAAGGTCCGACTTACTGCCCATAATGATACCTACTCTGGGATTGCTCATGCTTTTACTTTTAGTAGTTCTTTTACGTTTCTGGCTTTTTCTTTTAAGCTTCCAATTTCTTCATCAACGATGGTGATGTGGCCCATTTTTCTGAAGGGCTTGGTCTGTTTCTTTCCATAAAGATGCACATAAACTCCCTGCATTGCCATGCAGGCTTCCAGGCCTTCATATTTTGCATTTCCAGTGAACTGCTCTTCTCCAAGTAAGTTGACCATGGCTGACGGAGATATCGCCTCAGTTGATCCGAGTGGAAGATTAAGTATGGCACGTAGATGTTGCTCGAACTGGGAAGTTAGGTTGGCTTCTATGGTTTGATGTCCAGAATTATGAGTTCGAGGCGCTACCTCATTCACTAAAATTTCCCCGTCTTTCGTCAAAAACATTTCTACGGCGAGTAGGCCAACTAAACCTAGTTTCTCGATCACATTTATCGCCAAATTGTTTGCTTTTTCTTCTAAGTCTTTGGAAATCTGGGCTGGTGCAAAAAGGAACTCAACCAAATTGTGAACAGGGTGAAAAGACAATTCTACAACAGGAAAGCACTTCGTATCACCTTTTTCGTTTCTCGCAACAATTACACTTAGCTCCTTCTCGAAATCAATTAACTTTTCTAACAGACCAAGCTTATCAAAGGCCTTGTCCAGATCATTTTGATCTTTGATAATTTGAACCCCTCTACCGTCGTATCCCTCAGTGCCAAGCTTACTTACAGCCGGTAGCATTTCTACATGTTTTTGAACGTCTTCTTTTCCATCTGTTAGGACAAACTCAGCAGTGGGGATCTCGTGGTCCTTGTAGAAGTTCTTTTGCTTTCTTTTATCCTGAATTAGCTCGATGATTTCAGGTTGTGGGTATACGGCAACTCCTTCCTCACTTAATCTCTTTAGTGCTTCGGTACTCACGTTTTCAATCTCTATTGTGATGAGATCAAAGTTCTTTCCCCACTCGTATACCAGTGCAGAATCCGTGAGTTTACCTACTTGGAAATTCTTTACAAGATGGGCACAGGGTGCGTTCGGGTCGGGATCTAGAATGGAAATATCCAGATTGTAATTGATCGCGGACTGAATCATCATCCTGCCAAGCTGCCCCCCTCCAAGCACGCCTATTTTAAGATCGGTTATGTCCTTCTGAACCATTGACGCAAAGATATATGTTGGTTATCTTGTAGTTGTTATGAAGAAAAGGGAAACTAAAAATAAAAAGCAGATCAGAGAAGAAACCCAGAATCGGGATGAGAAGGATGCAGAAACAAAAACAGACGGCTTTCCGAAAAATGTTGATTTTAAGAAATTCTTAGGGTGCGGCGGTTAACTTACTCTGAGACAAATACTCGTTTCACCCTTCCTCCGACATTGGTTAAAACTTCATACGGTATTGTTTCAGCAGCTTTCGCCAAATCTTGAATGGATGGAGTTTTTCCGAAGACTGTAACTTCATCCCCTTCATTTGCTGAGGAGCCCGTTACGTCCACCATGGTCATATCCATACAAATGTTCCCAACCGTTGGGCAAAGGTTTCCATTGACAAGTACACTTGAATTTCCATTTCCAAAAACGCGCAGATAGCCATCCTCATAGCCGAGGGGAAGTATAGCAATGCGACTTTGCTTGGTCAACTTTCCTTTTCTACTGTAGCCAACAGTATCACCTTCTTCCAATTCTTGAATTTGTGATATCACCGTTTTTAACCGTGCTGCAGGTCTAAGCTCTAAACTGTCCGTTGGATCAAATCCGTGCAAGCCAATGCCTAATCGAACCATGTCATAGTGAAATTGAGGGAATCGCACCATAGCTGGAGAGTTGCAGGCATGTTTAATAGGATTGCTACCAATTGCCTGCGACAAGGTTGAATAAATCTTATCAAATCTTGAAGCTTGATCAGTGGTAAAAAAATCTTGCTCGGCCGAATCCGAACTGGAGAAATGTGTGAAGATACTTTCTACATTGATGTTAGGATTTGCGTTCAGAATCTTGATCAACTCGGGAATTTCTTTTTCAGAGAAGCCTAAACGATGCATCCCAGTATCAATTTTCAAATGAATCGAAATACGTTCTCGAACATCGCTAAGAAGTCGTCTTAGGTGAGCCAGTGAAAAGATTTCGGCCTGCAGATTGAACCGCTCGAATTGTGAGAAACTGGTGATATGGGGGTTCATGATCATGATCGGGAGATCAATTCCATTTTGTCTCAATTGAATTGCTTCGTCTACATATGCCACCCCTAGCATGTCAATTTGCTCGTGCTGAAGAAAATTAGACACCTCCAATATCCCACTACCATAAGCATTGGCTTTTACCATTACCATCATTTTGGTTTCTGGCTGGAGTAGGTTGCGGTATTGATTAAGGTTATGTCGTAAGGATTCAAAATTTACTTCTAAGACGGTGCCGTGGTTCCGTTCTTCTATTTGGTTTACTACTCGTTCAAGCTGATAGTCTCGAGCACCTTTTACGAGAATCATTTCGTTGGCGAACTCAGGTAGATCCTGTAAGAGATGTTCTGTTGTTTGGAAGAAGACTTTTTCAAGTTGAAAAGAATCTTGTGCAGCAGTAATGTTTTCCCCCACGCCGATGATCCTATTAAATCCTTTTTGTTGGATCAATTCGGCCACCTCTTTGTAGAGTTCATCATTCGATTTTCCTGTTTGCAGAATATCGGAGAGAATGAGCGTCTTCCTCTCATTTTGACGGTGGTTATCCAGGTGGTCAAGTGCGACTCGTAAACCTATTAGGTCGTTGTTGTAGGAATCATCTAAAATGAAACAGCCATTTATTCCTTTTTTTAGTTCCAGCCGCATAGAGACAGATTTTATTGAGTTGAGCCCCTCTTGTATCTTTTTTGGAGAAATCCCCATTTCCTGGGCCGTAACAATGCAGTGGGTGATATTTTCGAGTTCTGCTGGATGAGTTAAGCTTGTCACATATTTGTTTGCTCCAACCGAAATTTCACCCTCATTCCAAACCACTTTGTACTTGGCATCACCGGATATGGACCAGGTGATTAGCTCTGGATCATGAACCTGGTTTTGAAGTTGATCAAACCAATCTACGTCGCTTCGACAGATAACTTTTTCAGAGCTAGTGAAGAGCTGTAATTTTTCGTTTAGCTTTCTTTCAATTGATTCAAACCCCTTGTCATGAGCAGCACCAAGTGTTGTGAAAATTCCAATGGTTGGTTGGATCACTTGGCGCAACTTTACCATTTCACTGATTGTGGATATGCCAGCTTCGAAAATACCCACTTCGTGACCCGACTTCATTTCCATAACTGATAAAGGGACTCCAAATTGTGAGTTGTAGCTACGTGGACTTTTAACAACAAAAGACGTAGTCGACAAAAGGTTGAACAACCACTCTTTGACTGTAGTTTTTCCGTTGCTTCCTGTAATACCAATAACAGGAAGATCAAACAGCTCTCTATGTGCTGACGCAATTTTCTGTAGGGCATTGACCGAATTGTCAACGAGTACGTAGTTGACGTTTGTGTTAGTCGGGACTCGCTCGACAATGAAGCTCTTGACTCCTAATTTGATTGCTTCATCAATAAAGTCATTGCCATCCCTGTTTTTGCCTTTGATTGCCACGAAGATTTCCCCGTCTTTTCCTTGCAGGGACCGAGTGTCGGTTGTGTAGTTGGTGATTTCTTGATCATGCGAAATATGGTCGGAGCCTCCGGTTATGTTAACCAGTTTTGAGAATAGCATGAACTAAATTATCAATTCCATTTCAAACTGGTTGACTTGATTTTCGAAACCACAAGTTGAAAGAAATTGCTGGAAGCCATATTCGTCTTCAGGGACATTAATTACAGTAAGTTTTTTCTGGGATCGGTTTAGTACACCTTTGACCAGTTTTTTACCCAATCCTTTTTTTCTATGCTGTCGAGAAATAGCTATTTGTGAAATTCTGCCAAAAAGTGACTGAAAGACTACGTAGCCTGCAACCTCATTTTCATGTTCAATTAAAAGTACAGTCTCATTCCCTTGCAAGAGCTGATTCTTGCTATCCACAAAGGAAGGTTCGAAGTCTGCAAAATCTTCATTGATGTTTATGGTCGCACCTTCTTTCGTCGTGTCCTCCGAATCTGAGAAGAAAGAAGAATCCTCTAATTTGTAGCAAAGAAACTTGCGCCGAAAGTTGAAGCCAATTTTTTCGTAGAGACGGATCGCCTGGTCATTTGTGTCGATAACCTCAAGAAGAATTCGTGCGATCGATTTTTCGGCAATTTTAGGAAGTAGAAATTCATAAAGTTCCTCTCCCGTTCGCTGATTTCTAAATCCTGGAATTACACCTGTTCCACCATTGAAAGCGGTTGGTATCCCCTCATAAATGTTAGAGGTATGGAGGATGAATCCAATCATCTCATCTCCGTCGAAAGTGGCGGCTGAGAGATCGTAATCAATATTTAATTTCTTGTGTATTCTAATGTCAAATTCGTCGGGAGTCAGGTTGAAGTCCACCTTATAGTTAGAAAACGCATGGCAGAACGCTTCATGTAATTTTTCAAAATCATCCTTGGTTATTAGCCTGCTCTCCATTCTTGTCTGATCTCTTGCTGGAACTTATGATTTCAAAATTTCATTGTCTACTGTGACTAACACATTAAAATTAAATTGCCGAAGCGAATAACAAAAGCAAATTATGCGAATTGAAGAGCTGGAGGAGTGTATTGACCTTGAAATCGTAAAAACTGAGAAAAGAAGACTATCAATTTTTCTTGGGGTTCTGATTTTCGCATTGATCCTTCTGGTCGTCAATATGGTCTTTTTCCCCGTGACTATCTCCGAGGTGTTCCTAGACCCAAGGAGCATGCAGCTTGGGGTCTATGTGTCAATGGGTATGATTATCCTATTGTTCGTGTCGAGGATAATGGTTGGTAAAATTGCGACCTGTGAGAAGCCGCTTCCCATGGGCTACAAATTTTACTCGGTCTTTATTGAGTCTGTTATCCCAATAATTTGGCTATGCTTCATAGTTGCTTGGGAGAAAAATGCAATTTTTCTAGACTCACCACTGATATTCATCTACATCCCAATGTTGATTGTTTCGTCCCTGCATCTAAGCTTTTGGCTAAGCTTTTTCAATGGCCTTCTGATTGCCGTCATGTATGCAGGACTAAGCTTTTGGGCATTTGAAAATTTTGGAGATGGGATGTTTTTACCCTCAATTGTGTACTATTCCAAAGCTTTACTTTTTCTAATTGCTGGTATTTGTGGGGGGTTCGTAGCCCGGGAATTGAAAAAGAGATTGACAATTTCAATTCAAACCCAGGAGGAGCGTGATGCTATTGAAACACTGTTCAGCCAGCAGGTATCAAAGCAGGTCGTATCGGCCTTGAAATCTCGCAGAGACTACAGCATCAAAGCAGAGGTCACAGTGATGTTTTTGGATATTCGAAATTTCACAAATCGAGTTCAGCATATGTCTCCAGAGGAAGTAAATAAATTTCAAAACAAGTTTTTCGGACCAATTATCGACTGCATTGATCATTGTGGGGGTATTATCAATCAACTAATGGGTGATGGCTTGATGGCTTCTTTCGGTTCGGCAGAGGGGGAGTTGCATCACGAACGTGCCTATCGTTCAGCAACAGATATTTTCGCAAGTCTCGAAATGTCCAACAAAGGAATGGACGAGCCAATAAAAATTGGAGTTGGAATACATAGTGGAGAAGTGATAGCGGGTAACATTGGAACGGAGACAAGACAACAATTTTCCATTTCGGGAATTCCTGTGATCACGGCAGCAAGATTGGAACAAATGACGAAAGAATATGATAGTGAATTTCTGGTTTCAAAGGATTTTTTCGAAAAAATAAAACACCTTGCAAACAATGGCTCCTCGTTAGGAAGTATAAAAATGAGAGGGTTGGATAGGGAATTAGAAATCATAAAACTTAAATAGTGAAACTACTAGACCGGGATCTTAGCTGGCTTTCATTCAATTACAGAGTACTAATGGAAGCCATGGACAAGCAGGTTCCAATCATCGAACGTCTCCGATTTCTTGCTATCTATTCTTCTAATCTTGATGAATTTTTTCGGGTTAGAGTAGCGGACATCAGAAGCCTTGCAAGGATTGACAAAAAGAAGATCAATAAGAAGATTGACTTTAAACCTAAAAAACTGCTAGAGAAAATTCATGCCGAGGTTGGCCACCAGTTGCAGCAGTATGGAGAATCTCTGAACGAAGTATTGAAAGGGTTAAAGGAAAACAATATTGTTATCTGTACAAGCCTGGATGAAGTTCCATCGGATGCAAATACCAAGATTCTGCATTATTTCAAGACAAAAGTATCGGCTTACCTAAAGCCGGTTTCCATTTCTGATAGTGAGGAACTCTTTTTGGATAATCAAGTGCTTTATCTCGCAATTTCCTTCGAGTCAGGTCGTATTTCCTGCCTTAGAATTCCATCCTATAAGTTGCCAAGATTCTTTAAGACGACCATCAGAGATGTTACGTACTTCATTTTCCTTGATGATGTCATTCGCCTTCATCTGGATCTCATTTTCCCCGGAGAGGAGGTTGTCGACTGCAGTTCGATAAAACTGAACAAGGATGCAGACCTTCAAATAGACGATGAATACGAGGGAGATTTGGTGGAGAAGATTGAAAGGCAGATAGAAAAAAGAAACCTGGGAACTCCGTCAAGATTTTTGTTTGATGGCCAGATATCCGATGCTTTGCTAAATATTTTGATACAAAAGCTCGGGATCTCTGAAGATGATGTTGTTACGGGTGGGCGATACCATAACCTCAATGATTTCTTCCAAATTTCAGCTGGGAACAAAGATTTGGAATATAAAAAAATGTCTCCTATTAAGAAAGACGAGATCGATAAGAGCCGATCGGTTTTCCAATTAATTGAAAAGAATGACCAGTTATTTCACTTCCCTTATCACTCGTACGATTACGTGCTACAGTTCTTCGGCGAGGCAGCTATTGATCCAGAAGTCGAGGAGATAAATGTCACTTTTTATCGAATGGCAAAAAAATCCATTATTGGAGAGGCGCTAATAAGTGCAGCGGCAAATGGAAAGAAGGTCACTGTTTTCATGGAGGTCAAAGCTCGATTTGATGAGGAGAATAATTTGCTCTGGGCAAGAAGAATGAAAGAGGCTGGTATTACCATTCTGTACAGCTTGCCAGGATTGAAGGTGCATGCTAAAGTTGCTTTAGTAAAAAAGAAAAGCAGAATGTACGGCTTCTTTGGAACCGGAAACCTCAATGAAAAAACCTCAGAGATTTATTGCGATCATGGATTGCTCACCTGCCATAAGCAAATGACGAAGGAGCTTTCCTCTGTTTTCGAATTTCTAAATGATAACAAATCTCCTTCTCCATTCAAACATCTTATTGTCTCACAGTTCAACGCAATGAGACGTTTTGAGGAATTGATAGATCGTGAAATTAGCAACGTTCAGACTGGAAAGGAGGGACGGATTACTATAAAGCTCAATAACCTTCAAGAGCCTCACCTTATCCAGAAACTGTACGATGCGGCAGAGGCGGGTGTTCATGTAAAAATGATTGTCCGAAGTATTTGTTGCCTGGTTCCTGGTGAAAAGGGTATCAAAGTCAAACGCGTCGTTGATCGATACCTTGAGCATGCCAGGGTATTCTATTTTTACAATTCGGGAGATGAGGAGATTTATATGGGTTCCTCAGACTGGATGAATCGGAATCTGCATCGACGGGTTGAGGTGTCATTTCCAATCTATGATAAGGGAATGAGGGAAGAATTGAAAAGCATACTTCAGTTCCAATGGGATGACGACATAAAAGGAGTCTGGCTGAATGAGAAACTGGAAAACATAAGACCTTCTCCCGAAAAGGTAATCAGGGCGCAAATGGACACTTATAAATTTCTGACTCAGTAGGGATACGGAGACTTGAAGAAAAGCTCTGCTATAATGAAGCCTAGGATAGAAATTACGAACCCGAACATAAAGACGGTATAACTCATTCGTAGCAGCTTATACTTTTTCCCAAGCACGGCACCGAGGAAGTAGATGTCCTTGATCATGCTGCCATACAAGTAGTCACCATCTTTCATCATTTCTTTCATCGCCCACTCATAGTCGTTTAGCCGCATTCCGTGAAAGTTGCCGAAGAATAGAAGATTAGTCTCTTTGTTGTGAATGTCTAGTCGTTCGAATTTTCCTTTGGAAACATTTGGCCTTGTGGCAAGTACTGCAAAGACGATCGTTGCCAGGCAAACAACGGTGAGTAGGACCGCGGGGACTGTCATATGAGGGTACTCCTCTAGCTTCCGGATCAAAACAGAAACCATTACAGACAAAATGATAGAATTGATGGAAATCATGATGTTGGCCTTGTTATCAGCCAGCGCGCTTAGCTCCATGTGATTTTTAGAGGTAAGCCGGAACATCGTCTCAATTCCTCTTGTCGGAGTGATACCTTTTGCTTCCTTAACCTTTTCCTTGAGTTCGGCTACCTGGGCCTTTAGGGCTTCTACTTTTCCTTCTTTACCCATGTTTTAAGACGTTGGCTTACCTTTTTTAGGTTCTCTTTTACTTTCGATTCATACCTGTTGCGGGCGTAGTCTGTAAAAAAACAGTGCTGATTTAGAAAATCCTCATTCATTTTCATCCATTCCTTCTCAGAAATCTTGCACGATCGTGTGTACTCAATTTCTTTATGTAGAAGATCTGCCTTGGTGAAATAATCTTCACTTGCAAGATGCATTAGATCAGCATCACACATAATC
The DNA here is from genome assembly GCA_039961455.1 of Cyclobacteriaceae bacterium. GTDB lineage: Bacteria > Bacteroidota > Bacteroidia > Cytophagales > Cyclobacteriaceae > Ekhidna. The sequence goes on along the minus strand of JBDVJN010000078.1, from coordinate 14,747 downwards.
TGCTCCAGATTGTTTTGCGGATTTTGCGGCATCTGGGTTGCCATGATACATCCCACAACTTTTTGGATTTTCTCGTTTGAATATCCTTTTTGGGAAAGAAACCTTTCTGCCATCTTTGCTCCAACTTTTTCATGGTTGTTGCATCCCTTGGAATAGCCCAGATCATGAAACCAAGCAGCAAGTTGAAGCAGTTCGAGGTCATCTTCGGAAACATTCTGTTTCCTGCCAATTTCTAAAGCAGATTCCACTACATCCACAGTATGGCTGATCGAATGATAAGTCATATTCTCAGGCAAATCATTCCAAAGCGTTTCCCGGGCAAATGACTCTGCAGCGGTTACTATATCGGCTTCCTTAATCACGAATTATATAAATTCTCGTACAAAATAGAACAAAAATTAACCAACTTAGTGTTCATCAATAAACTTTTAGATGAACAAGCTATTTAAGCTAAAGAACACTTTGCTCGTTTTATTGTTCAGCCTTGCCATTTCTTTTACAAAAAGTTGTGGAACGACCACTTTTGGGCTTCGTGCGGATAGTTTGTTTCTGGAAACCCAAAATTCCATTTTTGTCTACGATCTCAAACGACCAGATGAGAAGCATTTTCTACCATATGTGCTTGCAGAGATTTCAGGATTGGCGCACACAGGGAAAAGCCTTTTGGCTGTAGATGATGAGACCGGAAAAATTTTTGAGTACGATCCACGAAAAAAAGAGATTATCCATTCAATTGAGTTTTCGAAGCCCGGAGATTTCGAAGGCATTGAGTTTGTCGACAACAAGATTTTCGTTCTGGAAAGTGACGGTGATATCTACTCCTTTGATTTTTCTTTATCCAAAAAGACAAATCCCCAAAAAATTGAAAACAAATTGTCGCGAGAAAATGATACAGAAGGGCTCGGCTATGATCCATACCTTAATCGCCTCCTGATTGTTTGTAAAGAGAATGGAGAGGTGGATGGAAATGATGCAAAAGGGCGATCAGTATATACCTACGATCTCAAAACGGAGAAACTGAGCAAGAATCCTTTTTTTAGCATTAGAACTAAAGACCTACTTAAGTTTTGGAAGACGTTTAAATCCCATAAGTATGAAGAGTCGAGAATAAAATTTAAACCTTCAGCTATTGCGTTTCACCCAATTGAAGAAACTTTTTACATCTTGTCATCGGTAGGAAAACTGCTGGTTGTGGTAAATAGGGATGGAAGTATAAAAGCTACATACCCGCTAGCTCCAAGTGTTTTCGGTCAGCCAGAGGGAATATGTTTTGCCCGAAATGGTGATATGTACATTAGTAGTGAGGGTGAGGGAGACCGAGGTTATATCTTAAAATTTTCAATGCGTAGGAAATGAAAAAACTTTTAGTAATAATTCTGATTTTACCATTCTTCTCCACTGCCCAGAAAGTTTTTCTAATTGGAGATGCAGGAGAACTCGACACAGGAGCGAAAACTTTTCAACTTCTTTCACAGAAATATGAAGGGGCCACGGAAAATGATCTTCTACTTTTTCTTGGGGATAATTTGTACCCTAAAGGCTTACCAGATAAAGAGCACCCTGATCGGGCTGAGATGGAAAAAAAACTTGATGCTCAGCTTGATTTAATGAAGAATTTCAAGGGAAGGTCTTACATGATTCCTGGAAACCATGATTGGGCCCAGGGAAGAAACTACGGCTGGAAGCAGGCAATGAACATGGAAGAGTATGTCAGAGCCTACCTCGAACGTGACGATGCCTTTGTTCCTGTGGGAGCCTGTCCCGGACCTTTGGAAATTGAGCTAAACTCATCTCTCGTTCTCATTGTTTTGAATACGCAGTACTTCCTTCATGGATGGGACAAACCACGAGAAGATGGAATTTGTGAAAATAAATCAACAGCGGAAGCGCTTGATGATCTTAGACTGACTGTTGAAAAACACAAGAACAAACATGTAATTATTGCTGCACACCATCCTGTCTATACCTATGGAGAGCACAATGGGAACTTCGCACTAAAAGAGCATATTTTCCCGCTCACAGTCATCAACAAGAACCTGATGCTACCCTTGCCAGTAGTAGGAAGTATTCATCCACTCTTTAGGAAGAGTATCGGAAATATTCAAGACAATACGCATCCGAAATACAAAGCCATCATGAAGGCCATTGTGTCAGCAATGGATGAATCCGACAATGTGATTTTTGCTAGTGGCCATGAGCATTCACTCCAGTTGATTCAGCGAGATGGTCATCATTTTGTGGTAAGCGGCTCTGGTTCAAAGGCTACAAATCTCAAAAAAGGCAAATCCGTTTTTGGAAAAAGCGAGCGTGGATTCTCAGAGATACAACTTGATGGCGATGGAAAAGCATCGATTAAATTCTGGGGCACAGAAAACGGGCTTCTATTCGAGTCTGAACTTTACAAAAAAGAATTCACACTAGAGCAGATTGCTTCTGACGATGTTTCCTTCGAGAATCAAACAATTTCGGTGGCCGCAAGCCAACAATATGGCGTCGGGAAAGGCAAGAAGAAATGGCTCGGTGAAAACTATCGCGACCTTTGGGCAACTCCCGTAAAGGTTGATGTCTTTGACATAGGCTCTGAACATGGAGGACTGAAGGTACTCAAGAAGGGAGGAGGTATGCAGACAAAGTCCTTGAGAATGGAAGCTGCGGACGGTCGACAGTATGTTTTACGGTCAATCGAGAAGTACACCGAGAATGCTATGCCAGCGGCGTTACGAAATACTTTTGCTCAAGGTATTGTTCAAGATCAGATCTCTGCTTCACATCCATATGGTGCGTTTGTGGTACCGAGATTGGCGGATGCAGCCCAGATCTATCACACAAATCCGAAGCCTGTCTGGATTCCAGATGACCCACGATTGGGACAGTTTCAGCAAATTTTTGCAGGAACCTTAGCTGTCTATGAAGAACGCCCCAATAAAGAGGCTGCTTTCGAGCCACACTTTGGAGGCGGTAAAAATGTGAGAGGAACCTTCGATGTTATCGAGAAACTGCAGAAGGATAATGACAATACAGTGGATCACAATTTTGTTGTTCGAAACCGTCTTTTCGATATGTGGATTGGTGACTGGGATCGACACGATGATCAATGGCGATGGGCCGAAATCGAAAAAGAGGGAAAGGGAAACCTGTACAGACCGATTCCGAGAGATCGAGATCAGGTATTTTTCATCAACGAAGGAATTATCCCTAAGATCTCTTCTCGTAAATGGGCTATTCCGAAAATCGAAGGATTTGATGAAGAGGTAAGGTGGGCTCCTGGTATTAGCCAGAATGCGCGATTCTTTGATCGCAGTTTTCTTAGTGAACCAGATTGGGCAGACTGGGAGGAACAGATAGCTTTCTTACAAAAGAACCTAACAGATGAGGTGATTGCAGAAGCCTTGTCTGGCTGGCCTGAAGATGTGCAAAAACTTACAGCCGAAAGAGCTTCAACGGGACTCAAGGCTCGTAGATCGGACATGAACCGCTATGCTCGTGAGCTCTACCTCTATTTAGCCAAAGAGGTAGAGATTTTAGGATCTGACAAGCATGAGTACTTCCTGATTGAGCGCAGAAATGAAAATGAAACCATGGTGACCGTTCACAAGAGAAAGAAGAATGGAGAGGTTGAAGATATAATGTATCAGCGTCTTTTCAAAGGCAACGAAACCAAAGAGATTCGCCTGTATGGTCAGGATGGAGAAGATATTTTTGAGATCAAGGGAGACTTCAAATCAAAAACAAAGATTAGAATTATTGGAGGTACCGATAAAGATCGGATCATCGGTGGAGATACGAAGTTGAAAAATGTGCTTGTTTATGACAGAGAAAAAAGCACAGAGTTTGAGGGGAACCGTAAAGGAATTTCTAGACTTAGTAAAGATCCCGAAATCAATAGCTACGATCGGAGGGGCTTCAAATATGACATTTTAATGCCACTTGCTTCGATCCAATTCACTCCAGATGATGGTATCTTCTTTGGTGGAGGTTTCATTTACACAAAGCATGCCTGGAGGAAGATACCGTTTGCGTCAAGACACACCGTGTTGGCAAACTTCTCTGCAGATACGGAATCCTTTAATTTCAAGTACACTGGCTCTTTTACAGATGCAATTGGAAAATGGTCTTTCGACCCCAAAGTGGTTGTTCAGAAACCATTCTTTGTCAACAATTTCTTTGGTATTGGTAATGAGACAAAATTTCTTGAAAACCAATTTGTAAGCCCTGACGACGATGATATTGATTATTACAGAGTAAAGACGAACCGGATAGAGGCTGATTTTGACCTGACGAAAAAATTGGGTGGAAAAGGTCAATTCTATGCTGGTGTAGGTTATCGCAGTGTTGAAGTGGAAGAGACTCCAAATCGATTCATCTCAGATGTTGGTCTTGATCGTGAAGATTTCGATAAGAACAATTTCACAAAGCTTCGTGCTGGAATATCAGTTGATGCCAGAAACAGCAAAGTGCTGCCGACAAGAGGTACTACCGCGCGGGCTGATATAGAGTACTTTGATGCTACTGAGAGCTTTTCCAGAGGATTTACCAGGCTAAGTGCGGAGTGGGCTTTCTTTTTTTCCGCAAGACTTCCTTCACGACTTGTTTTTGGAAATAGAGTTGGGGTAGCTCATAATATTGGTGATACGGAATTTTTCAATGCGAATACGCTCGGAGGCTTAAGCAATTTGAGAGGATATCGACGGACTCGATTTTATGGAGATACCTACTTTTATCACAATTTCGATCTAAGGCTCAAACTGTTTTCATTCAGGAGCTACATCTTCCCCGGTCAGTTCGGAATTCTTGGATTTCATGACGTAGGACGGGTCTGGGTGGATGGCGAAAGCTCCAACAACTGGCATACTGGAAAAGGAGGTGGTATCTGGGTCTCTCCGCTTAATTCAGCAGTGTTAAGTCTCAATTACGGTATTGGAGAAGATGAAAACCTTATTGTGCTAAATCTTGGATTTTTCTTTTAGTCCGGAAACATTGGATTTCGACCTGAGACGCATTCTTTCAAGTGATCTTGTACTTCAAAGAAGCGTTATAAAGATGCCTGCCGTAGTGGAGTGTATTGGATTCGAACCAACGACCCCTGCCCTGTCAAGGCAGTGCTCTAAACCAACTGAGCTAACACTCCAAGAGTTTCAAAAATACGCATTCGAATCAGGAGTTCACAAATAATCAAGATCTATCACTGAGCTCTTTTTGGCTGACTAAAAAAGGCCGAGAGAACTCCCGGCCTTTTATTATCAGCAAATCTGAAACAGATTAATCGACAACTTCGCCTGTAAAGTACAGATAGGTGTATTCTTCAGACTCCGACGTTTTGATGCGGATGTTCTTTTTGAATGCACCAGTTTTTGCAGACTTAAAGTTGGCCGTAATCGAAGCAGTCTCGCCCGCTTTGATTTCTTGCTCAGGGTACTGAACGTTTGTACAACCACATGAGCCCTTCGCCTCCAGAATGGTGATCGACTGGCTACTTGTGTTTGTGAACTCGAAGCTTAGATCTCTGCTTTCATTGACACTTACTTCACCAAGTTCCATAGTTGTTGCCTTCCATTTTAATGGAGAGATTCCGGCTACCACAGCTACTGCGATACCGAGAAATAGAATAGATATTGTTTTTTTCATTTTGTAAAAATTTATGATTCAAATGTTGGTATTCGCTTTGTGGTCTTGTGTTAATGACTTACTAATGATTGTTAACGACATGTTAAACATTCTCTGACCTAGTCCATTAAGACCTAATTTTGAAGAATGAAAAGTTCGAATATTCGAATTTTGGTTGTTCTGGCAATAGTTACACTCATCGGTATCGTGAGCACGCAGATTTATTGGTTGAACAGAGCCATTGATCAGCAGGATCAGGTTTTTAGCCATAACGTACAGGTGGCACTTAGAAATGTGGTCGAGTCGCTTTGCGAAGCGAATGGGAAAGAGATCCCAACGGGGAACCCAATAGAACAAGTTTCAGGTAATTATTTTATTGTCAGAACAAACGATCGAATTGACCTGAAGACATTGGAGTACCTCATCACAGCTGAGGTGCAGGAACGTTCTATAACGGATGATTTTGAGTACGGAGTTTACGATTGCCAGAATGATCAGATGGTATATGCTGATAATGTCAATCTTGTTTCTGTGGAGCACAAAGATTTCTTTCCAGAGTTGAAGGAGGAGGAATATTACTTTGGTGTGTATTTCCCAAGCAAATCAAAAACCATTATTGGAGGACTTGATCTTTGGAAGTTCACAACAGGGTTGACTATTGTGGTTCTACTATTTTTCGGATACGGCTTGTTTCTGATTTTTAAACAGAAACGATTGAGTGAAATTCAGAAAGACTTTATCAATAATGTAACGCACGAGCTCAAAACACCTCTTGCCACGCTATCCCTAGCCACCGGTACTTTGGCAGAGAGATTTCCGGCGGAGGGGAGTAAATACATTGAAATAATTAATCAAGAGACTCAGCGTCTCGAAAACCATGTCGAAAAGATTCTCAGAGGTGCAATGCTTGATGATAAGACTGAGATTTCTGTGCAAACTGTCCAATTAGACCAATTTTTAAGAACACTAACCGATCGATGCAAGCAGCAATACCAGCGTAAAATGGTTGAGTGGAATCTTCGGTGTGACCAGATCAACATTACCACGGATGCAAGTCTTCTTGATAACATCTTAAGCAATTTGATTGATAATGCGATAAAGTATGGCGGAACGAAGATCGACATAGATCTCAAAAGAGAAGGACGTTATATCATCATTTCAGTTCAAGACAATGGACCGGGGATCCCTGAAGATCAACAAAAGAAAATTTTCAATAAGTTTTACCGTATTCCAGAAAGTAAAGACCAGCACAACGTGAAGGGCTTTGGGCTGGGCCTTTACATTGTCAAAAAGTCTGTGCAGAAGTTGAAGGGAAAACTGAGCGTAGAGTCTGCATCTGGAGCAGGTAGTAAATTCACAATCACTCTTTCCCATGGCTAAAATTTTACTTGCAGAAGACGATGAAAACTTGGGGTTCATGGTTCAGGATAACCTTGAGTCAATGAAGCATGAGGTGACTTGGGCAAAGAATGGAGAGGAGGCACTAGCGTTATTCCAGGAGGCGATTCCCGAGATTTGCCTTGTAGATGTGATGATGCCAAAGATGGATGGATTTGTTTTTGCAGAAAAAATCAGGGCGTTGGATGAGTTTGTTCCCATCATATTTCTTACAGCTAAGTCTTTGGAGGAAGATAGACTGAGGGGATTTGAGATTGGTGGTGATGATTACGTCACCAAACCTTTTTCCATTAAAGAGCTAGCGCACAGAATTCAGGTTTTTCTGAGACGTTCAGTTGACAGCCCAGATTCAACTCCCCAAGTCCTGGAATTTGGCAACTCGACTTACGACACGATAAACATTTGCTACAAGACTGAGGAGCAGACATTTCCATTGACACAGATGGAGGGTCAGCTATTGCGAATGCTTCTGAAGAGCAAGGGCACGCTTGTCAAAAGGGAAGATATTTTGGAGGAGATATGGGGAGAAAATGACTATTTTAAGGGGCGTAGCCTTGACGTATTTATAACCAGACTCAGAAAGTACTTGAAAGCTGATCAGACTGTGGAAATCAAGAATCATCACGGAGTTGGATTTAGTTTAGTTGTTCATAATTAGTATCATTGAGTTAAACACTAACTCAATTGGGATTCCTAGACAGTCCGTTATTTGTTCTCACCATTCTCTTTTTCAATATCTTTCTTTCGATCTATCTCGAGAGAAATACACCACTTAAACACATTGGTGCTGCATTATTAGCAATCATCATTACCGCTGTAACTGCCAACATTGGACTGATCCCTTCAGCCTCAAACCCTTCGATCGTCTATGATCATATTTTTACGTACATAGCACCCGCTTCAATTTTTCTACTTCTTCTAGGCGTGAACCTAAAGGACCTTAAGGTAGCAGGCAGGCCTATGCTGGTTTTATTTTTAATTGGATCATTAGGGACATGTGTGGGTGTCTTTGTAGCTAGCAGTTTGGTAGGAAGTGAGTTTGGACCTCTGGCTTCGCCGATCGCTGGAATGATCACTGGCACCTATACCGGCGGAAGCCTGAACTTCAATGCCATAGCTATTCATTACAACATGATGGAGGAAGGAGTACTATACACCTCAATAGTTGCTGTTGACAACATCTTGAGTGCTGGATGGATGGCAGTAACTATTGCCATGCCTTTAGTGTTAAACAGGTTAGTTAAACGAAAAAGAACGGTTCAAACTACCTCATCGTTAGACGATGAGTATGAAGCTTCGAGTTTATCAATCTATTCTATATCGATTCTGATTTTTGTTACGTGTGCTGTCATGGTCTTTTCCAATTGGATTGGAACACTGAGCTCTGTCCCTTCCATTCTAATTGTAACAACAATAGCACTAGGTCTTGCTCAACTAAAATTCTTCCAGGGACTTAAGGAATCGAAAATCCTTGGCCTCTTCTCCATCTATCTTTTTCTATCAGTGGTGGGTGCATTTTGTGAGCTTTCAGCTTTGTCGGGGGCAGGTGAAATTGTTATTTATGTACTGATATATCTGTGTTTAGTCATTTTTGTCCATGTCTTGATAACAATTTTCTTTGGATGGTTATTGAAATATGATTGGGAGATGGTTAGTGTTGCATCTCAGGCAAATGTTGGCGGTTCTTCTTCAGCATTGGCACTTGCAAGAAGCTTGAAAAGAGATGATCTACTTCTTGCCGCAGTTTTGATTGGCTCTCTTGGAAATGCGATTGGAACCTACCTTGGTTTCTTGATGGTACGAATTTAAAAATTGCCTGTAACATTGTTCAAAATTGAGATGCTTAGGGCCATATTTAGGTGTGTTAAAATTGGTTAAATAGGAACTGACCGACCATTAACCACGTATTTTTGAAGAATATGAAGCGAATGAAATTGAGGTGGGTCATAGGCTTAATGGGCCTTTCAATGATTGGATTGATAGCCTTTCAGCTTTATTGGATTGATAGCTTGGTAACGGCCAACGAAGAGCGATTCAAAAAAGATGTCCTAGAAGCGCTCAACAATGTGGCAAGTAAGCTCGAAAAACACGAAGCAGTGGCTGCTTATAATAAGCTTCGTCTCTTGAACTCAAATCCTGGAGCAGCAAGTCAAGGAGGACGACCAAAAGTCTTCAAGCGAAGATTCCAACCCAAGATGGAAGTTGCAAATCAGGAGAACGGACAGGTCTTCATGTTTTTTGATACAGTGCAATTTGGTGATGGCTTTCAAGTAGTAATGAATTTTTCAAGTGAAACTCAAGGTCGATTGTTAGAGGAAAATAAGCCGCATCTGGCAGAGCTTGATGAACAGTTGGAAAAGAAAAATGTAGAAATAAAAGTTCTTGAAGAACAGTTGGCCAGAGTTTCAAGAAAATATGAACTCACATTTGATGTGGTTAATGATCTTATGGTCCCGGGTAGGTCGCTAATGTCTCGATTTAATCCACATCAACTTGATTCACTTCTGAACATAGAACTCAAATACAAAGGGATCGAAATTGAATACGACTATGGAGTTATTGCCCCTCGGCTAAATCGATTTGTCATGATTACCAATGAGCAAAAGCAGGAACAACTTGTGACAAGTGAGTTGAAGGCAGGTTTATTTCCAAATGATGTCTTCGGGAATGATAGCTTCCTTGTTATTGATTTTCCTGATGAAAGAAATTTTTTGATAAACAAAATTTGGTCCTCTTTGGCCAGCTCGGGATTCCTTGTTTTTGTCATACTTTTTTGTTTTGGTTATAGCATCCGTACAATTGTTCATCAAAAGAAGATATCTGAGATGAAAAATGATTTCATCAATAACATGACGCATGAGTTGAAGACTCCAATCTCCACGGTTTCTCTAGCAGTGGAAGCACTCAACGATAAGGATGTTGCAAACAGTTGTCTTAAGACTAAGTATTTGAAGGTGATTGGAGATGAGAACAAGCGTCTAGGAGAGCAGGTTGAGAAAGTGCTTCAGATCGCTGCAATTGACAGAAAAGACTACAATTTGAAAGAAGAAATGCTCATGATGAACGAGGTAGTACGGGAGGCTGCAGAGCACATTTCCGTGCAAATCGAGAAGAGAGGTGGCAGAATCAATTTAGTTGAAAATGCAGAGATCGATAATGTTATCGGTGATCGGACGCACCTGACCAATATCGTTCTCAATTTACTAGACAATGCAAACAAGTATTCTCCAGATGCTCCAAATATCACCTTGAGGACAGAGCATTCAGATGATGCATTTAATCTAACGGTTCAGGACAAAGGGATCGGGATGAACAAAGAGCAGCAGAAACATATTTTCCAAAAGTTCTATCGGGTGCCAACAGGTGATCGTCATGACGTAAAAGGATTTGGTTTGGGTCTGGCTTACGTTCAAAATATGGTGGAAGCTCATGGTGGTAAAATTGACGTTGATAGTGAGCCTGGAAAAGGGAGTAAATTTTCAATAACTCTACCCATAGCAAATGAAGCCTAAGTTATTAATCGTTGAAGATGACCCTAATTTGGGTGAGATCCTGAGTGAATATCTTGGACTAAAAGGGTTTGAAACAACTCTTAGTCGTGATGGGGATGAGGGAGGAAAAACATACAAGGAGGGAGATTTTGACTTATGTATTTTGGACTTGATGATGCCAAAAAAGGACGGATTCACTCTTGCAAAAGAGATTCGGGCGATGGATGATAACACACCTATCATCTTCCTCACGGCTAAATCAATGAAGCAAGATATAATTAAGGGATTTACAATTGGGGCTGATGACTACATGACAAAGCCTTTCAGCATGGAGGAACTTCTAGTTCGGATTCAGGCAATTCTCAAAAGGTCGACAAAGAAGGAAGTTGAAGAGTTTCCAAACCCTTTTATCATTGGTGCTTTGACCTACTATTATCATGAGAACAAGTTGAAGACTCCAGCTCGAGAGATCAATTTAACGACCAAAGAAAATGAGCTTCTAAGAATATTCTTTGAGAATATCAATCAGACAGTGGTTCGCAGTGTTGCTTTGAATCGTATTTGGAAGGACGATAGTTACTTCAATGCTCGTAGTATGGATGTCTACATTGCAAAAGTTAGGAAATACATTGCTGATGACCCATCGTTAAAGATCCTTACAATTCATGGCGAAGGATTCAAATTGGTGCAGGTCAAATAGTATTTTTAAACATGTTTATTTATCTTGTATGTAGTTCTCAGTGAGAACTATTACCAATCAAATCTTCATTAAGTGTTATTAGTTCCATCAATATCTGTAATAAACGGAAGGACTACTCGTCTGAAACAAGGGGATTATTCCAATGAAAAATTCTACGAGGAGAGTCCTATCGAGGTAGCAGGCCAATTTGAGCAGCATGGAATTACAAGAATTCATCTTATCGATCTTGAGGGTGCCAAAAAAGGCACAATCGTAAACTACGATCCCCTTCAGATGATTACTGGCTACACCAAACTTAGGGTAAACTTCACAGGAGGAATTCATACTGACGGGGATGTGCTGAAAGCATTCGAGCACAGGGCAGAAAGCATTACTGCTGCATCTGTGGCAGTTCAGAACAGGGAAATATTTGCCAATTGGATAATGTCCTATGGTCGTGAAAAGGTAGCGTTGGCAGCTGATAGCCTAGACGGTCTAATACGAATAAAAGGGTGGCAAACGGAAACAGATTTGAAAATCTTTGATCACATCGCGTATTTCTACGATCGGGGATTGAAGTATCTAAAAACCACAGATATCTCTAAAGATGGAGTGTTGGAAGGGCCTTCGTTTGATCTTTATAAGGAGCTTCTTAAGGAGTTTCCCAACTTATGCGTGTTCGCTAGTGGGGGTGTTCGAAATATGGACGACATTAAAAAATTAGCAGATCAAGGTCTCTATGGTGTTATTTTTGGCAAGGCCTTTTACGAGGGAAATATCACTCTGAAAGAAATAGAGAATTTTGTGAATATCTACGCTTAGAAGATTTCTTGAACTTCCTGATTCTCATTGTATTTGAGCTTGTATAGGAAGTAGAAAATGAAATTGTGTTTGTTAACTGAAGTATCTTCTGTTGAATCGACAGATTGCTGCTCCGTGGCTTGCGGCTCATCAGATTCTGAATCTTCGATGGGTTCTGTGCCACCTTCTAAACCTTCCGAGTGATCAATGCCTTCTGTGATTTGTCTTTTCTCTCCTTCTTGACTAGGCTGTATGTATCCATAATGCTCTGCAAAAGCAGAATTTGCTGCAAATGCAAAACAAAAGAGAAGTGATATTTTATTTATCAGTCGCAAAAATTTCGAAACCTGTGGTCAACAAAGTAACGAAAAAAGTCGATTAAGGTTGACAAAACTTGGTAAAAATTGACAGAATTCCTGTCTTTCTAATTTCTTAGGACTTAAAGCGTTCTCTTCACTTCTTTTAGTTCAAACCCTTCGATAGTATCTCCAACCTTGATATCATTGAAATTCTTGATGCTAAGACCACACTCATAGCCATTCTTCACTTCGTTCACGTCCTCCTTGAATCGTTTCAGCTGGTTTATTTCGCCAGTATAAACCACAATGCCATCTCTCACCAATCTCACTTGATTGGATCGTTTCACATTTCCATCAGTCACATAACATCCTGCAACAGTCCCGATTTTTGTGATTTTAAAGACGTCACGCACTTCTATATTGCCAGTAATTACCTCTTCGCTTGTTGGCTCAAGCATTCCCTCCATGGCATCCTTCACGTCGTTAATTGCGTCGTAAATGATGGAATAAAGCCTAATCTCAATTTCTTCCGTTTCGGCAAGTTTTCTCGCACCTCCAGATGGTCTAACCTGGAATCCTACGATAACTGCATCCGAGGCTGAAGCCAATAGAACATCAGATTCAGAAATCTGGCCAACCGCTTTGTGAAGAATATTAACTTGAACTTCTTCTGTTGAAAGTTTTAGCAAAGAATCGGAAAGCGCTTCAATGGAACCGTCCACGTCGCCTTTGACAATAACGTTAAGTTCCTTGAAGTTACCTATTGCCAACCTTCGTCCAATTTCGTCAAGCGTTATGTGTTTCTTGGTTCTAATTGATTGTTCGCGAAGAATTTGCTCTCTTTTTGTAGCTATTTCCCGAGCTTCTCTGTCACTTTCCATAACATTGAATCTATCACCCGCTTGAGGAGCACCATCTAGACCCAGCATTTGGACAGGGGTCGACGGACCAACTTCTTCGAGTTTGTGACCCCGATAATCAAACATTGCCTTGACTTTGCCGAAGTAAGGTCCTGCCAACAATACGTCGCCCACACGGAGAGTACCCGCCTGTACCATAATTGTTGAAACAAAACCTCGGCCTTTATCCAAACTTGCTTCCACCACTGATCCGCTAGCAGGCTTGTCTGCGTTGGCTTTTAGCTCCAACAATTCTGCTTCTAGAAGTACTTTATCCAATAGCTCGTCTATACCTTCGCCAGTTTTTGCAGAAACATGCTGACATTGGTATTTTCCTCCCCAATCTTCTACCAGAATGTTCATGTTAGAAAGATCTTCCTTGATTTTTTCTGGATTTGCATTTGGTCGGTCCACTTTGTTTATCGCAATCACAATTGGAACACCTGCTACCTGAGCGTGATTTATGGCTTCTTTGGTTTGTGGCATCACAGAATCGTCCGCCGCGATTACAATTATTGCAACATCTGTAATTTTCGCACCCCTGGCTCTCATGGCAGTAAATGCTTCGTGACCTGGAGTATCCAAAAAGGCAACTCTCTTACCGCTTTCGGTTGTTACATCATAAGCTCCAATGTGCTGGGTAATACCCCCGGCCTCTTCAGAGGTAACTTTCGCGTCACGGATGTAATCAAGGAGGGATGTTTTTCCATGGTCCACATGACCCATGATGGTGACGATGGGAGCTCTGTCAGTCAATGATTTTTCATCATCCTCATCCTCAACCACATCTGTCTCTTCCTTTGCTTCGGTAAAGTCGATATCAAAACCAAATTCATCAGCAATTACAGTTATTGACTCAGCATCAAGTCTCTGATTAATCGAAACAAACATCCCCAAAGACATGCAAGTAGAGATTACGTCATTAACAGAAACATCCATAAGGGACGCTAAATCACTTGCTGAAATAAATTCTGTGACCTGTAGTGTTTTGGAATCCTCCTCCGCTTGAATAAGCTTTTCCTCCTCAGCATCAGCCTTGGCAGAACGTTTATCTTTTCTGTATTTAGAGCTTTGTGTTTTATTCTTCCCGCCACTTAATTTAGCCAGAGTTGCTTTAATCTTATCCTGAATCTCTTTATCTGAGAGCTCTTCTGTTTTTCTTCCGGTTGTGGATCGTCCTCCTCCGGTTTGCTGAGGCCTTCTTGCGCCTCTGGAGTCAGTTCCAGTTCCTGAATTGATTCGCTTTCTAGGTCTCTTTTTTCTATCCTGATTTTGATCTGAAGATGCAACCGGCTTTGGTTTATCAACAGGCAGTTCAATTTTGTCTAGAACCTTTAGTCCTCTAAGAGAATCGGCTTTTGCCTTGATAACTTCCTTTTGCGGTTCTGCTGGTGCTTCTTCTTCAACTTTCTCTTCAGGTTTCTTTGGTTCTTCCACCACTTCAACAGTAGGAGTTGCTTCTTCCTCTACTTTTTCTTCTACCTTGGCCTCCTCCTCTTTCTTACTCTCTTCTTCCTTCTTCTTTTTCCCCAGGTCTATTTTACCAACAACCTTTGGTCCTTCTAACTTCGCTTTG
>JBDVJN010000077.1:0-20342 GCA_039961455.1 Cyclobacteriaceae bacterium | reverse complement strand
CTTCTATCTTGTCTTCGTCGCTCAAATAGTGATCTACCAGTAGCTGGCGAGCATTTGAAGTCATCACAACAGTTTTGACCGACCTCTCAACAATTTGTTTCACAACCGTCTTCAACTCACTGTCGGGATTAGGTAGAACTGTGTGGAAAGTAGTAACGAGAGGTTTCATCAACTCATCTAGCAGATCCAATAGACTCTTGCCGTATTTACCCGAAAAAAGTCCAAACTCATGCTGTAGGCATACTCCAGCTACATTAGCGTCTTCATTTAGCTGTTTTGCAATCCGACCGATATCATCCGGATCGTTGACGTCTAATTGGTACTGCACAACATTCGAATAGTCTCTTACTACACTTCCATTTTCAAGGGCGCATACCACGATATCAAATGTCGCTCCGTACAATCTGTTCAGTGCACTTGTCAAATCTTTGCTAAACGTGGCGATTCCACATTCTCTTGGCGGATAACTTGTAATAAATACGATTTTATGTTTCTGATTTTCCATCTCTTTGATTTTGTATTAGCTGGTTTAATAAATCTTCTAAACGGACGGTGGCCACCGCAACTCTTTCATCTGCAGCTCCATAGTAGATATACAGATTACCACTTTCCACAAGAGCTCCAGAAGGAAAAATGATGTTGTTCACCACTCCTTCTTTCTCCCATTTTAATGTTGGTGAGATCAATGGGTTTTTGAGTCTGGCTATTTCCTTTCTTGGATCTTCAAGGTCAAGCAATGCTGCTGAGGCGTGATACTTGAACCCTTTGGTCGTATCCTCTGCGGCGTGATAAATGAGCAACCATCCGTTATCGGTTTCTATAGGAGGACAACCACCTCCAATGTGACTGGACTCATAATAATACTTAGGGTCCAGTACAATGTGACTTTCCAGATTCATGAAGTAATTCTTCCAAAAGTCAACATCTAATTCTCTGAGATCTTCAAAATAGACCATTTGGATACCTGGGTGAATGCGATGGAGCAGAGCAAATTTTCCATTGATTTTTTTTGGGAAGAGCACTAGGTTTTTGTCCCATATTTTCAGTTTGCTTGCCACCTCTGGCCCAAGGCCATGCTCCTTAAAAATTTTGTAGTGAAAGAAGTACTTCTCATTTAGTCCGTGGCAACACTCCACAAGGTGATTGTACTCCCTATATGTTAGCTGCGGAGTAATTACTCCATGCTTCGTGAAGCTCTTTAGATTGGACGAAGTGGCAACCGCTCCTGCCGCATTCACTCTGTCGTAAGCTGTGTATGTCATAAAGAAGGTATCCTCAATCTTGGTTATCCTTGGATCTTCCATGCCTTGTGATTCGTAGCTGTGCTCGGGAATTAAGAGTGGCTTGCTAAACCGCTTTTGAACGGTTGCGGGTTCGCTAAGAGAGCAGTAGCCAATGGTGCTATAGTTCCCTTTTCTTACCGCTCTGTAGAATAGATGAATACTATCATTATACGAGATTACTGCAGGGTTAAAAACTCCATCATTTTCGAAACCACGATTCGTTTTATCGAGAAGGATTCCAAGTTTCTTTGCTTTTATCATGTACTCATTGATTTCTGTCTAAAGAAGTTTGGATGCCTGCCTACAAACCATGAGATGGATCACGTATTTTTTTGACAATCCTCAACTTGTAGGATGTTCTTGATTCTCAAGCGATAGTCTTAATGAAATGATTTACTGCAATAAAAGATCTAGCAAAACTTCGTTTTGGCATACAAATTGAATCCATGTATAGAAAGCTGATAAGGATCAGTTCTATGCTATGTAAAGGTCATTTGTAAGCTCTATATCAGCTAGTAGTTTCATTTTTTCATATAGCTGCTTTTAACCCTTAAATGGCTCTTGAACTTATTTGAAATTCGAATCTTTTATGAATGTTAACAAACATCAAAACAACCGAACGTTTCCCTTCGTCTGGCCATGGAGAGGAGCAAATAATGAGCAAGTTTCCCTGCGAGAGGCACTTGCATCTAGGAAATTCTCATATCTGTACTTACTTATAATTTGGGGAATTGTCGGCATTCTTGATTTCGCTTCTACCAGAAACTGTTCGGGAACATGGCAGTTAGCACTTCAGTGTGAGTATGCTTTTTGGATAGGTAATCTTGTTGAAGCTCCCTTGATTTTCTTCAGAAATCTATTCACAACCATGCTATTTCACAACGGAGTAGATCATATATTCTTTGTAACAATTGTAGGAGTTCTCATCATCATTCAATCCTACGAGGTACGTTTTGGATCCAAAGAGACGTTTTCTATGTTCCTCCTGGCCTACTTGATTGTAGGCACTCTATTTGGTATTTTTTACCAATCCGGCTTATCGATATGGCCGAAGAATGAGTTTATCCAATTTGCATTTGAGCGAAATTGGATGGGCGGTTCTTTGGGGTTCTATTTCCTATACGGAGCATTTGTTGGAAGTAGTAAAAGGCCTTTGATCTTCTTGAGTATTCCTTTTGTCTTTGAATTTCTCAATATTTATTTCTTCAATATTGATTTGCACATTTCCTTGATGCATACTGTCGGTGCGATGGCCGGACTAGCGACCAAGAAAGTGATGATCATAGCGGGCACTATGAAAAGTAACAAGAACCAACGAGAAATAGATTTGTCGAAAGAAATTTCAAAGCCATCTTTTTCGCTGGGGAAGCATTCCCCAAAGTAGGGCACTTGCAGAAAGGCAAGAATACCCGCTAGTCACATAGCGATGAAAATTTTCCCTCTCATATCTTCGATCTATCGCTGATCAGGATCAAATGCATTATTGACCTCTATCATGGCAGGACAGTTTAACAGCGAGTTCTTTGATAAGAAAAAGCAGAGAATGAGCAGAAGAAGTCTTAAATCCTTTTTGGACGAACAGCTAAATGAAATTCTGGTTTCGGAAATTCTAATTCTGGATGTACTTCCAATGATAGAGAGTAAGCTTTCAAACCCTCAATTATTGAATGCTATCGGAGATTTGAAGAAGCTCATGAGAAGTCAGCAAAAAAGTATTCAAAAGATACTTAATAAGGTGGGAGCCAAATTGCAGAGTGTAAGACCGGAAGAATTTGAAACCCTGATGGCGGAAATGATCAGCCTGTCTGAGCTGAGTAGTGGCGAGATCGTTGATATGCATGTTGCGTACAGCTTTCGTCGACTGTTCAGGTTTCAAAAGATATGTTATGGAGCAGCTGGTATCTATGCCAGAAGTTTAGGTTTTACAGAAATCTCTCACGATCTGCAGAGGTTGATTGACAACAAGGAGTCTTGCTTTGAAACAATCGCCGAGATAGCTGAGGCTCTGGACAGCAGAACAAGCGATGGCTGACAAAATGATTGTTGTAGTCTTTGGCCTACCAGGTTCAGGAAAAAGCTACTTTGCTCAAAGGCTGGCGAAGAAATTGAAGGCTGTTTACATCAGCTCAGATGCTGTTCGAAAGAGGGAGTTTGGGCAGGAGGATTATTCACTCAGAGCAAAAAGGGCGGTGTACAAGCGTATGGTAGAAATAGGTAAAGAGGCCCGAAACAGAAAAAGAAAAGTCATATTTGATGGGACTTTTTACCTGGAAAATATAAGAAAGATGATCACTGAAAGTTTCAAATCTGACACTGAAATTTATTTCATAGAAGTTCATGCTCCCGAAGAACTGATCAAAGAGCGAACCGGCCGGAAAAGAGCGGACAGCGATGCTGATTTTGAAGTTTACAAAAAAATAAAAAGGAGCTTTCAGCAAATGAAAACTCCTCACCTTAAGTTGGCGTCTTCGGATGAAAACCTGGAGGATAATATTCAAAAAGCGATAGCACATTTAAACACAAGTGAATCATGACAGCGACAGAAATACAATCCTTGGTGCAAAGTCTTTCAAAAGAAGAAAAGGCAGAGCTGATAGAGACGCACATTTCATGGATCATTCTTACATCGGAATTTGCCTACAAATTCAAGAAACCCATGCGGTACTCCTTTCTCAACTATTCCAAACCAATGAAGCGAAAATTCTATTGTCAACAAGAACTGGAGCTGAACAGCAGATATAGTAATATCTATTTGGATGTTGTGATCGTCTATCGGAACGGTGATTCCGTACAATTAGCCAAAGGGGACGAAGTCATTGACTTTGGGGTAAAAATGCTCAGAATGAATCCTGAATTTCAGATGGATCGCATGATCGAGAAAGACCTGGTAACCACAAAGCATGTAGCAAAGCTGGCGCGCAAGATCGCAGGCTTTCATCAAAAAGCTGAAGTAGTCAAAACTCCATTTTGTCCAAGAGAAGCTAGCTTCAAATTTGAAGACATTCGTACCGTTAAGTCTTTCTTGTATAGAGAATTAGGACTGAAAGCAGACAGGCAGATTAATGAAGCAATTTTGGAGAGCAAGCACTTCATCAACAGCCACGTTCATCTGTTCGAAAATCGGATCAAATATGGATTCGTCAGGGATCTTCATGGAGACCTCCATTCAAAGAATATCTTCCTCTACAAAGACCCAATAGTTTTCGATTGTATCGAGTTCAATGATGACTTTCGCCAGATTGATGTCTTGAATGAAATTGCGTTCACATGCATGGATCTGGAAGCTTTTGGAAGAGAAGATCTGAATGCTCAGTTTATTGCTACATACCTTGAAGCATTTCCTGTGATGAGTAGTCACGAAGAAGAGCAGCTGTTTTCATACTACAAGTGTTATCGCGCGAATGTCAGAGCTAAGGTGAATGCATTGCGAGCCAAGCAGGCTAGTAACGAGAAGGAAAAACATCGACTACTGGAAGAGGTGACCAAATACCTCAATTTGATGACGGCGTATAAAGATCAATTTGGCGGGAGCTATTCGCTAGAAGCTATTGATTTTGGAAACGGGAATAATCATTCATACATATGATCTGGGTCATTGAATTACCACACTCTTAACTGTAGATTTAGGTCAATCTCATACAATATAGATCAAATCAGGGTAGCCCCAAGTGGCTTCCTGGCGATCCAAAAGGCGGTTAACCCCGCCTTTTTTATGTATTTGTGATGTTTATCATGGATCAAATCAATGGTGATCATACCAACCCGTCTTTTGGCTCTCTACATTCAGTTGACTAAAATATGATTGCAATGAGCACGTATACAAAATCATTTGAAGACATTTCCATAAGCAACATCGACGAGTTTGGTGGAAAGAATGCTTCGCTGGGAGAACTCATCCAGAAACTCTCCCCAAAAGGAATAAACATCCCTCAAGGGTTTGCCCTCAATGCGATTGCCTATTGGCACTTTCTGGACTCAAATAATATCAGGGAATCCTTAAAATCAGTAGTTGATGAATTAGATAAAATCGATTTTTCAAACCTTCAGACAGTAGGAGCAAAAGCGAGGGGAATTATTTCAAAATCAATACTCCCGATCGACTTAACCAATGAAGTATTAAAAACATTTGATACCATGAGGGCAGGCGGTAAACTTCAGGTTGCTGTGAGAAGCAGTGCAACTGCTGAAGACCTTCCCGAAGCAAGTTTTGCAGGCATGCAGGAAACTTATCTCAACATTGAATCCGATACAGAATTAATTGAGGCTATTATTAAGTGCTACGCATCTCTCTTTACAAACCGAGCCATCAAATACAGGGAAGACAACGGGTTTGACCACATGCAAGTCGCCCTTTCCATTGGAATTCAGCGAATGATTCGTTCAGATTTATCCTGCTCGGGTGTATGCTTCACCATTGACCCAGAAACAGGATTTGAAGATGTAGTAGTGATAAATGGAGGTTGGGGTCTTGGTGAAAACATTGTCCAGGGGGCTATCACTCCTGACGAATTTTACGTATTCAAACCGACACTTAGCAGGGGACTCAAGGCCATTGTCTCGAAAAGTATTGGGAGCAAAGAAAAAACGATGGTTTATACCACTCCCGCCGTGGATGTAGAGTTAACGGTAGAATCGAAAACCATCAATTTGAACACACCGGAAGAGAAGCAAAAACAAGCAATTCTAAGTGATCAAGAGGTACATAAATTAGCTGAATGGGCTGTTATCATTGAGAAGCACTACGGAAGAGCAATGGACATTGAATGGGGAAAAGATGGAATAGACAACCAACTATACATTCTCCAAGCACGTCCTGAGACTGTTCATGCAAACCAAAATTCCTATACATTCAAAGAATACAAGCTGCTTGAAAAAGGCGAGATTCTGGTTGAAGGAAAGAATGTTGGGAATGCGATAGCTACGGGAAAAGTACGACTTCTGGATTCTCCAAAGGAGATTGATAAAATCGAGAAGGGCGATGTACTCGTAACCAGAATCACCAACCCTGACTGGGATCCCGTGCTAAAGAAAGTATCTGCAATAGTAACAGACCGTGGCGGCCGCACTAGTCATGCCGCTATTGTTGCGAGAGAGACGGGAGCAGTAGCAGTTGTCGGTGCTGGAGACGCTACGCAAAAACTCAGAAATGGTCAGGAAGTGACTGTCTCCTGTGCTGAAGGAAGTCGTGGTTTAGTGCTGGATGGAATACTGCCATGGGAAAGTAACGAAGTTGATACCTCCCATATCCAATTACCTAAGACTGAGGTCATGATGATCCTCTCTGATCCAGGTCAGGCATTTAAACTGTCGAAGCTTCCAAACAATGGAGTTGGACTCATGAGGTTGGAATTTGCCATTAGCAATGCTATCAGGATACACCCGATGGCACTGGTGGATTTTAAAAAGGTAAAAGACCCTGAAGCTAGAGAAGCTATTGAAGAATTGACTGCAGGATACAAAAGCAAAGAGTCCTATTTTGTTGATAAACTTTCAACTGCTGTAGCTACCATTGCTGCAGCATTTTCTCCAAAAGATGTGATCGTACGAATGAGCGATTTCAAAACAAATGAGTATGCTAACCTCATTGGTGGAAGTGAGTTTGAACCTAGGGAGGAAAACCCAATGATCGGCTGGCGGGGTGCATCCCGATATTATCATCCAGCATACAAAGAAGGTTTCAGGTTGGAATGTGAAGCCATGAAGATTGTTCGGGACGAAATGGGTTTAGAGAATGTGAAACTCATGATACCCTTTTGCAGAACACCACAAGAAGGAAAGAAAGTTATTCGTTCAATGGAGGAATTTGGGCTAATTAGAGGTAAAAATGGATTGGAAATTTATGTAATGATCGAGCTGCCAAGCAATGTTATTCTTGCTGAGCAGTTCGCTGAAATATTTGATGGTTTCTCTATTGGATCGAACGATCTCACACAGCTAACACTTGGAATAAGTAGAGATTCAGCTGTTTTAAGTGATCTATTTGATGCACAAAATGAAAGCGTGAAATCGTTGATCGCTGACGTGATTGCAATTGCAAAACAATGTGAGACTAAAATTGGACTGTGTGGTCAGGCACCCAGCGATCATCCTGAATTTGCCCGGTTTTTGGTTGAGCATGGCATTGACAGTATTTCCTTCAATCCGGATGCACTTTTGAAAGGTATCGAAAACATAAACCTGGCTGAATCCGGATCTGTGAAAGAAATGGAGCTTTCAACTTAAACCTTTCACTAGAGATTGATCGGAAATTCGATAGTAAACGTAGTTCCTTCACCCCTGCCGCTTTCGAAACTTATTTTCCCACCAATCAATTCCACATATCGTTTCACAATGCTCAAACCCAGGCCTGTTCCCTGAAAACTTTGCGCATTGCTCGCTCGGAAAAATCGTTCAAAAAGATGTTTGTGATCTTCCTCTGGAATACCAATTCCTTCATCTTTCACTTCGCACAAGACGCAATTTTCTTTTAGCCTTGAGCTAACCGTAATCGATTTATTTTCGGGTGTATACTTTATGGCATTGGAAGTGAGGTTGATTAATATATTACGTACGAGTTTTTTGTCTGTGAAAAGACGGGGAATATCATCAGCACAGTTAAAGACAAGTGTCTGACCGGCTTTGCCAATCTCTTTTAGTGATGTCCTGACCTCCTTGAACAGTTCTTTTAGTTCAAATTCCTCCGGGCTGCAAGTTGTCTTTCCTTCATCAAGTTTGTCCACAGAAAGGAAATCGTCAAGTATACCGGTTAAATGAACCACCGAGCCTTTGATTCTATCTACATGTTTCAGCCTTTTATCATTCGTTTCCTCAGTCGTGTACCTAGCAACAAGGGATGCCGAAGAAAGAATGGCGCTCAAAGGAGTTCTAAATTCATGTGAAGCCAGGGATACAAACTTTGATTTGAGCTCACTCAATTCTCTTTCTGTCTCCAGAGCCTGAGCCAGCTCTTTTGTTCTATCCTCAACCTGCTTCTCCAAATCCAGGGAATAGGCCTTCAACTTCTCTTCGCTTTCTCTCAATGCCTTATCCAGTTTATTCTTCTCAGTCATGTCAGTTCCTGAACTGAGCGAGCCGACAATCTTCCCTTCTCCATTTTTAATGACAGTGTTCTGCCAATGAATCAGTCGTTCTTCACCGCTTTTTGTTATGACATGATTATCGTGAGTTTGGTACCTCGTGTCCCCATTCAACACTCCCTTATGCACTTTTTTGACTGGTTCCACCTCTGGTTTTTCAATGGATATATCAAACCAATTCTTACTCAACAATTCCTCTTCTGAGTAACCAAGAACCTCACACCCTTTTTTATTTATCTCAAGAATTTCACCATCCTTACTCAGTACCATCAAAATCACCTCGGCTACATCAAAGTATTGCCGCGCGGTTTCTTTCTCTTTGGTCACTTTTAGTTCTGCTCTTTTCCTGGCAGTGATATCCGTAATAAAAGCACTCACAAATACATTGCCTTCTTGTTTTTGAAAACTGAGACTGATCTCGATCGGGAATTTCGATCCATCTTTTTTTACGCCTTCCAGATTTCCCTCCTCTCCCATTTTGCGGGGTTGAGGATTCTCCATATACTCGCGACGGTGTTCCTTGTGTATGTGATTGAATTCTGAGGGAACAAGGTTTTCTACAAGTTGCTCTATCAACTCGCCTTCTTCATACCCAAACATCTTCTCTGCAGACGTATTCGCATTTAGAATAATGCCGCACTGATCAACGATGAGAACTCCTTCGGTAATCGATTGAAAAAACGAAACAAAGGACTCATCGTTCATAAAAGGAAAAATAGCTTTGGTGAGTAATTCCTTCATGAAAACGAAAATTGAGTACCACTGATATTGCTTGTTCAGTTAGCCTTAACAAGTTAGTTAATAGCAGGCAGAACCTCATGCTGTTGTCCAAGAAATACCCTTTAATCATACGTTCACTATTTGGCATCTGTTACGTTATATTCAATGTCTTGTGTGTGAAATTTTCCATAGACAAAATTCTCGTCGGGGTAGTGCCAGATTGCTTCTCCATAGGAAGCAAGATTATATCCATTAATATTTTTATAATCACTGACTGGAGTTGAAAAACGGTATTGCTTCATATCTGTGATCTCATAGCGATCGTCTGAAACAAAATTAGTCAGTTGACCTGTGTTATTGAAGTGCAAGGTAGCTTTGATATTAACTCCTTGATTTGAATAAGTTGCTTCTACAGAGGTATCATTAATAGTCCTCCATTTTATACGTTGGTCAATGAGAGCTGAGGGCGCAAAAATGCACATATCATTAAAATAGGTGACGGTCTCAGCTTTGAAAAGGGCATCACTTTCTGCCGACACGACATCAAAAAGAGACATAAGTTTGATTGTCATACTCGCAGAATTTTGTTCATACTTATGATATCCATAAGCTGGCAATCCCATGACCTTAGATTTCATGAAGAAAAGTCTGGCAGGACGCTCCAAAAAGTTATGTTGCTCGGAAGTAAATTGAAACCAGCTTCCTTCCTTCTTGCGCATTTGACCTTTAAACGTAATTTTAACGTTCGTGACTTTTGGTTTTCCAACTACGTCCACATATTCAAGGTATTTCTTAACAGGCTCCGGAAGGTGAGCCAGGTCGTCCCAGGTCACAAGGTCATCTACAGCTGTTTCTGTGTGAATAATGTTATTCCCAACATCCTGTCGATATCGATTCTCGAAATTATCATTTGCATAGCCTACAAGTGCAATACTTGCTATCACCAAATTGACCAATGTGGCAGCTTTGGCATCTGACCAAAAAATAAAAATGAGGATTTGGGACAGCAGAGCGCCTACGAATGCGATGTAAAACCAGCCTTTGACCTGAGTCACATAGAGAAAGACCAGACAGAAGAATAGAAGTCCAATAAGCAACCACGCAATACCAACCGGTTTCGAGATATTTAGCTTGAGATGACGATCCATGTTGGCAAGACTAAAAGCCTTGATGAACCCCATTAGATGAATGGTGCCATGGAGGGCTAACAGTAAGGCGAATAAATACTTTATCACAGTTGTATCAATTAATGTTGGTCATCGATGCGGTGGTACTCACTTAGCTTATCCAGATTATCATCTCTAATGAGTTGATTAATACCTTTTCTCGTTGGGTGCATCACAACCTTGACCAACTCCCCACATTCATTACGAATTTCCATCATCGTTCCAAGTTCAGTCATCTCCTCATCACTATCTGGAAGAGTCAGGCAATAGAAGGACAGCTTCTCATCCTTAAGATCCATTAGTTGCAACATCCAATAACCGTCAATGTCTTTGTAGTTCAGAAAATATTTTTTCTTATAATACTTTAGAATACTATTTTCCGAGATTCTAAAAAGGGTGTCACCTCTTTGCTCATCAAACCAATCTGGTCTTATCCAAATGCTTTGATCAAATACGTTGATAACAGAAGAATCTTGATAATTAGCATATTCTCCCAAAAACCGTTTCTTGAACTTGGCCTCTTTCTTTACAAAAGAAGGCTGAGATTCGTCAAAGAAGATGAGTGGAGCACAGCCAACAAGTAGGCTGCCTATCAGCAAGCAGACGCACAATTGAGCAAATTTTTGCATAGTTTTTCATTAATCTATCTCCATTCATCCTTCTTTTCTATGATCTGCATCAGTCAAGAAACTAGGTTCGCTCATATCATTGGTAAGAACATAAAGAGTGTAACCCATTTTTAAGAATCACTGGAAAACCTGTCAAGTGACTTTCGGACTACACATACTATGGATGCTCATATTGGAAAAATGCTATATCGTCTTGGAAAATCGCATAATTACACAGAAAAATACGCACTTGATATAGAAAAACGAATACTCATATTGGAAAAATCATATGTTGTCTTGGATCATCGCATCATTAGCTGGAAAAATGCATACTGGAGCTGGAAAAACGCATGATCGCATTGGAAAAATCCTATATCATCTTGGAAAATCGCATAGTTGGTAAGGAAAAATGCATACTCAGGTCGGAAAAATGGATGCTTAAGTTGGAAAAATGGATAGTGTGTTGGATTTGAGTGTACCCAACATCAGCTAATAAACCATGATCCTCATATCATCTTCTGTCGCCAGTCCAAATCATATTTCGGTCTGAGCAAAGTCAGGGGTTTCTCTCACTTCTGAACCTAACTTTAGTACAAACTAAAACTTAAGAAATTATGGCTCTTTACAGAAGAAGGAACACCGTATTTGATAGGATTGGCAACCGATATGGCTCTTTTATAGATTCTGATCATTTCCTTGGAAGGAATGCCTTTGATGAAAACTGGATGACCAGTCCGGTGATGAATGTTAGGAAAAATCACGATCATTATGATCTGGAAATCGGCCTACCTGGATACGACAAAAACGACATAAGCATATCAGTACATGACAGAACGTTGGAAGTTGTAGCTGAGAAAGACCTGAAGAAAGACAAGGCATCCGATGATGAATATGTCCAAAAGGAAATTGACACCAATAGCGTAAAGAAAACATTCCAACTGTCGTCCCTGATCGACATGGACAAGATTGACAGCACGTACGAAAATGGGCTTTTGCGAATACGGCTACCTAGAATCAAGAAGAGAGAATCCGCGCAGGCAATCAAGGTTGCTTGATCTAATAAAATCAAAGATGACCATTCTAAAGAAGATTCTCATAGGGCTTGGCATAGCATTAATTGCTTTTCTGACCTTCTCAGTTTGGTATACAATCCGGTTCTCCATGACGGATGTAATCTCAACGGAGGTCAGGCCAGACAATTTTAAATCGACGGTTTTGATTGCGACTCAAGGGAGCAAGTACAAGGATGCTATGGTAGATAGTGTGGTTCACTATTTAAAATCGAAGCCTGTCTTTGTAAAAATTTCAGATGTAAAAGGGTTATCATCTGTCGAACCAGAGAATTGGGATGCAATTCTTATTTTCCATACCTGGGAAATGTCTAAACCACCTCAGTCGGTGTTAGAGTTTGTAGAAAAAAACTACAACCCTGAAAAAGTATTTGTTTTATCCACATCATTCTCTAGTGAAGAGAGAATTGATGGCGTTGACGCTACAACTGGAGCATCCAAAATGCAGGAAGTACCAACTCATCTTACTACAGTAATAAGTTTTCTCGATGATAAGCTTGATTTGGATCAGTCGGAAAAGGATTCTCTAGACTAATTATCGACTATGAATTCCGAGGTGGAAATCAATCAAATAATCATCATTCAGCAAAGAACTCCTTCACTTTTGCCTTAAATTGATTTTGGGTCATGCTGTCGGCTGTCTCAACAACCATGGACTTGAATGACAAACTCTTCATTTGTTCAAGCTCTTTCTGCAATCCGATCTTAGCTTCAGCAGGCCCCATGATGTACACTCTTTTAGCTGGTAGCAATTCTTGGATCACTCTCCTAAAGTATGTCCTGAGTTGCTGTTTTTTCCTCCTGAGTAATCCCGTCTCCGATACCGTCTCTTGCGGCCCCCAAGGTGTAGAGGAACGAGATCCACCCCGGAGGTGATATGGTTCTACTACTGACCCTACAGACTTCAGGTTAATCTGCTTGTATTTCTTGTATACGATCCATGCCTGGGTTTCATCGATCCATATTCCTTTATCCAACTCATCCATAATTAATCTGTTTCTTTTTTGTCATCGTTTGAAGCAATAAGAAAGCAGGAGGAACTTGTCCCCCCGCCTAATTAAGAGCGACTTTTTCACCAAGTGCTACGAAATTTTGATCTCCTTTTTGGGAATCTTTACATCCTTCTCTTTGGGCAATGTCAATGAAAGGATCCCGTCTTTGTAGGATGCCTTTATTTTGTCTTCTTTGACATTCTCCGGTAGTGCAAATGATCTCGAAAAAGAACTGTAACTAAACTCTTTTCGTGAATAGCCATTTTCCTTTCCTTCCGTCTCGCTCTCTTTTTCTGAACTGATACATAGGTTGCCGTTTTCAACATCCACATGAAAGTCCTCTTTCTCCATACCTGGGGCTGCGAGCTCAATAACATACGCTGCATCTTTCTCTTGAATGTTCGCTGCTGGAATTTTCGAAGTCCATCCGTTTCCGTCGAAGTCAAGCCATTTATCATCGTTATCAAAAAAGTCTGAAAAGAACGAAGGCCTGGTTGGAAACAACCCTGGTGTTCTAACTAAAAGTGACATTTTATACCTCCTTTTTTAGTGTTAAAAAAAAATTACCAGAACCAATGTACTGGTCAGCAATAGTCACATCCATGATGAGTCTCAACTCCTTTTCTGATCTAGGTCAAGGTTCTCAATATCATTTCGTAACTGGACCAACGCCTTTTGAAGATAAGGCTATAGGAAAAGCTTTCTTACAACGCATAGTTCTCAATAAATCAGGTTTGGAATTGATGATTATCATAGGTAGTGCTTTGTTATCTGATGAAATTAGCCATGTAAAAAACAGGTATTATGAGCTACTATATCAACAAAACAGTTACTGAAGGTTTTGATCAAACGGTACAGCGTGTTACCGATCTTCTTAAGAGAGAGGGGTTCGGTGTTCTCACTGAAATTGATGTAGACAAGGTTTTCAAGCAAAAACTTGATGTGGATTTCACCCGCTATAAAATCCTGGGAGCATGTAATCCTGATTTTGCCTACAAAGCAATACAAGGCGAAAATAAAGTTGGAACCATGCTGCCCTGTAATGTAATTGTGAGGGAATCTTCGGATACGGAGATTGAAGTAGCAGCTGTTGATCCTATTGCTTCTATGCTGGCAATTGATAACCCGTCTTTAAGAGAAATCGCCGTGGATGTAAGAGAGAAGTTGTCGCGAGTAATTCGCGACACGTAGTATGTCGAACATTTAAACCTTTACAGCGATGCAACAGATTACAATGTCTAATAAAATCACCAGACTTGACTGTGACTCACTAGGTAAATATTTTAAAGATATTTCGAAACAACATTTGTTGACACCAGACGAGGAAATCACCCTGGTCAGGAAAATTAGATCCGGTGACAAATTTGCAAAGGATAAACTGATAAGAGCAAACCTGCGCTTCGTGGTGTCAGTCGCAAAGCACTATCAAAATGGCCCTGTTCCTTTAAGTGACTTGATTAGCGAAGGAAACATAGGGCTGATAAAAGCGGCGGAACGATTTGACGAGACCCGCGGGTTTAGATTTATCTCTTACGCAGTCTGGTGGATAAGGCAATCCATTTTGGCTGCACTTGATGAGCAATCCAGACTCATCAAAGTGCCATCCAATAAATTGTCTAGCATGTCCAGAATCAGGAAGGTTATAGATAGTTGGGAAAAAAGGCATGAAAGACCTCCCACCACTCCAGAATTGGCAGAGATGCTAAACATTACCGAAGAAGAGGTCGTGGAAACAATAGGTTCCTTCAGCTCCGAGTTTTCTCTTGATGCTCCGGTTGGAATAGATTCGGAAAGTTCAATGATCGATTTCATACCAAACCATGAAGAGGATGAAAACGAACAGCCCGGTCAGAGGCAAAGAGTAAAGAACGATGTCGGTAAAATCCTATCAAGGTTAAACGACAGGGAAAAGAAAATAGTGAAAATGGCATTTGGGATTAACTACCCATCATCATATTCATTAGATGAAATAAGCGAACAAGTAGGAATTTCCAGAGAGAGAGTTCGGCAGATCAAAGAAAAGGCCTTGAAAAAACTTTCATTCCACGGCGTCAGAAAAAGAATCAAGGCACTAACTGCAGCTTGAGTGGAAGTCAGCTAAATTCCTGAGCATGTTCATATAAGCCGACCTACTGAGATCATGGAAAGTTCAAAACTCCCCATCTAGATTCCCGTATGGAAAAGCTGGTTTTTCTTATCGACAGTGATTTTAGCCTGAGGGAGAATGTCACGGAGTTGCTGGAACTAGAAGGTTACCAGGTAGTCCATATAACCTCAGATGATGCAAAATCATTTTTCCAGAACTATCATAAGGGCCTGATCCTGCTCAATATGCTGACGTTTGATGAATCCATTGATTCATTTATCAGGTTCTTAAAAGGTAAAACAGATGGAATTGTGGTGCTGTGCTCTGATGATGAAGATCCACGAATCCACGAAGCTGATATCAAAATCTTCATGCCATTCAACAATCACGAGTTTTTAAGACAGCTATCAGATTTCATAGATGCAAAAGCTACCTCGAAAGCATAATTTCAATAATCACCGCTGTTGATGTATTGGACTGAAGGTCAGGTTCAAAACCCTCAGGGAAATAAATTACATCGCCCTCTCCCAACGTAATTGAAAAACCATCCAGGAAGACTGTGAGATTTCCAGAAAGAACCTTAAATAACCTCTCAGACAAAATCGATGGTTTTATAGAGGAACTGCTTGATCCAACATCTAAATAGTTCGTTTGAAGCAACTCGGTATTCGAGAAAATCTCCAGGTGATTGTTGGCAAGATCTTCTGCTACATCCAGCAAAGTCAGATATGATGGCTCCTCAATCATGATTGGTTGTGACTGACAATTTTTTCTCCTTCTTTCTGCCCTTTCTGGCACCAAGAATTCGCTCCAGGTCTTCTTTGAAAATTGTCTCCTTGTCAAGAAGTTCGTGAGCCAAGGCAATCAACTTTTTTTCATTCTTCTGAAGGATTTCAGTCGCTCTCTTGAAAGACTCCTTCACCAGTTTACGAACCTCTTCATCAATTATTTGAGCCGTATCTTCACTATAAGGTTTAGTCAACAGCCTTTCATACTCCCCTGTTGAATCAAAGTAGCTTAGGTTTCCAATGGTTTCATTCAACCCGTAAAAAGCGACCAACGTATGCGCCAATTTGGTAACCTTCTCCAGGTCATCAAGTGCACCGGAGGAAGCTTCATTAAATATAAGTTGCTCTGCAGCGCGCCCACCCAGTGCAATACACATCTGATCCAGAAACTGCGACTTGGTATATATCTGATGTTCTTCAGGAAGGTACCACGCGGCACCAAGTGATTTGCCACGAGGAATAATGGATACTTTGACCAACGGATCGGCATTCTTCAGCATCCAACTTACAACCGCATGCCCCGCCTCATGATGCGCAACAATTTTTCTTTCTTTCGGAGATATGACCTTGCTCTTTTTCTCTAAGCCACCAATGATTCGATCCATCGCGCTCACAAAGTCCTGCTCCTCTACTACTTTCTTGTTATTTCTCGCCGCAATCAGGGCTGCTTCGTTGCAGACATTGGCAATGTCTGCCCCAGAAAATCCAGGTGTTTGAGTAGAGAGAAAATCTACATCGAGGTCAGCCGCCAACTTTAAAGGTCTAAGATGAACCTCGAATATGGCTTTACGCTCTACTCGGTTTGGCAGCTCTAAATAGATATGTCTGTCAAATCTTCCAGGTCGGATAAGTGCGCGGTCTAGCATGTCAGCACGATTTGTGGCGGCGATAACAATTACTCCAGAGTTCGAACCAAATCCATCCATCTCGGTCAGAAGTTGATTAAGGGTACTCTCTCTTTCGTCGTTGGATTGAAAAGATTTGGCGTTGCCTCTACTCCTCCCAATGGCATCGATCTCATCAATGAAAATGATGCAGGGTGCTTTTTCTTTCGCCTTATTGAAAAGGTCTCTGACTCTTGAGGCTCCAACACCAACAAACATCTCCACAAATTCAGATCCGGAAATCGAAAAGAACGGCACTTTTGATTCCCCCGCCACAGCCTTGACGAGAAGCGTTTTGCCCGTTCCCGGAGGACCTACCAGTATTACTCCTTTTGGAATTTTAGCTCCCAAAGCTGTATATCTGGTCGGATTCTTCAGAAAATCAACAATTTCGTTTACCTCTGTTTTGGCCTCATCCAGGCCTGCAACATCTTTAAAGGTGACCAATTGCTTGCTGTTAGCGTCTCTGAATCGTGCTGTTGATTTCCCGAAATTGAACATATTTTTTCCACCAGCACCCTTGCCAGCTCTTCCAATAAGAAAAAACCAGAACAAAAGGATTAATCCAAAGGGTAGCAAAAGGGTAAATATGTTGTCAAACCAATCCGTTCTACTTTCATATTTAATTTCAATATGCCTTGAAAAATCGAGGCCTTCCTGAGCCTCTGACATGTTACTTTCAAACGTGTCAATGGAACCTATTAAGAAAAAAAAGTGAGGGCCAGAGCTTGTACCATCAACTTCTTTGTATTCCTCCTTAAGCAACCTATCCTGAAGGATGTACACTTCTACTCTTTCCTTATTGACAACAGAGACATAGTCAACATCTCCAGAAGTCAGCATCTCCCGTTTGAATTTATTCCAGGATATTTCCGATGGCTCACCAGGGGCTGTGAAATAGTATATCGCAAGAAAGAATAGAACCGGAATCAGGTATGCCAATAAGTTAAATGGACGCTGAGGCGGCGTAGCTGACTCATTGCCTTTCTTCTTTTTTAAATCCTCCAAATCTCTATTCTCCATGTCCAAACACTTGATTTATTAACCCAAATGAAGGCAGAAGTTTTCCAGATAGCCGTGACAAGCATCACACTTTGAGTTGATAATACTCAGTTTGGTGATCTCACTCATTCATGAAAATGATAGTGGTCATTTAAGATGATGCAAGCAATGCCTAAGTTCTCAGCGAACTCATCACAACAATGAACAATTTCATTCTATTAGGATTGGGCGTCATCGGGCTTTGGGCAGGCACAGAACTTGTGGTCAGGAAAGCAATCATATTAACGAAGCGATTCAATGTGTCTTCGCTATTCATTGGAATGACGATTTTAGCCTTCGGGACTGACCTTCCAGAATTGATCGTAGCAATAAATGGTGCTATTCACAATGCACGTGGAATTGAAAGCTCTGGTGTAATTGTAGGTAATGCAATTGGAAGTTCCATCAGTCAAGTAAGTGTGATCATCGGGGTAGTGGGGATTGTTCATTTTCTTGCTGCTGGGAAAATTCAAATTCGTCACTTGGCAGTGGAACTCATTGGTTCCGTGATTTTACTCGCATTAGTGGCGTTTGATTATGTAGTAACCTGGAACGACGGGGCAATTTTAATTATCGCGTTTCTTATTTATTTCCTCACGAACCTTAACAGAGAAAGAGCGAGACAGATTAAGGAGGTAGAAGAGAAAACAGTAGCTTTGAATACCACAGCACAATTCCTACTAATGATTTGTGGGTTAGCGGTATTAATCCTTTGCTCTGAATTAACACTTGATAACGCACTTGTAATAGCAGATTCCTGGAACATTCAGCAGTCATTTATTGGAGCAATAATTATCGGTCTTGGGACCAGTCTCCCAGAGTTAGCAATTTGCATTAGCGCGATTCTCAAGGATAAACCAGGATTAACAATTGGTAATCTCTTGGGTAGCAACATCTTTGATTTACTTATTCCAATAGGTGTTGCATCACTGATTTCGGAGGTTCATATAGACAGGCAAATTCTGTTCTTCGACATCCCCTACCTGCTTGTTTTATCTATCGGTGTTATCTGGTTTTTAAGTAAAAAAAAGGGTCTGCAGAAAAAAGAAGGAGTTGGTTTGGTTGTCCTCTACACCATTTATGCACTAACAAAGTATGCACTCGGTACAGGAGGTTAGTCTTACGTGCTAACCATTTTGCGTTTTTTCAACCCACTTTGCTCGATTTCTTTCATCGCATCCAGAGCCTCACAGCCATACACAACGGAGGGTCCGCCACCCATCATAACAGCTACTCCGATCGTCTCTACGATTTCAGATTGCGTGGCACCAGCCATCAAAGCATCATGAACATGAAAAGCGATGCAACCATCGCATCTGACTGTTATTGCAATTCCTAATGCAATCAGTTCTTTCACTTTTTCTGACAAAGCTCCTCCCATGACACTTTTCAAGTGCAGCTCGAAGAAGCCACCCATAGGTCCTGGTATTCTTTCTCCAAGTTCATCCATTAGCTGAACCAGATTTTCATAATATTCGGTATAATTTTTAGCCATGACGATTAATGTTTTGGTTTCGATAAAGGACCCTCTTTCCTGTAGCTCCACCCATGATATCAATCAAGCTACGTGGATGATCGTGCTCATCAGCTATAGCTACTTCACCGAAGTACTAAATCATCCATTTTATATGATCCATCTCATTTTTAGTAAATGAAGTGATTTGCTTTTTTGAGTCTTAAAGTTCGATAGTAAAACATACCGTCATGGAAATGAGACTCAGACCAAAAAGTGATTACCTACATCAATCCGACTGGGAGGAATTATACATTCTCACGAAACATTGGAAATCGGATATGGAATTCTATAGCGATGAAATTGACTTCCTACGACTTCTGATGGACAAATATTTCATCTGGCTTATAGAAGGACAAAACATTAGTCACACAAAAGAGCTAGTCCAAAAACTCTCTTCCAAAGACCAGGAGAGACAGGAGATTTCCGAGCTTATTGAAAAGCATCTGCATCATCTGGAGGGGCTATTGAAAAGTACCTCAACTGAAGACGATCAGAAGTTCAGAGACGAACATGCCGAGCTTGAAGACAGGTTCACAGATTTCGTCAAAGCTTTCATGTCAACAAAGAGAGAAGCTTTTTCAATGACAGAACATGTAATGGAATCAGAAAAAATCAAGCGGTTACTGAGCGCGAATTAGTGAAGACCTTTAATTGAATCACAATGGAAAACAACGTAAAAGAGTATTTAGCATTCCAACATGGACAAGTTAGGATGCCCGAACACCTTGCGATAAGAAAAGGTGTTACAGGTCGATTATTCAAAAACAAATTCATGGAGTTGCTTACAAGAACGAACATCCTCGTTCCAATTATTGTGCATCTATCAACAAGTAGCTTCATTTTTTGGTATGGGCTAACCAAACTAAATATTGAGATACCCATTGCTATAGCACTTGTTCTTGCGGGAATTTTGTTTTGGTCATTTGCAGAGTATAGCGTGCATAGATTCTTTTATCATACAGAGACAAATTCGAAGTTTTTCCTCAGCCTCAGTTATGCCGCAGCCCGAGCCGGCCGTTCGCGATCCCTGGCGGTCATAGCCAATCAATATGCGGATCGTGAAGAACGAGAAAGATTATATGGCGAAGCGGTTGAAGAGGCGACACAAGCAA
>JBDVJN010000076.1:0-38037 GCA_039961455.1 Cyclobacteriaceae bacterium | reverse complement strand
AACAAGGCAGGAATTGTAACTCCAAATGACAAGGACGATGAGGAGGATATCCTGATGCTTGTAATGCCAGTGATGCTTAACAACCAGGTCTAACTTCTTACAAGGCCTTTTGGAATTGTTTAGATGGCCTTCCACGTGTAGCTTTTCTGCACGATTTTCCATTGGCCTTGGTATTTCAAAAGAAGAAAATAATCCGTGAATATTCTCCATCCGGGGACTGTGATTTCCACTTTGGCAGTCGCGGCATTGTTTTCGTAGTCGATGGAAATGATTTTGCCAATCCTGTTAGATTTCTTTCCTTCGGTTATATTATCAATGTATTTCTTTCCTGAACGGATCCATAGTTCATCGTCCTCAGTTATGGTGTAGAGATTGAAGTCTGGGTGGAAGGCTTTTTTCAACCTTTCTGGTTGTCCATTGGCTGTACCTTCTATATAGTCCATCAGTGTGGAGGTGATCAGCTCTTTCTCACTTTGAGCAAAACTGAGTACAGAAGCAAGAAGTAAAATTGAGAATAGGGATAGCTTTTTCATATGAGTTTGTTTTGCTGCAAAGTGCAATAGAAAGCCGACCTTGAGGTTCGGAGTTATAAATTAGAACTACGGATTTACAATTATCGACCAATTTGTTACAGCGAGCTGTGGGATGTCGTCAATCTAATTCATCAAATTGACTACTCCTTGCTAAACAATGGGACGGCTGATCTACTTAAATCAACATCCTTCACGTACCAACTCATGATATGATTCTGGGGTACCCTTCTGGAAATTGAGTGATTCTTTCTATCGTACCAAATGGCATCGAATTCGCCTTTGGTTGTGATAGCAACGCGCCACTCATGAGCTGCGCTTGTGGAGTCCGCATAGTTTGCGCTTAAGTTATCCCAATCTACACTCGATAGGACTTGTGGATCTAGATGAACAATCACCTCCTTTTCATCCAGCACAGCGATCCATACAGGATCTGAGAGATGCTCAATACGATGCGTTTTCCCTTCTGTGCCCCACCCAATTCTAACGGTAGCACCAAGTCGGATTGCGTTTATCAAGGCCTCTTTGCTGCCTGCAATTGCATTTCCTTCCTCGTCATTTTTGTAAATCAATTTGTAAACCGATTCTTCCTTAACTGGGAGGCAGGCGGATAAGAAATTAATGAGGAATAGAACTACTAGCGCTTTTCTAATGGTGTGCATCTTGAAATAGAAATTGAATTTACATCTAACATACGACAAAAAGGGTGAGCGAATGACCACTCACCTTGCCGTTAAGATTTCGTTAACTAAATCTTCTCAAACCATAATTTCCTCACACGATCCGTAGATAGCCAAAACCCAGAGATATCGTTACTCTGGTTTCGTTCATATTTAATACTTCCGAAAAGCCAGGCACCTCCAACAAAAAGATCTTGCGTGACTGGTGAGAAAGAAACATCGTTGTTTCGAATGTGTGAGGCAGTGAGCAAGTTTTCCTTGATACTGAATTGATAACTAGTGCTCAGCTCTTTGCATAGGAAAGTCCCGGTGAACGTTTCCAACTGGTTTGCTGAGTAGTTGGTTGGCACGTACTGCTCAAAGACGATGGGAGCACTTTCGCCAATCGTAAATTCCATCTTTTTTGATTCACCAGATAAAAATCTCACCAGAATTTTTTCATCTCCACCCGCCATCATTTGAAATTCAGTATCACTTAGTGGAATTAGTGCACTGTTTCTTCCACCGCCACGCACGTATCTTAAGGTATCATCGATTACTTCAATATTTCGAGAGGAGGAAGCTCTTTGATCCCAGTAGGATCCGACGTGGGCTTCCAACTTCTTACTGCTAAGTTTTTTGGTTTTCAAAGACTGAAAATCCACGGTGGATGGTTCTGGGAAAATATCGTCTAGATAGAGATATGCGGACTGCATTCCTAAGTACCCACTGTAGTACATCCCAGAGCTCAAAACGATCACTGTGAAATCCTGCTCAGTAAACTTGAAAATGGAGCTGGCATAACCTCCCAAAGTCCCTGTTTGATAGATGTTGAAGATTCCTCGCTCCATGTGAATCAATTGCTGGCCAAGCGTGACGCGACCAAAAAGAGGGTCTAAAGTTGAGCCATTATCTAATGTCGCTGCGGAGTTTAGCTTTTCAACCAGCGATTTGCTGCCCACTTTTGGGTCTTGAAGGTTCATTTCCCATTTAGCTAAATCGACTACTGTGGAATACAAGTTGGTGGGGCCTGGTACACCAACATTTAAGGCACTTTCTTTAAACCCATCTCCGTCTGGTTCATAAGAAGCTGCAACGTTCGGGATGTACTGTTCAAAATCGTCCTTAAATAGCGTATTCGTCATTTGAAGTGGATCGAAGAGTTGCTCCTTAGCATACGAGGCAAAAGATTTCCCCGAAACGCTGGCTACTATTTCCGCCAATAGCGTTTGGCCAGTATTTGTATAGGAGTAGTCAGTCCCAGGATCGTATGATAACTCGCTTTGGCTTCCAATTAATTTGAGTGCTTGTTCCCTCGTGAGGACGTCGTCGCGATGTACACCAGCTAGTTCTTTGAGAGCCCAGTATCCATGAAGCCCGCTTGATAGTGAAAGTAAATGACGAATCGTAATCGTCTTCGAGTACTCTGGTAACTCTGGTAGGTATTTTCGAATGTCATCAGATAGAGATAGCTCGCCTTCTTTTTCCAGTAGCAATACAGCAAATGCAGTGAAATGCTTTGCCAGACCGGCGATTTCAAATTTCGTATCGACTGTAGTCTGTTGTTCAAAATCCAGATTAACACGACCAAACGCTTTCTGGTATACTACTTCTCCCTTGTGCAAAATTGTTGCCGCCACCGCAGGATTATCAGGGTTGTTGACATGAGAAAAAATGCTATCTATTTCTGCCTCAGATTGACCAAAGCAAGGGGAAATGACAGTGAGAAAAGTAAGTAGGGAAACAAAACGGTACATCATGTTTTTTTTGAAAGCAAGAATAGCAATCGCAAAAAGTGAATGGGGAGAGACTTATAAGTTAGGAATACGAATTTATAAATCTGAACTATGAGGGCGAGTTGCTCACCACCTGTTCCTGATATTTGGCAGGTGTCGTTCCTGTAAGCTTCTTGAAAGCGGAATAGAAGGTGGACTTAGAATTAAAACCACAGGTGTAGCCAATTGATTCTAGTTTAAGATGAGTTTCAGATTCAATGAGTTTTTTGGCTTCCTGAACACGGTATTCATTTATCAGCAGCGTGAAATTCTTCTTCAGATTGTCATTGACGAATTGAGACAATCGATGCGGTAGAAGATTTAGTTCCTTGGCAACCTGAGGCAGCTTTAGATTTGGATCTTTGTATAGTTCTTCATCTTGAATAAGGGAATCTAATTTTCTCTTGAGTAATGTTGCTTCCTCAGGATCTATTTTCTTATCCCCGTACTTAGTTGTTCTGATCAGGAATTGGGAATCTTTCTTGCGACTGAAAAATAACAGCAACACGAGCAGGTAGAAAATAAAAGTGAAAGAAAGCGCACCTATGATGTAAGAGGTGTAGTCAACGATGTTGTAGGCAACCCAAACTAGCAGGTTTCCTAAGTAGATGCTAAGAACCCAGATTTCAGTGCTTTTGAGTCTGTGATTTTTCCGGAATAATGCTACAAAAGATTCTCGTATGAGAAAACCTGCAACCACAATGTAAAGAAACCACTCCAGGTAGATAGCATTGAAAATATGGCGCCAAATGTCTGGCCTGGTTTGCCAAGGATAGATTGTTCCAATAACCACAAGACCTATTAGTAAGATGGTGTAATGATAAACCCAGCTTTCCTTTTTCCTTTCAGGTTTGGCAATTGATCGGAGATAGAAGTAAAGAGATGGCCCCACAAAAGCCACCGCAGAGATGCCAATCTGGAGAAAAATTCCTGCAAGATCGGGATTAAAATATAGGAATACTGATTTTCCGATTCTTGTGCTAAGTGTCAATAGCAGCACACCAAGAAAGTAGTTAGAGATATGCTTAGGCCTGGCAAGAAGTATGAAATAGAGACCGAGTATCAATCCATTGAATGCACCAAGTGCACTAAAGAAAAATAGTAATTCCCTGCTAAACTCCATACCTGATCAGTATACGAAACTTCATGTGATAAGTATAGTTAAATCTGGAATAAGCCACTTGATTAACCATGAACTCATCATGTTGAGTATAGAAGCAACTCTACCTCTTCACCCGGGGGTAGCACGATTCCCTTTGCTTTTAGTCCAAGTTTAGCCAACAGATTCTGGGATGCTAGATTTTCGTGACTTGTTATGGCGTAGATGGTTTTCAGTTCCAATTCCTGCATACCAAATTTCATGAGTGCGTCTGCAGCTTCAAACGAATACCCTCTTCCTTCAAATTCGGGAAGTGTAGCAAAACCTAGGTCTGGATGCTCGAGATAGTCGCGCTTTAGAAATCCCGAGATCCCAACAGCCTGGCCATTCTCTCTGAGAGTTACCTTATACAATCCGAATCCCAGTGTAGTGTAGCTACTGATCAAGCTATTTTCGATGTATGCTTCAGCATCTTCAATAGTATTGATACCGCGATCTCCGATGAATTCTATCCAGTTTGGGCTGTTTAACAGTTCAAAGATGAAAGAACTGTCCCTAAGTGTGGCTTTGCAGATGGAAAGTCTTTTTGTTCGAATATTCATTAATGACGCTTTCTACGACTTCTTTTTAGTTGCAGTCATAATTCTGATTTTGGTGATCATCATTCGATCTTCATTGTAAAATCAGAGATTCTACTCTTTGTACAAATTGAGGCAGGACGTATCAAGATTTGCTTTTGGATTGTCCATAAAAGCGGTCATGACCTTGTTTCTGCATTCAACATCACCTCCACCATGTCCACCTTCGTCCATGATAAATAGCAATCCGTTTGAGAGACGCTCCATCAAAATTTCGCCATTTTCTGGAGGGGTAACCGGATCGAATTGATTCACGGTGATCATTGTGGGAACTGATGAGTTCTTAAAATTCTTCCTTTCTTCCGAAAGGATTGCTCCATGAAGGTCCTTTATCGTCAGATAGCTTGGAGTAAAAAGTGCCAGCTTAGCTGGGAGAAGAGGTAAATCCATGTAAGCAGCATCAATCACCTCTTGAGTGTTTTCTGGATCGAACATTTCATATCTTTCTACAGATAGCCACATTGGATAATTATAGTCAGGGCCAAATTCATTCTGGATGATGCCTCTAAGAATAGGTCCACCTCCATTCTGGAGCTCCCTTATCAGCGATGGTACTCCTGATCTTGAATCAGTAGCATACAATTTTCGTCTGATAAAATAGACGCCATCTTGCGCATTCACAAAAAAAGGAATACCGTCGATTTCCAATTCAAGCGGTGTTTCCTTAAGCGAATTGATTGCTTTGAGATATTCATTCCGCAATGCAGGATACGTGGAATTACATTCCGAATTATTCTCACAGTAGTCAAATACTCTCCCTAGCGCAAGGGAATAACTTTTCATCCGGTCAATTAAAAAGTCTCCTTTGATCGGGTTTGGCGAATTCAGAATAACAGAATTGAGCATGTCAGGGTAGAATTCCTGGACAACTCTTGCAAGACGTGTGCCGTACGACACTCCATATACATTGTATTTACCATAGGCTAAGTGCTTCATTAACATTCCAACATCCTTAGCGTTTTGGAATGAGTTGTACTGTTGAAGCTGGATGTTTTCCGATTCACATTTTTCTCTGTAAGAGGAAACCAACTCTTGCATCATGGTCAGCTCTTCACTTTCGTTTAAATCTTTTCCGAAAATTTTATATATCTCTTCATTGATGTTTGGCAAGCCTGACGAATAGCCGATGCCTCGTTGATCGAGGAGGACAATGTCCCGTTTTTCTCTCAGTGGAGAATTTATCCAGCCATTGATTCTTCTCGGAGAAAGAGAAGAACTACCTGGGCCACCCGAAAGAAAAATCATCGGGGAGGAAGTGGTTTCATTGTCTCTTGCCTGAACTACTACATAAGTAATTTTTATTTTTTTACCGTTAGGGTTATCGTGGTTTTCAGGCACCAGAATTTCGCCACACCGGAGGTAATCTGTTGAATCCAGACCCTCAACAAATGTACAAGGGATGGAAGTTGGAGGACTGCTCTGTTGACAAGAAGCAAGGACAATAAGCAGGAGGGGAGTGAAGAGTAATTTGTACATGAATGAGGGTTTTGGTTTATGATTTAAATGCGGCTATTTCTGATGTCCTGTCCATCCAGGACCTCGCACAAATCTCCCAGGCCTAGCATTGGTGTGTTCTCCGTTCTGCAGTACTTGTGATCCATTGACGAAAACATGTACCATGCCCTCTGCAAATTGATGCGGATCTTCAAAGGTTGCCTTGTCGATGATTTTGCTTTCATCGAAGATTACAACATCTGCATAATTACCAACTTTAAGCATCCCTCGTTTTTTGACTTTCAATTTGGAAGCTGACAAGGAGGTAAGCTTGCGCACTGCTTCTTCGAGGCTAATGATCTTCTCTTCTCTGACATATTTGCCCAATAATCTTGCAAAATTCCCATATGATCTAGGGTGCGGATTTGAATTGGTAAATGGTTCTACAGGAGCCATAGAAGCTGCATCAGAACCAAAACTCATGTACGGAAGTGCAATTTGTTGCTTCACGATATCTTCTGACATCAGAAAATAAACGGTTCCAACCCGACTACTATCTTGTACCACTAAATCCATGGCAGTTATTTCTGGAGATGTTCCTCTCATTCGGGCGACTTCACCTAGAGTTTTACCAGTGAGATACCTCAGCGTGTCATTTCTAAAGCCATTCAATATCAGATTCTCAGGGGTTCCTGCAGCGAAATAAAGGTTTTCCCACCCATCTCCGACAGCTTTCATTTCTTTTGCTACCCGAGCCCGAATTTTAGGATCTTGGAGTCGTTGGGCCCAGGCACCGTATCCACCTTCCTGTACCCATGGGGGCATGGAAGCATCCAAACCAGTCGCCCCTGCAGTGTAATTGTACATGTCTGTGGAAATTTCGAGACCTGCAGCCCTGGCAGAATCAATTTTTTGAATGGCAGCTTCATACTTGTGCCAATTATGTTTTCCGCCTGCTTTGAGGTGATAAATTTCAGCTGGTAAGTTGGCTTCGCTAGCAATGGTGATCAACTCGTCGATCGCTTCCAACCAGTTATCTCCTTCCGAACGCATATGTGAAATGTACATACCTCCATATTCAGAAGCTACTTTGCACAGCTCCACCAGTTCGTCTGTTCCAGCATAAAAAGCAGGAGCATATATGAGGGAAGAACCAATACCCATTGCACCTTCTTCCATTGCCGTTCTGGCTAGTTGCTTCATTCTATCCAATTCCTCAAGTGTTGGTGCTCTATCCTCTTCTTTCAGTTCGTGTATCCGCAAGGTTGTGGCACCAACGAAAGAAGCTACATTGGTAGAGATGCCTCGATCTTCAAGGTAGGAGAGGTATTCGCCTAACGTTGTCCATTCGATATCATAGGTCACATCTTTTTGGAAAGCCAATTGTTCTGCCTTCATTTCATCATTCCATGGTCCCATGGACCAACCTTCTCCCATTACTTCCAACGTTACACCTTGTCTGATATCG
This sequence comes from Cyclobacteriaceae bacterium, assembly GCA_039961455.1. Lineage (GTDB taxonomy): Bacteria > Bacteroidota > Bacteroidia > Cytophagales > Cyclobacteriaceae > Ekhidna. The sequence goes on along the minus strand of JBDVJN010000076.1, from coordinate 30,434 downwards.
CTTTCGGAGTTGCCATCAACAATCAAGGATTCTGTTGACCAACTGAGCATGTTGATAAATCCGGGTGCAACAACTAAGCCAGTGGCATCTACTTCGCGACTAGCTTTTGCTTTACTAAGGTCACCAATCGCTGAGATTGTGTCCCCATTAATGGCAATGTCCCCAATGTAGGAGGCCTCTCCAGAGCCATCGATCAGTTGACCATTTCGGATGATCAGGTCGTGGGAATCCTTTGGAGCGCAGCTACAAATAACTAAGATGAAGAGATAGATGATTAAGTTAGATTTCATGAGTATAGAGATTTAAGTGACTTCAATAGTTTAGGTCAATTTTATGTTATTCAGTCCTTGTAAAAGTTTCCCCAAGAACATTTAATTCTTCGATTTTACCTGTGCTACCTACATTGAATTTAACTAACGATTCCCAGCGCCAGTCTGGTTCTTTGTTGGTAATAAATGTATCGTAATTCCAATGTGAAAGTGAGTGTGTAAGATGATTGTTAAATACGAGTTTTAGTTTGCCTTTATCAATGCTTACGACTGCTGTTCCATACATCTTGTGATTATAGTTTCCGATGTACTCATCTAAGTTTAAAGTGGGGTTCGTATTGGCAACTCGGGCTTCATCTCTCTTTTTGGTGGCTTCCTTGGCCCTTTCCTTCAAACCCGAATAAAGTTCAAAGATCTCCTTATGCCAATCGCGTGTGTTGTCATCAAAAGCATAAAGATCGATCGCTTTGTACAGAATCGAATGTCGAAGCTCCGCGTGATCGAGGTTAGAAAAAACGTATACTGCCAGATCCTTATCGTGCATAATCCCAGCCATAGCGACAAGGCCAGTGATGCTGCCGGTATGAAAATCTAGCTTGCTACCTCGATAATCGTGTTGGAACCAGCCAAGTCCATAAGTTGTCCAATTAGGATTAGTTAGCTGCTGTGTTGGATAGAAACCGCTTTTTGTTACGAACGAATGAGGTTCGAATAGGTAGGAAAATGTCACAGGAGTAATCAAGGTGTCCCCGTTGAAAACACCACCACTCACTAAAAACCTCAGGTAGTTGCTGATATCTGCAGCACTTGACCAAATCATTCCAGCCGCTCCAATTTGATCGTCCAATGTGTGCCTCACTTTCACTAAACCTTCATCAGGGTCATCGTGATATGGAATTGCGTAGTTGCCAGCTTCAAAAATGTCCGCCGATTTGGCTTGTGTTCTATTCATTTCCAAAGGCTCAAATACATTCTTCTGAACAAAAACGGTCCAGTGCTGCCCACTGACTGCCTCGATCAGTTCACCAGCGATAGCATACATAAGGTTTTGATAAACAAACCCGCCTCTCAATGGATAATTTCTTTCGGAAAGTTGGAATTTTTCCAGCGTTTCCCTTGTCGACATGCTGTCTAGTAACCATAGTAAATCTGCATTTCCAGAGCCTAAATTATGAGTTAGTAAATCTTTGACTCTGGCGTCAGCAGTCACATATGGGTCAGAAAGCCGGAACCATGGCAAGTGATCGCGGACTTTGTCATCCCACTGAACCTTCCCTTGATCCACCAACATTCCGATGGATATTGCAACAATAGCTTTTGTTGTCGAACCCATGTTGAAAAGCGTATTGTTGTCTACGGACTCTCCAGAACCCACGTCTTTGACTCCATATGTTTTTTGAAAGACAACTTCTCCCTTGTGAACAACAACTGCTGCAAGTCCAGGTATATTCCAATCCTTAACGCCCTGCTGGATCATTGCATCTAGCTTGGAGGACTGTTTTTGTCCAACTAAATGTCCAAGTAGAGTTGCTTGTAGGAGCAAGAATAGTAAAAGTCTCATAACGATTAGGTTTTCCTAGAAAGGTACCTAATCTTGTCAAGAAGTCACAGCTAGATTTTGACTTGATGTTTTGATTTCCTGGTAGGAGGAATCATGTGGTAGGAATTGAATTACCACTTTCATTCGAATAAATCTGTGATAAAAACGCTGGCTACTTCTTCTTAGCAGGTGCTTTTCGGCCGCCACGCCCTTTTTTCTCGGGAGCCTTATCTGCAAGCTCCTTACATTGTTCATATGTCAACTCTTCGGGAACCATGTCCTTTGGAATCTTCACATTTTTCTTACCAAACTTGATGTACGGTCCCCATCGCCCGTTCAGTACGGATACTTCTTCATCTTCGTCAAAAGTTTTGATGAATTTGTTAGCGTCTGACTCCCGCTTGTCAAGAATCAATTGAACGGCCTCTTCTTCTGTGATTGTATGAGGGTCTTGCTCTTTTTTTATGGAGACGAATTTTCCGTCGTGACGAATATATGGGCCAAACCTCCCAATTGCCGCTACCATGGGCTTATCTTCAAACAATCCGACTTCACGCGGAAGCTTGAATAGTTCTAAAGCATCTTCCAATGTGACATTATCAAGAAACTGTCCATGCCTCAGACTGGCATATTGTGGCTTCTCTTCACCTTCAATAAGCTCTCCAATCTGAACATATGCACCGTATTTTCCGTGCTTGGCGTAGATGATTTTACCACTCTTTGGGTCAAGTCCCACCTCGCGGGCTTGATTGATTGTAGAGCGATCAAGGTCAGCAGACTTTTCTACAGTAGCATGAAAACCTCCGTAGAACGAGTCGATCATTTTGTTCCATTCCGTCTTCCCATGAGCGATATCATCAAACTGTTGTTCTACATCTGCGGTAAAATGGAAGTCAACCACATTAGGGAAATGATCTACAAGAAAATCATTTACCACCATTGCGGTGTTGGTGGGGAAAAGTTTATTTTTTTCAGCACCTGTTATCTCTACCGCTTCTTTTCTCTCTATCTGTCCGTCTTTTAGTGAGCATTCTATGGAAATCCGTTCGTGCCCTTCACGTTCCTCTTTCTCTACATATAATCTTTTCTGGATAGTAGAAATGGTTGGAGCATAGGTAGAAGGTCTGCCTATCCCCATCTCCTCCAGCTTCTTAACAAGGCTAGCTTCGGTGTATCGAGCCGGATGCCTGGTGAAGCCTTCTTTAGCCATCATGTCTCTGAGCTCCAAAGCTTGTCCAATAGTAAGCGGAGGGAGGATACTCTCATTTTCCTCATCGGATTCTTCATCCGTGGACTCAATGTAAACTTTTAAGAATCCTTCGAATTTAATTACCTCTCCTTTCGCCACTAATTTTTCATCCGCCGTAGAAATAGCAATGGTTGCTGTGGTCTTTTCAAGTTGCGCGTCAGACATTTGCGATGCGATTGCCCTTTTCCAAATTAGGTCATACAGTCTGTTTTCGGCATCACCCATGCCAGCATTCTTCAGGCCAAAGTTTGTTGGTCGTATTGCTTCGTGAGCTTCCTGTGCACTCTTACTTTTTGTCTTGAACGTTCTTCTATTCGAATAATCTTCTCCGTAGCTAGCAGTTATTGCCTGTGCAGCACCATTCATTGCTTCTTCGGACAGGTTTACAGAATCAGTCCGCATGTAACTGATCTTCCCAGCTTCGTACAGCTTTTGTGCTACCTGCATTGTTCGCGAGACAGAGTACCCGATTTTTCTACTTGCCTCCTGTTGCAGGGTAGAAGTGGTAAATGGTGCGGCTGGTGATTTTTTGGCTGGTTTGGTTTCAAGATTTTCGATGGAAAAATCAGCTATTTTGCACTTCTCAAGAAACGTCATTGCATCTGTTTCTGAAGCATACTTTTTTGGAAGCTCGGCCTTAAGAGTTTTGCCTCCGTCCAGCTTAAAAAATGCGGTTACTTTGAATGATGACTCTGGGACGAATTTCCCAATCTCTCTTTCACGCTCAACGACTAATCTTACTGCGACCGATTGCACACGCCCAGCTGAGAGGCCACCTTTTATTTTTTTCCAAAGAATAGGAGATAATTCAAAACCAACGAGTCGATCCAATATTCTTCTGGCCTGCTGCGCATTGACCAAATCAATATCAATCCCCCGAGGAGTTTGAATAGCATTTTGAATGGCATTCTTGGTGATTTCACGGAAAACAATTCTTCTTGTTTTTGCCTCCGTCAGCTCCAGCGCTTCTGATAGGTGCCAGGAAATTGCTTCTCCCTCACGGTCATCATCCGATGCTAGATAGATCATCTCTGCATCTTTGGAGAGCTTCTTCAGTTCCTTAATGACGTCTTTCTTATCTTTCGATATCTCGTAGGTCGGTGCAAATCCATTTTCAATGTCGATGGCAGTGTCGTCCTTTGGAAGATCCCTTACATGACCATACGAAGACTTGACCTGATAATCCTTTCCAAGATATCCTTCTATTGTTTTTGCCTTTGCAGGCGACTCTACTATTACCAGGTTTTTACTCATGCTTCGAAGTTTCGGTCGTAAACATAACACCACTTTTCAAATCATGAGACAATGGGTTTATAAAAAACTTTTTTTTGAGAAAGATTGGAGCAAGAATCTTTAAGGTCTAATTTTATTTATCACCAACTTCATGATGAAGCGAAGCCTTTACCTTCTAAGACATTCCTATGCTGAGCCACCTGGCGACGGCAATGACTTTGGTCGTGGATTGACAATGGAAGGCTTGACAACCGTGAGGGCACTGGGTAGAAAACTCGGTGAAAATGACTTTAACCCCGATTTAATTGTTAGTAGTAATGCAATTAGAGCAGAAGACACAGCTATCAATTTGACGGAAGAGCTCGGAATTAGCGAACAGGTGATCACCTATGATGAAAAAATTTACGAAGCTTCGGTGCGTGAATTACTGGAAATTCTCAACGAATTTGATGGATCCGTGAAATCCGCACTACTGATAGGGCACAACCCAACGATTTCGTTCTTTGGAGAATACCTAACAGGAAATGGTTTTGCCGGTATGGAACCTTGCGGTCTGGTTACGATCACTTTTGATGTGGCCTGGGAAGAGATTTCTCAGGGCTCGGGTAAATTTGTATCCTACTTTCATCCCAATCATTAATGTACGATCCAAGTGATGTTGGAAAGAAGGGTAGTTTGTTTGGCCTTCCATATTCTTTGTCAGAATCCAATCTGATTTTGCTTCCTGTCAACCTCGATGTGACCGCATCGTATGGTGATGGAACTGCTGAATCTCCAGGAGTGATGTTGGATGAGTCTTCCCAATTGGATTTGTCTCTTCCAAGAATTGAAAGGCCTTGGGAAATGAAAATGGCCATTGCAGATCGCTTTATCAGCAGAGAGGATAATAACCGTTATCGTAACCTGGCCAAAAAAGTCATAGATGATCTTGAATCTAGGATTCCGGCTTCTGAGAATGCAAGCCTCTTGTCTGAAGTTAACACGTTCTGTGAAAGCGTTCAAAGACAGGTGGAACAGCAATGCAATGAGTGGTTAGATCAGGAAAAAACAGTAGGGATCATCGGAGGAGATCACTCGTCCCCGCTCGGTTTAATCAAAGCTCTTTCTGCAAGGGGCGAATTTAGTATTCTCCAAATTGATGCGCATATGGATCTTAGAAAGGATTACGAGGGTTTTACATATTCACATGCCTCGATCATGCACTATGCTTTGCAATGTGAGGGAGTGAGTTCTCTGACTCAAGTAGGTATTCGAGACTACAGCGAGGCGGAAGAGAACTATGTGAAGAATACTACGAAACCGATTCATATTTTCTGGGATGAATCACTGTTTGAGGAGACCGTTAACGGAGTTACCTGGAAACAGCAGGTTGAGCAGATCATCAAGAGCCTATCAAATAATGTGTACATCAGTTTTGACATTGACGGGCTTGACCCATCGCTATGTCCTAATACTGGTACGCCTGTACCAGGGGGATTGAAATTCAATGAGGTTGCTTTTCTCCTCCATGAATTAGCTAAATCTGGAAAGAAGATAATAGGATTTGATCTTTGTGAGGTTGGCAACCGTGCTTGGGATGCTAACGTTGGCGCCCGAATTTTGTATCGGCTGGCCGCGACATTGGGAGTAACTCAAAAATTCTTAAAATTTAAGAGGTAGGATGCTATCTTATTTCAGCCAAGAGCTCTCTGAAAGACGAAGTATTATACTTTGCCATCCCACTATTTTCTATTCTGATTTTTCCATTTTTATCAATCAGGTAAGTTGTTGGGATTGATCGGGTATTGTAGCCTTCCGGAAGTCCTGACCTTAAGAAGTAGATAGGAAAATCAAATTCCTTGTCTTTGACAAATTTTTTGGCTTTGCTTTCATCCTGATCAACAGAAATCATTACAAAATTTACTCCCTCGCCAGCCTCTTTGTATAGGTTATGAATGTCTGGCATTTCGGCTACACATGGAGCACACCAAGTTGCCCAAAAATTCATAAAGACTGCTTTTTCCTTGAAGTCTGCAAAGTGCACACGCTGACCATCGACATCCTCCAAGACAAATTCGTACGAAGCAAATCGTTCTTCTTTCAACTCAGAAGGACTAATTATCCCAGTTGCCAGCACTGCCTGCTGAAGTTTGCTTGCGATTACCGTATGCCACCCCATCAGATAAATGAAGCTTCCCACGGTAATTAGTATGATCCACTCCCGAATTTCTTTCTTGACTTTGCTACTCATCCAGACACTTATACATAGAAAAACGAAAAATGATTCATCTTCTCTGTCCTCAGACAATCACGATATTACTATAATCCCACTTAGTATTTTTATAAATTCGTGGTCTAAACCTTAGTCAAAGATGAAAAAGAATACGCTAGCTATAGTATTAATTCTTGTTACCGTTGGTACGGGCTTCGCTCAAAAAATCAAGTACAAAGATTTATTCCCGACCCTTAATGCTAAGAATTGGGAGCAGGGAGCGCCTCAGCTAAGAGCATTTTTAGCAGATCCCAAGAATGCGGACGCCCCAAATGCAAACTTGCAGGTTGGACTCATGATGGAAGATAGGTTTAACAAACTGGATGCTGCAAAAGATACGGTGGCCTTGTTTAGTGCAGGGGATTCAGCGGTGTTCTTTTTAGAAAAAGCGAAAAGCTTAATAACCGAGAAAGAGCTCAAGAAGAACGATGAGTTTTATCAATCATTTTTCCGAAGAGATCTTCGAACAGGCCAGTTTGGAATTAAGGTGTCGGACGTACACCTGGATATTGAGAAAAAAGTAGAAATAATTGAGCAGAGAATGTCAAATGCTCGGGATTTAAATAAGAAGGTAAAAGCAGTCGAAGAAGGGAATCTGGACGTGCAGGAGAAGTACAAACAGCTCTCTTCCAAGTATAACGATTACAATAATTTGCTTCTGGGAGCGGACGCGGATGCGATTACTCTTTTACAGGAGATCAAAAGTGACGGTTCCGAAGTTATGAGGTTGGCGAAAGACGTAAAAAGCACTGCTACAAGCCTTGGAACTGAGAAGTACGCTGGAGAAATTGTTGTAAAAAAAATTGAAATCTTTGGCACAGATGGCACAGCTGGTTCGGCTCTTAGTAGCGGCACACTGGAACTATGGGACTATGAAGATTGGGCAAATACAACCAGTTCTGAAATCAACGGATCAGTTGGTATTCTTAAGTCAATGGCAAGTAACTATTCTTCAACCATTCGTGGAAAGAAGGCACAGGTAAAAAAAAGTATTGATGTTGAGGTAGATACGCTCTCTCAAGAGCTATTGGCTCTATTTGCTAAGTATGATCCTGAATCTGTCGTAAAGAGTTTGCTAGAAGTGGAAGCGTCGGAAGTTCGAATCATGAAAATGATCGACTTGTCGATAAACGAGGCACTCCAGGACTCTAGCCTGGTTGGAGCTCAGTTAGAAATTTTCCAGAGGGCTTCAGCAGAGGCCGAGATAATGAATTCAACAGTTCAATCGATTATTGTGGAAGATCTCGCAGAAGCAAAAAAGTTTTACCCTGACTATATCGACAGCTTTTTCCAAAAATATGGAACTGCATCTAAGTATGTCGCAGATATGAAGATCTGGGCCGGGAGACAGAGAGGCTTGATGGCCAGCGCTGCTGAGTACTGGAAGGAAAGGAATCGTTGGGGGCTAGTTTGGGTAGAAGGCGAACCAGAAAGGAAAATACCACTCTTTGAGCAGGATGCGCCAGAGACAGAATTTTACACCATAGGTATACCATTTAGCAGCAATGAAGAAGTAGTAGTGTACGGTGCAAACCTGAGCTCTAAAATGGGCTATATCTACGGTTTCGACGAGGGTAGGAGGTCAAAATGGAGTTTAGAGTATGAACTACCTGGGACAGCCAATTTTCAGTTATCGTCGGATACAGTGCCAGTCGCTGGAGGTTCCGTTGGATTTTATGTTTTAAATGCATCTGTTGAAGAGAATAATCTCGCTTTAGTGAGTTTTAATCAGGCTGGGGTGCTTAACTGGAGCACAGTTGTGACTACACCAAAACCACCTGTTGATTTTAAATTCGATGAAATCACTCAAGAATTGACTGTGCTTCTCTATCCTGAGGAGGATCTTCCCCTTGACAATGGCGAACTTGGTTACCTGGTGATCGATCGCACTGGAAATGCGAGGTAAACTAGTTCTGCTCGCCTTTCTATTTATTGCTTGCGAGGAGGACGAAGTACCGCAAGGATTGTATAACTACCAGGTGGAAAGATTACTCTCTGGTGGAGCGGCTAAAACATGGGTACTCGCTTCAACCAATACTGACGGTAGCACTACCACACCAGCATTATGCACTGATTCCTTGAGGCTTCTCATTACAGCTGTCGCTACCGATTCAATTAATGTCACAACGCTAACACCCAAGTTGAATTGTTTGACTTTCGATAGTCTTGACTTGGGAGATGCCAATGCTTCGGGAGATTTAGTGTTTACAGATTCCATAGTTTTTGATTCAGGAGAGATTTGGATTATCGATGAAATAACGGCTCGAAATCTGACTATCACAACAAATATTCAGACAGAAAAGTGGACATCTCTGTAGTTTAAAAGAGCTACTCTTTTTTACTGTTTGAGCCTCTTCTTTTTTCAATTTCATACTCTAATTGGACGTTCATCAGGTAAATACCATCGCCTACCGAAAAAAATTGAATCAGAACGAAATAATCATCAATTTTCTGTTGAGTTATTCCCACAAATAGCCACAGCAATGAAAGACAGTTACTCATCAAGATTCTCTTATGTTCAAATTCTGCTTGGAGCGGCATTCCTGGTTTTAAGTACAATTGGTTTCTCGCAATCGGGACCTGGAGGAGTTGGTACTAGCTCAAACAATGTAATATGGTTGGATGCCTCCACTCTGAGTCTTGCAGATGGCGCTGATGTTTCATCTTGGGTTGATATTAGTGGGAACAGCGTTTCCTTTGGAGCTTCAGCTGACGCGGGCTCTAGTTTTCCAGATTACTTGCTAGATGGTGGCGCAGGGTTTCCAGTTTTGGATTTCAATGATGGAAATGAGGAAAGGTTGATCATCAATCCATTCAGTAATATGCCTTCTACGGCGATTACTACAATTATGGTTTTTGCAACCGCAAATGCATCAGAGGGAATTGTTTCGTATTCTGCCGTCGCAGGTGGAGGAGGAAATAATGAGTATTTGTTTTTTGACGCATCTAGTCTGAGGACATATGTTGGGGATATTAATAATGCAGGAGGTAGTTTCAACGATGGGTTAACCACCTATAATATTCTTGGTTCTACGTGGCAAAGCGCAGGTGGAAACCTGACTCACTATAAAAACGGAACAAGTGTCAATACCGCCACCATAGCCAATGGTGATGCAATGGTCAATGGAGGAGTACTATCCATCGGAGGAGAGCAGGACGGTGATGATTCAGGTTATGACGCAGCACAAGATTTTGGTGGAAGAATCGCTGAAATAATTATGTACAACACTCTTGCTACTGCAGCGGAGCGATTGGTCATAGAAAACTACCTTTCAGCAAAGTATGGAATTACCATTGCTACTGATCTTTATTCATTTGCCAGCGCAACCTACAATAACAATGTAATCGGTATTGGAAATGATGGAGCTACAAGTCACTTAACGAGTTCTGGTTCAGGAGGAGGACTTTATCTTACTGGTTCAGGAGGAACTGGGACAACTGTATTTGATGCAAACGAATGGTTATTTGCGGGACACGACGGAGCCAGTTCTTCTGCTCCTACGCTGGCAGACCTGCCAGCAGGATTGTTAAAGAGACTACCAAGAATTTGGGCGTTTGATGAAACAGCGCCCACAGATAGTTATGATGTAACTGTCACTTTTGATTTAGACGAATTAGGTCTAGCCGGGGCTTCAAATTACACACTCTTGAAGCGAACGGGGACTACAGGAAATTTCACTGACCTTCTGTTAACTCCTTCGGTTCTAGGCTCAGATGTTTCGTTCACATTGCTAAATGCGGACATTGAAGATGCATACTTCACTTTAGGATTTGAAGCTACAGCCTCCCCGGGAGGAGTGGATACCAATCTTGCCATGTGGCTACAAGCCAATTCGGATGTCTCTGTTTCCGGTTCAGCGGTGACCGATTGGCTTGATCAGAGCGGAAACGGAAACGATGCAACGGATCCTTCCATGTTGGCGGAACTTCAATCAAGTACATCAAATTTTAATCCAGGGATCGTGTTTGATGCAGATGCAACTTCTCTGGAAGGAACTGTTGTAACCACAAATTCAGACCTTACCTTTTTTGTCGCATACCAAGACAACAGTGCAGCGAATTCTGGTGGTGTGCTGTTTGACTTTGACGGCACGCAAAGTCACTCCTTATCAGACAATAATTATTCTGGAGGTTCTGGACTTGCAGCAAATATTACAAAAAATTCACCAGCATTAATTTCGATAGATCATCCAAACGGTACAACCACTGCGGATATTTATCAAGACGGCACTCAAGTTGAACTAAACTATACGACACTCGGAAACAGTGCGGCTGATACTTACAACTATACACTTGGTGACGCTGATGCAGGTGGTTCTGCCTTCAGTGGTACATTAAATGAATTGTTGGTCTATGAAGGCACGCTGACACCAACACTGCGTGAACAGGTATCATCCTTTCTTGCAATAAAATACGGAATAACATTAAGTCATGATTATCGGAGAAGTGACGGAACAGAAATTTTTGATATTGATGGTGCTACGAATGATGGGTACGAAAACCAAATCAGCGTCTTGGCCAGTGATTTCACTTCCAGACTTTTTCAGAAAGTTTCAAAGCCATTGAATGACTCCTTAGTCATTGCTCTTGAGGAGGATTTCACCTCATCAAATGATTCAAGATCTACCACGTTGGTCGATAATTCCTTCTTTTTCGCCTCTAACAATGGAGGTGATTTTGATGTAAGTACTGTTTCCGGGAACATCCGATTGAACAGAATCTGGAAGGCTACTGAAAGTGGAACGGTTGGTTCTGTTTTTCTTGGAGTCCCGACATCCATTCAAACTTTTGATTCACTAATTGTATCAACCGACCCTACGTTTGCAACAGGAGTTACTCGAGTAGCTGTCTCTACGCTTGGAGGGTATAACTCTGTTAGCTATGATTTTACAAGTGGTGAATATTTTACATTCACCGTCGATCAGATATTGAGCTCAGACAATGAAAATTTGCTAGTCTGGCTAAAGGCTGATGCTGGTGTCACCAAAACGGGCTCAACCCTGACGCTTTGGGGAGACCAAAGTGGCAATGGAAATGATGCAAACAATGACGATACGGAATTTGACAATGAAGGCGCACTGCCAAGTCAAGATGAAGATCCTGTTTCCTTTGTCCAATCAGGACTGAATTTTAATCCATCCATTTCTTCCACAGGAGCGGATCGCCCGATTACCGGATCTTATACAAGTACATCTGCTGGAGCCACTTTTTTTATTGTAGGTAAGGAGGAGGATGTAGCTTCAAATGATCACACTTGGTTTGATACATTTGGAGCTGGCGGTGCCAATAATGTTGCGAATAGAACTTACTTTTTTGAGAACAGGTACAACGAAGGTGGAACTTTTACTCAGGAGCTAATTGAAGACACAACGGCCATTTACACAATCAACCACCAGACCAGTGCAACCGCTGATATCTATGAAAGTGGAGTTTTGTTTGAGACTGCATATTCAGTAAGCAACACACTTACTGCAGATACCTATCACTATGTGATCGGTGATGATGCAACTGGCGGGAATGAGTTCATTGGTCAGATTGCGGAATTTATGGTTTTCCAAGGTTCACTTAGTCAGACTGAAAGGGAGTGTATAAATTCATACTTAGCCATTAAGTATGGGATCAGCTTGGGACACGATTACCGTACACCTGAGGGAGCTAGTGTTTTCGATATCGCTACGATTGCGAATGATCGCTTTGAAAACAATATTGTGGCCTTAGGTCGTGAAGATGTTCTGGGACTCAATCAGAAAATTGCAAAAAATGATTTGGGTAGCTTGATCTTATCATTGGAAGAGGATTTTGAAAATGATAATGCTTCGAGAAGTACATCGCTAAATACCGGACAGTATTTCTTTGCTTCCAGCAATACGGGATCGATTGCATCCGATTCGAGCTATAGAAACTTCAGTGGAAATCGATTGGGGCGAAAATGGAAAGTGAACGAAACGAACAGCCCAGGAGCCATTTATGTGGCTATTTCTGATGTAGTTGCTGCTAACTTTAATGTACTTATTGTATCTAGTGATTCTACCTTTAGTACCGGGGTTACAGAGGTAACTCTTTCTCAAAATAGTGGTTTCTACTATGCAAATCATGATTTTGCTGATGGAGAGTACTTTAGTTTCGCGAATTCTGTTTCTCCTGGTGGAGTAGGCGATGGTTTGAAACTTTGGCTTAGAGCCGATGCGAGTGTAACGGAAAGCATAAATTTGGTAAGTGCATGGGGAGACCAATCCGGAATTGGAAATGATGGAACCTCGCCTGAGAATGATCCAACCCTTCTACCCATTGGAATAAATTTTAATCCATCAATTGAATTTTCCACCGCTGGCGATAGAATTCAAGGCTCACTGATCACTGATACAGACGACCTGTCGTTTCTCATTGTCGCTGAAGATCGAAGTGGAATGTCATCAGGTGGAGTGCTATTCGAACTGGATGACACTATATCTCCAGTGGCCTCTGATGAACTCACTCTTGATGATGGGTCCTATGCAGGGATCACATTCTCAAGCGAGATTGTAAAAGACACGGCTCAAGTATTATCAGTAGTCCATCCCAATGGGACAGGCACTACTACTATCTATGATAATGGAACTTCGATTGGCAGCAACACACCTAGAGCGGCTGAAGTAACGACTTATAACTACAGTTTGGGAGACAACCTCTCGAGTGCCAATGGGTTTGATGGCTTGATAAGTGAGGTGATTGTTTACGATGAGACTTTGTCAGATACTGAGCGAGAAATGCTCCAGAGTTACCTGGCAGTTAAATACGCATTACCTGTTAGGCATAATGTCACTGCTTCCGATGGATCGACTGTACTGAATGCTGCCACCAGTGCAGGTTATTTGGATGGCTTTTTCGGACTTGCGTACGATGTTCGAACTCAATTAGATCAAAAGGTGGCAAAGTCGCCATATGATTCACTGAGGATTGCCACCACGGATGATTTTGTTACTGCAAATACAGCAAGAGCTACGGCTTTTAACGACCTTGAATACATTGCCTTAACGAACAATGGTGGAGACTTTAGTTTGGGTTCCGACTATAAAGCTGAAACAAATGTGCGATTAAATCGAGTATGGAAGACTCATGAATTGAACAATCCTGGTCAAATCGTCATCGCACTTCCTGATGATATCAATGGCGTTGATATGACTGTGTACAATGCTATAAATACAATACTCATTTCATCTGACCCAACTTTTAACTCAGGAGTTACAGAACAATCAGTAACGGTGTCCGGAACCAATAAAATTATTACCGTGGATCTCACGGATGGTCAGTACTTTACATTTACCACTGCGGCACCAGAATCAAGCATTTGGTATAGCTACTTGACTGGTAACTGGTCTGATCCAGCAAATTGGACGTTGGACGGAGCATTGTCCGCTCTTTACCTCAATCCAAGTAATGAAATTCCTTCAGAGGGAGATACTGTTGTAATTAATTCTGGTAGAACAATAACTGCTGACATTAATAGCATACTAGTTGAGAGAGTGGATATCACCGGAACAATTGACTTAGGGAGTACCGGTAGCCACAATTTCACCTACTTACTTGGTTCCGGTAATCTCAGAATGTCGGGGAATGCTGGGGTAGATAATTATCCTGCTGCCGAAGATTCACTATTCTATGATGCGGCAGAAGGAGGAACAGTGGAGTATTATGGAACGGGTCTGGATCTGGATACAAAGCGTAGATACAATGATTTGATCGTCAATTTAGACAATGCCTCAGACGAGATTGTTCATGTGACTGACTCTATCATCGTGAATGGCAACATGACTATTTCACAGGGGATCTTTCAATTTGGAGACAATAGCAATTCTGGGGACAGGGTTGGGGAAGTACAAGGCGATTTATTGGTAGAGGCAATCGGAGGAATCGAAGTAGGTACTACTAATTCAAGACATGAGTTCAATTTAAGTGGTGATTTCACCAACCAAGGAACTGTAGAATTTACAAATAGAGGATCGGCAAACTATGCGGCGGAAGCAACTGATGGAATAGTAGATGTGAATTTTGCAAGTGCCACACAAGATCAGACAGTGACGCTGGAGGGAACTACTAATTTTTATCGAATCGAAGTTAATAAGGGAGTTGATGCGACCTACAAAGTGGTACTAAGTGCTACTGATCCGGCCAACTTTGGTTTGTTTGGATATGCAAGCCAGGGACATGGATCAGTAAGTCAATTGACAACAAATAACAATAACATTGGCCTGCTTTACGGAACACTAGAACTCGGAAGCAACATTCAAGTGAACGAGTTGACGACCTCTGGTAATTACAATGTATCTGAGGGTGCTGGGCTGGTAGTGAATGGTGGTGATCTTAGGGGAAGTACCTGGATTGTTAATTATGGGACGTGTACATTATCTGCTGGCTCAATTGATATGGGTATTGGGACTGTTATTAGAAACTCTGGTGCATGGTTGGTCGAGGGTGGTACATTCGACCTTGGCCATTTCAGAACCTCAGGGCTGGGAGCTGGGAATGACGGCTCTTGGACACAAACTGGAGGCGTAGTCAACGTAACAGGGAGTGGTAGTCAAGGCACATACTATACGTTCAGTCTAACCTATACGACATGTAGTTTCACAATGAGTGGCGGTGAACTAAATGTTCAGTCCAACAACAGTTCTGCTACTAGCGGTATCTTCTTGAATTCAGCGCCTGAGAATACAACAGTTTCTGGAGGACTGGTTACGGTTGATATGGCACACACCGATACAGATAGCGTGTTTATTAGTTCCACAGTACCATTTTACAATCTTACAGTCAAGCAAAGCGCTGCAAATGCCAACCCAGAAGCGATAGTGATTGTTGAGGGGGGAAATTCTGGAGGAACTGCTCCGGATGGTGTTACACTTGGACGAAATAAGCTTGAAGTCTTTAATGATTTCATTATTGACAACACAGAAACGAATGGAACCACTTTGATTTCAGATCATAGCGAAATCGGAATAACGGGGTCCTTGACAATAGCAAATGGCGCTACCTTTAGCGCTGACAGTACAATATTGACTTTTGAAGGTACAGGTTCATCTCAGATATCGATACAAACGGGAGCAACCTTTGTCCTTGATACATTAGTTATCAATAAGGATTTGTCTACAACATCCGTAGATCTTTTACAGGGCAATGCAACCGCCATACAGGTAGATAGCTTGTTTAGTCTGCAAACGGGTATTTTCGACTATGGAACTTTCGATATCCACATTGGGAAAGATCTGATTGTCAATGATACGGTTGGAACCTCCGCAGCAACAGGAAATTTCATATTGAATGGAAGTCAAGCACAGACCATTACTTCTGATGACTCAGGTTTCATTCACGATCTGACTATCAGCAATGGAAATGGCGTTACGCTTTCGGGAGATCTTGGGGTTGAAAGTCTGGATCTGAACACAGGAATTTTCGATCTTAACACCAGTGGGCTTACGCTGGATAACGAAGCTCAAACATCAGGCACGTTCTCGTCCACTTTGATGATACAAACTGCTGGCAATGCCTCAGATGGCGGCGTGAGATCACTTTTTGATGCAGATGAATTAATAACTTATCCATTTGGAACATCTGGAAAATACACCCCGGTTACGGTGGATGTTAGCCTTGCAAGTAGCGACGATGGATATATTCAAATAGCACTGGTTGACAATGTATTAGCAACAACCGCTACAGCAACTGATATTCTTGACTTTTATTGGAGGGTCGGCTATTCCGATTTTGGAACTCTTCCCACAATTAATAGCTACGTATTTACGTATGATCAGACCGATGTAGGAGGTACTGAATCTAACTATGTACCTGGTTTTGTTGAGGACAATGAAGACGCTGATAGTGATAGTGATTTCTTTTCTCGAGCTACTGATGGAACCACAGCAGATGTTGATGATGCTGCAAACAATACGATCACATTCGATGGTGGAGGAAGCTTCACGCTTCAAGCAGCAAATTATACAGCAGCTGAAACTGCGGCATTCGCGGGATCAGTTGTTGCTTACTATAATCGACTTAATGGTACGCGAAACTGGGATTCTGCTTCATCGTGGTTTTTGGATGCAGCAAGAACAATAGGAGCAGCTGACTGGCCAACAGCAGGGGACGTAGCTGTGATAACCGGAAACAACTTTGGTGACGCAGTCAATGTCAGTGGTACTCAGGCAGCGGCAGAGTTGATCTTTGAAAGAACCGGAACTTACACTGGTATCGAGAGTATGGCTAGATTACGATTTTCACCAACAGATGTGCTGAATGTTGATCGCGTGTCAGGAGTCGGTGACATTTATCTTCAATACAACCTTACCAATTCCGCTTCACTTACTGCAGATATCGGAGACTTTGCAGCTAATGACACAAGTGTTGTGCTTCTCTATTTTACACAAAACGGAACATATACCTTTGATCCCGGCGACTTCTTTACTGAACTTCCAACGTTGAGACTATATGGGCAGTTAGCAAGTTTTGGAAGGGAAGTAACTTTTAATTATGATTTTAATGCAGCCAACTTAGTAGTTGATGGAGAGGTATCCTTACTAGTGGGAGGCAACTACACTGTTGCAGGCCAAACAGAGCTAGGTTTTACTGGTCATGGTAGGATTAGATTTCCGAACGGAACTACTTCCTATACGCTAACAACCACTGATCTGAACACGGCAACGGACAAGAATACTGCAGATGAAAACCTTCAAGCTATAGAAGTAATATCAGGAAATACAAACGATATTGATCATAAACTTGTGGTTAACGGAGATTTTACCTTGGATTTCTTTGATGTGGAAGACGTCGGTAATGATTTTGTGAATATTGACCTTTATAACTCTCCTAATGAGAATAATGTCATACTGGAATTTCAGGGCGACGGAGAACATTCATTCACAAATGACTTTACCGCTGGACAGTTCAACATAGATCTTTACAGAGTGGTGATGAATAAAGGCTCAGATACCACAAATACAATGACCATTAGTGCGCTAGCTACTATCGATGGTGACAATACCACATCACCTCAAT
Organism: Cyclobacteriaceae bacterium; assembly: GCA_039961455.1. GTDB lineage: Bacteria > Bacteroidota > Bacteroidia > Cytophagales > Cyclobacteriaceae > Ekhidna. The sequence goes on along the minus strand of JBDVJN010000076.1, from coordinate 12,870 downwards.
CCATAGAGCTACAAAATGGGAAATTGATTCTTGATAATTCTTCAAATACATGGGAGCTAGCTAATAATTCAGATTTTGACATTCCGTCTACTGCTGGTTTGGAAGTCACATCGGGAACAGTCACTTCCACCGGAGCTAACATAATTTTAGATGGATTGCTACGCGTAAATGGAGGAACTGCAACACTGGCCACTTCTGATATAGAGTACTCGAGCTCTGGCAATGCCTTGATTGATGTGTCATCGGGAACACTCAATGTTGGAGGTCAGGTTCGTCGAACTACTACGGCAACCAATGGGGTCCTTAAATATCGTCAGACGGGAGGAGATGTTGACATTGCGACCGATGGAGCCGACGATACCAACAGAGCTGCTTTTGAAGTATTAAACACAGGGAGCGAATTCACACTGACGGGAGGTACGTTTAATATTGAACGTGGTGTTACAGGAGACTCCAATGAATCATTGGATTTGAGCCCTGATACTTACAATTTGGCAGGTTCCACGATAAACATCTTTGAGAATCTGGGTGCCAATTATGGTTCGAACTACTTCAACATTTCCTCCACAATTCCTCTAAACAACTTGACCATTGCGAATAGTATTAACCTTCCTGACGTGCGGTTATATACTCAAAACCTGGAAGTTGAGAATATCACAATAAACACCAATCAAGTATTAGAGACCAATGGTTTTACTTTCACAGTAAATGGAGATTTCACAAATAGTGGTACCTACACCAACACCTCTACTGAAACCATTTTCGGCGGTGCAGGTGCTCAGGCGATCAGCGGTGCTGGAACATATACGATTTTTGATCTAAGGAAAAGCGGAGCAGGAACAGCCACCTCGTCTATTACTCTGGATGTTGATAATAATTTGTACTTAACGTCTGGGACATTCGATATTGGTTCTAATTCGTTGAACCTTCAGAATGACGCATTTATACAAAGTACATTAACAAACAGCGGAGGTGCCGGGTTGGTCTTTGATGGTAATACAAACCAGGAGTTAAGTGGTTTGAATAATGATGTGGTGGATATTGGAACGATAACCATAAGTAACTCAAGTGGTGTAGATATTCCTGATGGAAATGGTTTTGACTTTAACATCACGCAAGAATTGAGACTAAACGGAGGTGTTTTCAATATTGGAGGTAGTTTAATAACATTGGAAGCTGGCACACCTGTCACAGCTGTAAGTCCGTTTAACGTTGGAAATATGGTGCAGACGAATAGTTCATTTACCGACAATGGGCTTAAGATTGACTTCTACACAGTAGCAGCGGATACCACGGTATTTTTTCCAATTGGGGAGTTGAAGTATACTCCTGTCCAATTTGAACTTGATGCTGGAACAACAGCTGGAGGAATAAGAGTCCGGCCTGCAAATGAAAGGCACCCAACAATAATTGACGATGCTGAACCTGGTACTGTTGCTGATCCTGAAATTGATGATACGCAAAACGTTCTCCAATACCACTGGATTGTAGTCGCTGAGACTTTAACGAATGCAACAGGAACTGCCACTTACTTCTATGATCATTCTGATATTACAAACACACAAACGGATACCATAGATTTTATTTCAGCCAGACTATTAGCAAATGATGTTACGTGGGACAAATTTCCACCAACACTCTTTTTGGGAGCTAGTCAATCATTTGAAGTTCCACTAAGTACTGCTACTTCAGCTGAGATTACTGGTGATTATACGGCTGGAGCGGGAAGTTCTGATGGAATAAACGCAGATATTGAAGCGGCAATTCCAGATCAACTTGCGCAATACGAGACATCTTTTGCAGGTGCTGGAAATTATAGCGTGGCAGCAAACTGGAATGTACTGAATGGTCCGGCAATTACAGACGGAGTAGGCCCCGTCGGAGCTCAAATAATCGTTCGAAATGGAGATGATCTTACGCTCAATCTTTCAAACATTAGACTTTACTCCACCGAGATTGAGACTGGTGGCATCTTAAGGGTTCCCACAGGTGTAACAGGCATTCGATTAGGTAATGTGACAGGTTCGGGAACGATCGTCTTAGAAGATAATGAGCTACTTCCTACTGGTGAATACACTGATTTCTTGACTTGTTCTGGTGGAGCAATCCAATATTCTGGTACCACTACTTATGGTGTTCTTTCTGGCATATCTCAAATCAGAAAAGTAATTTTTGAAGGATCCGGTGTTAGAACAATGCCGAACAATGCGCTAAGCATTTGTGATACTCTACAGATCAATGGACCAACTGTGGCCCTAAATTCTGGATTGAATTATTCCATCGGAGATGGTGATTTGGATCGGTTTGAAATTCAAGCAGGTGCTGTAACACTTTCTAATGGGTCCACAATGGATGTGACTGGTGACTTCCTTGTTTCTGGAGGATCTTTCACAGGAGCAAGTGGCACTTCAATTGAAATATCAGATGACCTGAATTTTTCGGGTGGAACTTTAGACTGGAATGGAAGCAGTGTACTACTGGACGGTACTTCTTCACAACTGATTGATGGTAATTTCACTGGTAGCGCAGCATTCGATGACTTGAGCATTAACAACTCAAATGGAACAGGAGTAACTATCAATAGTGGTGATATTGAAGTGGGTGGTACTCTGACGCTAACAGATGGCTTATTAAACACAAGTTCAACTGAAACTCTCACGCTCTCATCTTCGGGAGACTGGACGGGAGCTTCAAGTGCAAGTTACGTTACTGGTCCGATCACTAAACAAGACATCGCAATTGCGTCTACCTATGAATTCCCGGTTGGAAAGGCTGCTCGATATGCACCAGCATTTGTGGTGAATATCGGAACAGGTGGAGATGACTGGACAGCTGAATATTTCACAACCACGAATCCTACATACGACAATACAGTTTTCGATAATACTGATCCAGGGTCCGGATTTAATGCATTGAGTTTTGTTCGAAGCAACGATCTTTGGACAATCACCAGCGCGGCATCAAATACAGCTCAAGTCAGGGCAACATATGGAGCGCATGATGCCTTCCCAGGCACAAATATTAGACTTGTCTGGTGGGATGATGAAGCAGTGCTAGACGGCGACGTGGCACAGAACAGGTGGGAAAATCAAGGCGGACAAGTAGTTGGTACCGCAACCGCAGGGACAGTTACATCGGAAAACACTGTTTTCTTCAGTACCCGTCATTTCGGAGTAGGCTATGCGCCTGCTTCTGTTCTTCCTGTGGAACTCATCTACTTCAGTGGAGAGGCCCTGGATAATGAAGTGAACCTATCGTGGGCTACTGCTACGGAGCTAAACAACGACCGATTTGAAATCGAACACTCATTGGATGGAATCACTTTTGAGAAAATATCTGAAGTAGCGGGAAATGGAACTACTAGCAACGAAATTGAGTACGCATTTACTGACTCGAAGCCTGCCTTTGGTGTCAACTACTACCGACTCAAGCAGGTGGATTATGATGGAGCTTTTGAGTATTCAAACATAGTCCGCATTGTCAATGACTTTGTCAGGAAAGAAATCTCTGTCACCACATATCCAAATCCGACCACTCCGGAAAACCTGAATGTAAGGTTTGAGTCTGGTGATGATCACACGGCTGTCTCTCTTAAAATAGTGGATTTGACTGGTCAGGTATATTACAGCAAGATGATTGATGGAGCGCTTGGTTTTGATAAAGCAATCCTTCCTCGCCAAAATATGACCCCTGGAATTTATTTCTTGATAATAGTGCAGGGAGAGAGTGTGAGCAAGCAAAAAATTGTGATTAGGTAGCTGCTACAAACCCCTATCCAGTATTTGACTAGCGACCACAAGGTCTTGGTGCAGACCGCATCTAACTCAGGATGATTAACCAAAAATTTATCCTGGGAGTAATGAGAAACACCAAGAGCATTCAGTCTTTTCCCCTAATTCTGTCACTACTAATACTCGCAGGTTGCGCCACTGACGAGGACCCCTCAAGCGAGAATATAACTCCGGTTGTAGCAAATGCACTTCAAGACATAACTCGAACAACAGGGTTTGGAATTGTGACTGTGGAAATGGGAGCTGTCTTTTCTGATCAAGATGAAGATGTACTCACCATTTCGGCAACTAGTAGCGATGAAAATGTTGCCTTGGCTTCAGTGAGCGGAGAGACCTTGACGCTGACTGAGGTGGGCGAAGGGTCTACAACCATAACAGTCACAGCCAATGATGGTAACGATGGTAGTGTGTCAGATGAATTTGTTTTGACGATTTTACCTGGTTCAAATTCAAGCTCGGACGTAACGATCACGTTTGGAACCAATACCGGAAACAGCGTAGAGTTAAGCAATTGGACTACACTGACTGCTGTGGACGGTTATATAGTGGTGGTTAGTGATGCTGAAGGTATTTCAGACAGGATAGATGGTGATGAACCATTAAATAGTACAAGGTATGTCGGTACGGGCGAGCAAGTGATTTATAAAGGTGCTGGAAGTAGTAGCCTGGAAATAACACTTCTTGAAGATGCCTCGACTTATTATTTCAAAGTCTTTCCATACTCTGGAAATTTTGTTTACGATAATGCACAATTAGAGCAACAGACGACAACAATGAGTTGCACAACGATAAGCACTACAGTGAGCAATGTGTGTTTTGAAGTTAGCGGAGATTTAAGAGTGATCTCTTCAAACCAATATCCAAGTCATGTAGTTGGTAATTTCCCAAATGCGGATCCAACTGCAATTGAGGTGACAAGATCACTAGATTTGACACCAGAGTTAGCTGGAACAACTACCTATGTCTTTAATGAGACCAGCGGTCCAACACCGATGAATCCAAACTTTTATCAATTTGGAATTGCAACCAATGGAGTTGAATTTCATCCCATGGGCCTAAAACCATGGACAAATCCAGATGATGCAGAGGAGAATTGGGAGTGGCAAGAACAGGTTACGCAAGAGGGACAAACTGATTTGGATGCATATGGTGCGCATGTGACTTCTCAGGGCAACTATCACTATCATGGCGATATCGTAGCACTTGCAGCAGATGAAGACGGAAGTAGACATTCACTTCTTTATGGCTTTGCAGGAGATGGATTTCCGATTTATTACAAATATGGGTACACAGATAAGGACGATCCGACTTCTGCAATTAAAGAGCTTAAATCTAGTCATCGACTAAAGTCCGGATCGAGAACTGGAACTGGAACTGGAACAGCAGGGAAGGATTATCCAGATGGGACTCATGATGGGACGTATATTCAGGACTATGAGTACGTCACCGACCTTGGCGATTTGGATGAATGCAATGGAAGATCAGGAGTGACTCCAGAATTTCCAGACGGTACTTATTATTACGTCATAACGTCTGACTTTCCTGTAACTCCCAATTGCTTCAAGGGAACACCTGATGTCGACTGGCAGATAGGCAAGTAAGGAGCCTTAGAAATTATTTATAAAGTTAACCATGCAGCAGGCGACAAAGCCTGCTGTTTCAGTCCTGAGCGTATTCTTCCCAAGGGAAACGGGCTCAAACCCTCTGCCTGTTGCAGATTGCAATTCTTCATTGCTGAAGTCACCTTCTGGTCCTATTAGTAGACTTACGTGTTTTGATATATTCAGTTGAGAACTGAGATATGAATGCTCGGGATTCACGTGTGCAATGAATTTTTGATCTGCTTTATCAGAGTCAACAAATCTCTTTATATCCACCACCTCGTTTATTTTAAGCTTAAAAGGACTGCCTGATTGTTTCATAGCACTAATTGCCTTTTTCTCCAGACGGTCAAGTCTGATGTTCTTCCTTTCTGAATGTTGTGTTTTTAAGAAGGTCAACTCATCAACGCCTATCTCACTTAGTTTTTCCACCATCCACTCCATTCGATCTGTATTTTTTGTCGGAGCTATTGCTAAATGAATGGAGAAGCTCCTAGAAGGTTCAATTGTAGATTCAACCACCTCAAAGCTGCAAGTCTTTTTGGAAACTTCGCTCAGGATTGCCCGGTGCTTGCCTCCAACTCCATCAAGCAACATGATTTCGTCCCCTGAAGAATGTCTTAGGACTTGCGAGCAATGCCTTGACTCTTCTTTTGACAGAAATCTGATGCCCTGACTTATACCTTTTTCGTAAAATATTGCCATCTATGTTTGAAAATACACCTTGATACCTTGTTTTTGCAATTTTTTATATAAATCTGGATAAAAAAGTAACCTAAAAAATAATTAATTACGTAAATAATCTATTTTTGGGGTAGAAAAATACCTTGAATATTAAAAACCATGGCTCATTTACGATTTAACGCTCTCAATTTAATCCAAAACAGAAAGAAGGTGGATGTTCAGGCCCCTTCGAAGAAAATTTCTGATTATTTCGGAGAAATGGCCTTTGGTCGAGACCAAATGAAAAATACCCTATCACCGGAGGTGTATAAGAGGGTTGCTGATGCGATTGAAAACCGCAAAAAAATAGACATTGATACGGCAGATGCGATTGCTGCTGCTGTAAAGAACTGGGCGATGGAAAGGGGAGTGACGCACTATACGCATTGGTTTCAACCATTGACAGGAGCTACAGCAGAAAAACACGATTCTTTCTTCGACCCACAGAAAGGGATGGAGGTTTTTAGAGCAGAGGCGTTGGTTCAGCAGGAGCCTGATGCTTCCTCATTTCCAAATGGGGGTATTCGCAGCACTTTTGAGGCTAGAGGGTACACTGCATGGGATCCATCTTCTCCGATTTTTATCTACGGTAAGACATTATGTATTCCAACAGTATTTGTTGCCTATACTGGTGAAGCATTGGATTACAAGGCACCACTGTTAAAAGCGCTAGACGCAGTGGATAAAGCAGCTGTAAAGGTTTGCAAGCTGTTTGATCGGAACATTAGCAAAGTGAATGCTTCGCTTGGGTGGGAGCAGGAGTATTTTTTGATCGATAAGGCACTTTACTCGGCTCGTCCAGATTTGGTTATGGGTGGGCGAACTGTCTTTGGACACAACCCAGCTAGAGGTCAACAATTGGATGATCATTATTTTGGTTCAATTCCGACACGTATTTACGATTACATGAAGGATTATGAGATCGAGGCGCATCGTCTTGGTATACCCTTGATGACTCGTCACAATGAAGTAGCTCCAGGTCAGTATGAGGCCGCTCCAATGTACGGGGCAGTAAATGAGGCTACAGATCATAACCAACTACTGAAAGATGTAATGGAAAAAGTGGCGAATAAGCATGATCTGAAAGTACTTTTCCATGAAAAACCGTTTGCTGGATTAAATGGAAGTGGCAAGCACAATAATTGGTCTTTGGTGACAGACACAGGTGTAAACTTGTTTCAGCCAAGTAGCAGTGCTAAGGATAATCTGCTTTTTCTTACCTTCTTCATTTCTACGATTAAGGCGGTTCACGAGTATGCAGATATGCTAAGAGCTAGTATTGCATCTGCTGGCAATGATCACAGACTTGGGGCGAATGAAGCTCCTCCGGCCATCATCTCCGTTTTTATAGGTTCGACACTTACCAAGGTGTTGGATCAGTTGGAGAAATCAGGAGATGTGATGGTAGAGAAAGGAGACAATCTTTATATGAAATTGGGTATTGATCAAATTCCTGAAATCATTTTAGACAATACGGACAGAAATAGAACTTCGCCATTCGCCTTTACAGGAAACAAATTTGAATTTAGAGCGGTTGGGTCTGATACAAATGTATCATTTCCGATGACCGTCTTAAATCTGATTGTTGCTGAACAGCTTACTGATTTTCATAGTAAGACCACTAAACTTATTGATGCTGGAAAGGACCGAAGACTTGCCACGATTGATGTACTAAGAGACTACATAAAGACATCTAAGAACGTGCTATTTGAAGGAGACGGATACTCAGATGACTGGGTAAGCAAAGCAGCGAAGAGGGGACTTTCTAATGTAACGGACACGCCTCGAGCTCTCGATTTTTCAGTTACAGACAAAGCCATTAAACTCTACGAGAAACATAAGGTTTTGACGAAGGTTGAGATTGATGCAAGACATGAAATTAAGTTGGAAAACTATGTCATGAAGGTTCAGATAGAATCAAGAGTTATGGCGGACCTTGCATTGAATCATATTATTCCTACAGCTACCAAGTACCAGACAAAGTTGATTGAAAATGCAAGGGGACTTGTAGACTTAGGGATCGATGCGACTGAGATTAAGAAAACGATCGAAGAAGTCTCGAAGCACATTAATAACGTCCGAAAATTTTCAAATGAAATGACGGATGAGAGGAAGCGAATCAACCTTATCGAAGATTCACGCGAAAAAGCGATCGAGTACGGAGATAATGTCAAAAACAAATACTTTGACAAATTGAGATATGCTGTCGATAAGCTTGAACTGCTTGTTGATGATGAGGATTGGCCTCTTGTAAAATATCGAGAGATGCTATTCTTAAAGTAACTCTGAAGATTTTAAAGAAAAGGGCATGCTGAATATAATTCGGTATGCCCTTTTGACTTATGATTTGTGTCCAGTTGTTAGAATCACCAGGAGCACGCCGGAGGTTTTTTTTACGGCTCCAAGATACCCCACTGTTTTGGGTAAAGGTTACTATTGAACACAATTAGAATTTTTAACATGAGTACCAGTGAGGATGAATATGTCAGTGATTTATTGTCAACACCTGAGTAAGCTTGCTTAAAAGAATTATTTTTGGGAGTTAATACTAAAAAATGGACTATAACACGCAGAGAACGCATTTGAATCTAAGAGAGTACGGGAGAAATGTTCAGAATCTTGTGGAACATCTCAAAACGATTGAGGATACGGAAAGTAGAAATAGAAAGGCAGCAATGCTTGTGGAGTTGATGAAATCGATCAATCCGGATCTGAACAAGGACTCAAGCGATTATGATCAAAAAATTTGGGACGACTTGTATATCATTTCCAATTTCGAATTGGATTTCGAAGGTCCTTTTGAAAAACCAAATGCTGAGATTTTAGATAAGAAGCCGCAAAGACTAGAGTATTCTGCCAATCAAATAAAATTCAAGCACTACGGAAGAAGTGTAGAAATATTGATTGAGCAGGCGATCGCAATGGAAGACCCAAAGGAGAAAGAGGGGGCAGTGGTAGCGATCGGTAGATTGATGAAATCATTTTTCCAAACATGGAATAATGATACGATCGAGGATGAACAGGTTCTCAAAAATATCAAGCAGTTGTCCAAAGATCAGTTAGATATCAATCTTGAAACAGTGAAAGAATTGGGACTGTTTGATTCAGACAAGAAGCCACCTACCAGAAGTTTTAGGAGCAATGGCACCAACACTAACAAAGGCGGAGGCCGACGAAATAATCAAGGGGGTAAGGGCCGGCGAAACTCTGGAGGAAAGGGCGGTGGACAAAACCGTAGAAGACACCACAATTAATTGTAAGTGGTTAAATTGTAAATCGATCCCTCACATTCCTTTTGACAAACGGACAAGCTCAATATATGTCATCTTTTAAGGTAGAAGGCGGACACAAACTAAGTGGCGAAATTGTTCCTCAAGGAGCAAAGAATGAGGCACTTCAAATCGTTGCTGCCGTTTTACTAACAGATCAGGAAGTTATCATTCATAAGATTCCAGAAATTAGAGATGTTCTAAAACTTATTGAATTGTTGGCCGACCTTGGGGTTACTGTTAACAAACTAGACAAAGAATCATACTCATTTAATGCTGCCAATGTCAATTTAGATTTTCTTGAAACGAAAGACTTCAAGGAAAAGGCTGCGCAATTGCGTGGGTCAATCATGATCCTTGGTCCTTTGCTGGGAAGATTTGGGACCGCAAAAATGCCAAGCCCTGGGGGAGATAAAATTGGAAGGAGGCGTGTAGACACCCATTTTGTAGGTTTTCAAAAACTCGGGGCAAAGTTCAACTACGACTCGTCAACTTCCTTTTACACCGTAGATGGGTCGAAGTTGAATGGGGCTTACATGCATTTGGATGAAGCTTCTGTGACTGGAACAGCTAACATTATTATGGCTGCTGTTTTAGCTTCTGGAGAAACAACCATTTACAATGCAGCATGCGAGCCCTACATTCAACAATTGTGCAAAATGCTGGTCAGGATGGGGGCTAACATTGAGGGAGTAGGTTCAAATCTCTTGAAGATTCAAGGTGTCGAATCCCTTTCAGGAACGGAACATACATTATTGCCGGACATGATTGAGGTGGGGAGTTTTATTGGGCTCGCTGCAATGACTCAATCAGATCTTACTATAAAAGATGTGCAGATCAGAGAACTTGGGATTATTCCGGACACCTTCCAAAGACTGGGGATACAAATGGAATTCCGAGGGGATGATATTTATATTCCATCTCAGTCGAACTATGAAATTGACACATTTATTGATGGCTCCATCCTTACGATAGCGGATGCCATTTGGCCTGGCCTTACACCGGATTTATTGAGTGTAATTCTCGTCACTGCTACTCAGGCAAAAGGCACTGTCTTGATTCATCAAAAGATGTTTGAAAGTCGATTGTTTTTCGTTGATAAACTGATAGACATGGGAGCTCAAATAATCCTATGTGATCCCCATCGAGCGACAGTGATTGGTATGAACCGACAACATGCGCTACGGGGCATAACAATGACGTCTCCGGATATTAGAGCAGGAGTTTCATTGCTGATTGCTGCTATGTCCGCAGAGGGGACAAGTACCATCCACAACATTGATCAAATAGACCGAGGGTATCAGTTCATTGATCAGCGGTTGAATGCGCTGGGAGCAAAGATCGAACGGGTTGACTGATTCTAGCTCCAACGATGCGCAAGTGATCTACAAACTAATCAAGCTACTTCAACGTATCTTTAACACATGCGTCTATTAGTTATTAGTTGTCTCTTACTGATCGGAATCTCTTCTTTGATTTCATTGCCAACTAAACCCAAAGAAAAAATCAATGGTGTAAGCTTGGTTTCTCCCCCACGTCAAATTGAGTCGAAGAAATTGGAAGAACTGAAGTCTATCAATGCAGAATGGGTAGCGGTTATTCCCTATGGATTTTCCAGAGCAGGTCAAGCAAATGTAACATTCGATCATGATAGACAATGGTGGGGAGAGCGTACCAAAGGTACTTGTGAGCTGATTGGTTTTGCCAAGGAGAAAGGATTGAAAACAATGTTAAAGCCTCATGTTTGGGTGATGGGCGAAGGATGGACGGGAGATTACAAACTTTCGACGGAGCAAGAATGGAAAACCTGGGAACGAGACTTTTCACGATACATTTTGAACCATGCTAGGATCGCAGATTCCCTAGATGTTGAAATGTTTTGTATTGGGACAGAATATAGAACTCCTGCAAAGGAACGCCCTGAGTTTTGGAGAAGTCTAATTGGACAGATTAGAAAAGAATATAGCGGTAGAATTACCTATGCTGCCAATTGGGATAATTACATGAATATCACTTGGTGGGATGAGATTGACTACATCGGTATTGATTCTTATTTTCCGCTGGCGTATGGGGACAGCCCCACATTGGAGGAAATGAAAAAGGGGTGGATTCCTCTCAAGAAAGAACTTGAAGCTTTTTCTGAAAAATGGAATAGACCAATCTTGTTTACAGAGTACGGATTTCAAAGTGTGAAAGGTGGAGCCGGCAAGCACTGGGAGGTGGATAAAGCAATTGAAAATGTAGACATGGAGGTGCAAAGCAAAGCTTATGAAGCGACCTTTCAGTCACTTTGGAATGAGTCTTGGTTTGCAGGAGGTTTTTTGTGGAAATGGCATCTAACAACTCGAGGAGCCGAACGAAATAAAACACGCTTTACACCACAAGGGAAACCGGCCTCAGATGTGATTGCAAAATGGTATGGAAAAAGCAGTTAATTTACGACGACGAATTATTCAATACTTATGAGTGACGAAAAAGGAAAAGTGGAAGAAATTCTTGCTGAATTAGGTAAGAAAATGGATCAACTGATTGCAGAGACAAAGAAAGCTGGAAACAATGTGTCTGAGGAGGCTGAGAAAAAAATCCAGGATCTTAAGAAAAAAAAGGAGAAACTAGAAGAAGATTTTGAGGGATATTCTTCCAATAGTGGAGAAAAATGGGAGCATGCCAAAATCCACTTAAATGAAGCTGCTACTGAGATCCGGCGTGCATTCGAGGCAATGTTTAGGAAAGTCTAGTCTTTTTGATAAAGTTGAATTTGTTGAAGAAGCACTTCTTTTTTTTGCGGAGTAATAGGAATCCTTGTCTCCCCAATTTTTACGAAGTTTTTCCCTAAGGCCTCAACTTTACTCACATTTAAGATATAGGATCGATGTGTCTGAAGAAATTGCTTTTTTGGAAGGGATTTTGTAAAGGAAGACATGGTTCCCTTGATCATATACTTCTTTTTTGGTGTGTGAATTTCCAGATAATTTCCACTCGGTTTCACAAAGGAAATATCTTTGAATTCAATCTTCACAAGGAGGTATTCATCTCGCACAAACAGCGCATCTTCTAAAATAATTTCATCATGCTCGCTTTCATCTACAGAAACTAGATCGGCATATTTTTTCATCGCTACACCGATCGCAGCAAAGAGGTGTTGTTTTTTAATAGGCTTGATCAAATAGCCAAAAGGGCTAGTTTCGGTTGCCTCGGCAATGGTCTCGGGATCATCGAAAGAAGTAAGGAAGATGTAAGGGAGACTGAATTTTTTATTGATTTGATCTGCGAGCCATATTCCCGTTTCCTCGCTTTTTAACTGAATATCCAGAAGTGCCAAGTCTGGCGGGTTCTGTTCTATTTCTGCGAGAACGCTTTTGGCGTTGTTGAAAATACCAGTAACTACATACCCAAGCTCTTCTAATAGTATTTGCAGGGGCTTTGCAACGAGTAGTTCATCTTCGACAATCAAGATTTTTAGCGGACCCATGGTTAGCTGACTGG
>JBDVJN010000075.1:0-74220 GCA_039961455.1 Cyclobacteriaceae bacterium | reverse complement strand
CTTCATATTTTATATATTCCAGCCCTATTAGTCAATCATCAATCAATCGAATGTCAACAATGCGAATTTGTTTGATTTTAGGATGATAATATATTTCTTTGCAACTCATTTTAAACCAAACATTAAAAAAATGTCAGAAATAGCACAAAAAGTAACGTCAATCATTATTGACAAACTAGGTGTGGAAGAGTCTGAAGTTACTCCCGAAGCAAGTTTCACAAATGATTTAGGAGCTGATTCATTAGACACTGTTGAGCTCATCATGGAATTCGAAAAAGAATTCAACATATCCATACCAGATGATCAGGCTGAGAATATCGCTACAGTTGGTCATGCTATCTCTTACCTTGAAGAAAACGTTAAGTAAGCTATAAGCTCCTTACTTTATGGAATTAAAACGAGTCGTTGTTACGGGGATTGGTGCACTTACACCTTTAGGAAATACCAAAGAAGAATATTGGGATTCACTAGCTAAGGGTGTGAGTGGAGCGGCTCTTATCACGCGATTCGATACTGAAAAATTCCGAACAAAATTTGCCTGTGAAGTCAAAGGCTTCGATCCTCTCGATTTTTTTGATAGAAAAGAAGCTAGAAAAATGGATCCCAATACGCAGTATGGGATGGTCACTGGCGACCAGGCAATCATCGACTCAGGCTTAGATCTTGAAAAAGTTGACAAGGGCAGGATTGGGGTCATTTGGGGTTCTGGAATAGGTGGTTTCAGCACCTTCCAAAACGAAGTGATGAATTTTGCTCAAGGTGACGGTTCACCTCGCTTTAATCCGTTCTTTGTTCCTAAGATGATCGCGGATATTACTCCCGGATTACTCTCAATAAAATACGGGTTTATGGGACCCAATTTTGCAACCGTTTCTGCTTGTGCCTCTTCTAACAATGCAATTACTGATGCTGCAACTTACATTCAGGTAGGTAAGGCTGATGCTATTTTGACAGGAGGTTCAGAAGCTGGCGTAATCGAGTCAGGAATAGGTGGTTTCAATGCCATGAAAGCACTCTCAGAAAGAAATGACTCACCTGAAACAGCTTCAAGACCGTATGATAAAGATCGTGATGGTTTTGTCTTAGGTGAGGGAGCGGGTGCTGTAATTCTAGAAGAACTGGAGCATGCAAAGGCTCGGGGTGCAAAAATATATGCTGAGATTATTGGCAATGGTATGTCTGCTGATGCATATCACATTACACAACCACACCCTGAGGGAATTGGAATTGAATTGGTCATGAAAAATGCCCTTGCTGATGCGGGTATCGAACCAAATCAAGTTGACTACATCAACACGCACGGTACATCTACCCCATTAGGAGATGCAGGTGAAATCAGAGCAGTCCAAAGAGTTTTCGGTGAAAATGCTCTCAATTTAAATATCAGTTCCACAAAGTCAATGACTGGCCATTTGCTTGGTGCTGCGGGCGCTGTGGAATTTATAGCCTGTATTATGGCTTTGCAAAAAGGCATCGTCCCGCCTACTATCAATCATTTTACCGACGATCCGGACATTGATCCAAATCTGAATTTGACATTCAATAATGCTCAGGAGAGAGAGGTAAACATTGCTATGAGCAATACATTCGGATTTGGGGGACACAATACTTCAATCGTTCTTGGCAAATACTCCCAGTAGTGTCTTCGCTTCCGAAACGCTTATCGGGTCGCCTTATTTCAACTTTCAGTTCTGAGAAAAAACTCCGCCAGTCGTTTAGGCTAATCATAGGGCGAAATCCCATCAATCTTGCATTGTACAAGCAAGCAATGATGCATAGCAGCGTTGCTCAAACAAACGAACAGGGAATAAAGGCTTCATACGAGCGTCTAGAATACCTTGGGGATGCGGTCCTAGGGATGATTGTGGCAGAGTACTTGTATTCACAATATCCCTTCAAAGAAGAAGGCTTTCTCACCGAGATTAGATCAAAGATTGTGAGTAGAGAATCACTCAACAGCCTCGCTCAAAAAATTGGACTAAGAGAGTTGGTTCAATACAATCAGCAAAACCGAACGAGCAAGTCAGTATACGGAGATGCCCTAGAGGCCTTGGTCGGTGCCGTTCATCTTGATCATGGATTTAAATTCTGTCGACAGTTTGTTGTAAGCAGGCTGATTAAGCCGCATTATGATCTAAACGAGCTAATTACCACAATATCAAACTTCAAAAGCAAGTTGCTAGAGTGGTCACAAAAAGAAAACGTTGACTTGAAGTTTGAAATTGTGGATGAAGAAGATCGAACGTTTACAGCACAAGTTTTTCTGGGTGACAAACCAAAATCCAAAGGTTTTGGTTTTAGTAAGAAGAAGGCGGAGCAAGACGCTGCCAGGAAGACTTACTTAGAACTAAAACTGCCAGAATGAGCAAAAAATTCAGAATTGGAGGAGCATGCCTCAATCAAACTCCAATTGACTGGAAAAATAATCTGGACAACATCAAACTTGCAATTGATCAGGCCAGGGCTAAGGAGGTTGACATTCTCTGTCTCCCAGAGCTATGCATCACCGGCTATGGTTGTGAGGATCTATTTCTGAGTGATTGGCTTCCTGTCACAGCATTGGAAAAACTAGAAACAATAGTTTCCTGGACAGAAGGCATTGCAGTTACTGTTGGGCTACCGATCCGAACGAAGGGTCATATCTTCAACGCTACCTGCTTCATTGCAAACAAGGAGATTAGGGGATTCTATGCTAAGCAAAAACTTGCCAATGATGGGGTCCATTATGAACCCAGATGGTTTACTCCCTGGAAATCAGGGGAAATCCATGACTTTGAATGGCAGGAAAAAATGTACCCTTTTGGCCACGTTTCTTTTAGTCTTGATGGGACCACTATAGGTTTCGAAATATGTGAAGATGCTTGGAGGAATGAGCGCCCAGCGGATCACTACCAAACAAAAGTAGATCTGATCTTAAACCCAAGCGCCTCACATTTCGCATTCAAGAAAGCTAAATTTCGCGAAGATCTTGTATGTACAAGTTCGAGGGAGTTAGACTGTGTCTATTTATACACCAACCTGCTTGGTAATGAGGCTGGGAGAATGATTTACGACGGTGATATTCTAATCGCAAATAAGGGCGAACTGATTGGTCGTAATAAGCGATTATCTTTTCAAGATTACAATTTACTAACAGTAGATATTGATTTTGCTACAGGTAAGTGCCAAAAGAATCTAAATTCAAATTTTGATAATCAAAATGAAGAATTTACGCAAGCTGCTTCACTGGCACTTATTGATTATTTGAGAAAAAGTCATAGTAAAGGATATGTTTTATCCTTAAGTGGTGGTGCAGACTCAAGTACCATAGCAACTTTAATTGCTGAGACTGTCCGTCGTAGTTTTCTTGAACTTGGCAGGAATGCAATGGAAAAGAAAATTGGTTTTGATCTCGTAGGAGATTCCGCAAAAGAATTCGTAAATCAGCTATTAACCACAGCCTACCAGGCCACAAAAAATTCTTCGAGCGAGACATTCGACTCTGCAAGAAATCTTGCTGATTCGATTGGAGCAAAATTCTATTCATGGGAGATAGATGAGCAGGTTAATACGGCAAAAAGAACTATTGAACAAGCTATAGGGAGACAATTAAGCTGGGATCAAGATGACATCACCTTACAAAACATTCAAGCAAGATCACGTTCTCCAGTTATTTGGATGTTGGCGAATTTGAATAATGCCCTGCTGTTAGCCACCTCTAACCGTAGCGAGGGCGATGTTGGATATGCAACTATGGATGGTGACACAAGTGGAAGTATCTCCCCGATTGCAGGCCTCCCAAAAACCTTCGTTCTACAGTGGCTTAAGTATGCTGAATCTTCTCTGGGGTACTCTGGATTAACAGACGTAAACAATCTTACTCCTACCGCTGAGCTTCGACCCGAGAATAAGAATCAGACCGATGAAGAAGATCTGATGCCTTACGATGTGCTGAAACAAATTGAACTGGAGGCGATTCTAAACGGCAAGTCTCCAAAGCAGATATACGATTTACTCAAGGATCTGTACGATGAAGTCGAAGCAAAAGACTGGATCAAGAAATTCTTTCAGCTTTGGACACGAAATCAGTGGAAACGAGAACGCTACGCACCTAGTTTCCATTTCGATGATTTCAACATTGATCCTAGATCGTGGTATCGTTTTCCAATTCTATCGGGGGGTTACACAGAGGAGTTGGAGAATTTATAGATGAATATTTGATCAATTATCAGTCCGTTCTCAACGTCTCCACTGGATTCCTTCTTGCTGCCCGTGTGCTGTGAAAAAACACTGTTAACATTGTCAAGAGAAGTAAGGCAGCACTTACAAGGACATATGTATATATCGACGGGGAAATTCTGTAGCTAAATCCATCCAGCCATCCTTTCGTCATGAGGTGAGCGGCAGGAAGACTTACAATTAAACTAACACCAACGAGACCTACGAAGCTCATTACCAGTTTCCTAGTAATGTTGCCAGTGGACGCTCCAAGCACTTTTCTGATCCCTATTTCTTTCGTTTTTTGCCTAATCATGTATAGGGAAAAGCTAAACAACCCTAAACAAGCTATGACAATCGCTAAAACAGTAAAGTAAAACAAAACCTGCTGAAATTGCTTGTCACTTTTGTAGAGTTGATTGATTCGATCGTTCTGAAAAAACACATTATATGGTATTTTCGGCGCTATCTCCCGTGTAATGGCCTCGATCTTTTCGAGTGATCGTCTAATGTTCTGTCCGTCTACTCTAAGGTGAGCAAAGTAGAATTCTGAAGGTCTGATATAAAACACAGCTGGCTCAACTTCAGCACGGAAAGATTCCATTTTAAAATCCTCAATAACTCCCACCACATTAAGAATCAGCCTTTCCCCCCAGTTGAAATCAACAGTCAACTCTTTCCCGATAATTTGGGTAGGATCGTCGATAGCAACCCCTCTGAGAAACGCCTGATTGATAATCACTGACCTGTTCTCTTCAGAGCTAAATGATTTGTTGAAATTTCTTCCAGCAAGAAATCGTGCACCTAATACCTTCAGAAAGTCGTGGCTCACAGCAAAGCGAAGAGAGGGGACTGAAACAACTTCTCCTGTCTGAGGATTTATAACATCGAAATCTTCTCCAAACAGTTGCGGGCTCCCTGCATATTGAGATGCAGCGGCAAAACCAAAGACTTCAGGTTCGGCTTCCAGTTTATCTTTCAATAATTGGAACTTTTCCACGGTCTCAGCTGTGGAAAGAGGCATAATCAGTAGGTGTTCGGCATCAAATCCAAGGTCAGAATTGACTACATAATCCATTTGCTGATAGACTATTGTTGACGAAAACAGTATCAGAGATGAGGCTACAAATTGAGTTATGATTAAGAATTTTCGCACGTTCGTAGACTTAGCGGATGAAAGCGAGCCTGATCTCAACACAACTACAGGTCGTAGTGCAGCTAAAATCACAGCAGGATAAAAACCAGAAATGAGCCCTACTAGAACAGCGGCGGCACCAATACCAAGAAGCAGGTACCAATCTGCCAAAAGGTCAATTGACATAGACCTGTCAAATGATTCGTTTGCAAGAGGAATGACGGAGTACACCACGCCTAAAGCCAACACTAAAGCCAAAAGAGAAAGAATTTGTGATTCTACGATGTTCTGTAAAAAAACACCACGTCTGCTCGCCCCAATGGCTTTGCGAATGCCAATCTCTTTTGCTCGTCCCAATGATTTAACTGTTGCCAGATTCGTGTAATTAATACTCGACATTATAAGAATCAGTAACCCAACCGCCGAGATGAAGTAGGAATACCTGATGTCACTAGTCGGGCCCAATTCCCTTCCTGTGTCATTTGGGTTGAGATAGATTTCACTGATCGGCTGAAGCTTCATTGCGGACTCCGCTGACTTCTCTTCATCAATGTGATTTGCCATCAATTCGTCCATCTTCATTTCCACCTCGGCAGGAAAAGATGTGGCCTTTAGCTCCAGATATGTGAAGTAATAGTTAATCTCCCAGCTATCGATGATTGTTTCGAAGTGCTGACTGGCCAGCGTTTCGAACGAATTCAGAATGTCAAATTGCAAATGTGAATTTGGCAGAGGATTTTCAATTACTCCCGTCACGGTTAGTGGAACGTCCTGATGAAAGAGCGTTTTGAATATGATCACTTTGCCAAGCGCCTCATCTTCACCAAAATACTTCCTGGCGGCAGTGCGGGTCAACACAACTGATCCCGACTCAGAAAGTGCAGTTTCAAGATTCCCTGAAATCATTTCGTATCCCATAACATGGAGCAAATTGTTATCTGCCCATAAGTAGCCTGGCTCTTTAAATACCTCTACTTCGCTCAAAGCGTAAGTACCCTCTTCTCTAAATTTGCAGATCCTTGCAATGTTCGTCACTTCTGGAATTCCTTCTGAAATGGCTGGCCCAAGAGGAGCTGGCACGTTGCACAATTGTCTGAATCCTGTCGCCTCGTTAACCTGTCGGTAGACTCTATAGACATTTTCTGTTTCTACCCCGTTTTTGTCAAAACTAAATTCGTACTGCACAAATTTGGCAATCATAAAAACACAAATGAACCCTAAAGTGAGTATAATCAGAGATCCGAAAGAGAAGGTTTTATGCTTCATGAAGCTTCTCAACCCAAGCTTTAGGTAATTCGAAACAAGTCCCAAATCTGATTGCGGTCCGACCCTTCTTTTGATTGATTTAGCCAACCGTATTTCACTTATGAGATCTTTCAACAAGTACAGTTTAGATTTCGCTACCCCAGATTTCCTTCTTCTCTGGTTATACAATTCTTCGACATCCCCAACCATAAATTCATAATCTTCTTTACTAACCAGGAACTGAAGTAGCCCTCTAGCCCATTTTGGTATTTTTCTATACGTCATAGATTGGATGAATTTGGAATTAACTGAAACAAGCTGTGGCGTAAATCATGACTTATGACTAATGCCTCTCGACCAGATTCCGTCAGCTTGTAGATCTTTTTACGTCTTCCCCCCCTA
The DNA here is from genome assembly GCA_039961455.1 of Cyclobacteriaceae bacterium. GTDB lineage: Bacteria > Bacteroidota > Bacteroidia > Cytophagales > Cyclobacteriaceae > Ekhidna. Next base: position 67,241 of record JBDVJN010000075.1, on the reverse strand, counting down.
TCTTCATGACCGTGACCAATTTCTGATTGAATAAACCCCTTCTCGTCCAACCGGTTTAATGCAGAGTGTAGTGCTCCTATACTTGGCCTTCTATTTGTCTTGGATTCAATCTCATTTTTTATTGTTACTCCGTAAGCGTTACCGTGTAAACTTCCCACAAGCAAGAGTACGAGTTCTTCAAACTCACCTAAATGTGTACCTTTCATAGAACATTCCTATTTGTAGATAAATGTAGAACATTCCTATTTGTAAACAAATCTAACAGCAAGAAAAATCAAAAGAATACTTACGGCACAGGATCGTGACCGCTCCCGCCCCACGGATGGCATCTACCTATCCGTTTTATTCCTAACCAAGTTCCTTTGAAAATTCCATATTTGATAATAGCGTCTTTAGCATAGTGCGAGCAGGTAGGTGTAAATCGACACGTACTAGGGAAATAAGGTGATACAACAGCTTGATATAGCTGAATGGGTAGAATGAAAATTTGTCTTATAACTTTCTTCACAGAACAAAAGTACGAAGCAAATTTGCACGGACAGCCAAAATTCGCTCTGTTTGCAAGCCTATCTTCCTGAAATTGAAACAACTAAATAATCTTAGCAAAATCAATTGAAAAGGTCTTTTTTCATTTCTTTTTTGTTCGTTCAAGTCTTTGTTAGCTGGTCGCAAACATTTGATTCCACTGAGTTAGTTACTATAAACAAAGTGGAGATTGATGGCAACAGAAAAACGAAAACTCAAATCATCACCAGAGAACTCAGTTTCAGTGAAGGAGAACAGTACAAGAGATTCCAATTGGACAGTATGTTCGTCTGGGACAGAAACAGAATCTATAGAACCAACCTCTTTAATGAGGTCACATTTAGCATTATCGAAGTATCCGATGATCGTGTGGACATACGGATCAATGTTCAGGAGCGTTGGTATGTTTATCCTATTCCGATTTTCAAACTAGTTGACCGCAATTTCAACGACTGGTGGGTCAATCGAGATCGAGACTTAAGCAGAACAAACATTGGCTTACGTCTCTCGCACTTTAATTTCCGAGGACGTTCCGAGCTCTTGCGAATAACGACCCAATTCGGTTTTACGACAAGATTAAGCATGCTGTATCGTATTCCCTACATTGAAAAAACTCAAAAACATGGGTTGTCTTTCAATTTTGCATTTCTGGAAGCAAAGAATTTAGCAGTTGTGACTCAGGAGAATGTTAGGAGGTTTCTCCAGGGTGAAGAATTGCTTAGAACCGTATATAGGAGTAGGGTCACGCATAGCTATCGAAATTCATTTTACTCCTTCCATTTTTTGAACCTTGGACATACCAGCGTCAATATTGCTGATACAGTTGCTGTTTTAAATCCAAACTACATTGGCGACGGTACTACTAGTCAATCGTACTTTCGTGCTGGGTATCAGTATGCGTGGGACAAAAGGGATAATCGCAATTATCCGCTAGATGGTGAATGGTACACTGCAGGCATTACAAAATTTGGTCTGGGAATCAATAATAGTAACGTTGATTTCTGGACGCTTAATTTTAGCGCAGCAAGGTTTAGAGAGCTTGGAAATGAATTCTACCAGGCAAGTAACTTGATTGGTCTCATCTCCTTGCCGCAGGACAGAAGCTATTTCAACTATTTTTCGATCGGTTTTCTCAAAAATTCACTTAGGGGTTATGAATTGAATGTCGTTGAAGGAAGTACCTATTTCATTCAGAAAAATGACATCAAGAAGAAAGTATTCTCAAGAAAAAAAGACATAAGCCGATTTATGCCTGTTCGGCAATTTCAAACCTTCCCAATTACTCTTTATGGTAAGGTGTTCTTTGATCAAGGTTATGCAAAAGGTTATCCCAATTATGGTGGAAGTGATAAACTAGACGATCAGTATTTATATGCCTTCGGGTTGGGGTTTGACCTTGTGATTATTCACGATTCCGTCTTTCGATTCGAATTATCAAGGAATAAGCTGGACGAAACCAATTTCTTTATCAATTTCCTATCCGCATTCTAGTCGAAATTTTTCCATTTCTTCTTCTTACCATTTCTAAAGTAGTACCACTGTCCTATCTCCCTTCCCTCACTCCATTCCCCTTCATAAGACTGTGATCCATTCTCGTCATAGTACTTCCACAAACCAGTTTCCTTGCCCTCACTAAATGCACCTCTTTGATTGACTTTACCATTCTCAAAGTAAAAAACCCAGCTCCCCACAGGTAGGCCATACTCATAGTATCCTTTTCTCTTGACTTGACCTGACTCAAAATAAAAAAACCACTGTCCATCATAAAGCCCATCCAAGAAGTTTCCCTTCTTTTCTAACAAACCTGTAGGGAAATAGTACCAGGAAAAATCTAATTGCAAATCGTTTTTCCAATTCTCATGTGCAATCAATTTACCTTCTGGTGAATAGTACTTCTGCACACCACTCAACATTCCTTTTTCATAATGCAAACTTGCGCTTAAATCCCCATTGGGGTAGAAGTGCTGCCAAGTGCCAACTTTTAAACCTTCAACTATTTCACCAGTCGATTTTAGATCTCCATTTGAATAATAGATCTGCGAAATAGCAATCCGGCTACAAACACACAGTACTATCAGGGAGAAGAGGCGCATACTACTAAAACTACCTTCTTACACATTTATTGAAAATATACGACCAATTAGGTACTTTGCACCTATGAAGAAATTACTTTTCCATTTCTTCATCACAATTAGCCTCTATACCCACTCACAAGACGGAAAATTTAATTTCGGTGCCAGGAACATGGGCCTTGCCGGTGCCACCGTGACGCTTGGGGATTCCTACAGCCTATTCAATAATGTTGGAGGTCTCGGAAAAGTAGAGAGGCATCATGTATTCGGAGGTTACCAGAGTAGGTACGAAATAAGAGAACTTCAAATCATTGGCGCGGGTGCCATCTATCATACCAAACATGGAAATGCAGGAGTCGGTTTCTACAAATTTGGAGACAATTTGTTCAGCCAGCAGCGCATTCATATAGCAGTCGGAAATCAAATCCAGATGGTCAGCCTTGGGGTATCTGTGGATCTAATCCAATATAATGTCTCTTCTGTTGGAACGAAACAAGCGATTTCTATCGAATTTGGTGGCATCGCAGAAATAACTCCCAAGCTATTTTTTGGAGCCCACATTTTTAACCTAAATCAAGCTGACCTGTCGAAAGAAACGGGAGAGAAAATTCCTACCGTAATGAAAAGTGGTATTTCCTATCGGCCAAGTTCAGAACTATTACTAAATCTTGAAATTGAGAAGGATCTTGGATTCGATGAAATGATCAAGGTCGGTCTCGAGTACCAACTAATTACGAATGTGTTTATTCGTACCGGCATAAACACTAAGCCATTCTTGAGTGCGTTCGGGGCAGGTTTTCATCCAAAAAAGTTTCGCTTCGATTATGCCTACGCTAACGATTCAAATCTAGGCTCGGTGCACGAGATCTCGCTTGGCTACTCCTTTCAAGAATGAAGAGAGCAATGGTCATATTTTTTTCCTGCGCCTGCTTGCCTATCCAGGCTCAAAATGATGCAATTGATCTAGAAAAATTCGCAGAAAGGCTGTTTCAAGTTCAAGACGAAAACATTCCTTATGAAGACATGTACGAGTCTCTTTTGCTTCTCTACTCTAGCAAAATGAACCTTAACAAGGCTGATCCAGATGAGTTGGCTTCTCTTTATATACTTAGTCCTAATCAGATAAATAACCTCTTTGGTCATATTGAAAAGAATGGAAAGCTTCTTTCAATAAATGAACTTCAGACTATTACCGGTTTTGATCCGGAGACCATCCGGGCAATCAAACCGTTTATTTCTGTAGAAGAGTCAGCAACAGATGGTAGACCTTTCCTTCAGCGGGTCCTATCGGAGGAAAACAACTACATGCTTAGGTGGACAAGAAGGCTAGAAAGGCAACTGGGGTTTACGCAAGCAGTACCACTAGATACATCTCTTATCAAAAATAAAGACGGTGGAATCGATACACTAGCAACTCCACCTTCAAGGTACAGGGGATCGGCCGATAAGATTTATGGCAGATTTAGAACCAGTCACAAGCAGGACTTTAGTTTAGGTTTCACATTTGAAAAAGATGCAGGAGAAAAGGTCGAATTTCTAAACAGCCAAAAGGGTTTTGATTTCTACTCTTATCATATGCTTCTAGAAAACAAACTCGGATTTGACAAGATTATGCTCGGTGACTTTCAGATGCAGGTAGGTCAGGGGCTGATTTTTGGGGCGGGGTTCACCGCTGGGAAAGGATCTGAAACCGTAAACACTGTCAAACGAAATACCTTAGGAATTCGTCCGTACACATCAGTCTTGGAATCGGGGTTCTTCAGAGGCATTGGACTTAGTAAATCAATCAAAAAACTCTCCGTGACTGTTTTCTACTCAAAGATTCAGCAGGACGGAAACATTCAGCAGGTTGCTAAAATCAGCTCCAATTCCACCGATCTTGACGAAGAGGAATTTGTCAATTCAATCCAAAACACAGGTTTTCATAGAACTGAAAGTGAAATCAAAATCAAGGATCAAGTTAGTGAACAATCAATCGGAGCATCATTAGAATTTAGGCCAACCAGAAGGTTGAGAGTAGGCTTATCGGGACTGAATACAAATTACAGCACCCCGATTCAAAAACGACCAAACAACTACAACCAGTTTGAGTTCAAGGGAACTCACAATTATGTTATTTCTTCAAACACGAGTTTTTCATGGCAAAATTTTTCTCTTTTTGCAGAAGGTGCCAGGTCAAAATCCGGTGGACTTGGAGCTGTAGCAGGATTAATGACAAGCCTGTCTCCCTTCATAGATGCTAGCTTTCTAATTCGCCATTATGACAAAGATTTTCATTCTTTTTATGGTACTGGTTTTTCAGAAAATTCTAGAGCAATCAATGAAAATGGTGCTTACTGGGGACTCCAAATCAAGCTAACAAGGAAGCACAAGTTCAATGCTTATTATGATAAGTTTTCCTTTCCATGGTTAAAATTTAGAACCGAAGCTCCTTCTCAAGGTTATGAGAACCTATTTCGATACACATATAGTCCTCACCGCCAAATTTCACTGTATGCCCAGATGCGACAGCAAAGTCGAGAAGTTTCGGTGGCTGCAGAGAATGTGAATATACTCCAAGAACAGATCAAACGGAACTACATTTTTAATATCGATTACCATCCTCAATCGTGGCTCAACTTGAAAACTAAGGTCCAAAGTAGTACAGTTGATCAAGGTTCTAATTTTTCTAAAGGCATTGCAATCATTCAAGATGTCAATTTCACAGCATGGAAATTTAAGGTCCACACTCGAATGGCACTGTTCGATTCCCAAGATTTCAACAATGCTCAGTATGTCTATGAGAATGATGTTTTATACGCATTTTCAATTCCCGCTTACGTTGGAACCGGGGTTCGTAGCTATGTAATGGTCCGCTGTGATCCATTTCGAACAACCTCTTTATGGATCAAGTACGTAAGAACCGAATTCAGAAATTCATCAATGGCTAAAACCATTGGTTCCGCATTGGATCTAACTCAGGGAGATACTTCCTCAGAGATAAAAGTAATGCTCAGGCATAAATTCTAACCATTCAACATGGTTTCAAGTCACTTCAACGAGAGTTGCATATCCTCCAACGAATCAGGAGCGAAGCAACCAGTGCAAAAAACTAAATTGTGTGCTCACTTAAACCAAATATTATGCAAAACATACTTTATGTTCTTGTGGTCGTTTGTGCAATCTGGGTAATCTACGATGTGTGGACCAAGCAAAAGATGAGCACCGGAACAAAACTAATCTGGACTATTTTAGCCTTGATTTTCAGTATTATTACTGCAATAGTTTACTACTTTGTGAAAAAGAAGTAGTCATGAAAACTGTCTTAAAAGTAGGCAGTTTTTTTATTTCAATATATATGTAACTACATTTAATGTACTTACGTATATATTGTGACTAAACAGAAAATAATGGAAACAATTGTTCACAAAGCAGAAACCAGAGGGCACGTCAATTTCGGTTGGCTGGATAGTAATCACTCGTTCAGTTTTGGTCACTACCACAACCCTGATCGCATGCAATTTGGTGCGCTTCGAGTATTAAATGATGATGTGGTTCAAGGTGGCGCTGGTTTCCCAACACACCCCCATGATAACATGGAAATAATCTCAATTCCACTAAGTGGAGCTCTCGCACATCGGGACAGTACGGGTACAGAAAAGGCGATAAGGACGGGAGAAGTACAGATTATGAGTGCAGGATCCGGTTTGACTCATTCTGAGTACAATTATAATAAGGAAGATGATGTGAACTTCTTACAAATATGGATTCTGCCGAAAAAGTCAAACATTGTGCCTCGATATGACCAACGAGTTTTCAATTCCCTGGAGAGAAGAAACAAATTCCAAACGGTAGTCGCGCCTGACAACAACAATGCACTCTGGATAAATCAGGATGCCTGGCTTTCTCTCGCAGATTTCGATGCAAACACTTCCACCATTTATAATATTCACAGGGAAGGCAATGGCGCATACATCTTTGTCCTTGAGGGAAGTGTTACCATCGGTGGACAGGAATTGACCAAACGTGACGCAATCGGAATTCATGACGCAAGCAGCATCGAACTAGTAGCCAACTCAGACTCAAAACTTCTAGTCATCGATATACCTCTAGCGACAGATACTCAATCTTAGAGCACAAAGTGCCTTCCCTATGTTTGAGATTTCAGTTAAATGATGGAAGATCAGATTACCAGCTTCACTGGTAATTGACCCGACGGTATTGCTAACTGAAATAAGATGAACGTTTACTTAATGCAGTAAGATTTTCCCTTGCACATGTCTGTTCTGTAATTTTCGTAATGCATCCTTTGCTGATTCAAGAGGTAGAATTTCATCAATCGAAGGGCTAATCTTTGCCTCTCTTAACCATTCAAAGAGCAATTGAATATTTGTGGCATTTGTCTTTGATTCATTTCTAAAAAACCCTCCCCAAAAGACCCCAACTATGGACGCGCTCTTCAGGAGTGGTAAATTCCAGGGAATTGAGGGCACTTCACCACTCGCAAAGCCCAGAACTAAGTGGCGTCCCCCTCTGGCAATTGCTCTAAAGGAAGATTCAGAAAGATATCCGCCAACGGGATCAAAGATCACATCCGCACCTTTGCCTTCTGTTAATTCTTTAAGTGAGTCCTTGATTTTTTGGTTTGAATAATTCACAAAATCATCTGCACCCAAACGCTTGCAGAACGACAATTTTTCATCGTTGCTTGCGCTAGCTATAACTCTAGCTCCAAGTTGTTTACCTACCTGAATTGCTGCCGAGCCCACTCCTCCTGCCGCCCCAAGGACGGCTAGTGTTTCGCCTCGTTGGATTTGCGCTCGATCTTTCAACGCATGAATTGCTGTTCCGAAAGTCATCAAGGTTGCAGCGGCGTCCTTAAAAGAAACTTCATCTGGAAGTTTGTGAGTGTTAGATGCAAATCCCAATGCTTCCTCGGCAAATCCTCCCCAACTTGTTCCAGATGCAACTCTATCTCCAATTTTCAATTTCTTGACATCCTCACCAATCTCCATAATAGTACCTGCAACTTCGCCTCCTGGAGAGAAGGGGAGTTCTGGTTGAAATTGATAAAGTCCTTTTGTAATTAAAATATCTGGGAAGTTCACTCCTGCATATTCAACCTTGATCAAGACCTGATCAGCACTTGGCGGTGGCAGTGAATGCTCTCGGAAAACCAGATCGTCAATCGACCCGACTTTTTCAACAAGAACGGCCTTCATAAGATCGTCTCTACATTTTCTGGAGGCCTACCAATAACAGCCTTCCCATTGTTAACTACAATTGGTCGTTCAATTAATTTTGGATGCTTTATCATTACAGCTATCCACTCTTCATCAGTGAGGTTTTTTCCTTTAAAATTCTCCTTAAATATCTCCTCTCCTTTCCTGATCAAGTCCAGTGGTTTCATTTCAAGCATTCGCAAAATATCTCTAAGTTCATCAGTGCTAGGTGGATTGATCTGATAGTCAACAACTTCCATTTCAACACTTTTTTCCTTTAATATATCAAGCGTACACCTGCTCTTGCTACATCGTTGATTGTGGTAGATTTTTATCATTTGGATAGTACATTTTTATCAATAGACATAGTAACCAACATATGTGGAACATCCACAACTTCAGCAATTTTCAGATCACCTGCAAGTGAGCAAAGCATGTAGGCATCGTTACCACTTAGTCCATGATTCTTCGTTAAGTATTCAATCATGTAACGAGTGGCTTTTTTTGCAGCTTCATCAATAGTCGTGGCAAAAGCTGTCACCGCATAAACATCATCGTTTTCATACTGTGGTTCCTGAATGCTTGACCCTTTCAAGAGATTAATCTCAACTAAAAATCGCATCGGTGCTTCAATGGCTGTTCCACAAACTTCACCCAATCCTTGTGCAGCGTGAGCATCGCCTATCGAAAAAAGTGCACCTTCCACAAAAACCGGTAAGTAGACAGTACTTCCCTCGACGATATTTGGATCATCCATATTACCGCCATTTGCTCGCGGTGGAATTGTTGAAAGCAAAGAATCTGTGTTCGGAGCGACTCCAAGTACGCCAGGAAATGGTCTTAACGGAATAGTAATGTTGTCTGAAAATTTCAGCGTGTTTTTACCAGCTAACTCCCATGTTCTCAAATAAGGCTCGGTGTATTCATCCGCTAAAAAGCCAAACCCTGGCAGAATAGCTGTCCAACCCCAGTCGCCAATATCCACTTTGTGAAGCGTCACAGCAAGTACATCTCCTGGTTGAGCATCATTGACGTATATAGGACCAGTCAGAGGATGTATAGGGTCAAAACTAAGCTTCATCAAATCGGAAGTATCGGAACCCAGTCTAAGTTGTCCATCAGTAGCTTCTTCCGTGCTAATGTCCACAACGTCACCAGCGTCTATTTTAAGGACTGGCTCGATAGTTCTGCTAAATTTATTGTGCGTCTGACTCGAGGTAAGTGAATGGTCTGCTTTCGGGAGCATTTTCTCTGTCTCGTATTCTGCGGAAACTGTACAACTAGCCAGTGTTGCAAGTAAAATCCAATTGAAGTTCTTCATAGGTTTTTGGGTTAATCTAACAGGCTTTAATTTATACACATACTCACATATCAAAAAATATACTACTAATGAAGACTTTAACCCTGACCATTATTCTAGTTCAAGCGTAACGTAACAAAAAGCCACTTCCATTTTGTTGCCAACACTGTTAACTAAAGGCAATGGTAGGCGAAAATTCAGAATCTCGTTAAGGAGTAAAAGCCACAAGGAAAAGAGAAAAGAATAATCTGGTTTTGCAATCAGACGTCCCAAGGGACACTTTGGAGTGTCCTAGTCTACTACCTCTACAATCAAATTGTGATTGGTGTAAATGCATATATCCGCAGCTATGGTTAGGCCTTCCCGAACGATCTCTTCTGCAGAAAGACTGGGAGCATGTTTCTTCAACGCTAAAGCTGCAGATCGTGCGTATTCACTACCAGACCCAATGGCTAAAATGTCGTTGTCAGGTTCGAGCACATCACCAGTTCCAGAAACAACAAGAATTTCTCCCTTGTCAGCAACAATCATCATGGCCTCAAGTTTTCTCAAGTAGCGGTCGGTGCGCCAATCTTTTGCCAATTCAACTGCTGCTCGTTTCAAGTTTCCGGAGTAAGAACTTAGTTTTTCATCAAAACGATCTAGCAGCGTAAACGCATCGGCTGTGGAGCCTGCAAATCCCGTAACAATTTTGCCATCCAACAGCTTTCGAATCTTCTTCACATTTGACTTAGCCACTGTATTTCCCATAGTAGCCTGGCCATCTGCGCCGATCGCGACTTTTCCATCGTGCTTTACCGCTAAAACGGTTGTTGATTTTATCCTAGTCATTTGTGTTATTCAGAAAATTTGAAGGACCAAATTGGTAACCATTTGGGCCCTGGAACAAGTTTCGATATTGTCTTTAAATCAAAATTCTAACAGGATCCTCAAGAAGATCTTTGAATGTTTTGAGGAAAGCAGACCCTACAGCACCATCAACAGCCCTATGATCACAAGACATGGTTACCTTCATCACATTTCCAGGTTTCATTTCACCATCTTTTACTATTACTGTTTCTTTAATACCACTCACCGCTAGAATGCACGCATCTGGTGGATTGATGATAGCAGTAAACTCTTCGATACCAAACATGCCAAGGTTAGAAATGGTAAACGTATTGCCTGAAAATTCCTCAGGCTGCAATTTTTTATCCTTTGCTTTTTGAGCAAGTTCTTTGATCTCTACTGAGATGTGAGAAAGGGATTTGCTATCCGCAAAACGAACCACCGGTACGATCAACCCGTCAGGAATTGCCACTGCGATCCCCATATGAATATGATCATGTCTCACCATATGATCTCCCATCCAGCTAACATTAACGTTAGGATTTTGTCTAAGAGCAGCAGCAGCAGCCTTAACCACCATATCATTGAACGATATCTTGACTGGCGCGATTTCATTCATGGATTTCCTCGCTTCAATAGCTTTATCCATGTTTATCTCCATTGTCAGATAGAAATGTGGAGCGGCAAATTTGCTATCAGCCAAACGCTTTGCTATTACCTTCCTCATTTGAGAAAGTTCAATTTTCTCTGACCGTTCCTCTCCTACCACATTAGGTATGCTTATGGTTTGAGTGGCATCATCAGCGGTTTTTGTAGCTTTTGAAGGAGTAAATTCCTCTACATCCTTTTTCACGATCCTTCCGCCATCACCAGATCCGCTTACCTCTGATAAATCGATTCCCTTATCTGATGCAATTTTTTTCGCTAACGGCGAAGCCTTGATACGTCCATTGCTCGAAATTGCAGGGGTTGGTTTAGGAGATGATGCTGCTTGCTCAGACGCTGCTATCGTGGGTTCTGAGGCAATGGGAGGATGAATAATTTCTTCCTCAGGATGTGGCTCATCATCTATTATTGGTAGTGTCTCCGTATCCAGGAGCGCTTGAAAGTCTGCATCTTTTTCACCTATGATTGCGATCGCACCATCGATTGGAACACCGGCACCAGCATCAACGGCATATAACAAAACACCATCCTCATACGCCTCCAATTCCATTGTTGCTTTGTCGGTCTCAACCTCAGCCAGAATATCACCGGATTCGACACTATCACCTACCTTTTTCAACCAGGATGAAATCACACCCTCTTCCATGGTATCACTCATTTTAGGCATTCTAACAACCGTAGCTTTGATGTTACTTGTGTCCACTGCCTTTTTTTTAACTACTTCACTTTCAACCACTTCTTCCTTTTTTTCCTGTTGCTTTTTATCAGGATTACCGTTTAATAGATGTTGAAAATCCTCTCCTTTTTCACCAATAATTGCCAAAATACCGTCCACTGGAACCACATCTTTTTCGTGCACACCAATATGTAGTAAGAATCCATCCTGATAAGATTCTAGTTCCATAGTAGCCTTGTCGGTTTCCACCTCGGCTAGCACGTCCCCGGAACTAACTTCATCCCCTTCTTTTTTCAACCAGGCAGCGATTACCCCCTCTTCCATCGTATCGCTCATCTTCGGCATTCTAATTATCTCAGCCATCTATCCATTGTTTTAACTAAAGTCAAAATTAACCCATCCAGACTATAAAATTTACATTCTTCGTAAAAGCAAAATTGAGGAAGCGACATTGAAGTATTAACTTGGCAGAAATGTATGATAGGTATACACTAACGCTCAAAAATGACGAATTGGCTTTAACACTCGGGGTGGAGGTTGCTGCAGAATATGATCCTCAATATAATGCAGCTCCCACAAAGAAACTACCAGTAGTAACTAGTGAGCAAAACCAAAAACTTTCCTTCTACTATTGGGGTTTGATGTCATCCTGGTCCAACAATAAAAGCATGAGCCCAAAGCTCTACAACCTACCGATTATTTCGATTCAGACCAAGGCAACATACAAGCGTCAACTTAAAACACACAGATGCATAATTCCGATGGACGGATTTTATGTTTGGAAACAAGTAGCTAAAAAGAAGCAAGTACCGTACTATTTTCATTTTCCTGATAAGCGTGTATTTTCAGTCGCTGGCCTTTGGGAGGAAGGTGAAGACTCTGAAGCTTCATTCATGATGATCACAAAGCCTGCTACGAATCCTTTGTCAGAGTACTATGATCATATGCCTGCGATCCTAAATGCTTCTACTTCTCGAAAATGGCTTGAGATAGAAGATCTATCGGGTGTTGAAGAGTTATTGTCCGGTGATCAATCCAGTGAATTAAATTTTCACACTGTTTCTCCGGGAATTAGGGATATCGATAGTAACGATGTTTCCTTCATAAACCAAGCGCCCGCTTCTGATCAACATGGTAACTATACACTTTTCTCTTGATGCATTGTATTAAATTCATTTGTGTCCTCCTCATATTCACTTCCTGCTACCTTGGGGAAGATTTACCACCCGACCAGCAAGTCTGGGAATATGATGATCCAAGTAAAGTTGGTCTTTCAGAAGATCAATTGCTTACTCTGGACTCCCTTGTCAAAGTCAATGTTTTTCAAAGAATACAAGGGTTGATAATTGTAAAGGATGATAAGATGGTTTTTGAAAATTATTACGATAGTACCTCGCGTCACACCATCATTGCTCTTGATAAGGCTACAATTACAATAACAATGGCAGCCGTTGGAATTGCCATTGACCAAAGATTGATCACACTGGATGATCCAATTTTTCAGCATTTGCCATCATATCAGTCAATATTTGATACAACACCTAACAAGAAAGAAATAACTATTAGACAGTTGTTGACACATAGGTCCGGCATCGCATGGAACGAAAATCTAGTAGCTCTTTTGGGTAACCCTGACAACAACTTAAATCAAATGTTTGCCTCCAGTGACTATGTAAATTTCATTCTAAGTCAACCTCTTGAAGCAGAACCGGGTTTTAGGTACAACTTCAATTCTGGTACCGGTGTAATTCTTGCGCGGATTATTCAAAATGTGACTCAACAGCCGTTCGAAGAATTCCTGAATGAAAATTTATTCAACCCAATCGGGGTGACTTCTTTTTCCGTAGAACAGGACCCAGCTGGTAATTTCAACGGCGGAAGAGGTGCTTCTCTTTCTTTTCTAGATTGGGCAAAATTTGGCTACCTAATGCTGAATGAGGGCATATGGAATGGTAGAAAAGTTATTGATTCCAATTTCATTGAAGAGGCCAGTTCGCTACAAGCTCAAGTCTCCGGAACATTCAATTTAGGCTATGGTTGGTGGCTTTTTGGTGAGAATTTTGACTTTCTACCTGTGAGCCGAGACGGAACATACTACATAGCTGGAGATATAGGACAACACCAATACCTAATTCCTTCCGAAAACATGCTCATTTTGATCAATGCCGAAAACTTCTTTTTTGGTTTTAATAATCCCTCACTAAACTTGTTCATTCAAATTACTTCGTCGATTCAATAATTTAAATGGATCAAGATTCGGATTTACTACTATTTGGCCAGGTCAAAAACGATGACCTTTCCTCCTACGAACTGCTTTTTAAAAAGTATTATAAAGAGCTGTACAGGTTTGCCTACTCGTATGTGAGAGACCAAACAATCTCAGAAGAAATGGCTCAAGAGGTATTCCTGTACATATGGGAGAAGAGAGCCAAGATAGAAGTGCAAACAACTTTGAAGACCTATTTGTATTCAGCGATCAAGAATAAATGTCTGAATTACATAAAACTAGAGTTACCAAAGCAGCAGGCTATGTCCGATGTTAGTGAAGTAATGCTTAGCGTTTCCAGCGAACGAATTGATGAGGGCGAAAATGACAAATTGAAGGTTTACATCCAAGCAGCTATAGAATCCTTACCCACAAAATGTCGGAAAATTTTCATCCTAAGTAGAAATGCTGGGTTGACATATGAAGAGATTGCCGAGGAGTTGGAGTTATCCAAAAAGACCGTTGAGAATCAAATGGGAATAGCACTTAAAAAGCTCAGAGAGTCGTTGGAAGATGTCTATAAAAAGTACATTGACGATGGCGTATTTAGAAAGTAATTTTTTTATGAAAAATCTTGGGGGTATCATAACCTCCACTTGACAGATATAACGAGATGCCAAATGAATTAGAGCGATATAACCACCTGAGATACGAAAACAACTCATCTGATGAGGAAGGATTTGTAGATTTTCTTTTCGAAAACTCGGAATCGTCAGCTCCTGAAGTGAGTGTTGATGATGCATGGGCTTCCTTGCAGAAAAAGATTGATGCAGGAAAAACAAAGTCTTATTCATGGTTGCGGATTGCCGCGAGTGTCACGATTCTTTTAGGTGTTTCCATTTTCATTTGGACACTGTCTACCACACCTGATCAGGTGAACGTTGCTTCCGCTGACGAAAAGATTAACGTAACATTCCCGGATGGATCTAGTGGCGTTTTAAATACTAATTCATCCTTTTCTTTCCTGGAAAAATTTGGAAACGAACGAGTTGTCGCGTTTGAAGGTGAAGCATATTTTGATATCAAAAAAAGTGAGAAGCCATTTCTTATTGAAATGGGAGATGTTACTGTTCGTGTCTTAGGCACAGCATTCAATCTTGTCACTTCCAACGAAGAAGTTGAATTAATTGTAGAGCGCGGCTTGGTAGCATTCGTCAAGGAAGACGAGCAAACCAAAGTAGCTGCAGGTTTGAAGGCTGTTTTCAATAAAGCAGACAATAGTGTTGAAATCACTGAAAACCCGTCTACAAATATTGCGACATGGATTGATGGAAAATTGGAGTTTGATGATACTTCATTTGAAACAGTCATCCAAGACTTGGAATCATACTTTGAAGTTTCCTTTCAAGTGGAAAACCAACTCATCAATTCTTGTAAGGTCACAGCGACTTTCGACAAGAACTCTCTTTCAGAAGTGATAGAAACTCTGGAATTGATGTTAGGGGTACAAATGGAAGAGACTCAAGGGAAAATCATCGTCTCAGGAAAAGGCTGTTAAAAAGCCTATCACAAGCATTCTTACGTACTGATTTCTTTAATTTTGCGCTCTAAACACCAAGGGCGCTAATTGAACCATAAAAGTCTCATATTACTTCTTGTACTCATATGTTCATGCTTTCATGGATTTTCCCAGACTGCTCTGGACTCTCTAATATCAATTAAAAGCGGGAAGTATCAATTAAAATCAACTCTTCAAGCGATTAAAAACAGCGGGATTCCACTAGCATTCAGCACCAATAAACTACCTAACGTTGAGATTTCAATCAAGAAAGATGAATCGATCCGGAAGTTTCTAGAAAGGCACCATCAAGAAGAGATTTTCAGCCATAGCATAGAGAATTCCCAAATTCTCATCACAAAATATCAACCACGAAAATTCACGTTAAATGGACTAATCAGAGACGCTGAATCTAATGAGCATCTTATCGGGGCAAACATTCAGATGAGAGGAACGGCCTTTGGAGGTACTAGCAATGGATATGGTTATTATTCGATTACACTGGAAGAGGGAGAATATACAATTGTTATTTCCCATATCGGCTACAAGTCCTTCAGAACAAAAGTAGACCTGAAAAGTAATACCTATTTTAGCTTTAGCATCAGTCCCAACATAGTACAGCTAGATGAGGTAGAAATTAGCTCTGTAGTCCACGATGCTAATATTTCTTCAAATACTCCATCAGTAAGTAGAATCAGCGTGGATAGAGAATCGGTTTTGACGCCCTACCTCTTAGGTGAAGTTGATGTGGTACAAAATGCTCTTCTACAGCCTGGTGTGAAAGCCATAGGCGAAGATGCTGGCGGGATTCACATTCGTGGTGGACGAGTGGATCAAAATCTAATACTGCTAGACGAAGCTCCAATCTACAATCCCATCCATGTCGGTCAGGTTTCAGTCTTTAATCCTGAAGCAATTAATGATGTACGAATTTTCAAAGGATTTATCCCGCCTGCATATGGTGGACGAGCATCGTCGGTAATTGAGGTAAGGCAGAGAGAGGGAAACAAAAATAAACACAGTCTATCTGGTGGAATTGGACTATTATCAGCTAGAGTCCTCGCAGAAGGGCCAATTAAGAAAGGGAAGAGTTCGTTTCTTGCATCTGCCAGACACAGTTTGTTTAACCCCTCGATCGAAAGTTTTGGAAACAGATCGGTCAGAAGATCCAGAATTAGGTTCAGAGATATAAACCTGAAGATTAACTCAAATCCAAATGAAAAAAATACTTACTACCTCTCAGGTTATTTTGGAAAGGATCGAAATGCTGTTGGTTTCAATACTACTCGAAATTGGGGTAATAGCACACTGAATTTCAGATGGAATCATCTTTTCACACCGAAGGTTTTTTCGAATTTTTCAGCCTTTATTTCTGAGTATCGGTATAAAGTGGAAAGTGATGAAGAGCCAGGAGCGTTTGTCTCAACAGCGTTTGTCTCCACATCAAGGATCATTGATTATAGCTTAAAGTCCGATTTTACTTATTCGTTTGATCCGGCCAACGAGATAAACTTTGGGTTCTCCTCTGTCTTTCATCGTCTTAAACCAGGAGATCGAGAGCCGTTCGATGTGGACGCAAACACAAACACAATCAGACTCGATACCGAGCATGGACTGGAATCCGCTGCTTACTTAAGTCAGCAAATAGAAATGGGGCCACTACGCTTCAACTATGGCTTCCGCTATTCCACCTTTCATAATTTTGGCCCTGAGGACGTTCGAGTTTATGATCCGAGCACCCTTCCGGCGGATAGCACGGTGATTGACACCGTCTCTTTCAGTCAGGGTGAACTAATTAAATTTTATCACAATTTCGAGCCCAGAGCTGCGATTAATTGGAGAGTAAACGAAAGTAGCTCCTTCAAAATATCATACAGTAAGACGGCCCAGTACCTGCATTTGCTGTCAAATACGCGTGCTCCAGCACCTACGGATATCTGGAAACTTGCCGACACTTTTGTTCCTCCGACGGTTAGTAAACATTACTCCATAGGATTCTACAAGAATTTAAAGGGGAATATGTGGGAATCCAGTATTGAGTTTTATTACAAGGACATTAGTGAAGATATTTCCTATCGAAATGGCGCAGACTTAGTCTTCAATGAAAACATCGAAACGGAATTACTTACCAATGAAGGCCGTTCTTTTGGAATGGAGATTTTTCTAAAGAAGAGATTCGGAAAACTGACAGGCTGGCTCAGCTACGCGCTATCTCGAAGTGAAACAAGATTTAAAGAAGATTTACTTGAAAAGTATGTGGTAAATGACTTTGACAGAACGCATGATTTTTCTGCCACTTGGGCTCTGAAGATCTCCGAAAGGGTAATCGCTTCAAGTAATTTCGTATTCGCTACTGGAATCCCAGTTACTCTTCCAAGTGACAAATACAGTTTCGAGAATAATCTAGTCCCTCATTTTGTTGAGCGTAATCAATCCAGGCTTCCAAGTTATCATAGACTTGATCTGTCTCTAAAATGGAAAGCGAAAAAAACAAAAAAGGATGGGTATGCAAGAAAGAACGAAGATTTCTGGGTATTCACACTTTACAATGTGTATGCAAGAAGAAATGTTAACTCTTATTTTTTCCAGGAATCTAGTGACAACACCGGCCTTGGGGAAATTGTAGAGTGGTCAATTTTCGGTAGTATAGTTCCCGGCATAACATACAGTTTCAAGTTTTGAAAAAACTGATAATCATACTGACTCTTTCCTCTTTATCATGCGAACGTGTGGTAGTAATACCTCTACCCGATGAGCAAAATTTACTCGTTGTCGAGGGTTGGTTGACTGATATGGTAGAGAGGCAGTATGTCAGGCTAAGTAGGTCTAACAGTTTCTCAGGGGCGGTAAACCCTGTCATTGACGACGCCACTGTATTGGTCCAAGCTCGAAATAGTCCGTCACAAACATACTCATACGCAGAGGACGGTCGTTACCTCTCAGACAATGCTTTTCAAGCTGTCAGTGGTGAAGAATACAGACTTTCAGTACTTCTTCAGAATGGAGACCTCATAAGGTCAAGCTGGACACCGATTGAATCTAACACCAACATCAACATCTTAAGTGTGGACAGTTTTGTTGAAAATGACGAAGAAAATCCTGGCCAGACCAAAGTGGTATATTTCCCCAGGATTACTGCTCTAGACTCAGCTGACTATCAAAATTACTACCGATGGAGGCTATTCAAAGATGGTGTCCAGTTAACCGAACCTGAGTCCATTATACTGCAAAACGATCGGTTCTTCGATGGTAATTTCATCCCTAACCTTTTCGATGATTATGAGTACTCCATTGGAAATAACATGACGGTAGAGCTGCATTCTATAACCAAAGAGGCATTTGATTTTTTAAGTCTTTTGAAATCGCAGACTACCACTTTAAGTGCCGCGGCTAGTACCACACCAGCCATTGTGAATGGAAACATAACAAATTTCACTGCTCCCGACGAGATTGTCCTGGGCTTTTTTGGTACGCGAGCCATCAGTTCAAAATCAGTGATCGTTCAATAAATTTCTTCCCTGATTAGGGGTTTTCATTAGTTGAGTGTACTAAGCAGTATGAACAAGAAAGTTGTGTTGCTTCTAATTTCAATTGTGGTCACCCTGCTAGGATTGAAGCTATCAAAAAGAGGAAAGAGAGCTTCTGCTTAATCCGTTAGCTGCACTATAAAGACAAGGAACTTGTCTGTTGGAACGACTGTGTTCAAAAACTTCAACTTTTTCTGTCCTCAATAACTTCAAGCTGATCCCACAATTTGCGAGTAAAATGCCCATAAACTCAAAAACGGAGCGCCCCTCACCTTGGGCTAACTCCGTTTTATACAACCAGCTATGGATTGTCTTTGATTTCTTGATTCAATATTAGCGAAGAATTACATACCAAAAGCCCCTAATTCGTCCATATAGGCCTATTAATAGACAAATAGCAAGTTTCAGTAGATTAAGAATTTGAGAGGTCAGGTAAAACCTATGCCATATATAGACACATGCTATTTACCCTTGAAGTATTAGTGTTGAAGGGCTGGCGGATCCAGTTAGATTTGATGATCTTAAACTCCGATGGTTCTTGGAATTGAGGTCTCAGTTATCGCCTTATATCCCTCAGCGATATCTACCAATTTGTGGTAACCTCGAGACTTCAAAATTGAAATGGCGATGACAGAACGATAGCCTCCAAGGCAATGAACATGATACGTTTTTTCTTTATCAAGTTTCTCCATCTGATCATTGATAAAATCTAAAGGTAGATTTTCAGCACCCTCGATATGGTCAGCAGACCACTCACCAGGCTTCCGTACATCAACAATATTAAGATCAGTGCTTTCGAAATCTGATGCAAATGCATCCCCTTTAATTGACTCAACGGAATCTGTATCCCGACCAGCATCAACCCAAGATGCAAAACCACCACTTAGGTATCCAAGTGTGTTATCAAAGCCAACTCTGGAAAGTCTTTTCACAACTTCTTCCTCTCTCCCACTATCTGCTATGAATACAATCGGTTGGTCCAAGTCAGGAATTAATGCCCCTACCCAAGGTGCAAAGCTTCCATCAATTCCAATAAAAATTGAACTCGGTACGTGTGCTTTAACAAACTCAGATTCATTTCTTGTATCAAGTACCACTGCTCCTTTATGATTAGCCATGGCCTCAAAGGTTTCCAGGTCCAGAGGAACATTTCCCTTTGCCATCACATCATCGAGGCTTATGGCTCCAGCCTTGTTCATTTGTACATTGGCAGCAAAGTATTTTGGTGGAGGGAGAATACCGTCGGTAACCTCTTGAATAAACTCCTCACGTGTCATACTTGCTCTGAGTGCATAGTTCGTCTCTTTTTGATTACCCAAAGTGTCCGTGGTCTCAGAACTCATATTCTTCCCACAGGCTGAACCAGCTCCATGAGCTGGATAAACAATAATGTCGTCAGACAAGGGCATAATCTTAGATCTAAGACTGTCGTATAGCATCCCAGCCAAATCGTCTTGGGTCAAATCTCCCTTTTGGGCCAAATCAGGTCTCCCAACATCGCCGATAAAAAGTGTATCCCCACTGAAGATCGCCTTCTCCACACCTTCTTCATCAATCAGTAAATAGGTTGTACTCTCCAGCGTATGTCCCGGGGTATGAAGAGCCCGAATAATTACATTTCCAAGCTTAAACTCCATTCCATCTTTTGCTTCAACAAAATCGAAATTCGGATTTGATCCTTGTCCATAAACTATAGCGCCACATGTTTTCTTCGAAAGATCAAGATGACCAGATACAAAATCTGCATGAAAGTGAGTTTCGAAAATATACTTTATATCTGCTCCAGCTTTTCTTGCTTTTGCAACATAAGGGTCTGTTTCACGGAGGGGATCAATAATAGCTGCTTCGCCATTGCTTTCTATATAGTATGCCCCCTGAGCCAGGCATCCGGTGTAAATCTGCTCTACTTTCATTTATCCAATTATCAGTTCTTTAAAAAGAATATAAACACTCATCACTAACACAAACCATCCAAAGATCTTTTTCAGTTTCTTGTCAGTGAAGAACTTAGAAACATAATTTCCTACAAAAATACCAACTACAGACAGACCTGCGAAGGACAGTAGGAAATACCAGTCGATGTCTTGCCCAACCTGGATGTCTCCGATGAATCCGATTAGGGATTTAACAGCGATAATTGACAGAGAGGTTCCAATTGCCAGCTTCATGGGTAGTCTCGCTAGTATTACCAAGGCGGGAACGATAAGAAACCCACCTCCTGCTCCCACTACCCCTGTAAGTAAACCCACAACCAGTCCATCGAGTATAATTCCAGGATAGTTAAATTTTCGTTCTTCTCCTTTCTCTGTTGCCTCCCTTTTTGATTTAATCATGGACATAGCCGCCAACATCATGATGATTGCGAAAAAAATCATGATCAACAAGTTCTTCGTGAGCGACCAGGAGGAAGCGGTATAGATCACCTCAGGAATTGCCGGAACCAAGTATAGTCTTGTGACATAAACTGCAATGAACGATGGGACGGCAAAAACAACTGTAGTCCGGATATCCACCAATCCATGTCGAAGTTTTCCCATCGCGCCGAAGAAGGAGGTCACTCCGACAACAAACAACGAATAGGCCGTTGCCAAAACAGGGTTTATACCGAATAGATATACAAGTACAGGTAAGGTTAATATTGAACCTCCTCCGCCAATGAGACCAAGTGAGAGACCTATTAATATCGCACAGAGATAGCCAAATATTTCCATCAGCGCGCAAATCTAGATCATGCATGATTAAGAATAACCGTTCACATGTAGAAACAAAAAAGGCCATCAATAGTATGATGGCCTTAAGCTAAGTGCTTGTATTCTTTACCAAATTTTCACACGATCTTCCTCCGATCGCCAAAGTTCATCTCCCTCCTTTATATCAAAGGCGGCATGGAAGGTTTCCATATTGGTAATCGGACCGATAGCTCTGAACATTCCGGGTGAATGCGGGTCTGATTGAATTTGATTTCTAAGAGACTCATCTCTGTATTTTGTTCTCCAGATTGTTGCCCAGGAAATAAAGAACCGTTGTTCTCCAGTGAATCCGTCAATGTCTGCTGGTCGGCCATTTTCAGCATAGTAAATCTGTAGTGCATCATAAGCGGCATTCAACCCGCCAAGGTCACCAATGTTTTCACCCAATGTAAGCTTACCTTGTACATTTACGCTATCCAGCGGCTCATATGCGTCGAATTGAGCTACTAACTTAGCTGTACGCTCTTCGAATCGCTCTTTATCTTCTGGAGTCCACCAGTTGACCATGTTTCCCTCAGAATCAAAGCGACTTCCCTGATCATCAAATCCATGTGAAATTTCATGACCTATTACCGCCCCCATTCCACCATAATTTACCGCTGCATCCGCAGTATAGTTATAGAAGGGAGGTTGTAGTATTGCTGCAGGGAAAACGATTTCATTGTTTAGTGGATTGAAATAGGCATTGACTGTCTGTGGATTCATACCCCACCTTTCCTTGTCAACTGGTTCGCCAACTTCCTTAATATTTTCATCGAACTGCCATCTCCAGGCATTTTCCATGTTAGACATGTAGCTGTAGTACTCTCCGCTATTTTCTACTTCCAACGCAGCGTAGTCCCTCCACTTATTGGTGTACCCAATTTTGACGGTCAGGTTATTCAGTTTCTTTAATGCTTGCTCCTTTGATTCATCGGACATCCAAGGAAGATCCTTAATTCGCTTATCGAATGCCTTCATGAGGTTCGCAACCATCTCCTCTGCACTAGCTTTAGCTTCTGGTGGAAATGTTTCTGCTATATATACTTTCCCGATTGCTTCTCCAATAACGCTATTGGTAGCTCCCAGAACTCTTTCCCATCGTGGCCTGTTTTCTTTGGTGCCTCTTATTACTCCGCCGTAGAAAGCAAAGTTCGCATCAACAACATCTTTATTAAGGAAGTTGGCAGCTGTGTTTATCACGCTCCACTTCAAGTAAGCTTTAACATTAACCAAAGGAGTTTCTTCTAAGAGATTACCAACCTCTGTCACAAATTTTGGTTGGGTTACAATCAAAGTATCCACCCTAGTAAGATCCACACCAACAGCAGTCAAGTATTCCTCCCAATTTAATTGAGGCGCAATCTCCTGAATTCCTGAAACTTGCATCGGGTTGTAAAGCGCCGGAATATTTCTTGACTCTATCGGAGTTAAGGATGCTAACGCTAATCGATTTTCAATCTCCATGATTTGAGCAGCCATCTCTTCTGTGTCCCCCTCTACGTTAGCCAGACTTAGCATCTTCGCCAAGTGGGCTACATACTTCTCCCGTATTTCAACCGACTTCTCGTCTGTTTTTGTGTAGTAGTCGCGGTTGGGTAGCCCCAACCCACCAGCAACAACGTAGAGTGCGTTTGTCTTGCTATCCATAAGGTTTGCAAAGGATGCAACTCCATGGAATGAACCATATCCTGTACGATGCATTTCGGCTAGCAGGGCTTGCACTTCATCAAGATTTGAAATTCCATCTACCTTCTCCATCCACTTCTCAATTGCCTTTACTCCTACATTTTCAGCTAAACTGGAGTCCATTCCAACAGAAAAGAAATCAACAGCTTTTCTCTCGTCAGAACCAGCAGCAAATGCTGGGTTGTCTGCTGCGCCTTCTAGTATTTCAAGTACTAATTCATTATTCTTTTTTCCTAATTCAGGGAATCCTCCCCATCTGCCTCGATCAGCTGGAATTTCTGTCTTATCTAGCCAATTCCCGTTAGCGAATCGGTAAAAATCTTCTTTAGGGTCAACACCTTCCCCCATCATGGTCAAGTCAAGACCTGGTGGCATTTCTCTTTTGGTCCTATTCTCCTCAGGCGCACATGCCGTGAGTAGAATACCAGTAACTGCTATTGTTAAAATCGCTTTTTTCATTTCTCTGGTTTGATTTCCGTTAAAATTATCAATATGCTCCTATTATTTCCGTTAAAATATGTGAAGGGCATCTGCTCATTGGTAAAAGGTCAAATAGTTGGACAAACACCTACCTATTTATTTGATCGCAGTAACCGTGTATCCTTCTTTCCTTAGAAGATTGATCACTCCCTCATTACCGCCAATGTGACCTGCTCCAACTCCAAAGAATGATGATTTTTGTCTGGCAAATTTGTCAATTCTTGAAATCCAATTTCTGTTCCTTTCAAGCAGGAAAGACGCCAGCTCATTTTCACCATTCATGTACTCGGATATCATTTCATACATCTTCGTCACATCTTCCATTTTGTAAACTTCCACCATCGAATTAAACAGAGATTGCATTCTTTCTCTTTCAGTCACAATTTCCAAAATATCATCAATTTGATCTTGATAGGGTATTTTATCAAACACCTGCATTTGCTCTGCAACACTTTCCAATCCAAACATTTCTTTGTTCTTCTCTGCTGCCATCTGCACCAGCGTCAATTCGAAACTGGCGGGTAGACCATCTATCAAAGTGGGAAGGAGTAGCGAAGAAAGGACTACAGGTTTAACCGTATTGTAATTTCTTAATCCGGCTCCTATTGTTGAGATAAGAACTCTGTCAATCATCTTATACTCTTCGTCTGTCAAAAGTTCATCCAAGGTCTTGCCGTCCTTCATCGAAGCATGTTGCATCACTTTCATCTGCATTCCGGGATCATCCATGTCAAGCTCGAGAACAATTTGATCTGCTGCTTGAAAAGCGAGCTTAACTTTTTCTTTTAACTCGAAATCCTTTTGCGAGAGCAAATGGAAAGTACCAAACACATAGGAAGGTTGAATTCCCTTGCCTTCAATTTTCCAGAGTAGCGATTGTTCAAGTTTCTGTGCTTTGCTTTCATGAACAATGGACAGTGCGATAAATACCCCAATGACAATAATTAGTAATCTCTGAAAGTTTCGAGATGGTGCATTCATGAGTTTCATACTTCCAATTTGAACAATTAGTACCTGCAGTGTGTGCTTTATTACAATTAGATAAAAATAATCATAAAAAAAGCCCTGAACATCAGAGCTTGAATGAGTTTCTGTGATGTGTTTCCTAATCCTTTACGTGACTAGTCCAAACTGGAACCGCAGAGTGATTTACAACCATTTCTGCAATACTGCCAGCTAAGAAGTGGCCAATACCGGTCCTCTGATGAGTACCTAAAGCGATCATATCTGCACCTATATCCTCGGCATAGTAGCGAATTCCATCTTCCTCGTTTTTGTAGTTGTAGATATCTATTGTATAGTTCTCAATGTTGTTTTTCGCCACAAAATCCTCCATCTGTTGTTTGTCATGTCGTGTTGAGGTGAAACTTGCAGGTGTATTTATTTTGACAATATTGAGTTGAGCAGAAAACAAAGTTTGCAAGTCCTTCAGCTGATCGACCAATCCATCGTGGGTATGAATGAAATCAGAAGCAAACACAATCTTTTCAATCGGGTCGAGTTCACACTTATTCTGAATAGTTATAACCGGACAGGAAGCTTTTCTAACAACCTTCTCAGCATTAGAACCAACGAAGAACTCATTCAGTCCTTCTGCTCCTTCAGTACCCATAATTACCAAGTCAACATTTTCTTCAACTATTTCGTCGATAATATTATGGAAAGGATTTCCAAGTTGAATTTTGTATGAAATTTTATCATCCGCATACTTGGCATCAGAAATTACCTGACCTAACTTTTCCTGCACCTTTTCTATCATCTTCTTAATGTAGAGTTGTTCCATTGGGTCCAGATCTTGAATACCCATAGTTCTAAAAGAATCTGTAGTGGGGTGTTCAATTACGTTCAAAAGTCTAATGTCGCAATCAGCCTTATCTGCTATTTGACAAGCGAAATCAAGCGCATGTTCTGCCACTTTTGAGAAATCGTATGGTACTAATATTTTTTTCATGATTCGAATTAATAATTGCTCAAGTTAAAGAAAATGAAACGTTAATACTGGTTTGATTGACAAAAATCAATCACGATCTTGATCAAGATCAATAGAGCAAAATCAAGGCGTTGCGAAAATCTTAATCTACTATTTTCCAGTATTATTGATTGGTGGAGGGCCCTCAGGAACAATCCCTTTATAAACGTAGTCACCAACTCTCTCTTTAAATTCTGCCCTCACCTCAGCACGTAGTTTGGCGTCCTCAAAAAGATCCACCATTGTCATTGCCAAAGCTTTCGACGCGTACACCATTCCTTTGTGACCAATGGACATACCTCCACAAGCAACCACTGCCCAACTGTGCCAAGGAGTACCATTTGGTGCTACTGTAGCACTTAAGCGGATCGTTGGCACTACCCAGCTAACGTCTCCCACATCGGTGGAACCTCCACCTGGATGTTCAAGTGTTTCCTCTAATGGTCTGATTTCCATATCAAGTCCAATCTCTGGTTTGCCAGTCGCCTTTTGAATACTTTTCGCAAAATCATCCTCATCATCGGTGTAATCAATTACACCCAAGTGTTCCAAATTTCTCTGAAGCCTTGCGCCACCATTTCTGTTCACTACAACCTCGTGAACTCCAGATATTAGATTTATTTCATAATCGACATTCGCCATGATGGCAGCACCTTCGGCAATTCTTTCCACCTGTTTCCATACAGCTTCCATGCCATCTCGACGAGTATCACGAACACGCGTCCAAATTCTAGAATAATCAGGCACAACGTTTACCACTTTTCCAGCATCTTGGATGTGATAGTGAATTCTCAC
Source organism: Cyclobacteriaceae bacterium (assembly GCA_039961455.1). GTDB lineage: Bacteria > Bacteroidota > Bacteroidia > Cytophagales > Cyclobacteriaceae > Ekhidna. Next base: position 41,020 of record JBDVJN010000075.1, on the reverse strand, counting down.
TGTTGGCTTTATATGCTCTCGATAGTAGTTGATTCCAGTGGTAAATAACTCAAGCGCATCAGAAGCACTTCTGCCGTTCCAAGGGTCACCTGAGGCATGTGCTGCCTGGCCTGTAAACTCAACCATGAAATCTACGAGTGCAAGGGTGCTCTGTACGTTTGCCTTAGTCTCTGCGCTTGGATGCCAATCCATCATCACATCCACATCCTCAAAGAGACCAGCCCGAATCATCCACAGCTTTCCAAAGAATTTTTCTTCAGCTGGAGTACCATAAAAACGAACGGTGCCTTGAACTTGTCCACTCTCGATCTGCTCTTTAATAGCAACGGCCGCTCCTAGTGACGCTACTCCAAATAGATTATGCCCACATCCATGTCCTGCTGCACCCTCATTAAGCGGGTCCTTGTAAGGGACTGGTTTTTGCGAAAGCCCTGGGAGCGCATCAAACTCACCCATGATTCCAATTATCGGCATTCCTGTTCCGAACTCCGCAACGAAAGCTGTAGGAATCTCAGCAACTCCTTTTGTGACCTTAAATCCATTTGCTTCAGCATACCGTATCAATGCTTCAGCTGATTGCTTCTCCTGAAAAGCAACTTCCTCAAATGACCATATCTTATTGCTGAGATCTGTTAGCTCTTCGTACTTGCCATCCAGCGATTTAATGATGGCTTGTTTTTGACTCAAAAAAGCTGGCTTTTTCTGAGCAGTGGCAGTAAAACAAAACAGACACAAAAGGCCTATAATAATTGGGTTAATTTTCATTACTAAGTTGATTGGTTGGATCAGTAAGATAGTATTTCGCAGAAATATATCAGCTATTTAGAACAGCCAAATACTTTGGCCACGGCCCAGCTTCTTGTCGATATTGCTTTGCTAAAACTCGGTTGATTTGGACTATATGGCCCAGATCATGAACAGTCCAGGCAGCAAGAAGTTGTCGAATTGTTACTGGTCCAAATTCGGGATGGATACCTGTCTTATCAAAGTCGGATTCTTGAAGATTCAGGTCAATCAGCTCTTCAATGTTCCTGGCTCTAAGCGATTCAAATTCCCCAAGCAGATCTGCCATTGTTTTCCCCACACTCTCCTTAAACTGGGCAAATCTGTCATATGGGGTAAAATGCTTGTCATCCTCAAATAGAACAATCTTCGTTCGGGGAATCCAATCAGTTTTCTCTCCATGAATTAAATGCCCAACAACATCAAATGGACTCCAGGTATCTGGACCTTCATTTTGTTTGACCCAATTATCCGGAAGTCCTTCAAGCGTATTACGAACAGTGCTAGGTGTTCGCTCAAGTATCGATATAGTGTCTTGAAGAGAAAATTTCACCGACCCTTCTTTAATCCTGAACTTCTACAATCATTTCTACCTCAATCGCAATTCCCCTTGGCAATGACCCCATTCCCACTGCAGCTCTAGCGTGTTTCCCCCGTTCGCCAAATACTGCTACCATCGTATCTGAGAAGCCATTCACAACCTCTGGCTGGTCGCCAAAATCAGGTGCTGAATTTACCATTCCAAGTACTTTCACAATCCGAACGACGTTGTTTAAGTCTCCTATCTGTGCTTTCAATGCTGACAGCTGAGCTACTGCTGCTAGCTTTCCTGCCTCATACCCTTCCTCAATGGTTAGGTCTACACCTAGTTTCCCAGCTATGTAACCTCCTTCCGGTTTGTTCGGCCCCTTACCCGCCATGAAGACGAGATTCCCTGTTCGCACTGAGTTTACATAATTTGCCACCGGCGCTGGCGGTTCAGTTAAGGTAATTCCAAGTGATTCCACCCGCTCTTCAACATCATAGTCATACAAAGCTTGTGGTTCTTTTTCTGCTGGCTGATTTTGGGCGCATGAAAGCATGACCAAGGTGCCAATTGTTACAATGATTAGGTTTTTCATCTTCTACGTATTTTAATTCTTAATTATTTGTTCGTTCTAAGTCCTTCCCTGATGATCTTAAACTCCGATCCCTCTTTCCATCGCGGCCACTTATCTGAATTTGACAAAGTCCAGCCAACATCAAAAAGCAACTGACCGTCCAAGACCATTCCGCTAAAAACCCATGTTGTTGAGTCATATTCATCCTGAGGCCTGTGGTATTGACCAGCCAAATAATCCTGATTCTTCTCAGCAATATATTCAACTCCTTTCGTCATATGTTCATAAGAACCAGAAGCATACAAAGCTGGAATTCCAACTTTGGCAAAGTTGAAGTGATCCGACCGAAAGAAATAACCCTTGCCGGCCTCTGGATCTGGCATAATGTATCGACCTTGTTTCTTGGCTAACACTTCAGCTAAATCTTCTAGTTCTGATTGGCCATACCCAATAACCGTCAAGTCCTTCATTGGACCATGATAGGTTATACCATCCATATTGATGTTTGCCACAGATTTATCTACGGGAAAGATCGGATTCTCAGCGTAGTGCTTTGACCCTAACAACCCCTGTTCTTCTGCTGTTACAGCTAGGAAAACAATTGTTCTTTCTGGTTTAGCGGACTTAGCGTATGCTTCTGCCACTCCCATCATTGTCGCCATACCTGTGGCGTTATCATGAGCTCCATTGTATATTGAATCTCCATCAATCACATTTCCGATACCCAGATGATCCCAATGCGCCGAATATATTACCACCTCATCTGGATTTTTGGTCCCTGTAATCTTAGCTATCACATTTTTGGACACGTCCTTCTTGATTTTGTTTTGGACAGAAACCGTCGCGCTTAGGCCTAGACTCAGCGGCTTGAAGTCCTTGCTGCGAGATCTTTCTGCGTAGTTTTTCATATCCTCACCCGAGGCCTCAAATATTCTGATAGCTGCTTCTCTTGTGATCCAGCCAATCACGTCACTTTGAAATTCGTCTCCTGATTTATCCAGGTATAGGCTTGCACCCGACCATGAATTGCGGACCACCAACCAAGGATAACCTGCTGGTACCGTTTCATGAACAATCAGGCATCCCGCGGCCCCTTGCCGTGCTGCCTCTTCGTATTTGTAGGTCCATCTTCCATAGTACGTCATGGTTTCTCCTTTAAAGAAGGTAGAGTCACCAGCAGCAAATCCCGGGTCATTTACCAGTACCACCACAGTCTTTCCTTTCACATCCAGCCCCTCATAGTCGTTCCATCCATATTCAGGAGCAACTACACCATAGCCAGCAAACACTAACTCTGATGCATCCAAGCTGCTATTCTCCACAACTTTCTCCGTGTATGCTACAAAATCTTCTGATACCTTTAGAACGACGTCTTGCTTTCCACCCGCGATTATCATCGTTTCGGAAGGTACAGCAGTCAATTCAACCATTGGCACCTCTTGAAAGTAGGAATCTCCATTGCCTCGTTCCAAGCCTATTTTTTCAAACTGTTCTTTCAGATAATTAACAGTCTTAACCTCCCCTTCGGTAAATGGTTTTCTGCCAAAAAATTCATCAGAGGACAGTTTCTCCACTACAGATTTCAAAGTGAGAGAGTCTATTTGTGCACGCCGATCCGTACCAGAATCTGAATTTGATTTGGAGCAGGAAAAAAAAGTGAGAACAGTAAATAGGAAGAAATAGTATTTCATTTTGCTTAGTTAGGTTTTTAATGGTTGGCCAATTTAGCGATTTTAAAGAATGCCTCAATTCTCCACCTTCAATAATCTTTTTATCTTCGATACTTAACCTGACAAAAAATGAAAAAGCTAACTCTAATTATCGTTGTTTTCGGGCTTTTAGCCAAATGTGGGACTTCTGCAGACGAAACCACTGATACAAGGTCACCGCTCGAGAAGAAAGTTGAAGATTACAAAACTGTAAAATTGACCACTGATCTCTCCGTCTTGAGTGAAAAGGAAAAACAAATGATCCCGCTACTCATAGAGGCAAGCAAGATCATGGACGATCTGTTTTGGTACGAGGCCTACGGAGATAAAGAAGAACTCTTATCGCAAACTGATGATCCATCTACCTTAAAATACCTGGCGATCAATTACGGCCCATGGGATCGACTTGATGACAACAAATCATTTCTTGAAGCATTTGGCGAAAAACCTCCTGGAGCAAATTTTTACCCTATCGACATTACAAAGGAAGAGTTTGAAGCGGCAGAATTAGAAGGAAAGGAAAGTCTCTACACATTCATCCGAAGAGATGAGCAAGGAAACCTAATCACAGTGCCCTACAATCAAATGTTTGCTGAACAGGTGACTGAAGTGGCTGATTTGCTCAATAAATGTGCTGATCTAGCCGAGGATGAAGGACTGAAGAGATACCTCTCCTTGAGGGCTGAAGCAATGTTGACAGATGATTATCAACCGAGCGACATGGCGTGGATGGATATGAAAACCAATGGACTTGATGTTGTCATCGGTCCGATAGAAAACTACGAAGACAAACTGTACAGTTATAAAGCCGCGCATGAAGCTTACGTTTTGGTCAAAGACAAAACATGGAGTGAACGGCTTTCCAAGTATGCCAATTTTCTCCCAGAACTTCAGGCCGGACTACCTGTTCCGGATAAATACAAGGCAGAAAAACCGGGAACAGATGCTGACCTTAATGCCTATGACGTGGTGTATTACGCTGGTGACTGTAACTCAGGATCAAAGACGATTGCAATCAACCTCCCAAATGATGAGGAAGTACAGTTGGCGAAAGGATCTCGAAGACTACAGCTGAAGAACGCCATGCAGGCAAAATTTGATCATATACTGCTTCCTATCTCAGAAGTGCTCATTCACGAAGATCAGCGCAAGCACATCACGTTTGACGCATTCTTCGGAAACACCATGTTTCATGAAGTTGCACACGGGCTTGGTATAAAAAATACGATCGATGGTAGCGGAACTGTCCGCAGCGCATTAAAAGAACATTCAACTGCTCTGGAAGAAGGAAAAGCAGATATCCTTGGTCTTTACATGATCACGCAGCTTTTTGATAAGGGTGAGATCGATGGTGAGTTGAATGACTATTACGTCACTTTTCTGGCAGGAATCTTCAGATCTGTTCGATTCGGAGCAGCTAGCTCTCACGGACGAGCCAATATGATTCGCTTTAATTTTTTCAACGAATATGGTGCCTTTGAGCGAGATGACGCGACCAATACCTACCGTGTGAACTTTGACAAAATGAAGGATGCGATGAATGCACTATCTGAAAGAATACTCACCTTTCAAGGTGATGGCGACTATGATGGAGTGGCAAAGTTTGTAGCCGAGAAAGGTATTGTCAGCCCCAAGCTGCAAGCTGAGTTAGATCGACTAGAAGAAAAGAATATTCCGGTTGATATCGTTTTTGAACAAGGGGTAGAAGTTTTAGGATTATAATTACAAATGGAGACGAAAGAAATAGACGGTTACCCGCACGTTCGCTATACTCGAGACACCTATCCGCTGGAAGAAGCAGAGAATAGAAGCAAGGAGTTTTATAAGTGGTTAGACACCCGAAGGACCGTTCGGGACATCTCAGATAAGCCAGTTTCAAAGGAACTGATTAATAACCTGATTATGGCTGGTTCCACTGCACCTTCAGGTGCGCACAAGCAACCTTGGACCTTTTGTGCCATCTCCAATTCTGAGCTTAAAAAAAAGATCAGAGAAGCTGCCGAAAAAGAAGAATACGACAGCTACCATGGTCGCATGAGTGAACGTTGGATAAAGGATCTCAAGCCAATCGGTACAGACTGGCACAAGCCATTCATTGAGGAGGCACCTTGGGTAATCATCGTTTTCAAACGAGTCTTTGAGCGGGAAAACGGAGAAAAAAACAACAATTACTACGTGAATGAGTCCGTCGGAATTGCTAGTGGTATGATAATTTCAGCAATACATAAAGCTGGATTAGTCACGCTAACGCATACACCCTCACCAATGAATTTTTTGACTAAAATATTGGAACGCCCAGAAAATGAACGTCCATATCTCCTACTTCCAATCGGCTACCCAAAAGAGGAAGTATATGTGCCCGACCTTCAGAGAAAGGAATTAGATGAGGTAGCAGTTTTTTATGAATAATGGCAGGTTTTCACAGTCATTTGGCAGTTTTCGTAGATTTCAATACGCTAATTTTATAATTAGAAATCCACCTAATCACGCATAACACCGTGTGAATTGAGCTCTCTTGATCATATCGGGAGAGCTTTTTTATCTTTAGTCGCCAACCACTAAAACCATGAAGAAGAAAGTGTTTGTTGTCTTGTCATTGTTCGCAAGTGTTTGCGCCTTCGGCCAAGATGTTGATAGTTTACTACAAAAAGCAATAGATGAAATTCCTAATAGTCTTGAGAGTTCTCGGGGACTTTTCAATTCATCTCTAAAACTAGCGACAACAGATAACGAGAAGTTGTCCATGTACGATACGTACTGTAAAGAGCTTCTGTTTGCCAGCGAAACAAAGCTGCTATACACAATGACGAATGAAGCTCTAGATCTTCCCTTAACCAGGGAGAATTACAGAATTTACGCCCGAATCGTCAAACATAAATATGATGTCTTCAACCTTCAAAAAGACTACGATTCAGCTTTAGCCACACTGAATAAATACGAATCCCTTGCCTTCCAATTCAGTGATACATCAAACATCGTGATCTCCTACACTGAAAGAGGCGGGTTCTTCGAATTAGCAGGTGATCTACCCAAGGCACTCGATTTTCAACTAAAGGCGCTAGAGCTATCAGAAATGGCGATGGACACATTCGCCATTGCGACCTCGTACATCAATCTAGCAGTCTTCTACCAAAAAATAGATAATAGCGACCTCGCACTTTCCTACAACAAAAAAGCATTAAATACCTATTTACAATTAGGAGAGACAATTAAGCTAGCTCAAATCTACAGCAACATTGGACTGTCATACGATGATTTAGGACAACTCAATAAAGATCCTATCATGCATGATTCAGCTGGTTACTACTTCGAAAAGGGATATGCCATCGCAGAAAATGTAGGGAGCCAATTTGGAATGGCTGTAACCAAATTAAACATGGGTTTAAATGCCTATCGGAAAAAGGAGTACCAGGCTGCGATTTCAATATTCGATGAAGTCTTTGTCTTTTTTGATAGAGTAAGTGATGACCTTGGCATTTGCCTTTGCTACTTAAATTATTGTCGCATTTACAAAGATCTTGGTGAGGTGGAAAGAGCAATCGAGCTGGGGATAAAAGGCTTTGAGATTGCCAAAGAAAATAAATTCACCAACGAGATGCAGCAAACATCAAAAAGCTTGTTTCAACTGTATGAAATGAGGGATGACCCTGAGCGTGCATATCGATATTTCAAAGAATTTACTGCTGCCAAGGATACGATTTTTAACAGAAATAATGATCGAGAAATTGGCGCATTGGAGTCAAGGTTCGAACTCAATAAGAGTATGCTTGAAAACGCACTTCTGGAAAAAGAAGTAGATCTAAAATCGCAAACAATCACTTCTCAAAGAATTTTGATTAGTGCAGCAGTTCTTACAGTAATCTTACTTCTGGTAATCGCACTTCTCTTGCGCAAACAACTTCTTGAAAGGAAACGCCTTTCCAATACAATTGAAGAACAATCCAACAAGTTGAAAGAATTAGACAAGGCCAAGACTCGTTTTTTTGCCAACATATCACATGACCTCCGGTCACCACTAACACTAATTCTCGGCTCACTAGACAAAATCTCGGAGCGTGACTATGACATCCTCGATGCAGAATCGAAAGAGATGTTGGATTTGGGATATAAAAATGGCAAACGACTTCTATATCTAGCCGATGAAATAATGGATTTAACACGCCTGGAAGAGGGGAAAATTAGTCTTGAATTGCAGTATGTGAAGATCGTCCCTTACCTGCGACTCTTGACCAAGATGTTTAGTAGTGCTGCCGATATAAAATTCATTGAGCTAAAGTTCACGTCCGCAATTGATGAGGAAACAATCTTACAAGTGGATCCACATCAATTTGAGAAGATCATTTACAACTTACTTTCTAATGCGATTAAATTCACACCAGAAGGCGGCTCAGTCAATATTGAATTACAAACAGAAAAGGAAAATCTTAAAATTCAAGTTGCAGATTCGGGACCAGGCATTCCTTCTGAGGGAATTCAACATATTTTCGATCGGTACTATCAAGCAGGTTCAGACTCTTTTGGATCACAGGCAGGCGTGGGAATAGGACTTGCTTTGGTAAAAGAACTGGTAGAGCTACACGATGGTAGAATTTCTGTGATTAGCTCAGAATCAGGTTCGGTGTTCGACATCCTGTTTCCATTCAAGAAAAGTGATTGGATATCAAAAGCCATTATTCCCGAACGATCACTTGATGTGGTTACTAGAAATTCGCTTTGGGTTGATTTGCAGGAAGAGAAAGAAAAATTTCAGGTCTCGTCTTTGACCAATTCCGATGAGAATGCAAGGCCGATTCTACTTGTAGAAGATCACAAAGAACTACGTTCTTATCTAAAAAGTATTCTATCATCGGAGTACAAAGTTCATCTGGCCTCCAATGGAGCAACGGCTTTAGATATTCTTCAATCTGAGAAAATCGATATGATCGTAACAGATTTGATGATGCCGTACATGGATGGATTTGAATTGATCGACCATCTAAAGAAAGATAAGGAGTTGCGGAAAATCCCAGTTTTAGTTGTAAGTGCCCGAACAGACAGAACGGAAAAACTAGACTTGATCGCAAAGGGAGCCGTCGATGTGATCGGAAAACCTTTCGATAAGGAAGAGCTCTCGATTCGCATAAAAAGTGTCCTAAGCAACGAATGGGATAGCAAACAACAACTTTCCTCTCTCTATGGGGAAACAGCTGGAGAATTTGAAAAGAATATTATTTCAAGACTTGAACGTTTGATTATTAAGCGCATCGATGACCCCCATCTCTCTGTCTTGGATCTAGCCGACGAAATGGCTGCAAGTGAGCGAAAAGTATATCGAATGATCAAAAAAATATCGGGTCTGACCCCTTACGAATTGATCAAAGAGATCAGGTGGCAGTATTTGGATAATTATTTAAAGAACAACAATGTTCGCACTGCCACTGAGGCTGCGCAATTGATAGGAATGAATAATGTAAGCTCCTTTTCCGGTCAATACCAAAAGAGATTTGGGCATTCGGTAAAAGAGAAGATAGAATCCTGAGATTGGCAGGATCATGAAGAGAGTTGGCAGGATTTTAAGATTAAACCTTTCAATCTTAGTAGTGTCAAAACACCAATTGATTACCTGCCATGAAAGTTATTTGGTACAACTACGAAATAAACTACTACGAATCTGGAAGCTGGGTAGACTATTCTCACTCAAAAGCCTCGAGTAGTAATCCAGAAAATATCCTTGTTCTGGAAAGATTTAACAATGAATCACTCAATGTTTTAGCCAAAATTGTAAATGAGCTGAACAAGTGTGGAAAAAAATCGAAGATACCTCGTTAAGTCGGGGCGACTATAGCTGGTTGACAACCCTGGCCCACCGCCAGGGTTTTTTTATTTTTACTGCAAATTCAAACATATGAAAGCTCTTCTTTTGCTCCTGTCGCTTCTTCCTTCTCTGGCCTTTTGTCAAACCCAAACGTCTAATCAACTAATGGAAAAAGGATGGAAGAAATATACTTTGGAGAAAGGATCTATCAACTATACCATATCAGGAGATGCTAGCGGTAATGAGGTATTTACTTTTGATCGATACGGTTGGAGAAGTTTGAAAAAGATAAGTATGCAGTTCGAGCTGTACGGGGCGCAAAGATCCCAGGTATTGCATGAAACCTCTGATGGTGGATCTATTTACCGAATCGATCATTCGGATTCCACCTATAGTAAGAGGATTGACTTTCGATGGACCACACAGGCATCACAGGTCTCACCAAAACAGGCATCAGAAGCAATTTTATTTGGTCTAGGCGGTACATACAATTCTGATTCGGTTTTACTAGGACAAACCTGCCAGGTATGGACATTTGAAAATAAGGCATTGAAGCAAATGTGGGTTTGGAATGGATTGGTGCTGAAAAGGATCAGTAAACTCGGCGAAAACAACATCACAACCACAGCGACGGAGATCAACCTTCAACCAACAATAGATGCTGCAATCTTCGAAATTCCTTCGACCTATCAGCCAAAAGAGTAGCCCTAAAAAAAGCAAAAACCCCTGCCAACTTAATAGCAGAGGTTTGTCGCGAATTGATATATATGAAGAGAATTTAGTTTCTGTTTTTCAGAAGGTATGAAGTAAAACTTCGTCCATTGATAGTGGTGTACTTTGAATCAATTTCATCGTCCACCTTAATATCACGAATATTGAAATCGCCACGCACATCCAGGTACTTAATATTAAGAGATTCTTCAAATACCGCATTTTCAAATGAAACGCCACGATCAAAATCGGAATATTTAAAGATTGCGTCGTCGTTAAATGTTGTTCCTGCAAAGCTTGCGAAGTCATCAAACTCGGCATATTTAAATGTTGACTCTCTCCTGAATCTCGAGTCCTCAAACGTCACGTCATCATCAAAATCGGAATACTTAAACATCGCCTTTCTTGAAAATTCGCAATTCTTAAATGTGACATCTCTCTCAAAGTCGGCAGTAAATGTGTAGCCGGTTGGATCATCGTGGATATATGCTAAAACATCATCCTCGAACGTGCAATTAACAAAAGACACGCTAACCTCAATGGATTCATCAATTTCATTGGATGAGCTATTCCACCACTTTGATCGCCTCGGAAGATCGTCAATTTTCCAATCCATGTACGTGAAATCAAGGTCGCCCGTGATCGTTACATTTTCGTAAGATATATCTCTTCCGTCCTTTATTTCATCCATTATTTTCGAGGCACTCACTGTCGTTTGAGCCATCGCCGCTCTCAGGGAAAATGCGCCAAGCATTAAGATCATTATGATCCGGCTTGCAGTTGATATGGATTTGTTAGCGTTCATGTCCTTTTGTTTTCAGGTTCATATAATAGATGTATAAAAACTAAAAAAGTTGCATTGTCCTCTTAATTACTTCAGTTAGTACTCCCGGTTACAGAATTATTACAAAACTTTCTGATATTTCTAGTTAACATCATTTAACATAAGTCCGCGCAGGTATCCCGGAAGCTTCATCGTCTAATAACCATGTTACATTAAAACAAAGCAAAAATGAAAAGATTCATGATGATAACGGCACTATGCTGCATTGGTTTAGCCATGCACGGTCAAGGGAAACGGGGTGGACAACAAAAGCCAAGCATCGAAGAAAGAACAGAGAGAGCTAAAAAGGAATTAAGCCTTTCAAATGAGCAAGCAGATCAATGGATCGCCATTCACAAGAAATATGAAAAGGATCTACAAACTGCTCGCGAAAGCCGAGAGCAAGGCAAGAAGGTTTTTGATAAACTTGATGCAGAGCTTAGAGCCATTCTGGATGATGATCAAAAAAGTAGATTTACTGAAATGCAGAAAAAAAGACCCAGGGGAAGAAAGCCAGGTGGTTGAAAAGTGGCCGTGGTCTCAAGTGGGGTTCTTAACTTTTCCCGAAATGAGAAGCGAACGAGCCTGCCTTCACGAAAGATCCTTCCCGCTATCGGCTGTATCTTTTTCAAATGTACGCAGTAGATTCAAATGTACGCAGTAGAATTGCAGTCTTCGAGAACCTCAGACTGACAAGCTCGCTTCAACAAAGAAAAGGATGCCGCCTCTATCGGGGCTAGGTTAAGAGAGTTTCTGCATTTGATCGAGATTAAAGAAAGATGCTGAAACAAATTCAGCATGACTACAAGAAGCTGGAACGCCAGCAATACACAAGGTCACTCTGAACTTGTCCATGGTCTTCAACACTATTATTGTCATGCCTGACTTGATCAGGCATCTTACTAAGAATGGAAGATACCGTGTCAAGCACGGTATGACATGTTGGTACAGGGTACTGATTTTACTCCACCATCTTATGTTCGCTCTCTCACTTAGTATAACTAATCTCTCTATCTAGCCCCGATAGAGGCGGCATCCTTCGTGAGCGATGGGTTTAGTCATGGTAGAAGATACAGCTGATAGCGGGAATAATTTTTCAGGCACCTATGATTGTTCGCTTATTTCCATTAATCTCTTCTTTCCAATCTCTTTGTCCCTACCTACCTTTAGCAGAAGTTATGAACGACATCCAGCACAGGGAAGACATTGAGCATCTGGTCAACACTTTTTACAAAGAGGTGGTTGAAGACAAGATCATCGGCTACATATTCAATGACGTAGTTCAGCTTGACTGGGAAAAGCATATTCCGATCATGCATGACTTTTGGGAAACTGTCTTGCTTGGACAAATCCGATACAAAGGCAGTCCTATTCCCGTTCATATTGCGTTATCCCAAAAAGAGTCACTGCAGCCAATACATTTCGAGCGATGGATCCAACTTTGGGAAACAGCTGTGCGTACAAATTTTAGTGGGGAAAAAGCAAATGAAGCTGTTAAAAGAGCAAAACTCATGGGCGAACTGATTCAAATCAAAATCAAAAAGAGCAAGGAAGATGGGTTTATTCAATAATCACCTTTGGAGCATAGGTTTCAGACCCTGATGAAAACTAACCTCTACTTAATTTTCTTCCTTTTTTCCAGCATATGCTTAGGTCAGGTGTCAATTATTCCACCAAATCAACTTCAGCAAGATTTCCAACTTTTTAAAACTGCTCTGCTTGAAACACACCCAAGATTAAATCGAGTTTATGATACATATTCATTTGAAGACAAACTAAATGAGTATGAATCCCTCCTTTCGGATTCACTTACTTCCCTTCAATTTTTTCAGATTGTCTCTTCGGCCATGTCGAATATTGGAGAAGCTCATTCAAGTGTAGATATCTCCGAGGAAATCAAAATACAGATCGAAGGTGCTGGGAGATTACTTCCACTCAATATTCATTTTTACAATAAAAGAGCATTTGTCCTCGAAGATCTGTCAAGTGAAAAAGACAAGCTTAACGGCTATGAAATCACGAAAATTAATGGGAAGAGTATTGACCAAATTATCAAGCTAATAGATAGCGTTTCCACTATAGGATCCGGTGTCAATCAATCGCGGGTCTATCGGAAACTCTCTTATGATCGGAATTTTGCCCTCAGCTATTATCTATATGCAGATCAAAGTCAATCATACCTTGTGGAATACAAGGAAGAGACGAATTCAGTTGAGAAGGCTACGGTTGTAAACGGGATACCTGCTGATTTCGAAATCTCAACGATACTCACTCCAACCGAGAGAAAACCTCCATTTTCATTTAAAATAGACAAAGAACGAGACCTTGCAATTCTGAGAATTAAGACCTTTGCCCATTTCATCATTGGCTACAAGCAAAAGGAATATCTCAAATTTTATGAAGAGTGTTTTAGGCAGATTGCTCTATCGGAAATTACGAACCTCGCAATAGATGTTAGAGGAAACAGGGGTGGTCAGGAACGCCTCGGAGCTCACCTGCTTTCATATTTTCTGGACGAACCGTTTACGATACAGAATTACATTTTTACCCGAGAGCTTGATTTCGAGGTACTAGACTCATTAAAAATTTTCCATCACACTTTTGATTCGAAAAGATTTCAAGCCGTCGATTCAGGGTATGTGACGGTTGATCGCAGACATCATGTATTAGCCAAAGTAGAACCAATAAAGAAAAATCATTTTGATGGTGACGTGTACATCATCACTGATGGCAACTGTTTTTCTGCATGCAACATTTTTGTCTCGCTTGCAGATTATCACGATGTAGGTACAATCATTGGCGAGGAAACAGGCGGAAACTATCATGATACAGACGGGTATCCTGGTGTTATTTTCAAACTGCCCAACAGTGGTCTGGAAATTGGTTACCGGTTGTGGCACTTACGTACTGCTGTCGAAAATGAGGTGTACGGGCGCGGCGTGATCCCTGATATTGCAGCTCAATCAACAGTCGAGGACATTTTGACCGAAACAGATGCTGCAATGGAAAAAATTTATGAGCTCATTAAGCAATCAAAAAGCAGGTGATTTAGGAAAGATGGACACTTCTTGTCCGAATCTTTACAAAAAGTAATATTCTTGCATTTGGAAGGTTTCTAACACTACGGTGCTCCCCAAACAATCACTATGAAAGAATACAAAGCGCTTGAAAATCAACATGCGTTCGACCTAAGGCACCTAAGTAAAAAGTACAATCTCATTAGTGCGGTTCGATTGCTATTTGCAATTGCGTTTGCATTCAACTTGTACTACTACAGTCAACCGAATAACGCATTTCTCATCATACCATTAATCGTTATAGGAGTAGCATTCCTGCTAGCTGTTAGGGTTCATCAGCGAATTTCTTGGAAAAAGTTGTTGAAGAATGCCCTAGTGAAAATCAATAGCGATGAGGTTGCGTTTCTGGGAGGAAAAGAGATTCCATTTGAAAACGGTATAGAATTTATTGATACCACGCATTCATATTCGTACGATCTGGATTTCTTCGGTGAACATTCCTTTTACCACAACCTGAATAGAGCAGCTACCAAAATGGGAAGTGGAAGTTTGGCTACACGCCTTCTTTCGTTCCTCAGCAACCAAGAAATTGCTGTTACTCAACAAGCAATTAAGGAACTGGATCCCAATGTAGAATGGAGACAAGAGGTGCTCGCATTGGCCACTATCAACAGTGATAGTAGTGAGAGTTACGCAGATTTGATGCAGTGGGCAAAACGGGAAAACAAAAAGCTCTCACCGCTTGCTATTTTTGTTTCCTACTTACTTCCTGCTCTACTCATTCCCTCCATAGTGCTTTACTTTGCAACACCAATGGCAGTTTTTGGGAACATCTCTTTATTGCTATTTGTGATTAACTTATTCGTGTTGGGGCTGCATAAAAATCGAATCTCTGATGAGATTGCGGGTTCAACAGAAACGGATAAGATTCTCAGGCAATACAGCCACATTCTAGAAAAAATTGAAACGGAGAACTTCGAATCCCTAAAACTGCAGCAATTGCAGCGCCAGCTTTTAATAAAAGAAACCACTGCTAGTTCAAGGATCGCAGAACTTTCAAGCTTGTTTGGTAAAATGGATCATGTTCAAAATGCCTTTGCAAGTCCCCTCTTAAACGGTCTCTTTCTCTTCCACATTCACACCCTCAAAGCATTGGACAATTGGCGATCAGAATGGTCTGATCATATATCGGACTGGCTTGAAGTCATTGGGGAAATTGAAGCTCTAAACAGTCTTGCAAATTTCTCACACAATAACCCTGAGTACACTTATCCTGCACTGAATGACGATCAACAAATAACATTCAAAGATCTTGGTCATCCCTTGATAGATTCCCAAATACGTATCAACAACGATGTCTCATTCAATCCTCAGAATTTTTTCATCCTGACCGGATCAAACATGTCTGGTAAAAGTACCTTTTTGCGGACCCTTGGAATCAACATGGTGTTAACCAGCATCGGAGCACCAATCTGCGCCAGAGAGGCCAACGTCCATCCTCTACCAGTTCTCGTTTCGATGCGACTTTCAGATTCTTTGAATGACAGTGAGTCCTACTTTTTTGCGGAAGTGAAGAGACTAAAGGAAATAATGGATGGCCTGGACAGCGCTTTAAGCTTTGTTCTACTCGATGAAATACTTCGCGGTACAAACTCAGATGATAAACGATCTGGCACTATTGAGGTAATCAAAAAAATGGTGAAGAAAAATGCCATTGGAGCTATTGCTACCCACGACCTCGAGGTCTGTAACACATCAAATGAGTATCCGGATAAGCTAGCGAATAAGAATTTCGAAGTGGAAATAGTGAATGACGAGCTAGTATTTGACTACAAGTTGAGAGACGGGATTTGTAAGAACAAAAGCGCCACCTTCTTGATGAAGAAAATGGATGTGATTTAAGTTTGATAGATAGAAGAAATTCAACTAACAAAAATTCAACCTTTGATGCTATGCCTACGTGGAGGTAGTAGTTAATGACCGACGTAGAAAAAGTATTCCAGGCTATCATTCATGATTTACCAGAAGCAACTCAGGGAAAAATGTTTGGTGCCAAATCTGTTAGAGCCTCCAATGGAAAAACAGCTGCCATTTTCTGGAATGAGGAAATGATTTTCAAACTTGATGATGAGGGTCAAAAAGAAGCATTGAAACTTAGCGGAGCTAAGGTCGGTACGCATCTGTACGCGAAGGACAGACCTATGAAGGGTTGGGTCAATATTCCTCATAAGCACTGCGACAAATGGGAACACTTCGCGTCCAAAGCAATCGAATTTGTTATAACTCTCTAAGATTACGAGATTTTCGTAAGGATATAAGTCTTCAATTAAACCCTAGGCAGCCTTCCGGATCTCCTTAACTTTAGGAATTTGTGGTTCGCTGATTTTAATAATCCCCATTTTGTTTAAGCCTTTGATGATTAAATAAGTAAAATCAACTTCATGCCACCTAATGCCAAAATTTGCTCGATTGCTAAATTTATGATGATTGTTGTGATAGCTTTCACCCATCATTAGGAAATCGAAAGGCAGGAAGTTTTTCGAAGTATCTCCGAGTTTGTAGCTGACGTATCCGTACTTGTGCGCAAACCAATTGATGATGGCACCATGAATAGGTGACAACAAGAATTGGATTGGAAGTAAGAGCCACACCCACCAAGTGGTAGCAAAACTCCAATAGAATAGCGTATACAAAACACCCCAACTGATTCTTGATACCCACGATCTTGCAAATTTGTCAAAGGCGGGCCATTCTGGTGCGCCCTTCGTAAATCGTTCGTCGATCTCTATCGTCTTATTTGTAATTCGAGAATAGATGGTTTTTGTTTTCCACATCATCTTGAACAAGCTCTCATCGTACTTAGGTGAGTGCGGATCTTCAGGGGTATCTGCAAAAGCATGGTGCATTCGATGCATAATTCCATACCCGTAGGCACTTAGGTAGTTTGAACCCTGAAATACCCAGGTTAGAACAAAGAAGATTTTCTCAGCACGTCTACTCATTGTAAAAACCTGATGTGCCGCATATCTGTGCAAGAAGAACGTTTGGAAGAAGAGTGAGAGATACCAGTGTGCAATGAAGAAAAGCAGAATGGCTAACATAGAAGATCAATGGATTTGATGAGATTAACTTTTACGAAGTAGCAAGCATTTGCTTACTACAACAAAGGAAGGATATCTCTTGTTTAAAAAAACCAAATACTTTTTCTAAGGTCAATTATGTCTTTGAAACGTCTATATCTGTGAGTCGCTTCGAAAACAGTGGAATGAACCTATGGTCTCTATGCCGGCGTCTAGCCATTTTTCCTCAGGTAGAATACACCACCACAAAGACCGGCAATTATCAAGGTAACGATTATCCTACTCCATTCGCCATGGACAGCATGCGTGATTGCAGCTCCGACCATAATAATGCCCAGCCCAAAAGCTGCCTTGGAGGCGAACTTTGGGATGAATACCAAAATAGCACCCAAGACCTCAAGTCCGCCTATTACAAGGTAAAAACTATCCAGAAACCCCCAATTGGCAAAACTCTTTGCCCAAACATCTTGTTGCGTAAATTTCGCCTGACCTGCCAGTAGAAACTCCAGTCCTAATAGGACCTGCAATACCCATGTAAAAATATTTCTAGCTTTTCCTTTTTTCATTTTGATCAAATTTTGAGTAACCTTAAGTGAAGGGTGCAGCCTAACTGAAGTGGAAAATCAACAACAAAGCAGCATCCCCTCACCAGGTCGTTTAAATTGTTTTGAGAAATTTAAGTGGGCACTTCAAATCCTACGAGTCACTTTATAAACTGAAACAAAATGATCTCGATTTTAGCTGGAATGAACCTGGATTTACAAACAGCTATCATATTCATCGCAATACTTGGATTGGTTTGGGCATTTTTCCTGATCACGCACAAGCGGGGGAATCTATCAGCAAACAAGTTTCTAGCGCTACTGATTGCAGTGCTTGCAGTTTTCGTCTTGCGACGTATAGCAGATCTCAATGAAGGAAGTTTCTATCTCTTTCTGTACTTTATTTCTCATGGATCCATTTATCTTATCGGTCCCGCCATCTATTTTCATATCCAAAATATTACAGGTCAGCATACTTCTAAAAAACAAGTTTGGACACATTTTATTCCCGCACTCCTGGCTGTTTTGCTTATGGCTGTCCTGTTCTTTTTCAGATTAAAAATTGACAAAATTGAAGATTTTTCACTTCTAAAGACAGCTTCAATCTTGTTTATAAGTCTGCAGGTAATCCATCTTGTGAGTTATCTAATTCTATCCAGAAAACTTGTTTTCTCGTACGCCAAAAAATGTGAGACCTACTATTCGTCAATATCCAGAATTAACCTAAAATGGATCAAGCATCTGATGCTAATAACCTCCGTTCTTGGTGCTGGAATTTTCATTCTGCACGTCATGATCGTCTCGGGCGGCTACTACCAAATCAACAACAATGCAGATCTTCTATTCCTTGCCCTTCTTGCCATTATTATCCTAAGTATCATTTATAAGTCATGGAAACAACCAGAGATTGTTTCAGGTATTTATGAGGAAACTGGCAAATATAAAAACTCACCTCTCTCCGATGCTGATTCAGTTAACCTATGTAAAAAACTTGAATGCTTGCTTGAAGAAGAGAAAACATACCTAACGCAAGAATTGAATCTTGGCCAGCTGGCCAAGCTACTCGGAACTCAAACATACCTCCTATCACAACTTCTCAATGAGAGCTATGGCCAGAATTTTTTCAATTTTATCAACGGACACCGAATAAATTTTGCAAAGCAAAAAATACAAGATGGATATCTTTCCACACGTACTCTGGAATCCATCGCATATGAATCGGGGTTCAACAGTAAGAGTACATTTAATCGAGCTTTTAAGAAAAGGGTTGGTTGCTCACCAAAGGAGTTTCACCGGACCATTAAGCAGCATTCTACCATCCAAAAATAGTCAGTAAAAAAGGCGAGGGTTACTCGCCTTTGGGTCGGTGTGGCCTACAGAGAATTCCATAGATCCAAGCTAACCTCCTTTAAGACTTGACTGAACGTCAAACCTTATTAAATATACGAATTTACCAAGACGATTGCAAGGAGATTCGCCGTTAATTGGCACTTGAAAGGTTACTTCTCAATTCTTTTCAAGAAATCGTTTCGGTAGCTCGAGCCAAGCGGAAGAACGATTTTGTTGACTCTAACTTGGTTTGATTCGATAACACTTACTTTCTCAAGGCTAACCACATACGATTTGTGAATACGGCAAAATCGATCTTCTGGCAACCAGGAAAAAATGTCTCCCATATTGGCACGGATCAAGATTTTTCGATCTGAAAAATTGATCTCAAGGTAGTTGCTCTGTTTCGACACAAACAGAATTTCCGATAGTTTGACTCTGTGTGTCTGCCTTCCGCTTTTCAATGAAATTACCTCCTCCGAATCAGTCTGTGTCCTAGGACTGACTTTAGCAACACTGGCCTTGTCACCTATGTCCCTGGCTTTTCCAACGGCTTTAAGAAACCTCTCCAACGTGATAGGCTTTACAAGATAGTCGATGGCATCCCACTCATAACTTTCCGCCGCATAACTGGAATAGGCGGTAGTGAAAATGATTAATGGCTTGGTTTTGAGAGCTTTCAGAAACTGAATGCCAGTGAGATTCGGCATGTTCACATCAAGAAAAATGAGATCAACCGCTTCCTTATGAAGAAAGTCTAGTGCTTTAAGTGGATTCCTAAAAGTACCTTTAAGTTCCAATGACGGAGTTTTCTCAACGTACCTTTTAAGAATATCGATCGCATGAGGTTCATCGTCGAGAATGATGCAATTCATGATTGCAATGTTAAGTTGATTTCGAAAAGTTCTCCTTCCTTGATTTCAAGTATATGCTTGTCAGGATGCAGCAATGAAAGCCGTCTTTGGACATTCTCCAATCCTATTCCACTAGATTCTGAAGGTTCTTTGCTAGCATTATTATAGTTCCGGCAGCAGAATTCGATTTGTCCTCTTCCTGCCTTAATCGCAATATCTATTTCTGATCTTTCTTCGATACGAATACCGTGTTTGAAAGCGTTCTCCACGAAAGGAAGTATAACCATTGGAGCAATCACTTGTCGTTCCAGGTCTCCACTTACCTCAACATTTACCTGTAGTTCATCAGTCGTAAATCTCATTCGGGCTAGTCCTATAAAATCGTGTAGGTGAGCAATTTCACTTTGCAGAGAGACTCTGGTCACTTTACTATCATATAACATGTACCTCATTAGTCCTGAAAGCATCGAAATGGATGTAGCTAGCTCCTCATTCTTATCTCGCTGTGCAATAGAGAACAGATTATTGAGTGTATTAAATAAGAAGTGAGGATTTATCTGGGCGTGTAAAAACTCTAGTTCTGTCGTCAGTTGACTCTCGATTAGAATACGTTTCTGTTGTTCATTCCGGAAGGACTCACGGACAAAATGGATGATTAGAGCTATCAACGTAATCACCAGATACATCAAAGGATTTACCCAAATTAACCACGATGAATGATGAGCCATGTGCTGCAAAGAGGATTTCTCGAACTGCCACGACAGGAGTACTTCCAAGTATGTGAAGAGCAACAGCAAGGCACCTAGCACGAGGAAAACAAAAAGCATACTTCTCTTTTGGAACAGTGGGATGATCCACTTCCATAAAATGAGAATGAAGATTAGCTTCATAAGTATGCCTGGCAACACGATTGTAAATCTACACCAGCACCAAGACTCGTCTTGCTAGATGTGATGAACACTGTGAATCAGGTGGTCAACAAGCAAATTGTGTGATTCTGGAATTAGATAACATTTTCAACCTGTTAAGTGCATCCGTGAATTGATTGATCACAAAGTATTTTTCAATAGGAAGGTGAATGCTAGCATTGGACTTTTAAACAGTCAAAAACCAAGGAATATGAAAGCACTATTTGCACTTCTAGCAATCCTATTAACAGTTGCAACCGTCCAAAAAACACCTGAACTAGAAGAACATTCTGTAAACTATCAGTATTCAAACGGGCAGTGGTTTGATGGAAAAAAATTCGTGAAGAAAACCATGTACTCAGTCAGTGGAGTCTGGGTAGCTGAAAAACCAGCGAACATTGACTCCATCTTTGACCTAGAGAACAATTTCATTCTTCCACCATTTAGTGAGGTGCATACCCACGCGCTGGACGGGATCGGTCATTACAAAAAGAAAGTAGAAAAATATTTAAACGACGGAGTCTTCTATGTCAAGAACCCAAACAACATCAAGCCCTGGACCGAAAACCTTAAACCTGAAATAAACGGTCCATCAAAACTAGATGGTTCATTTGCCAACGGTGGCCTTACTTCTACTGGGGGGCATCCCGAAATCCTCTACGAAGATCGAATTCGTGAACAAGTCGCACCGTACATTGACAATGCCCCTAGAGGATGGTTCAAAAACAAATCCTATTTCAATATAGATTCCGAAAGAGACTTGAATGATCAATGGCCGCTAATAATGGAGGGAAAGCCTGATTTCATCAAATTATATTTAGCAAATTCCGAAGATATTGGTAACACACCACCTGCCACAAAGTACTCGCTGCGTAAAGGATTGCATCCATCACTCGTTCCACCCATTGTCAAAAAGGCACATCAGGCAGGATTACGAGTCAGTGCGCACGTAGAAACCAGGGTGGACTTTGTGACTGCTCTAAATGCGGGGGTGGACGAAATCACGCATACACCGGGTTTCTATCTCTTTTCAAAAAATCAATTGGAACGTTATCGGCTTACCAAGGAAGACGCAAAACTAGCGGCCAGGAAGGGTGTATTTGTTGTTACCGCTTTACTGTCAAGGAACCTGACAGAAGACCCTGAGCTAATGCCACTGGTAAAAGAAATGCAAGCATTCAATCTTTCCTTACTCAGCAAGAGCAAGGTAAAAATTGCAATCGGAGGCGATCATGCTCCTAGTCCATGGGCTGAAGTGCTCGCCCTTCAAGAACTAGATATTTTCAGCAATCAAGAAATTCTAAAGATGTGGTGTGAAATCTCTCCACAAACCATTTTTCCAAATCGGAAATTAGGCTTATTCAAAACAGGCTACGAAGCAAGTTTCATTGGACTGGAAGCCGACCCCTTGCTGGACCTTTCAAGCGTCACAAAAGTCACCCGGCTGGTGAAGCAAGGACACCCAATTGAGAAAAAAATCTTCACGCCTCCAATTACGACGCATAGCCCACACTAGCAAACAAAGGATTTGCTTTGTTAATGATTTCCTAAAAATCTACAAAAACGTCAAATTGGAGATTTCAATAGCTATCTAGCAAGAAAATAATCTCCATGAGATCAACAACTATTTTGATAGTATTATTCCTATTGTGCATTAGCTGTAGCGACAAAAAAGAGCAAATTATCAGGGAAAAAGTCGAAGACTACTTTTCTGCATGGAACAATCAAGCGTTTGAATCTGCAGCATTTGCTCAATTCAAAACCGATACAAGCTACACGTGGCATGGGGAAAAGGAAGGTCCAGGTATCCGTTCGATTTTCAACCCTAACTCTGGATGGAAACAATGGGACAAGGCCTGGAACGGGCACTATACCTACGATTCTATTGTCGTCAATATTGAGGAAAAGAAGGTGACTGGCAGATTCAATGAGACAACAGATTTCTTAAAAGAGATCGGGCTCTCGGCGGGGTTTTCCGCCATCGTGACATTCTGGTTTGATGAGAATTATCGAGTCAAAGAAACCCTATATGAATGGAATCCTGATAATCAAAGTATGCACCAGAGAATCAAGCCTTTGGTGGAGTGGGCGAAAGTGAATGATTCATCAACAATCAATCGGATCTACCTGAAAGACGGCTTCAAACCAAGTACTAAAAATGCCAATGACTGGAAGCACCTGCTGCGCGTATATTCAAAGTCCGGAGGCAAATTCACAAACTGATCATTGCTATAGATCACTCCTTTCTTGTATTTTCCTAAGAAGATAACTTACTTTATTAGCCCTAACTCAACCAATTATGGAAGCAAAGACAAAGGCAAGACCTAAAGCCAAGAAAACGCTGTCCGACCAAAAGAATAAAGTTGCTCGGGAGATCAAGTCCAAGCAAGCAGAATTGGACATGCTAAATTCAAAAATTGGAGATCTCAAGAAATTGGCTGACAAAAAAGATGTCCTCCAAAAAGAAGTCGACGAGCTCACTCAAAAAAAATTGGAGTTAGGCAAGCTTACTATACAACAACAGAGCGTTTCCAGGGAGGTTAAGGATCTCAACGATGAAAAGAAAAAAATTAGCTCATTCCTAAAAAATAACAAGCCTAAAAAAGAGACTTTAGCAGCAGAATTGAGCAAACTTGAGTCTACGAAAGATGATCTTAAAGGAAAGGTTGAGCTCTTCCAGAAGAGTAGTGAAAAAGCGCAGACCACGATCGCTCAGCTTAAGGAAGAGAAGGAAAATTACGATTTAGAAATTGCAAATTTAAAATCTGAATATGGGTTAATTCCAAGAGACTTGAAGGAGCTTTCCAAAGACTCTATGCTGCAACTTAAAAAGTATGCCAAACTTGCAACCATAACGGCAATTGGAGGGTTGGTGATGATGGGATTATTAGTGCTATTGTTGGTACAGCCAATTGTTGACTCAATTTTTTCAAACACTTTTCAAGACGATAACCTGACCTTCTATACAATTCTGAGTACCAAAACGCTGCTATTTGTCACTTTTATCTTCTTCATTCATGTCTTGTTTAATTTGACTAAAGGGTTCGTTTCTCAGTATGTTAAGACAAGAAATAGGTTAACAACCTTACGAGTAGCTGATTATCTCATCGATCAGGCGAATACTGTGAGTGGGAGCAATGGGAAGGCCAAAGTCGACTTGCTCCATGACTATTTACCTAAGATCATGGAGATGGATAGTTTTTTTAGGGTTTCCTCAAAGACTTAAATCAATAATTGAAAATTCACAGGCTACCAAAATGATCTTAGTACTTGGGGGTGGTTTAATGGGGAGTGCTACCGCCTGGCAACTGGCAAGTGTAGGAGAAAAAGTCGTGCTTCTGGAACAGCAAAGTTCGGAGTATACCTTTGGTTCCAGTTTAGGTGAAGCCCGGATTTGCAGAAGTCTTGGGCCAAAGAATGACATCTGGTCATACCTGCACCGCAGGGCCCTCACGGAAAATAAGTCACTTATAAAATTCCTTAACGCAAATGATCAGGAGCATCACGCGATGGAGGATATCTATACCGATTCACCCGTAACCTACATCCTACATACCGATAAACAAGAAGCTGTTGCACGCATGTTGAGGCAGCAACCAGACACGTACGAATGCTCCTATACTCCAGCGGAGGCTTTGGAGAAATTTGACGTAACAGTGTCGGAAAATCAAATCGTTATTCGGGAATATCGAAAATATACAGGTACGATTAATCCTAAAGCCTTAATCAAAAAACTGCATAGAGGAATCCTCTTAAAAGGAGGTGAAGTACGATTCAATCAGCAAGTCAAACAGATCCAGCGAACACCTGACTGCTATGCTGTAGATGTGCTAGACGCTGCTCGCGGGAGTTCAGAAAAGATCGAAGCGAAAAGGCTGGTTTCTGCAGCAGGTCCCTACACGGGAAATTTGCTAAAGAAAGTTGCTCCGGAATTCTCTCAACTTATAACCCCAAAACGTGTATTTCTAGCCTTTCTAAAGATCAGAAAGGAAAGATTTCAGAGCTACTCAGCAGATCAAAAACAAAAAATATTCAATTTTTACCCTTTGATCGATTTAGGTCCTGACCATATTTTTTCAATGATTGAAGAGAAGGACAAAGACGGGAATCCGCTCCTCAAAGTTGGGGGTCATTTCCAGCGCGATGATATCAAATCTCTTGGTGAGGTGTGGACAAAGGAGGTATCTGCAGAAGAGATTGAGTTTGGAAAAAAGGGCGTACTTGATTACTTCAAATTTCTCAATATCCCTCTTCAGGCAGAGGAATTGACTTTCCAAAAGGGGTACTCGTGTGTTTATTCTTTAACAAAATCTGAAGTTCCGATCGTCTCAAATTTACCACAAGAGGATGGAGGTTTGGATCCCAACGCAGTAATGTTGGGAGGTATGTCTGGTGTTGGAGCCAAAGGCTCATTGACTTACGGGCTGATTGCCACCAACCTTTTACTTGGTAAAGAGGAAGATGACTTTATGTATCAGAAAGTGAAAAAGGCGCTGCGGTTTCTACCAAGTAGTTTTATTTTATAAACATTTATTAAACATATTCGTATTAATAACTTAAACAATTATTAAAGTAATGGAATTGGTTGGTTCATTGGAAGAAATTGTACTTATGATCTTACTTAAGAATGACAAGATCAATAGCGTCGAAATTGCGAAAGAATACTATCATGCGATCGGCAAAAATTTATCTATTCCCAGTATTCATGTGACACTAAAACGTATGCAAAAAAAAGGCTGGGTCAAGTCTGAGTTTGGGAATCCTACTGCTGAAAGAGGTGGGAGGAGAAAACGAAACTATTGGGCTACCCCAAAAGCGTATGAGGTGCTACATGAGTTGACGGAGGCAAAACTGAAGCTTTGGAGCGGGATCACTAAACCTTCACTTCAGTATGAGCAAGTCTGACCCACCCAAATGGGCCAACTGGCTCCTACAAAATCTCTACCCTGAATCCAGCTTGGAGGAAGTTCAAGGTGATCTCCATGAAGCTTCTTCAAAGGCACTTTTCGGTGGATTTGCCGGAGTGCTCTTTCTTCGTTGTGCGCCGGCACTAACGGTAACGCACAAAAGAAGAGATACAAGGAATGACGATTTCATGTGGATATGGCTATGTTGGACTACCAATTTCCGACCGTGGTCTGAGATTTGGAGTAAGACAAATAAAATATATGATGAATGGCGTTGGTATTCCCGGTCACGCTGTACAACTTTTTACCTGCAATAATTAAACAAATGATCTGACACATCGTATTGCTTCATAGTTTATGTTTCAGATTGATCTTTTGACATTACTTGCTTCCTTCGGGACACTTTTGGGTCTGGTGTTTTCGCTCATTTTCTGGATCAGAAACAAAGGAATTTCGAATAGAATTTTTGCGATACTTCTGCTGGTAGTCAGCGTCCGTTTTTCAAAGAATGTATTTGCTCATCTGGAATATCTAAATCCGGAATTTTTTTCTTTGTATCAATTGCTTAGAGTAGGCGCTTCTCATCAATTTGCTATTGGGCCTCTACTTTATATTTATGTCCTGTCTAAGCAATCCAATTTTCGATGGAATCGCAATCTTATACTTCATTTTACTCCGTATTTCCTTTTTGTCATTTTAAGCCCCATAGTTGAAGGAGGTTTCCTGATGTATGTTATCTTTTATCTATCCTACCTTTCAATACTTGGATATCTTACTTTTTCGGTATGGGTTCATATTAAAAATTCTCGCGCAGTCAACGCCGTAACAAGAAATTGGCTGACAGGTGTCTTGCTCGTGACCAGCCTCCTCCTATTAATCCATTCACCAGTTCTTTTCAACACGTTCGGATATACGAGCGGTGGCATTCTCTACCTCATTGTCCTGATAGTTATTGGATATCTTCTTGCTCAAGGCAACGAGAAACTTCCCTTTTTGGTGAATAAATATGAAACATCATCTTTGGGAAGGCTGGAAACACAGTGCATAAAAGAGCAGTTGGAGCAGATGATTAGAAAGGAAAAGGCTTATCTCGACCCGGCACTAACATTGGTTAGTTTGTCTGATTTACTATCAGTAAAGCACCACCATCTATCTCAGGTTATAAATCAGGAATTTCAAATGAGTTTCTCAGAGTATATCAATTCATATCGATTAAAAGAAGCCAGGGAAAAGCTTCAGAATCCGAATTATAGTCATCTGAAAATTGCCTCGATTGCCTACGATAGTGGTTTTAACTCCTTACCTACATTCAACACGCTATTCAAGAAAGTGAATAGGATTACACCTTCCCAGTATCGAACCTCATAGCTCACCACTTTAAGAGTTAGTAAGAAGGCTCTGAAAAAGTTAAAATATTATAATCCTGATAGTTCCTTCAATCATCTCTTTCTCTCTTGCGCAGTAAGTTCACTCTCTTATTTCATGTATCAATTAAGTAAATCGTCCTCCTTACTAAAAATTATGAAATTAGTTTCTTACGCACTATTAGCAGTTCTCCTATTCTCCTGTAATCAGAGCAGGACAACTGATGACCATATCACAGGGTACATTGACATCAAAGACGGAAAACTCTATTATGAAGAATCGGGAATCGGTGAAGCACTAGTGTTTATCGGAGGTGGTGGCCTCATGGATTCAAGGCAATGGCAAGACCAGATTAATTTCTTCAGAAACAAGTACAGGACCATTTCCATTGATCCAAGAGGCATTGGTAATTCCGAAGTTCCATTCACTTCCTTTTCCAATTCAGATGATTTAAAAATGGCATTGGACATACTCAAAATCGATAAGGCCGTAATCGTAGGTCTTTCCTATGCAGGTGGCATAGCCCTGGACTTTGCTGTCTCCAACCCTGATAGAATTTCACTCCTGATCTGCTCCGGGCCACTAATATCCGGATGGGAATTTTCTGAAAGCATGGTAGAGAAACAACGAATTTTTTTTGAGGCCTCCACGAAAGGGGTAGAAGAATTTATCAAAGTTGCATTTGATCAAGATCCATACTTCATCCCTTCACCTAAAAATCCAAAAGCACGATCGTTCGCAAGATCACTCATCAAGGAAACCTTCGAAGTCGAAGGATTTGATCAGTCTCTGATAGCCCCGCTGGAACCACCGACCATTCAACAAGTAGGAGAAATAAAAATTCCTTCTCTGCTAATCGGCGGTCAACTTGATCACCCTGACATTCACGCAAGAATCGATTTTCTGGATGAGCAAATTGATCAGTCCGAAAAAGTAATCATTCAAAATGCCGGCCATATTGTGAACATGGAAAACCCTGTAGAGCTAAACATAAAATTGAGCGACTTCCTGGAAAAATTCCTAAAGAAATAAAAATCATAAACCTCATGAAAAAGCATCTTAGAGTTGTCAGGTATCCGGTCTCAATTCTGTTATTTTTCTGGTTGTCAACGGTTAGTACAGCCCGGGACGCAAAATCAGTGGTGAAGGAAGTCCGTTTCCGGACTGATGACAACGTTGAAATAAGAGGTAGCTACTACACACATGATCAGAGTGGTCCCGGAATATTACTAATGCACCAGTGTATGGAGGGGTCTGACAGAAATAGCTGGGCTAGCGTTGCGAACAAATTAGCCGAAGAAGGATATCATGTGCTAGCCTTCGACTTTAGAGGATACGGCGATAGCGACGGACAATGGCCTGATTTTGAAAAGATGTCAGAGTTCATCTCTGTTTGTCGATCAACGATAAGTAGAGATGTCAATGCAGCTTTTGAATTTTTAAAGAGTCAACCAAATGTTAACTCCGATCAAATTGGGGTTGGTGGAGCAAGTTGCGGTGTATTTATGGGAATCGACTTAGCAGCTTCGAACCCTGAAATTAAAACCATGGTCCTGTTTTCGGGGCCATTTGATATAATAGCCAGGGAAAAACTAAATCAGATGGACAGTGTCCCGGTTTTAACTTCTGCGTCTGTGAAGGATACCCGCGCTTTTGAAGCTATGAAACGTCTATTTTCAGCCACAAATAACCCAAATAGTATCTTCATACAACTAAAAGGTGATCGGCACGGTACATTCATGTTCGACATCGATCCAGATTTAGAAAACAAGGTTACAGCGTGGTTTCAGCGTTGGCTTTAGGGCTATGGTTTAATATCCACACAATACACGTTTCCATCATAGCACCCAAAGATGACTTTCTTTTCAACTAAAAGGGGAGATGAGAATATTCCGTTGGGCGTCTCGAAAAAGTCAATTTCCTTGCCAGTCTTTCTGTTCAGCATGAATAACCTGCCTGCATCTCGCCAGTTGTATCCATTCCCCCCAGTATATAACAGCCATTTTTCGGTCAGAATTGGTTTAGTGTAAATGTTTTTTTCTCCATTTTGTGACCAAAAAGGTTGACCAATGGCAGGGTGAAAAGCATACATAGAGAAATTGTCCGAGCCGCCTACATACAAGGTGTCCTTGTAAATAACAGGGTCACCAATCATCCACCCACGACCTGGATCAGTGAAGGTCCACTCTTTCTCTCCTGTCTCAGCTAGCAACACATTTAACATGTAATTTCTTGCTCCAAAATATAAAAGGTCTTGATGCGCCACGAATTCGGAAACAACACCGCCGAACGTTCCGTAGGGTTTCTCTCCTCGATACGTTTTCTTCTTCCAGAGTAACTTCTCCGTTTTCAATTCATAGCAGTAAACTACACCATTCCAATCTCCAAAATAGAGTTTGCCTCTGCTTACTAAAGGTGAAGATCGTATGGGCGAATCATCATCAGATTTTAACGAGAGCGATACTTTACCCGTTTTTGCGTCAAGCCCATAGAGCGTTCCGTTTCCCGAGCCAATGTATATAATTCCTTCGGACAGTGTAGCCGCCGATCGTTTATCGTCAAACGGATCTATTTTGTAATCGTAAGTTTTCTCCTTGTAGGTAAATGAAAGTGGCTCCATCCCGGTATCAAATTTCCAAACCTCTTTTCCATTGCTGCCTTTTACCAGATAAAAGATATTGGCCGATTCGAAAAACACATTGTCATTCACAATTAAAGCCTTAGCCTGAATATTCCCGTTCGTTTCTATCTTCCACATTGCCTTCCCGGTAGATACTTCGATTGCATAAAACACTCCAGCAGCATCACCGACATACACCATTCCATCCTTCTCAATTGGTGAGGCCAAAACTCTGGCACTTGTTTCAAACTTCCAGGAGGTTTCCAGCGTTTGAGCAAACGTGCCGAAATTAAGTGATAAAATCAAACATCCAAAAATCAGACGAAGTGTATTCTTTTCCATAAAAATGATAGTTTTAGCAAGCCTAACGAGATAGTGAAAAGAAGGAAAGGAAATACTGATTTCAAATCCTTTTCAAAACCTTTTCATCTCTTTTGCATGAAGAATGAGCACCGATAATTTCTACATATTGCTTTGTAAAAAACAGATTACGAAGGAGCTGAATCTTGAAAACGATTCGCTAGTCCAACGTGACTTTGAATATTTGAGTAAGGTTATTTTCGAGAAGTCAGGAATCGATCTCAGTACTGCAACTCTTCGAAGAATCTGGTCAACCGAACGAGACGGAGTACCACAGGCAAAGACACTGGATGCGATGGCGCAGGTTTTAGATTTCGAAGGCTGGCACGAATTCAAGAAAGCAAATCGAGGTGGCACATCTGCAACTAAGAAACTAACATCTTTTAATAGAATTACTATTCTGCAACTTGTACTTGTTGGAATTGCTGCTATAGTCTGGATTTGGTTGAGCGATAGAAGGTCTGTAGAAGTACAGGTGTCTCTATGGCCGCACAAGATGAGTCAGGAAGGCGTTCCAGCAACAATCGGATTCAACTATGACATCGAACAAATGGAGGATTTAGAAGTAAAAATTCAGCTCTCCTGGAATCCATTTGAACAAACTGTTCTTGATCCTGAAAAACACTTTTACACGGGCACCTACTTCTATCCGGACTACCATCAAGCAAAATTGTTGGCAGACAATAGCATTCTTGCTAGCAGTAACATTCACATTACCACTCCGGGCTGGCATGGACTTGTAATGAAGGCTGGGTTAGATTCAAATCCAATCTACATTGATTCAGCTGACTTCCTTAAAAAGGATCGATTAGCAATTACTCAGGCTCTCTCAGAATCGTATGCTCTTTCTGATTTGAAGGAGCTGTTCACTACATTCACATTATCAAATTCTATCTTAAGCCAAATAGATGGTGATTCATTTGAACTGAGAACTGTCTTCAAGGGTCTCGGCTATGTGTCGAACCCGATCTGCAGTCAAACGGATATTGTGATAAAGGGAGAAAACGAGTCGATGCGTATTCCAATTAGTAGCAACGGCTGCTACGGCATCACAGCCTTAAAATGTAGCGATGTCACAGTTTCTGGTAAAACAAATGATCTGTCGAATCTCTCAGCTGACCTGCTACAACCTCTTTCCGTCTCTCTGCTGGTGGGGAAAAATGCATTGTTGGTTCAAGTTGGTGAAAATGAACCTTTCAAAACTGCTTATTCGAAATCCATCGGTGAGTTAAAAGTCATCAAATTCATTTTTTCTGGTTACGCCGAAGTGAGGGAGTTTGAGATAAAGAGCAATGGGCTGGTTTTGAAGGATGCGGTGCTGAGCCCGTTTTGAGAATAATCAAACAATAGTCCCCAAAATGTTAAATCTTGCACTGAACCCGCACCAGGGATAGAGGCGGTACCCCGCGTGCGGAGCTTGAGCGTCAGCCGGAGTATAGCCGAAAGCCCGCCCGGGTGCCCAGACTATTTCAAAGCCGCAGCATCAGTAATCTGAGCTCTTATTCTACATAGCCAATACATATCAAGCATATCTTAACTATTCACTAAATTGAAGTTGAGATGTGATAGACATCTCAAGAGTTACGAAAGTGACGTCCGTAGATATGGGCAAACAAGTCGATGGAATTATCTTCTGAAAGATGGAATATTAAAATTTCGTGTATGAATTTTCGTGCTGCTACCATTGATGATCTTGAGCTTCTTTTGCATTGGGATGAGCAACCACACGTCATTGCATGCGATCCCAGCGGCGGAGGAGATTGGGTTCCAGAACTTTCTAAAAAGGAAGACTGGCGGGAGCTTCTCATTGCGGAAAGGGATGATGAACCAATAGGATTTCTGCAGATCATTGACCCAAAACTGGAAGACTCACATTATTGGGGGGACGTCCCTCCTAACCTTCGGGCCATAGACATTTGGATCGGAGAAGCAAAAAATCTCAACAGGGGATATGGCACTACTATGATGAAAATGGCTTTTAAGCGAATTTTCAGTAATTCTGACGTGCGTGGCATCCTCATTGATCCACTTGCCAGCAACGTAAACGCTCATCGATTTTACGAAAGGCTCGGTTTCCAATTTCTGGAGGAACGCTTTTTTGATGCCGATCGATGCTTCGTTTATGAATTGAAAAGGGAAGTTTATAACAACCTTGACTGGCAAGTATCAAACCAGACTTAAAAATCGAAAAACATCTTTTGCTGTGACAATACCAACCAATTCGCCATTATCTACTACTGGAAGACTATGAAATGATACGTTGCTGAATACCAGGACTGCTTCAGATATCTTAGCAGTTGAACTCAGGGAAACTACATCTTTGGTCATTATTTCATGTATTGACAGGGACTTGAAGATTGTACTCCTCTCCAGTTTTTCACCGATAAAATCACAGAGGTACTCAATTTGAGCAATGTCATTGTTGCTAACAATACCTGCAAGCTGACCGTCACGCATAATCGGAACGTGACTGATGTTGTGATCATCCATTATTCTTTTTGCATCGATCACATCATCGTTTGTTGTCAGTTTTTGCACCTGACGCGACATTATTTCGCTTATTGTAGCATTTTTCATTTAGCTAAGTAAACCTGCCATGCAGGGCGAAAAAATGATTTTTGTCAAGACATTCACTGAGGTTCGATTGTTTATTTTTTTTGTAATACTCCACCGCAGATGACTGGCGAGCAATTGCGCTATCAATCCATTGAATCAAAGACAGGAGTCTGAATTGCTACAACGGCGTCTCCAGTTACAAAGGCAAAAGGCATCATGTATTCCGGTTTTGGATCAATTTGAAACACTGGGTTCGTTTCGAGATCGTAAGAGGTTTCAACGATTCTGAAATCAGGGACCATTTCTTTATTCATGGTGCATGATACCTGCAAAATGCTGTCGGAATTCGCCATGGTGTATCTTACCATCAACCGATAGGCTGTCCTGGAAAGATTCCCGCTCCCGACCAGAGCTCCATTAATGGAAAAATTGCTAAACTCCTGGTCATCGTTCGAGATGAGCTCATACCTGTGAACGTTCCTTTTGGGATTTACTGTAAACTCCAGTCGACGCTCGTCTCCAACTATAGAATCTAAATTGACGGTCACTTCAGAAACTTCAAAGTTTCTATTTTCAGTTTTTTTGTGGTACCGAATCCTTGTACTCCTTACTCCAGATTCTTCGGGCATTGGTCCAATTGTTGGATCCTCTCCTAAAAATTGCCGAGTGTATTCATCTTGTCTCTGGTTTAGGCTCGCCCAGTACGAAACATTCAAATCAGCATTATGATAGAATGTGATGTTGGTTGGCTTCTTTCTTTCCACGCTTGAACCGCTATTGATGGTCGCGATCGCAAAAAACAATGCTGCAATCACTCCAATTCCAATCTTCAAAGGTTTTCGAATACTCAGCAAAGACACTATTGGAAGTATGAGTCCCAACATCAGCACCAAAAACATTGTGCTAATGAATAACGCACCCAAGCCGAGAGCCACGGGAAAGAGTTTTATCATAGGAGAAAGCATGTAAAGCATCGGTATTGAAAGGAAAACAAACAGACCGATCTTTATGTGACTTGGCAGTTCCTTCTGCGTTAGAAATGCCAACGTAGCAATAGCCATGAAAACAGGAATAATAAAAAATGCCGCTCCAGGTAGATAAAACAATACCAATCCGTTTACAATAAACCAAAAAGTGAGAGGAGCAAGTAGTAAATCCTGAGGAGTATACTTTGTTATGTAGCGGTTATATACTGCCAAGGAAAGCCAAATATTTAGTGCACAGAATGCCGCAATGTATTGATATCCGTTGTAGGTAAAGCCTTGCAAAATGTCCTTGTAGTGTGGGTGTATTATTAGCGCAAGCTTCCAAAGTCCATAGGTGACTAGCGTGCAGCCCAACAGCGAAATCAAAAAGGGTACAAACCCCATTATTGTTCCCTTTTTCGTGAACTTTCCTTGCTTGAACCCGAGAGTAAGCAGAATATTAAAAAACATGAGTGCAACAATGAAAAGTGTGGTATTCCAGGCAAATGGATAGTGCAACATTTTGATCAAAGGAAAATTGACAAAAATTCTGTCTCTGTCACTATTTAAATCGGAAATATCATTGAATGCAAAATAATTTAGTGTGGACATCAGGTAGTCAGCCTGATGAGCCAGCGTTGAGACATCTAGCCGTTCGTTTATGTCTTGCGCTGTATGGTAATCGAAATGATCGTCGATGTAAGCAAAGTTGTATCCATTGATATTGGCATTCTCTCTGAAAGGCGTTAGATCAGTATCATTTGGAAGCATCTTGTACACACTGTATGACAAAGAACTCGTGGAAGGATAAGTTGGATTTGCCTTTAGAAACTCTTGCAACATCCGACTATTCTTCCCATTGGTTTCCATCAGCATGAAGCTTGGACCACCGCTACCTCTTGCCTCAAAGTTTATTATCAAACTAATTTCGTCAGCCCATGCATGATTCTCAATAAAAGCGCGCGCACCTAGCAAGCCAAGTTCCTCTGCATCTGAAAAGAGAATAACAATGTCATTTTTTGGCGAGATACCCTTTTCAAGAAAAACCCTTAACCCCTCAAGAATAGTAGCGATACCTGATCCGTCATCTCCAGCACCTCGTGAAAATGGTACTGCCGAATCATAGTGAGAAAGAAGCATTAATGCATCGCCATTCTCTGTCCCATCAATCCGAGTGATAACATTTTCAATCGTGGTACCCGATCCTCCAGGTGTGAAGACTGTTTGTACCTGTATCTCAGCTTTCAACCCTAGTTTAGCCAGTTCATCCACTAGATAGTTCTGCACTTCCTTGTGGGCTTTAGTACCTACGTGGTGCACCTCCGCTGAAATTACCTCCAGATGTGCTCTGACATTGTTCATTGAGAAGTCAGCAGCAGTTTCGGCCTCTGGAAGATTCGATGGGGGCTTCTGATCTGAGAATGCCCAAAGGATAATTAGAGTAATAAGGACCACAGAGATCGTAGAAACTAGCTTGTCTGCTTCTTTCATAGCATTAGGAGATTGGGTACTAAATTTAGCGATATTATTCAGGTGACGACCAACAAGCATTCTGAAAGCTCATTTTCTCCACTCTTAGATCTTAATTCTCACTCAGTTATATACTCAGCAGCTCGGACGGTGTTTCCCCTACTTACTTTTCTGTGGGCTAGCCAAAGGATCTGGTATACAATGAGAGTTGAGTAACAAAAAACCATCTGTTACATAATAGTGAGTGCCTTAGAGTGAAACACTATGTTTCAAAATCACAATTGGTACTTTTTGGAACGTTCGATCTTCCTCTCAAAAACCCGGAGGATGCGGAAATTGTAAAAAAGAATATTCCTACCTACTCAAAGAATTAATGGATTTTCACAGAAAGAGATTGGTTTCAGATCTGAAGCATAAAAAAAGCCTCTGAGACAATTCAGAGGCCTGTTTAGTAGCGGGGACTGGACTCGAACCAGTGACCTTCGGGTTATGAGCCCGACGAGCTACCAACTGCTCCACCCCGCGATAAGGAATGCAAAAGTAATATTCTCATCTGGAATGGCAATAGATTTGTAAGGGTTTTCTTTTTTGAATATGTCAAAAACAAAATGTCAAGAATATTCACAGTCGTAATACTGCTTGCCAGCTTCTCAGCGAAATCGCAAATAGAGCAACACAAGATCGGAGAAGTAACTTTAGAAGTATACCTTCCTCCAAATTACTACTCAGGAAATACATACCCTGCTGTTTACTCAAATGATGGAGAATGGCTTTTTGGTAAAAACTCTTGGAGGCTAGATGAAAAATTGGACGAGTGGATCAAGGATAACCTAATAGATCCAGTCATTTTCGTAGCAATAGCTCATCCAGGTCGGCGGGAGTCGAATTACATCCCTTATGACGACCCAACCATCGCAAATTATGTTCCGAAAGCGGATGAGTATACAAGTCAGTTCATTGATGAAATAATTCCATTTGTGGAATCCAAGTATTCTACATCAGGTCAACGTGCCATTATGGGTGCGTCATTCGGCGGTCTTCACAGTACTTGGGCAGGTCTGAAAAATCCAGACATTTTCTCATTTGTTATTGCTCAATCTCCCTCCTATTGGGTGAATGATTTTGAGATTCACAAAGAAGAAATAGCGAGAGGAAATCAATCAATCTGGATTGATATAGGAACGAAAGACTGGGATGATGTATTGACCATGTACTACACACTCTCTAAAGGTGGCTTCGTGCCAGGGAAAGATCTGTTTTACTACGAAGACGAAAACGGCTCGCACTCCGGAACCTCTTGGAGCAACCGACTCAAGTATCCACTCATCCTTTTCACCAAAGGAGCAGATTCGAAGATTATCTCTTTTGATTTAAAGACCGAATATATTCCAAGTGCCCAAAGACAGGGTCACTACTTTTCAAGAATCAACCCTGTTGTCACATTAAAAAATGGACTAAAGTTCACCTCTATCCCGCTAATTTTCAGCACGAAGGAGGGAAATGCAGAGGTATCTCCATATGGATCTTTCAAAATTCAGAAAGGTACTTCCGATGAAGTTTCAGGTGAGTACTCTGGTGAAAAAGCCTCCATGAAGGTGAAATGGAAAGATAATCCAATGAACGACTGACTTGGTTAGTCAGTGATGGATAACCTTCCTAGCTTTGCCCTCCTAAATGGATGAGAAGAACGATTTCAAAGCTGGTTTTGTAAGTATTGTTGGCCGACCGAACGTTGGTAA
Organism: Cyclobacteriaceae bacterium; assembly: GCA_039961455.1. Classification (GTDB taxonomy): domain Bacteria; phylum Bacteroidota; class Bacteroidia; order Cytophagales; family Cyclobacteriaceae; genus Ekhidna. Next base: position 4,388 of record JBDVJN010000075.1, on the reverse strand, counting down.
ATCGACGCTTTTGAACGCCTTTATGGGTGAAAAACTAGCGATCACAAGTAGCAAAGCCCAGACAACACGACATAGAATGTTTGGTATTCTCAATGAGTCCAATCACCAAATCGTCTTTTCTGATACTCCCGGTGCGATTGATCCCGTTTACAAGCTGCAAGAACGTATGATGGGGTTTGTGCGAAATGCCTTGCAGGATGCTGACGTCATCTTATTGATGGTAGCATTAGAAGACAAGAATGATCATCCAGAAGTGATTCAGATGGCTTTGGAAGTGGGTGCTCCCGTCCTTTTTTTAATTAATAAGACTGATTTGGAAAAGGGCTCGCAAACGTTGGACAAGAGTACTTACTGGAAAGAGCTTTACCCAGACTTGGAAATCATTACCATTTCCGCTCTCGATAAAACAAATACTGATGCTGTCCTAAATCGAATTTTAGAACTACTACCAGCACATCCCGCATATTTCCCCGATGATGAAATGACCGATAAATCCGAGCGATTTATATGCTCTGAAATCATTCGTGAAAAAATCTTTCTTAATTACAAGCAGGAAGTTCCATACAGCACTGAAGTAGCTATTACAAGTTTTAAAGAGGAAGAAAAGATTATTCGAATTCAGGCAGAGATTTTCGTGGAGCGGGATAGTCAAAAGGGAATCATCATCGGCAAAAAAGCAGAATCCATAAAGCGAGTGGGAATGCAAGCCAGAAATGATATGGAGTCCTTTTTTGGAAAGCAGATACACTTGGAAACTTTTGTCAAGGTCGAGAAGGATTGGAGGAAAGACGACCGTAAACTGAAACGATTCGGCTACTAATTTAGATACTGAAACAAGTTCAGCATGACAACTCTTGCTAACTTCGCGTCTTGCAACTAACAACTTACTACTCGTAACTTATCAATGGCCAACATTCTCGCAATTGTAGGTAGACCCAATGTAGGGAAATCGACACTCTTCAATCGTTTGGTTGAAAGTAAGCAAGCCATCATGGACAATGAATCCGGCGTGACCAGAGACCGTCATTACGGTTACGGAGAGTGGAATGGCAAGAACTTCACCGTGATTGATACTGGTGGTTATGTTGAAGGGTCTGATGACATTTTCGAAGGCGCTATACGTACTCAGGTAAAAGAAGCTTTGAACGAAGCATCTGCTATTCTATTCATGGTCGACTGCGACACAGGACTTCACGGCTTAGATCAAGACTTTGCAAACGTCGTTCGAGAAATTGACAAGCCGCTTTTCATCGCTGCTAACAAGGCTGATAATCAGGAGAAAATGCTAGCGGCCAACGAATTTTATTCGCTGGGACTTGATGCCGATATTTTCCCAATTGCCTCGGCTAGTGGTTCGGGTACTGGAGATTTGCTGGATGCAATTGCAATACATTTTGAAAAAGAAGATCCTGAGCAAGATGATGTTCCTAGAATTGCCATCTTAGGTAGGCCGAATGTGGGGAAATCTTCGTTCGTCAATGCTTTACTGGGAAAAGAAAGAAGTATTGTAACCGACATTGCGGGCACCACCCGTGACGCAATCAACACTCGATACAATCAGTTCGGCAAGGATTTCATATTGACTGACACAGCAGGTATTAGAAGGAAAGCAAAGGTTCGAGAAGACATTGAATTCTACTCTGTTCTTCGTGCAATTCAGGCACTACAGGACTCAGACGTATGCATTGTGATGATTGACGCAGAGTCGGGTCTGGAAAGCCAGGATATGAATATTCTTGGACTTGCTCACAAGTATAAGAAGGGAATAGTCCTGATGGTGAACAAATGGGATCTAGTCGCCAAAGACACCAAGACCTCTGAAGAGTACCGAAAAGTCTTTGCTGAAAAATTGGGACCAATGAACTACGCTCCCATCATCTTCACCTCCGTCTTGAATAAGCAAAGGATCATGCAGACCCTGGAAATGGCTCTTGAGGTTCATGAAAATAGGACTAGGAAAATTCCAACCTCGAAACTAAACGAGATCATAGCGGCAGACATACAAAATTATCCACCACCAGCAGTTAGGGGACAATATATCAAAATTAAGTACATCACTCAATTGCCAACTCATACCCCAACGTTTGCCTTTTTCTGTAATTTCCCCCAATACATAAAAGAACCGTATCAACGCTATCTGACCAACCGAATTCGGGATCATTTTGATTTCAAGGGAGTTCCAGTCAGAGTTGTTTTTAGAAAAAAATGACCTCAAGGGAAGTCTTCGAGAAATTTATTCCAGAGCAGGCAGTAGCCTATTGCAATAAGCTCTACGAGAAATTAGGATTCGAATTCAAGATTAAGAAAGCCAGGCAAACGAAACTCGGAGATTACCGATACGATCGTGAAATTGACCGTCACATAATTTCCATAAACAATGATCTCAATGAGTATTCTTTTCTAGTCACTTATCTTCATGAGGTAGCTCATTTGGTTGCATTCAAAAAGTATGGGAATAGAATTATGCCCCATGGTGTGGAATGGAAGAAATCTTTCAAAGAAGTAGCTCAACCTATGTTAACTACCGACGTTTTTGACGAAAGAGTGCTTGCTGCATTAAATAGGTATTTCAAGAATCCGAAAGCTTCTAGCTGTTCTGATCCAACACTTTACAACGTACTAAAAAAATTTGATCCAGATCCATCACCTCAGCTTCGAGAGATCAAAATAGGTGAGGAGTTCATCTTCAATAAAAGAGTTTTTAGAAAACTTGAAAAGAAAAGAACCCGAAGTGTTTGCCTTGAAATAAAAACAGGACGGAAGTATGCTATAGCTGAAATAGCTGAAGTGTCCCTTTCAAGTCTGAAATAAAAGTGCCTTTTATAATGATTTAACTATTTTTTTTACCTATTTTAATATCACCTAATCTAATCACACGCTGTTGTTATGTTCTAAAAATTAGAAATGTCTCATACAATAGCTGTTTACAATTTTAAAGGAGGTGTCGGGAAAACAAGTACGACTCTGAACTTAGCACTCAGCTGGGCCAGGGCTTTCCGAGTGCTTGTTATCGACTGTGATCCACAAGCCAATCTCACAGCAGCATTATCCAATCAAAGTAATCATTCGTCTAACCTTTTCACAATTTCAAAAAAGTTACTTCATGACGGTCAGCCGAAAATTGAACCTGTGGAAATTTCATACTATCTCCATCTTATCCCCGGAGATTATCAAATGGCTGCCTTAGAATCAAACACGCAGTTTATATCATTCGGTCACATCATTTTCTACAAGCTCCTGACTTCATTGAAAAGTCAATATGATTTCATATTATTGGACTGTCCCACTCATTTTGGCGTAACCGTAAAATCGTTCCTTGCTAATGCCGATAGCATTCTGATCCCAGCTATTCCAGACTCATTTTCAACTTCAGGGTTTAGAAAGCTGCTAAGCCACCTGAGTGAAGTTCAGAAAGAACGAGCACTAAATGTTCTAGGAATCTACTTCAATCTCTTCCGTCGAAACACATTGCACCATCAAAAGGTGAAACGGCTGGCAGAAAAAGATTTAGGCAGACTAATCATAGATCAAACTGTAAGGGAATCGATACGTGTCACTGAGGCTCATGCAGCAACCGAATCAATATATGATCAACAAGAACTAAGTCCCGTCGCAAACGATTTTATGGCCCTCAGTGAAGAAGTGATCGAACGCCTCAACTCAATGAGTTTAGAGAGGTTAGTAAAGGAACATCCAATTGAAAAAGAGCGTACAGATAGTCGGTCAATTCTAGACTAGGCAGGCATTGGCGTATCCTGGTCTAGGCGGAGAGTCTTCTCATAATGAGACTCTCAAGCAATTCATAAAACTTGAAAGGCGTCAGGGTTCTCCATTTCTCAATAGAAAGACTTCCAGACATGTTAACATAATTATCAATGTTGAACTTCTTCATTTCCTCCTCAACATGCTCATGAAAATTCACACCTGCAATCCAACCATCTTCGACTTCTTCAAACCACTCTTCATAGTAACAATCATCACTGCCGTGAAAATTCATAACACTTTCTCCAATTAACGCGAATTTACTAATCCCAAAATCCATTAGATGTTCTAAAATATTGCGCTTGAATTGCATAATATCGTTGTTGATTGCATCATTCCACTCGCCTAGCATCTCAATTACCACAAACCCCGTTTCGTAATCTGCATAAATGATCTTGATATACAGGGTTTCTGACCCAATGTAGTCCCAAGCTGGATCTATAAAGTATCCATAAATGTTATCAGAGTACAGTTCGTAGTTGTACTCTTTTCCTGCAAAGGGAGATTTGTCATCATAGCTGGAATTATAGTACCTATTCCAACGCTCATATGGAGTGATTTTGTGCACATTTAAAGATAGAGAAAGACCATAAACAAAAAAACCTCAACCATATGGTTGAGGTTTT
>JBDVJN010000074.1:0-37018 GCA_039961455.1 Cyclobacteriaceae bacterium | reverse complement strand
CACAATATCCAGTTTCCAGATGTCGTAGTTTCCACTTCGATCCGAAGAAAATGCAAGGGTGGTGCCATCCGGCGACCAGTGTGGTTCTCTGTAATCGAAATCTCCGGAAGTCATTTGTTTCAGGTTGCTTCCATCGGCATTCACGATATAGATGTGCCAGTTTCCCTGCCAGTATCCCTGAAATGTGATTTGCTTCCCGTCCGGAGACCACGAAGGCTGCCGGGCATTTCCAAGAGAATCAGTCACTGGTTTTCCCTCTCCACCTTCCACAGGCATCAACCAGATGCGACCCAGTACATCATAGGCCAGTGTCTTTCCATCCGGAGACACGGCTACAGCCATGTTCGTCCCTTCATCCACGGACATCTCGATCAATCGATCCGGAGATTTCACTGCCCGGTCAGAAGGGCCCTGGCAGCTGTTGAGTATAAAGCCACAAATTGCTAAACTGGCCAGGCTGGATAAGCTATATCGCTTCATATCATGTTGGTTTGGTTAGCTACTTAAGATAGGTCTTTTGTAGAAAAAGGATCTTCATCTCAAAAAAAGGGGACATTCGTATTGGAAAAATCCTATGTTGTCTTAGATCATCGCATCATTACGTGGAAAAATGCGTACTGGAGCTGGAAAAATGCATGGTCGACTTGGAAAAATCCTATATCATCTTGGAAAAACGCATAGTTGGGTTGGAAAAATGCATGCTCAGGTCGGAAAAATGGATACTTGAGCTAGAAAAATGCGTACTGTACCTGGAAAAATGAATAGTGAAGGTAGAAAAATGAATGTTCTACCGCTCAAACAATCTACTCTCGGTCTACAAGTCGATCTTTCGTTACATAAAACGTTTTCCCGTACGAATACCGCCATATGTTTGGCTCAAACAAACAATGAAATTATGGCTAAGAGAACACTCGCAGACAAATTAGAATCTTTTCGGTTACTCATTTTTAACAGTGGAGACGTACAGGTCGCTCCAATTCTGGAAGCAATGGGAATAGATGCCGATTACCTCTCCAACGGAGTAAGTCTTTACAATGAAACGGTGGAGCTGGTAGACCAGCAGAAGAAAGAATACCAGGATCAGAGCCTGGCCTACGATAATTTCTATTTAGAGAAAGATGAAGCGGATCTCAACCTCAACCGAACACTGAAACTGGTACGTGTCCTGACCCGAAGAGACGAAGATTTGCAGGACCGTTTAAAGCTAGGGACCCTTAAGCCCAATGCCATAGAAGAATGGATCGAGAAGACGGTAGATTTTTACAACAGGTTGTTAAACGAAGCAGGGCTGCTAGCAAACCTTGCCAGGTTCAATGTCACAGTAGATCAATTAGAGGACGAAAAGGATCAGATCAGTGACCTGAGGACATTACGCAACAATGCCATATCAGAAAAAGGACAAGCACAGGAAGCAACAAGACTAAGAAACGAGATGTTGGACGAGCTTACGGATTACTGCATGGAACTCAAAGCCGTCGCAGAAATTGCGTTAGAAAGCCAACCTCAGTTATTGGAAAAGCTTGGAGTCTTGGTGAGGTCGTAGTTAGGGTACAGACATTCCGGGCGCAGAGTATCGGAGACCCGGAATCCCCCGGACGTCACTCTGAGGAATTTTAGAGGGGGAATTGTGCTGGGAAAATTGCGTGAGAGTCTCCTAACAGAAGATTCCTACGGCTTCAAAAGAGTGGACTAGGCGTCCCCCTCCACTCCTACACTAAATTGGATTATGAAAAATCACTCATCCTTTAAAGAATCAATTGGATTTGAACGTGCCACTTTCATCGATTGACTACTGACGATTACAAAAATCAGCACCAACATCAGTATAGAAGGCACTGCAAAATGCCACCAATAAATCGATGTCCTAAAGGCGAAAGAATTCAGCCACTCCTGAATGAATAGGTAGGAAAGTGGCATTGCAATGACACAGGCCAGAATAGTAAGCCAGAGGTACTCCTTAGATAGAAGGGTTAGGATATTCGAAATAGAGGCTCCCAGGACCTTTCTAATCCCAATCTCTTTCGTTTTTTGTGTGGCTGAATATAGCGCAAGACCGATTAAACCTAACAGCGCAATGATGATAGAAATGGATGAGAGTACGGCAAACATCTCGTTTTGCCTTTTATCCGCTTTGTACTGATTATCAATTTTCTGATCCAGAAATTCAAATTCAAAAATTTGCCCGTCGAATAAATGTTTCCATTTCTCTTCGATCGTAACTAATGTTTCGGATAAATTTTTTCCGCTGAGCCGTATATGAAAGTAACCTGCAGATTCATCTTCATCCGGTTCTTTATACAGCCTGATGAACATGGGATCAATCTGATTGTGTAATGAATAAAAATTGTAATCTTTCACAACTCCTATGACTTGCCCCAGCTTTTTTCCATCCCAACGTTTTACTGTTTTTCCTATGGGGCTATCCGTCCAACCCATCGCTTTAATCATTGCTTCGTTGGCGATAAATGAGTTTAGTATATCTTCTTCCGAGTCTGTAAAAAATCCCCGACCTTCCAATAGTTCCATTTCCATGGTTTCTAGATAATTGTCGCCAACAAAGTTTTGCCTTAGTTCTTTTTGCAGGTATTCACCATCTTTCTCAATTTTAAAAACAGAGGTGTTTTCAGAGCCACTTCCCGGAAAAGTAGTTGCATAAGTAGCAGAAAGAATATCAGGAGTCTGTGTAAACTCACTGATTGATGTTTGCAACATATCTCTCGATAATTTATCTGGTATTCGTAAAAGCAAAAGATTCTCCTTCCTGTATCCCAAGTCTTTGTTTTGCATGTACTTGAGTTGCCTTCCCATAACCACCGTACTGATTATTACCAAAAGCGAAATGGTGAATTGTAGCGTGGTTAATCCTCTTCGGAAAAAACTACTTGAACCTTGCATTTTGATGTTGCCTTTTAGCGAATCAACAGTTGAGTAAGACGGGATATAGAGACCCGGGTAAATTCCCGATAAAAGGCTTACTAGTAATACCACTCCCACTGAGCCAAGCATTAATGTGGAGTTTTGGAAAAAATTGAATGTCAACTCCTTGCCAATGAGGTCATTTAGTGGAGATGCATGAATGATAAGGTATGCACAAAGCAAGGATATCAGGTAAGCAAAGATTACCAGAACCAAAGTTTCGATCAGGACAGAATACAAAAGAGCCCTGCGAGTTGTTCCAAGTACTTTGCGAACACCCATTTCTCTTGTTCTGGATAATGATTTTGCAGTTGACAGGTTAACGTAGTTGATGCAGACCATTAGCACTACAAGTGAAACCACACATCCGAAAATGTAAACGAAAGAAAGGTTTCCTTGTGGCTCATCAAATTGAGTGGTGGATTTAAAATGTACATCAGCCAAAGGTTCTAGTGTGGGAGTATAGATACCGCCGAGTTCCATGGCTGTTGAGGTAAAGTGCTGCTTAAAAATAGGGCGGAACTCATCTGCAAAATCCGATGCATCATAACTTTCGGGGAATATCAGATAACTATAGGAGCTGGGGTTCCAAATGGTATGTCCAAATCCTGCATACGGTACCCAGGGTCTCGAAGGGATTCCCGATACTAGAAAGTCATATTTGAGATGGGAATTATCAGGTAAATCTTTGATTACTCCCGATACTACAAAGTTTTCTTCTTTGATGGATTTTACAGTGATCAACTTGCCCATTGGCGGATCATTGCCAAAGTATTTCCTCGCCATAGACTCTGTTAAAACCATTTTGTTAGGTTCTAATAGACAAGTTGCAGGATCACCGAAGACGAACTCATGAGTGAAAAAAGAAAAGACGTTGGAATCAGCCCTCATGAGTCTTTCTTCATAAAACTGCTTTCTGAAACCTTCTCCCGGTTCATAAATGACAGTAACCGTCTGCTCTTCCTCATCAAATGGAACAAACCGTACATAGGAGATCAGCTCAGGAAGATTTTCTTTAATCAAAGGCGGGAGCTCTTGGGCAGTTTTTGCATAGGAGACATCAAAACCAGTCATCTGAATTCTGTTCGTCAGTCGAAAGATTTTCTCATGTTGCGTATGATGCAGGTCGTAGGTGAATTCGTTTTGTAGATACAGAATACCAATCAGTCCACAGGTAATTCCTAATACAAGTCCAGTAAGATTTAGTGAAGTATAGAACTTATTTTTAGCGAATAGCCGAAAGGTGAACTTAAAGTGATTCAGCAGCATGCCATACTGATTTAATCGAACATCTCCACCTAACTTTCTTGCCAGACCCGGTCGCAAAAGTTTGAATGAGTCCAGGACATACAGTTGTCTGGCTTTTTTAATGTTATATTTTTCGATGTTGTCATAGAAGCGCTCCTCCATATCCCCCTCAATCTCTTCCAGGTAGCTTTCTCTAACTAAGCGTTGAAGGAGTTTGAAAGGCCAGCGAGGAGGTGATATGTTCTGTGAACCTTTCATTAAACATTTGTAGTACCAAGTTGAGGCATCGCCTCCCAGAGGCTTGCTCTAACCTCTTTCATATCACGTAGTACTTGATGAGCATAAGAGGTCGCGGAGTAGATACGCTTTCTTTTGCCACCCCTCTTCTGGGTAGCTTTACCCCACTCTGAGGTGAGAAATCCTTTTTCTTCCATCCTTTTCAATGCGGTTTGAATAGCACCTGTACTTAGTCTTTCATTTAGGCGTTCTTCCAGGTTTCGCTGGATTTCATTACCATAGGCATCTTCCTCCAATACGATCACAGTCATCAATATCAATTCCTGAAATTCACCTAATCGAGTCTTCTTCATATCATTTACTACTAATTGAAGTAAATATAGATGAATTGTTTTATTCTAATTGAAGTATTAATGATTTGTGAACTCGGATAAAGACACGGATCGGTCTGATTGCGAACTGTTTATCAATTTATTTCGAATGTCATTTACGCTTTCCCTACACAACTCACACCCTCTCCAGCACCACCTGGATCAATCCATCCATCGCTTCGTCATGATTTTCAATAAACTCCTTCTTCTCGCGGTTGGCAAGAATCAGACAGCAGGTGCAGCAGTGATGGCCGAGCATTTTCCCCAGTCCATATAAGGCGGAAGTCTCCATTTCGAAATTTGTGATGCGGTGTTGACCGCTAGCGAATGATTGCAAAGACTCGTTCATCGTCTCGTTACTAAGTGGAAGTCCCAGTCGTCGACCTTGCGGTCCGTAGAACCCTGTGGCAGTGGCCGTAATACCCTTGGTCATGTCGTGCCCGATCCGTTCAATCAGCGTGGATGAACCCTTGACCAGGTAGGGTACAGCTAAGTCAGAATTCCATTTTAAGTGTACATTGATCTCATCTCGCAATGCTGCCTCTTCCGAATCAAATTCGTAGTTGTAGTAGTAGATCAGGCCGTCAAGGCCCAGGCCAAATTCGGAGATAATATGTGCGCCTGCGGGAATATCCGCTTGCAAGGACCCTGAGGTTCCAACACGAATCAGGTTCAATGGACGATGGTCAGCTTTGAACCGCCTGTTCTCCAGATCGATGTTTGCTGCAGCATGTAGTTCATTAAGCACAATGTCAATGTTGTCTGTCCCAATACCTGTTGATAACACGGTGATTGGTTTGCTCTTGTAAACCCCGGAATGTGTTACGAATTCCCGATTCTGAATTTTGTGATCTACTCGATCAAAAAACTTACTGATAGCTGCTACGCGCCCTTGATCACCAACCAAAATGACGGTGTCGGCAACATGCTCTTCACGTAGTTTCAGATGATAAATACTTCCATCCGGGTTTAGTATGAGTTCTGAGTCTTGTAGAATTTCCTTTTCCATTTTTGGGTCTTGATCCATTAATATTAGCTAGTTTGATCCTAATTTACCTATTGTTCAATAATCCATTAAGACCTATGAGCTTCCATATTGGTGCTAAAAAGGGTGAGATTGCGGAAACAGTCTTGCTGCCGGGAGATCCGCTTCGCGCAAAATTTATCGCGGATAATTTTCTTGAAGAGGTCAAGTGCTACACCAATGTCAGAAGCATGTCCGGCTATACGGGCCTCTACAAAGGCAAAAGAGTTTCCATTCAGGGTGCCGGTATGGGGATTCCATCAACCGCTATTTATGTGAATGAGTTGATAAATGAGTACGGCGTAAAGACGTTGATAAGAATTGGGACGTGCGGTTGCCTGAAAAAGGAGATGAAACTGGGAGAGATCATCTTGGCAAGCAGTGCGAACACAGATTCTAGTATCAACCGACTCAAGTTTGGGGGAATGGACTTTGCGCCCACAGCCAATTTCGAATTACTGGATAAGGCCTATCATAGAGCACAAGAATTATCAATCAACACGATTGTTGCACCTGTTTTTAGCACGGATTCGTTCTATGACGAGACACCAGATAGGTATAAGATCTGGGCTGATCATGGTGTGCTTGGAGTGGAAATGGAATCGACCATTTTGTACACATTGGCAGCCAAAAGCGGCGCTAAGGCGCTAACTATTTTGACGGTTAGTGATAACCTACTTACCGGGGATGTAGCATCGGCTGAGGATCGGGAGAACAAAATTTCGGACATGGCAAAGATTGCCCTCGAGATAACCCTTGACTCAGAATAGCTTCGCTATTTCTTCAGCCAACTTATCAGCGGCATCAGTATTTCTTCTAAACCACATTTCTGGTTCCAGAATCTCTAATTCCATAATGGCAGGAACTCCGTTGGGATCGTTAGCCATATCAACGCGTGCATATAGTGGCTGTGTTTCACAAGCATTCACTGTCTTTACAGCTAGTTCAATTTCTTCAGGTGTCGGAACATAATCCTCAACGGAACCTCCAAAATCATCCTGCACACGGAAATCACCAGGCTTGGCTTTTTTTATTACAGCATGTGTAAAATCACCACCAATCATCATCAATGAAATTTCTCCCCTTTCTAATATGCTGTCTTGAAAAGGCTGGAGCATCATAGCTTCGTCATCGATAAGTTTCGAGAAAAGCTCCTCGTGCTCTGCCATCGTTTCCAGGGACAGCTGAAATGTATTTTTTGCCGACGCTGATATTGCTGGTTTTAACACCGTCTTTTCCCAACCCAATTCCTGATGAATTTGGGCTAAGGTTCTTGAATCCTTTGGCTCGATGAAATAAGTCTCCACGATGTGAACGCCCTCCTGCTTCAGGTCATTCATGTAGTGCTTGTCAAGATTCCATGAGACCAGGTCATACGAATTGATGAGCTTGGTTTTGAAAGCTACGTCCATCAGCCAGTCAGCAAACTCGTTGAACTTTTCAGGATAGTCCCAGGTAGTTCTGAACAGAATGTATTTTGTAGACTTCCATTCAAAATTAGGATCCGACCAGGCTACCTTTTTTACAGATAAGCCTCTCTTTATTAAGCCGGTCATTACCAGTTGATCCTCAAACAGGACATTGGATGTGTATTCGTTAGACTCCGCAGGGTCTACAAATCGCTCATCAGTAAGTATAACTACGTCAAGCATCTCCTATCTGTGATCTGAGAATTTCTAGACCTTCTGCAAATGAATGGGGTTCATAGCCGAGCTGTCGCTTTGCTTTATCCAGAATGAAGCCTGTTCGCTGCGGTCGTTTGGCCGGCTGACTGAAAATTGTGCCATCCACTTCCTGGATTAGAGACGGGTTCAGTTTGAAAAATGCAGCAGTCTGAATGGCCATATCATACGGTGTGAGCGTGTCTTTTCCAGAGATGTGAAAAATTCCCTCTGCCTTTTTTTCAATCACCAATGCACAGCCCTTCGCTAAATCTTCTGCGAGGGTTGGGGTACGCCATTGATCGTTTACGACACTAATCTGTTTGCCCTCTTCAAGGTTTTGCTTGGTCCACAAAATAATGTTGGAGCGATTCATGTCCTGAGCGATTCCATAGACAAGCATCGTTCTGACGATGGCCCATTTAATGTATGTTTTCTTAAAAAGCTCCTCGGAGGCTAGTTTGCTCTGGGCATATTGACTTTGTGGGTTGGTCCAATCATCTTCTTCGTATGGTCCGTTTTCCCCATCGAAAATGAAATCGGTTGATAAATGAATGAGCTTACTCCCGGACGTTTCACAAGCCTTAATTAAGTACTGAACGGCATTAACATTGAGATCCCAGCACGCCTCTTTTTCCATTTCACAGGTATCCACGTTGGTCATGGCTGCAGTGTTAATGACAACGTCCGGCAGGGACGTTTCTATCACTGAATTCACTTCAGCTTCGGAGGTTATATCTAGTGATAGGTATTTGTAAGAGCCTTCTCGATTTCTGTTTCCTCCTTTTCCTGTCGCAATCACCTCAATCATGGGATCGACTTCATAGTGTTCGATCAGCTTTTGACCAAGCAATCCATTTGCGCCGGTTATTAGGATTTTCATTTTGAACCAGGGTATACGTACCCGTAATCTTTGGTGATTTTCTTTTTCTTTACTGCTTCAACTTCCATTGTCATATGGATAGGCTGTACGGGACGATCACCAGCTGCGGTTTCTACTACAGCAATTTTGTCGATAACATCAAAACCTTCCACCACGCGACCGAAAACGGTGTATTGATCATCCAGGTGTGGAGTTCCTCCTACAGTAGTATAAGCTTCAAGTCTCGCCCGATCGAATTCCTTGTCAAGTTCGACGCCCATCACTCGCTCGCACTCTTCTTTGTATTCAAGCGCTAACTCACTCATTTTTTGACCTTCTCCAGCTCTTTGCAACGCCACAAATTGATCATACAGCTCTTTGTATTCTTCTTTCTGCAGCATGGCCTGTATGGATTGGTTCAATTTGATTTGATCTACCGTGAGCTCTGCTTCAGAATAGACTTTTCCGTGAACTATGTAGAACTGGCTGGAAGAAGACATTCTTTCAGGATTGACGCGATCACCCTGCCTTGCGGCAGCTAACTCACCCTTTTTGTGAAAAAGGCCATCCACAATTTCAGCAGGAACACGCGTTTCTTTGGGTTCTTGTTTGCCCTCCTTTTCATAGACATTTCCTCCCTGGATCATAAACTCATTGATCACTCTGTGGAAAATTGTGCTATCGAAACGGCCAGATCGAGCTAGCTCCAAGAAATTTTGCTTGTGCAATGGGGTTTCTTCATAAAGAAGCACCTTCATATCTCCGTACGAAGTTTTTATCGTAACCAGATAGTCCTTGTTTTTGTCCCCGCAGGCGGTGAGGAATAGAAGATTGGCCAGTACAAAAAGAAGTGATTTCATGTTTTTCATTTTAAATAAGTAGCAAATTTAAATAGCAGACTTGATATCATCCAGAACTTTTTTCCCACCACTTTCAAGTATTTCCTCTGCTAGTGAAATTCCAAGTTCATCTCCTGACCCGTACATGGTTCGCTTTATCAATTGTTTTCCATCAAGACTGGCAATTCCTCCTGTAAGTTCTACTTGTCCATCTTGTTCCATTTGCGCCATCCCAAAAACCGGTATGCTACAACCGCCGTCCATTCTTTTAAGGAATGCGCGTTCAATCGAAATGAGTGTTTCTGAAATGCGATGATTGGTCAGGCTTTTGATTTCTTCTGCAAGTGACGAATCGAGACGATCGTGAATTTCAATAGCAACTGCACCCTGTCCAACGGGGGGTGTGAACCGTTCGATGTCAAACCAGTATTTGATCATGTGATCAAAGTTCATTCGAAGTACTCCGGCATAAGCTAGCACCAGACCTCCCATAAGTCCGGTCTTCAACTTTTCAACGCGCGTTTGTAAGTTGCCACGCGCATCGATGGTTTTGATGTGTGGGTAGAAATGTTTCAACAAGGCTATTCGTCGGGTAGAAGAGGTTCCTAACACTAGATTGGGACTGTTCAGATCAATTTCTCGATCGGAGACAATCACATCGTCTGGCGATTCTCTTTCACAGAAAGACAGAACGCTAAAACCATCAGGGAGTGTGGAGGGCAGGTCCTTGGCGCTATGTACCGCGATGTCAATTTTCCCACGCATCAAGGCCATCTCCAATTCCTCCGTAAATACTCCTTTGCTTCCAATTTTGGAAAGCGTTACATGTTGGATTCTGTCGCCCTTCGTTTCCATTGGTACCAGCTCTGGCTGAAACCCGCCGGCATCGAGCAAGTCAGCAACATGGTTTGCTTGCCAAAGTGCTAGTTTGCTGTTTCTTGTTCCAATTTTGACTTTTCTTCTTTCCAAGTCGAATATTAATTAGCTGTTAATCTTTTTTACAATCGCAAGCGACAGGTTCAGGTGTGTGATTCTGGGATTCGAATTTCTATCCAAATGCCGCAAAGCCTCGTTCAAGAGCTCGTACATGGTTTGAAGTTTCTCGAAACCCAGTTTCTGTGCGTACTTGCCTATAAACGTATCTTCCTCCTGATTGATTACAGGCGGTGGACTTCCTGCAAATTTTAATAGGGAATTTCGGATCAGCGACATTGAGTAGGTAAGGAAACCTCGTTGACTAGCCTTTCCACTTTTCGAAAAATCTTCACTTACATTCACTAGTGACGTTAAATCCCTATTCCAACAAGCCAACATCCAATCCCTGAATTGATGATATGCCATTTCATCTTCACTTTCTACTAAATGCAGCCCAACACCTAATCGTCCTTGTGACATCTTAGCCAACTGCATGGCCTGCTGTTCGGCTACACCTTTTTGCGTCAAATATTCTTGTACTTCCGATACTTGATTAGGTGGCACATTGATCAACTGGCTTCTTGAGGTAATCGTTTGCAACAACAAGTCGTAGCCAAAAGTCACCATCAGATAAATGGTCTTTTCGGGTGGCTCTTCCAGCACTTTCAAAATGGCATTTGCTGCTGTCGGATGCATAAATTCAATTCCCCAGATAAAAATAATCTTGTACCCACCCTCAACTGATCGCATGCTAACATTCTTCAGTATCTGCCTGCTGTCTTCCCTGCTGAGTTGTAGATTTTTATTTTCCTGGCCATAACTTGAAACCCAATCTTCAAATGTGCCATAAGGAGATTCTGAAATGAATGTCCTCCAACGAGGCAGCGCTTCGGCCAAAACTTTCTCGTACTTGCTGCCATCTGAGGCTGAAATTTTGGGAAAATACCAATGCACGTCTGGATGAACAGATTTCTGAATGCGCGTGCAATTTGGGCAGGTGCCGCAAGAATCGTCATCGGTTCTGTTGGGACACATCAGATAGGAGGCATAGGCTAAGGCGATCGGAAATGTTGCTGTACCGGAAACCCCTGAGAAGAGTTGAGCATGTGCGACTTTACCTTTTTTAAAGGCACCAATCAGTTGCTCTTTTAGTTCTGTAAGTCCCGGTATTTCTGAAAATTGCATAGCCTATTTTTTCTCCCAGACCCTAAAAGCAGATGTGTACTCGAAAATCGCTGCTAGAATTGCTTCATCATTCTCCGTTAGTTCCTTACCTCTTCTTGACATGGCAAGCTTCGCTGTTTCAAATGCCTTACTGGTGGAATAGGTAGAAAATCCTGATGCTCCGCCCCAGGCGAAAGACGGGATGAAGTTTCGAGGAAATCCATCTCCAAAAATATTTGCCGAGACACCAATGGTTGTGCCGGTGTTAAACATGGTATTGATTCCACATTTGGAATGATCACCCATAATAAGCCCGCAAAATTGAAGACCTGTGTCTTTGAACCTACTACTGTCAAAATCCCACATTTTGATATTGGCGTAGTTGTTCTTCATGTTGGAATTATTGGTGTCTGCGCCGAGATTGCACCATTCACCAATCACGGCATTTCCAAGGAAACCATCATGCCCTTTATTGGAATAACCCTGGATGACAGAATTTGAAATTTCACCACCAACTTTTGAGTGTGGCCCGATCGTGGTATCGCCCTTAATTTTCGCTCCCATGTTCACAACAGAATGATCACAAAGGGCAAATGAACCCCGAATCAATGATCCTTCCTGTACCTCCGCATTTCTACCGATGTAGATCGGTCCGGTTTCGGAATTGAGCACCGCCGACTTAACCATTGCGCCCTCTTCAATAAAGATTTGATCTCCGTACGTCTTTGTATATGGATCGCTGAGCGGCTGAGACTCTCTTCCTTGGGTTAGTAATTCAAAATCATTTTGTATTTCCTGGCTATTGAGCCGGAAAATATCCCATGGATAGTCAACTGATTCAATCGATTCAAGCTGTATAATCTCGCGTGATGCTATGTCGAAATTTTCGTCAGCAGAGAAGTAGCCGGCCACTGGATTTTCACCGTGTGTGAGAATCTGATCTTCACCCAGGTTTTGTATTGCCTTGATCGTATCCGAAGTAGGTAGAAGTCCACCTTTGATGAAAAGTGTTTTTTTATTTGGTCTTGGAAATTGTACTTCCAGAAAGTCTTTTGTGATGAAATAAACCTCTTCGACCTCAAGAACTTTCTCCCATTTTTCGCGAATTTTCAGAATGCCAACACGCAAATCAGCTACAGGCCGGGTATAGGCCAGAGGGAGCATTCTGCTCCACGATTCTTCGATATCTATGAAGGTGACTTGCATGTAAATCAAACTTAGTTAAAAGTTGGTACTCGATGAGGTAGCGTGCTCTTTTCTTAAGCAGCTTTCAAACGAGGACATAAAAAAAGTCTTTGAACCAAGGCTCAAAGACTTTCAAGAGATTCTAAAGAATCTTACTTCTTGTATTTTTTGTTGAATTTCTCCACTCGTCCTGCGGTATCCACAAATAGTTTTTTACCTGTGTAAAAAGGATGCGATGCGGAGCTTACTTCCACTTTAATCAGTGGGTATTCGTTGCCATCTTCCCATTTGATGGTCTCCTTAGAAGTCATAGTTGATTTCGTCAAGAATTTGAATTCACTTGAAGTATCAAGAAAAACGACTTCTTTGTATTCAGGATGTATATCTTTTTTCATTTTCTCAGTCCTATTTTCAAAAAGGATGGCAAAGATAGCTATTATTTTTTGTCTGTCAAACCATAACATTCAATCAAAATCAGATATGTTTGATTCATGAGAATAGTGCTCCTCTTAATCTCCTCTTTTTTGCTGATCGAGCAGGCATTTGCACAGTCGGCGGATTTTCCGTTGGAGCATGCTGCGTACCAGATTCTGGACAATGTAGACATCAGGGATGAGGGTAGTTTCTATTCTACGTTCAAGCCCTATTCAAGGAAAAGTGTCTATGATTTCATGGGTGGTGAAGCCGATAGTTATCTGGGGAAGGAGATGAAGGAATTTTCGATGGATTCCACAAAATCCAAAAAGCCGGTATTGAAAAAGCTGTTTGTTTATCCTGAAGATTTTTACTACTACCACGATAAGAATCTGGATTTGCATGTAAATCCTGCACTACAATTCTCTGTTGGCAATTCCAACGAAGCTGGCTCAGGAACACTGTTCGTAAATTCTCGTGGTGTAGAAATCCGCGGCACCATCGATGATAAAGTGGCGTTCTATACATATCTCTCAGAAAACCAAGCCAGGTATCCGCAGTATGTAAATGCTGTCAGGGATAGCACATTAGTAGTTCCCTACGAAGGTTTTTGGAAGCAATTCAGTGGTTCGGGGGTGGATTTTCTTCGAGCTCAGGGCTACATCGACTTTGGGCTTTCAAAAAGCATTTCAGCACAACTAGGATATGGAAAGCACTTTGTTGGAAATGGAGTCCGGTCGCTCATCCTATCGGATTATTCAAACAACTATCCTTATTTGAGAATAAACACAGAAACGAGAATTTTCCAATACACAAATGTCTTTGCGGAAATGATCGCTGATGTGCAGGGAGGTACGTTTGGAATTTTGGGTGTTGGCGGGTTTTCAAAAAAGTACCTGGCCTTTCATCACCTGAACATGAAAATCAAACCCAATCTTTCCATTGGACTTTTTGAATCAGTGATGTATGGCGATTCTACCGGCGGCTTAAAACTGGAGTACCTCAATCCAATTATTTTCTACCGAGCGATCGAACAGCAAAACGGAAGCGAGGACAATGCAATCGTGGGGTTAGATTTTAAATGGAATATTAAAAATCGTGTTTCACTATACGGTCAGCTGGTCATTGACGAGTTGCTAATCAAAGAGGCCTTTTCGGGGAATGGTTCATGGGTAAATAAACAGGGCATTCAATTTGGTGCTAAGTATGTAGATGCACTTGGTGTGAGCGATCTGATGTTTCAGGGGGAAATAAACAAGGTTCGCCCGTATACCTACGCGCATGAAGATGGATTTACAAACTACAGCCACTACAATTTAGCACTTGCCCATCCTTTGGGTGCCAATTTCACCGAGTATCTGGGCAGAGCTACTTATCGGCTTTCTGAGAAATGGAATTTTGAAGGTGTATTGATGTTAGCCAAGTACGGAGATGATATAGGAGGTGTGAACTTTGGGCGAGATATTCTGAAAGATTACACCATGAGGAGACCTGATGGAAATGGCGGTTCTCTGGAATTTGGCAATGATCACCTGCAAGGCAATGAAACGGATCTTGCTATTGCGTTTCTAAGAACTTCTTATATGTGGAAACACAACCTTTTCATTGATGTGGATGCGACGATAAGAAATGAAAAAAATGAAGATGGCACTGTAGATGTTTCATCGGCAATTTTTGGACTTTCATTTAGGTGGAATGTCCAAAGTAGGCGTTTCTTGTTTTGATTGAGTGCAGAAAATCAGGTATTCCGTCTAAAAAGTTCGTGGAAATAGAATGATTCTGAATCAGGAAAGGAACTTTCCAAATGAATTTCCTAACTTTCCCGCAGGGCAAAACCAAAATGAAAAGATTCAAACTGATTTTTCATATTAGCTATGTTGTCATAGCTCTATTTATCCTGTACTTCTCTATAGACGTGCTGGTAAATACTAATGAGTATCTCTCGAAAATCAAGCTTTCTCAGTACATAGAATTCCCCAGGTATGTCATGATTGCCTTCTTGACGCTTTCATTGATTATGATTACAGAATTTATCTTAGAAAGATTCATTGTGTACCGGGTGAAAGAAGGCATCGAGGACATGGAGCATGAGATCGTTAATTTAAAGGCTAAGCTATACGATCAGGGTCAAGATGATGATGAAGACGAAGCGGAGGAAGAAGGCGCAGAAGAAGAGGAGGATGACGACTAACTCCTTTCAAATGAAAGACCTAATCAGACAAGAACTTAATCAAGCACACGAAGTTTTATCAACCTTTCTACAAGACTCTAAGACTCACGAGAGAATTAGTGAGACCGCGATGACTATGGCGAGTGCCATCAATACTGGTGGTAAAATTTTTTCCTGTGGAAATGGCGGTTCTCATTGCGACGCAATGCATTTTGCCGAAGAATTGACGGGTCGTTTTAGGGAAAACAGAAAAGCACTACCTGCAATTGCAATATCAGATTCCTCTCACATTTCGTGTGTATCCAATGACTTTGGCTATGACCAGGTTTTTTCCAGGTACATCGAAGGGTTGGGAAAAAAGGGAGATGTAGTTCTTGGCATTAGCACGAGCGGAAACTCTCAGAACGTCTTGAACGCATTCAAAACTGCAAAAAAATTAGGAATGAAAACCATCGCTCTTTCTGGAAGAGATGGAGGAGCCATGGCAGAACTTTCAGATATCGAGATCCGCGTTCCACACGAGGGTTTTGCCGATCGTATTCAAGAAATCCACATAAAAGTCATCCACATATTAATACTATTAATAGAAGAATTGACTATTAAATAATGCTTGCAAAAACGTATGGGAGCGCCGTCTATGGTGTGGACGCCTTTAAAATAACAATAGAGGTTAATGTTGGTCAGGGCACTAAATTCTTTATGGTTGGCCTGCCGGACTCTGCAGTAAAGGAGAGTGAACAGCGAGTAGAATCCGCTATTAAAAATCATGGATTTAAGATGCCGCGGCAAAAAGTGGTGGTTAATCTCGCTCCCGCCGATATTAAAAAGGAAGGTTCCTCTTACGACTTGCCGATTGCGTTGGGAATCTTAAAGGCGTCTGAGCAAATAGCTGCTGAGAGTCTGGAAGAGTATGTGATTATGGGGGAGCTAGCACTTGATGGAGGTCTCCGGCCGATAAAGGGCGCATTGCCCATCGCAATCGAAGCTCGAAAGAATGATTTCAAGGGGTTCATTCTACCAAAAGAGAATGCGACTGAGGCAGCCATTGTCGATGGGCTGGATGTGATTGGAGTCGAAAACATTGAGCAGGCGATTCAGCATCTCGAAGGAACGGAGATTATACAACCCCTCGATTATGATACGCGAGATGCGTTTTTCTACGAATTGGACAACTATGCATCCGACTTTGCGGATGTGCAGGGTCAGGAAAACATCAAACGGGCCATGGAAATTGCGGCGGCTGGAGGTCATAATGTAATTATGATTGGGCCACCTGGAGCCGGAAAAACGATGCTGGCCAAACGACTGCCTTCTATTCTCCCACCTCTTTCATTGTATGAGGCATTAGAAACTACGAAGATTCATTCGGTGGCCGGTAAGCTTGGATCGAATGGAAAATTGATTGCGCAGCGTCCTTTCAGACAACCGCACCACACTATCTCTGATGCAGCACTAGTTGGAGGAGGAGGAATTCCACAACCAGGGGAAATATCACTTGCGAACAATGGCGTTTTATTTTTGGATGAACTTCCTGAATTTCAACGTTCGGTTCTTGAGGTTATGCGTCAGCCGCTGGAAGAGCGAAAAGTCACCATTTCCAGAGCGAAAGTCTCGTTGGATTATCCGTCGAACTTTATGCTTATCGCTAGCATGAACCCGTGTCCTTGCGGCTATTACAATCACCCGGAGAAAGAATGCGTTTGCGCACCCGGAGTTGTGCAACGATACCTGAATAAGATCAGCGGCCCTTTGCTGGACAGGATTGATCTGCATGTTGAAGTCACTCCAGTCTCTTTCGATCAGATGACAGCAAATAGGAAGTCAGAATCAAGTGCGGAAATCAGGGAGCGTGTAATCAAGGCGAGGGAAATTCAGGAAAAGAGATTTGAGTCTCAAGAGGGCATTTTCAATAACGCGATGATGAACTCCAATATGGTAAAAGAAGTTTGCGAAATCAATGGAGCTGGAAAGGTCTTGTTGAAAACCGCTATGGAGCGATTGGGACTTTCCGCCAGGGCATACGACCGCATCTTACGAGTATCCAGGACGATCGCTGATTTGGCTGGTACGGATTCAATTTCTATCGAGCATTTGGCCGAGGCAATCCAGTATCGAAGTTTGGATCGGGAAGGCTGGGCTGGGTAGTGAAAAAGACTTGACCTCTATGAAATTACGATTATAAGAGGTTATTCAGTTACATACATAATGGAGAAAGACCTCTTTTGAGAATTCAAAGTCGCTAATCGGAACGTTTTTTTGCTTTTCCAAAAGTCAGTACTTACTAGTTAGTTAGAATAGGATCTAGCTAGTATGACATATTGCTACGATGAATTTTACCTAAGTAAAACATTTGCCACAAGTACAGATCTATTTTTCTTTAGGAAGCTAGAAACCTCCATCTGAACCACAGCTTTGCACTGTCACGCCGACCCCTGACCAAGGCCCCACACCGCAGTCGTTTATTGCTCTAACATCAAGCGCATACTGGCCAGGAGGCGCGTGTAGAAAATGCATAAATCTAGAACCGGTTTGATCCCAGTTTACTCCAGTGCTTGGACTTACTCTCCACTCATAGCTAGAGGCTCCAGCAACACTTTCAACGAAAAAATCACTATTGGCCAAATCGTAACTGCAAATGGTATGATTAGCACTTCCACTGGTGTTATGATATGTTTTTATGATCCCCGGTATTGAAGGTGGAGAGCTACAAGCACATCCCGACGAATTACACTGATCATAGGTTTTACTCTCTATGTCAACAATAGATGATCCGTTTGTGAATGGTGGATTACATCCTTCAAAGGCCTTTATTATGATAGGATCCCCCCCGAAAACGAACCTTAAGTTTAAATCAGTGCCTGTATCAATACAAGCCTTTGGATTGTCACCTTGGTTGTATTGATTTAAAAAAAAGTAAGAAGAATTGTTGCCCGAAGTGCAATCATCAACTAACTGAACACATGCACAAGTTGTATTGGGACTAGTAACATTGAATTTTACACGGTAGGTAGTATTTGGTTGAAGACAACTAACCGTAGTACCATTCAAGGAGGTAACCCTTAAGTTTTGGATGGCTAAGTCAGACTCAAGGGTTAAGTCTTCTTTCTCGACTGTAGAATTGTCTTTTTCGTAAAATGAAAAAAAAGAGAGGAGTAAAAATAGAGATATTTTCATAGCATACATTGGTTTGAATGACCATAACCGTCGTAAGTTAATGCTTTATTTACAAATAACGCCTGTGTAAAATGATTCGAATCGCAAGAGGGATTTTCAATAACGCAATGATGAACTCCAATATGGTAAAAGAAGTTTGCGAAATTAATGCTGCGGGAAAGGTTTTATTGAAAACTGCTATGGAGCGATTGGGGCTTTCCGCCAGGGCATACGACCGCATATTGCGAGTATCCAGAACGATCGCTGATTTGGCTGGTACGGATTCAATTTCCATCGAGCATTTGGCAGAAGCTATTCAGTATCGTAGTCTGGATCGGGAGGGTTGGGCAGGGTAACTACTTCAACTCAATCCCTATTTCTGTGTCACTTCCAACTTTGAAACTCGCTCCCTCAAAAGATGGAGGACCGAATCGGGTAGAGGGGTTATTAGAGAAGCCATACGGTTCTTTTGGAATTCCCATGAAATTTGTATCCAATTCCTTGTTTCCATTTAAATCCTGGAAAATGACAATCGCATAATCTCCGCTTGGTAGCGATTCAAGTTTAAAGGGCACCCTGCTGTCTTTCACGTCTGCCCACTGGCACAGGACGGCCTCATCGCTGTGCATGTAGGCTTCCTCGCTATTGTAAATACAGAGTCCAATCTGGCCATGTACTTTCTTTATTTCTGTGACTTGCACTTCAAGCGTATTCTGTGCCATGGTATTTAGCGAGAGCAACAGCATAGGGATAAACAAGACTTTATTTTTGATTTTAACCATAATTACTCCATTCGAAGCTGTTCTACAGGATTCATTTTGCCAGTCTGCAAGACCTTGTATCCAATTGTGAAAATAACAATTCCCACAAGGCTTACTGTTGGCCACAACAGGTGGCTAAATCCAAAACTAACGTGATACGCATATATTATATCAAACACTGCATTTGTTACAAAGTAAGCACCTCCTAGTCCGACCACCATTGCGATCCCGAGTATCCAGTACAGATCTTTTCCCAGAAGACGAATGATAACTGACTTGCTTGCACCCAGTACTTTTCTGATCCCAAATTCCTTGCTTCTTCGTTGTACATTCAGTGCTATGAGCGTGTACAAACCAAGGGCTGAAATCAAGATGGTAATAGCGGAACTAAAAAGATTTATGTTGACCATAATTGTGTTGGTTTCCCTAATATTTTCCATCACTTTTTCCTGTAAAAATCCCTTATAAAGTTGTTGTGGAAACAGCTCATACCACATTCCCTCGATTTCCGAATTTAAGCTGGTTGTAGCACTGTTCGATTCAAGTGTCGCGTAGCGATAGCTGTTTTCCGGACTTGGCCGTAAAACCGTGGGCTTGATTCTGTTTTCGAACATCATTGGCCTCAGGTTGAAATCCTCGACCACACCAATGACGGAGAAAACTTGATCATCCAGTTTGATCGACTTGTTGAGTAAATCTTGACCAACTTCATCTTCTAGCATTTTGTTGATGATGATGTGACCCGCTGAAGATTCGTACTGCTCAGAAAAGAATGAACCCTTGATCAGCCTAATGCCAATTATCTCAGGATAATTTACTCCAACCGCCAAATCTGCTACCTCGTAATCCCTGCCATCTATAGTGGTTGTTGCATCACGGAAATTGAACCCGATTGTATTGCTGGTTCCCGCCACTTGAAGAATGTCCGGATGTTGATCCAATCGGTTCCTCAACTCCGATAGTTGTTCCGAACTATAGAGTGGGATGTTAATAACTTTTTCAAGATTATAACCACGATCTAGCGTCTCTTGGTATATGGAGTTGTCAACATTGACAAATAAGCTCGAGAAGTTGTAGAAACAGAGGGAAAACTGAAAGGTGAGCAGTACAATCATTAGTTTGTTTTTACCTGAAATGACCAGCTTGTCTCGAAATATCTCGAGTGAAGAGAAACGAGAGATATAGAATGACGGATATGCGCCAGAGAGAAGAGCCACAAAAAGGATCAAACCAATGCTGAAATAAATTAGGGTGATCAAAGGCACTTCATTCAATTGGACAATTTCCTGTGTCATCAAACTGTTGTATGCCGGAATCAAATAATAAGATATTCCAACGGAAAGTACCACCGACGCGAAGACCATCAGGGAGTTCTCAATCATGAATTGTGCGATGGTGCTTTTGCGACTTCCGCCCATCACTTTGCGCACCGCAATTTCTTTCAGGCGTTTGCCGGACAAGGCGATGCTTGTATTTATGAAATTAAAGCAGGCAAGCAACAGGATGGCAAATGCAGTTGATACTGTACCCCAGACCGAAGCGGGATGCAGCGTATTCCAAAAACTGCTGCCGGCGAGCGTAGTCTCAAAATTTGGCCATTCAAGAATGTTGTCCAATCTGAATTTCTCGATGACGCGCTCAGGGTTGTATTTATTGTGCGGTTCAATCAATGTATTCAGCTGCGCATCGACCTGGGCTGAACCAATATTTTCGAGATTGACGAATGTGCCATCGATGTAATGTGTCAAGTCATTTTCATCTGCTCCATAGAATTCAATGTAATTGTCAAATGAAGTAATCATCGGAAAATGAAAACTTACATTTTGAGGCGGGTCTTGAAAAACATCTTTGACTACAAACGAACGCTCTTCTTCATTTGGAAAAACAATCTCTACTAACTCTCCCACTGGATAAAAATCTCCAAAGAGCTTCCCTGCCATTTTTTCAGATATAAAGATCTCATCTGCATTTTGTAACCTAAGTTTCTGACCGCTTAAGCTTCTAAGTTCAAAGGACTCAAGATATTCAGGATCCGCAAAAACGGTACTTTCCTGAAAAAGTCTTGTTCCCAACCTTACTGCGATAGTTTCATGGTGATATCTCATAGCTTCGATTCCTGCAGCTTTTAGCGAGGGAGCCAGAGCGATTGAACTTGAGCCTAGTGTTGCTTCACTGGCTCTAAGGCCATGCACTTTGTATAGATGAGCAGCTTGATCGTAATGCTTGTTGAAGGTATCATTGAAATTGTAGTAGAAATAGCCGATGGTACTAATAGATAGAGCTATTGCCAGACCGATAATGTTGGACATAATATAGCCGGGGTTGTGCTTGACAGCACGGAAAGAAGTCTTCAGATAATTTCTGGATAGCTGAGCAATGCCTTTTGGTAGTATGTGTGTTTTTTTCATGGCTGAAGGACGTAGCAGTTTAATGACTTCATGATGGTATATTTTGCGTGCTTTCTTTTTTCCTTTCCGATCAACGTTGATAAGAAAATTCTCTTCCAGGTCTCCCTGCAGTTCTTCAAAGAAATCTTCGTGACAAAACCATTTGAAGAGACGATAGGAAAGTTTTGGAATATCGGAATGCCTCATTGCAGATTCATTTTTGGAACGAGTGTCCACATTTCATCTCGAATGGTCTTAGCATCATTCAAAGCAGATTTACCAAGGTTCGTAACGGTGTAGAATCGTTTTCTCCTTCCACCGCGTTCCATTGTAGCACCTCCAAATGTGGATTCAATAAAATGCTTCTGCGTAAGTCGTGTGAGGGCTGCATGCAGTGCACCTCGACTGATCATTCTTCCCAGACGTTGACTCATCTCACTTTGAATTTTCGCACCATAGGCATTCTCGTCCAAAATCAGAATTGCCAATAGTACGATTTCTTGAAATTCTCCCAGGCCTGTCTCTTTCATGGTATTAGTTTCTTGATTGAAGACCAAACGTAAGTAAGAATTATTTGTTTCACAAATGAAGACCTAATGATTTTTAATGGAAGGCGGAGAACTAGTTTAACCGGATGATTCTCCGCTTATCAAGAATCATTGCATAATATTCTGCTTTTAGCTAGCTTGAAAGTCTAATCAAACCTATTAACTGATGAAGAGGCTAGCACCAATTATTCTCATTCTACTGAGTTTTGGAATTCTTGATTCCGAGGCGCAAAGAAGGAAACGAACGTCAACTCCCACTCCAACTTTTAGTACTTCAGAATATGAAGGACTGAAATGGCGAAACCTAGGACCCTATCGAGGAGGAAGAGCGAATTCTATAACCGGAGTATCAGGTAATGATCAAGTATACTATGCTGGGTACACAGGCGGAGGAGTTTGGAAAACAGAGGATGGAGGATATAACTGGGCAAACGTTTCCGATGGATATTTCAATGTAGGATCTATTGGGGACATTGCAGTCAGCAAGTCTGATCCTAATGTCGTGTATGTTGGAACTGGCGAGCATGCGGTTCGTGGTGTGATGACCTCCTACGGTGATGGTATCTACAAATCAGATGACGCAGGGAAGACCTGGAAAAATGTTGGCTTAGAAGGCACTCGTCATATATCAGACGTCATTGTCCATCCGTCCAATTCGGACATTGTGTACATCGGAGCGCAGGGTCCAGTGCACGGAGCATCTCCAGATCGTGGCGTGTACAAATCAGAAGATGGTGGTAAAACCTGGAAGAAAACACTCTACGTAAATGAAGGGACTGGAGTTTCCGGACTGAGCATGGACCCATCCAACCCAAGAATACTTTACGCAGCGACTTGGGAACATAGAAGATATCCATGGTATGTGGAGAGCGGTGGCCCTGGATCGTCTGTTTACAAATCAACCGATGGCGGGGAAACTTGGATGAAAATAACTAAGGGCCTACCAGAAATGATGGGAAAAATTGGAATTGCAGTTTCACCGGCAAATCCGCAGCGCGTCTTCGCAATCATCGAATCCGAGAAAGCAGAATCGGGACTTTATCGATCTGACGACTCTGGTGCAAGTTGGAACTTGATGTCGAATAGTCAATCCATCACCTCACGTTCATGGTACTACATGGAAGTGACAGCCGATCCAACGAATCAGGATTTGGTGTATGTAATGAATGCTCCTCTTATGCGATCAGTCGATGGCGGGAAGACCTTCGAGAGTATGCGAATGATCCATGGTGATTGCCATGAGCTTTACATCAATCCTGAAAACAGTAATAACATTGCATTGGCGGAGGATGGTGGCGGAACCATCTCCTTTAATAAGGGGAAAACATGGTCGAGCTTCAACAACCAGTCAACCGCTCAGATCTACCGGATAACAGCTGACAAGCAAATTCCTTTCTGGGTCTATGGAGGTCAGCAGGATAACTTCTCAGTGGTTATCCCGTCGAAAAGCAAGAATTATGGAATCCTCAGCACTGACTGGTTTAACGGACCTGGTTGTGAAAGCGCCATGGTCACGATGGACGATTTGGAAAACCCACGCATTCTGTACGGTGGATGTTTTAATGGTCGGATAAGCCTCTTAGATGTCAAATCGAAAGAAGCAAAAAACATCATGGTTTATCCGGGAACAACGTTGGGCTACGAACCAAAAGACATGAAGTATCGATTCAACTGGAATGCTCCTTTGATCAATTCCCCACATGATACAAGAACAATGTATTATGGAGGTAATGTGCTTTTTAAGACAGCAAATGGAGGGTTGGAGTGGACACCTATCAGTCCGGACTTGACCAAAAATGATCAAGAAAAGCAAGGACAAGGTGGAGGCCCATTTACCAATGAAGGAGCTGGAGGTGAAAACTACAATACCATCTACTATATAGCAGAATCTACCTTGGAAGAAGGAGTCATATATACAGGTACAGATGGAGGCATGATCCAGGTAACATTAGATGGTGGGGAAAACTGGAGTGACATTACCCCTTCTGGTCTTCCTGAAACAATGATTCATTCGATCGAGGTTTCTCCACACCAAAAAGGCACTGTTTATTTTACCTCTACTCGTTATAAGTTCAATGACTTTAAAAACTATAGCTACAAGTCAACGGACTATGGTTCAACATGGAAGAAGATTGGCGATGATATTCAAAAAGATGATTTTTTCAGAGTTGTAAGAGAGGACCCAAAAGTCCCGGGATTACTATATGCAGGAGCCGAACGAGGTTTTTATGTTTCATTCGATGGAGGAAATCAATTCAAACGAATGCAGCTAAATATGCCTGTAGTTTCCGTCACTGATTTAGTTATTAGAGACAATGATTTAGCAGCCTCTACGGCAGGGCGTGGATTCTGGATTCTGGATGACCTATCTTCTATTCAGCAGTCGAAAGGACAGTTTAGCAGTGCGATGAAACTGTTTGAACCAAAACCTGTGTATCGTTCATTTGGCTCACCACCCTTTTATCTGATAACGGAACATGGTTATGGCGAAAATCCTCCAGAGGGAGTCACGTTGCATTACTATTTGCAAAACGTGCCTGATAGTGCTGCTAGTTTGTCTTTGGAGATCATGAACATGGATGGAGAAGTAATTCGATCATTCACTGGAAAGAAGGAGATTGAGGTGAAAATGCAAGGTGGACGTGGTAATATCCCGGCACAAAACACAGAAGATCTTCCGGTGAATCAGGGGCTCAATCGATTTACTTGGGACTTTCGAACCAATAAACTTCAAAATGTACCAGGTGTTTTTGTTTTGGAGGGTGATTACCGTGGACATCGAGTAGCTCCTGGAAAATACAAAGCAAGAATGACTCTTGGCGGGACGATCTCTGAAGCGGATATTGTTATAATGGGGCCGCCAGACATTGAGATTTCCGATCAACTATGGTTGGCGCAACAAGAAACGATGGAACAACTTGAAGAGCGAATTAATGAGATCCATCAGTCAGTGAATGATGCGATCAAAATCTCTGAGCAGTTGAAATCCATAGAAGAACAGTATGGTAAGGAGGAAGGAATGGAAGAAATCCAGGAGGCAATTGACAAACTGCAGGAGAAAATGGAAGACTGGAGAGCACCTGTAATTGAACTACGTCAAAAGGGATTTCAGGATGCCCTAAACTGGCCTGCGGGAATCAATTCAGAGTTCTTCTTTTTGCGTAACAATTTAGATACCTATGATCCAAGTGTTCCGGAAGGTTACAAGGATAGAATGAATGACCTGGAAGGTTCATGGAGTGGTATGAAACAGACGTTTGAGGAAATCGTCCAAAACGACATCAAGAATTTTAATGAGTTATTTAAGAGTAAGGGAGCACCTATTTTGACTTTGCCAAAAAAGGAGGAACCACTAAATAACTAGATTTTTTTAAAAAGTAATAGTTATACCTAACAGTTAAGATTAAACCCTGCCTTGCATAAATGTCAAGACAGGGTTTGTTTTTGTAGAAGAGGATGTTTTTAAGTTTTTGAATTATTCGTTTCTCAGGATGTCGGCAGGATTTGTCTTCATTGCTTTCCAGGTTTGAGTCCCGATGGTCAACCCACCCACAACAATGATGAAAAGAAAGGCAATACCTAAAATGTCATACCCAAAAGTAATACGATAGGCAAACAGTTCGAGCCAAGCTTTATTTCCAAAGAACGAAATCAGTCCTCCGATCATAGTAGAAACGACGATCATTATAAAAAAGCTTTTTCCAAGTAGGAAGACTAGATTCTTGCCTTCTGCTCCAAGAATCTTGCGGATCCCAACTTCTTTCAAACGTGTTTGTATTGAATACGTGGCTATTCCAAGCAGACCCATGCCTGCAATCACAATACTAAGAATTGAAATTAGCCCAACGATGTAGACGATATCATAAAACATGGCATAGAACTCATCTATTTGATCGTCAAAATATTTGTAATCGAACTCATGATTTGGGTCGAATCCTGCCCAGACACCTTCAAGTTCCTTAAGTTCTTGTACAGGATTTGTACCTGCCACTTTTGCCTGTGCCCACTGAAAATCTTCTGGATTGTACCGCAGAAGAAGCGGACGGATTTCCATGTATAAAATCATGAAATTATAATTCTTGACAACACCTACAATGTTAACATCAGTGCTATCTTCAAGAATCACATTGCCTCCTATAGCTTCTGTGGGATTTGTAAATCCTAGGGCTTCAACAGCTTGTTCATTTATGATGACTTCTCGCTCTTCGGTTTGCCCAGGAGTAAAATTGCTTCCGGCAACCAGCTCAAGCCTTAAGTTATCTATGTAATTTTCGTCAACGGAGAAGTAGTTGTATTCCACGGCTTCATCCAAAACATTTTTCCTGACTTTGACATCAAAATGCTGACCGGTACTGGGAATATTGTTTGCACCAGACACCTGTTCCACGAAAGACAATTTTTCAAGCTCTGGCTTTAGAAGATTAAAATCTTGACCTTGAAGCGCAATGTTGACAATGTTGTTTCGCTGAAACCCATAGTCGCGTGTCATCATATACTTGATCTGCCTGTGGACCAAAGTGGAGGAAATGATCAGCACAATCGAGATCACCAACTGTGTAACAATCAACGACTTTCTTAGCCCAATTCCTGACATCTTGGGACCACCTGACCCTTTAAGTGCATTGATAGGCTTAACAGATGACATATAAAGCGATGGGAAAAATCCTGTTAGTAAACCTGTAACCAGACTGAAAATGAAGAATTGAATGTACACTTTAGTATCTGGATTTAACTTCCATTCCAGAAGCGAACTCATGTTGAGGCTTTCAAATGCAGGAATGAGGAGTTTGAGAAGACCAATTGCCAGCAGAAGTGAAAACAGGGAAACTAAAACGGCTTCAATGATGAACTGTACAATTACCTGTCCTTTTGTGGAACCCATTACTTTTCGCACACCTACTTCTTTAAACCTCGTAAGTGCTCTGGCAGTGGTCAGGTTTGCATAATTGAATGCAGCACAAGTCATAATAAGAATAGCGAGAACGACTAGACCGTAGATGAAGAAATTGGGCATGGACTGCCCTATTTGATTTCCCATCAAGGGTCCCGGAGTGATATCAGTCATTTTTTGGATATGGAAAACAACTTCATATTCCGAATCCTCATTGTAGCTTTCATCGGTTATCCGATTTAGCGTGCCTTGCAAATCAGCCAACTTCGGCACTTCTTTGAAATTGAAGTATATCCAGCCAGTAGAAAGTTTGTCCCAATCAGAAAGTGTTTCACTGAGGAGTTCTTGTTTCTCCAAAGAAGCTACAGTTGAGAAAGAGGACAGAGCTTCGAAATTGATGTGTGTTTTTCCTGGTAACTCTTTTAGTACTCCCGTCACCTTAAACTGACCGAGCCCTTCTACGTTGAAATCCTGTCCCATAGGATCCTTGTCTCTGAAGAACTTTTCTGCGATGTCCTTTCGTAAAACAACCGAATTTGGTTCCAATAATGCTGTGGCAGGATTGCCTACTTCAAGCTCAAAATCGAATAGCTCAAACACTTCAGGGTTTGTGAAATAACCGTTTATGTTGATTGCTTTTCCATTGTCAATAATTTCACCAGAGAAGCCTCTTCTGAACTGGACGATGTGTTCCAGACCGGAATATTCATTTCTCAATTTATCCCCTAGCGGCATTGGAGTGGTTGCGATGGGAATGTTGACTTCCGAGTTTAGTCGCTCGTGAGTTACCCGATAAATGTCTTCCCTCTGAGCATGAAATTCGTCATAGCTCGTTTGGTCATCGATTGTAGCGAGAATCAGAAGACAAACGGCCATTGAAATGGAAAGGCCAATAACATTGATCATTGTGAATGCCTTGTTTCTTTTGATATTTCTTAAGGCAACAAGTGTGTAATTTTTCAGCATAACGGTTGGAATAAAAGTTCTTCTGGTTGATGTTCTATTTAGTGTGTGTCTGTTGATGAATCTAAGGATGTCCATCCAATACAGATAGTTGGATCGAAGCAAGGAATACTCGGTTCGGTAAAACTCGTAGCGTTCATGCAGGTCACCCTGGATGGATTCTGCCAATTCATTTCTGCAATACCACATGAAGAATCGATCTGCCCACTTTGGAGGTCGTATGGTATTTCGGGAACTCATCGGCCCTCGAAAACAATTTTTGGAATCATGGACCACAGATGGCTCCGCGCGTTCTTGGCATCGAGCAATGCTTCTTTTCCTGCGCTGCTAATCATAAATATCCGCTTTCTCCTTCCTCCTCGACTTTTGGTGGTACCCCCTACTTCAGATTTTACCAGTCCTTTTTCCTCCAGTCGGTACAGCGCCGTGTGGACACTGCTCATAGTAACTGATCGTTTTAGCTCTTTCTCAATAGCAGTGGTTACCGACAGTCCATAAGCTTCATCGTTTTGAGCCGCAACAACTAAAAGAACGATTTCTTCAAATTCACCAAGGTTAAAACGCATAATTATTACCCATTTGTAAAACAAATACGAATGTGAGTGATAAAAGGTTGTTTATCTAGCGATCTAAATATCAGATACTGCGACGACTGTCTCGCTTCAGTTCAATCTTATCTGTTGATAAACCTTTGAATTAAGCTGTTGAGAGGGTAAATTCATGCCAGGTAAGGAGAATTCCCACGATTTATTTCGCCTGAAATGTAGGAATTTCTGTCAACCAACCACCAGTTTCTTCATGAAGAAAATTGTAATTTTTACCTGCTTCATCCTAATTCAATTTTTGAGTTTTGGACAAGGCGATCTAATACTCTTTTTGCAGAAAGGTGATTCTTTGCGAGAGCTCAAGGAATATCCGGCCTCTTATCCGTATTATGATTCTGCAGCTATAAATGCCCTTAAAAGAACGGATATTGTTTCTTATTCCCGGGCGTTAATTGGTAAGGGCTACTCATTACGATTTGACCGTGAGAATCCAAATTACGAGGGAGCCTATCAGTTATTTTTTCAAGCACTGAGTTTGCTCGATGATGATGTTAACGCGCCATTGAAGGTTAAACAGGAATTGTATTATGGGTTGGCCGTAACCGAGCGAATGAGAGGTAATTATGGAGTAGCTCTGGAATACGGTGATCTTGCTTTGATTCTAGCCCAACAGCTAAATGATCTGAATCTTACTTCGAAATGCTACAACATGCTTGCTAACATTCAAGCATACCAAGGACAGACTCAGATTGCAATTGAAAATAGCTTAAAAGCAGTAGATATTAGAGAGTCGATTGGAAGCATAAATGATTCGGATTTGCCTCACTGGTATTATAATCTAGGTGTAATGAGTAGCTGGACGGGAGCCCTAGCGGAAAGTAATCGATATTTTGAAAAAGCGCTTTTGTTGTTTGCAAAAACACAGATCAAAGATTTACCCACCATCACCGTGATTTTGCAAGAAATTGCAAAAAACTATGTTGATTTAGGTCAGATTGACTCAGCGAGAACTTACTATCAGCGAGCCATGGCCACAGATAATCAAGAAGTATTGCCAGGCTCTTTTGTCGCCCAGCACTTTTTGTTTTTTGGGGATATGTTTAAGAAGTTTGGTAAGATAGACAGTGCTCTTTTCTTTTATCAAGAGGCGCTGATTTCTTCAGTCACAGATTTCAATCCAAACTCACTTCTTGAGAATCCAATTTTACCTAAGTCATTGGTTGAAAACTGGCTTCTAAACCCCGATCTGTACGTTATACTTGATGAGAAGGCAAGAATATTGATGGATTTGTACATGGAAAGTGATTCAATTGCTTACTTGGAAAGCGCATACTCCGCATACGAGTTGAGTATAAATCTGATGCAGCGACTAAGGATGGAACTTGACGACGATCCGTCCCTGCATCTAGCTGAACATGCCAAATTGATATTTGGGAGTGCACTTGATGTCATTTTTGAGCTACAAAAGAAGAATCCTGAGAGGACTGATTTGATTCAATCAGCGTTTCGATATGTGGAACAGGTTAAGCACTCTCTTTTGCTCAAGGCAAGAGTTAATGATTTGGGGATAGGTGATGAGCTGGAAACAGTCAATCGAATTAAACTCATTCAAAAGGAGATTGATGAACAACGGCGAAAGATCAACCTAGCAAAGGGAGATGAGGCATTTTATGTAGAGATGGAGGAATTGATAGATCAAGTGATTCTATTACGGGGTAAAAAAGAAGAGCTCCAACAAGAAATTGTTGATAGAAAAGGGTTGGCAGAATATAAATTCAGATCGCTTAGTGAAGTTCGTGAATATTTAGAGCCAAATCAAATGTTGATCAATTATTTCTGGGGTGAAAGGCACCTCTATGGAGTGGGTGTTACAGAAGGTGGAGGCGTGCTTCGAAGAATTAGTTTAGAGGGTCTTGAAGATAACCTGGAGGCATTCTTATCAACGAGCGCTAAATTGAATTTTGATAAAAGCACCGAAGACTTTCAGACTTTTTGTAGTAGCGCGTGGTTTTTGTCAAACTCCTTGATCTCGCCATTTCTTGGAGAATTAGGTGCTCAAGGAGACCAAAAAATTGATGACCTCATCATCATTCCAGATGAGAAGATTAATGTAGTACCTTTTGGACCCCTCCTAAGCAAGAAGGTTTCTACTGATAAAGTCGATTATAAGAACCTTAAGTATCTCACTATGGAGTATACCATTAGCTACGCATTTTCATCTAGTGTTTTGATGCTTTCTGCAGGAGCAGATTCTCAAATGAATGGAGTAGTCGGATTCTCATCAGGTCGTTTGAAAGGGGCAGAAGGAGAACTTGAAAAAGTAAAATTACTGTGGCAGGATAAAGCTACCATATTCAGCAGTGCGGAGTCAACAGAATCTACTTTCAAGGCAGAAGCCTCAGGTTACGAGCTAATTCACATTGCCAGTCATGCTACTGCTGGAACTAAGGAACTTCAACCAAGTATTACTTTTTCCGAAGATCAAACGGGGCAAGAAGATGGTCAACTGTACAGTTATGAGATTTATCCGTTAAAACTTCAAAACCAATTAACTGTTTTGAGCGCATGCGAGACAGGCCTTGGGGAGGATTTCGAGGGGGAGGGGGTTTTCAGCTTAGCAAGGGGATTTGCATTTGCTGGTAGCAGGTCGATAGTTACCAGTTTGTGGAAAGTTAGGGATAAGCAAACCACTGAATTTATGACAATGTTTCACCAATTTTTGACGGATGGTTTACCGATCAAAACTTCACTTCGAAAGGCCCAACTAGAGTATATCACAAAGGCTGATGAAATTTCATCTCATCCTTCATTCTGGTCTCCTTTTATCTTAATTGGAAATGGCGATGATCAAATTGCTGCTGAAAGAAATTCAATACCCTGGATGTTGTGGCTTGCTCTGCTAGTGATAATTACTTTATTCCTATCTAGAAGGCTTGCTAAAATGGATTCAACCGTTTGAGTCCTCTGGCAATCCATAGGAGAAATCGAAAAAGCCAAAATGTTTCCCTGAAGTATGCCACCTCTATTTCAACGGTGTGACCACTTAAGAATATTGGGATAGTCTTTAACTCATATTCCAACTTCTTGTTCTTTCTTATCCGCGATCGTTCTGTTACAAATAGGATTGTATCCTCGAACGGCGATTGTTTGCTATGTAACTTAAGAAATCCATAAGGTGTATTTATTTCATCTTTCACTTGAATTTTATGAAAGATTTGTTTCTCCCTAGATTCTTGATTTATTAGCTCTGCATGAACGTTGTTGTCGTTTTTGGAAGGATCAAAGTTACGATGACTCAAATCATCAATGCTGATTTTACTGTTCTCAATGGTATCATTGCCTATCGGATTCTCATATTCATATCCTGAGTAGTTTTCATCGGTACGCTTCCAGATTCGATTGGTAGGAAAAAGAGGGCGGTGCGGCACTACATCGAAGTTGTAAGCGACAAACATTTCTATCGTGTTCTTTCCGATCATAACAGGAACTTTGCGTATTTGAAAATATACCTTCCTGTTTTCTTCTCCACGTTCAGTCCTATGTTTAGTGTTATTAATAAACAAAATTGAATGCTCAGACTCAGTTCTTGAATCTGTCACTTTGAATAGCAAATAGCCTCTTTGTGGATAGTTTATAAACCCTCCATAAAAGTAACTATCGTTAACCTCAAGTGGTCCTGGTCTATTTTCGAGATAGAGTGAATAGTTCACATGGTAATTAGTGACAAAGTCACTTTCCAGATCCCTCTCAGTAATGATCTGACCACTAATTATATGCGAATTTCCATGCTCGCCTCCAAGAAAGATATGTCCCGTATCATGAGGATGAGCCTTTCCACTATGTCCTGTATCATGAAGATGAGCCTTTCCGCTATGCCCTGTATCATGAAGATGAGCCTTTCCACTATGTCCTGTATCATGGAGATGAGCTTTTCCTGAATGATACTTGGGCCTTAGGGGTCGTGCCGTTGAACGAGTTTGTACTTCTTGATTTATATTTTTCATGATTGGCTGTGTTTAGAATTGTTAACCTGAATCGATTTTGAAATGGCCTTAAAGGAGATCTTCGAAATTCGCTATAAGCAATATGATGTCGTCGTTTTGAACAAGGTGATGAATCAAGTCTTGCAAGGAGTCGATTCCTTCCGGAAACCAATCTATTTGAGCTGCCAATACAAGTTGAACAATCTCTTGGATCTCATTTTTGGAGACTGAATAGTATTCCAGTTCTGGATTGTTTCTATTCTTTTGATCCTTGAACTGAAAAATAACATCGTCACCAGTTTGCTCTATTTCAACTTTCCCAACAGATTCCTCATGTCTTAACCAAGCATCCCATTCAGATTGCTTCCATTCTTCCCAGTGGTCAAGATCCAAAGTTTTCCTCAACTGGTAAATAATCTCAATAGAGATCAAGACGCGAAGAAATGAATTTGGATGTTCGTCGTACGGTCTTTCCTCTGCGTCCCATCCAAAGTTCTCAATGATCAAATCTGTTGGTTCTATCTTTACTTCAAGCCGATGAGAGAGCACATTCTTCAGTCCCATTAGCGCAACTCGTCCAAGAATTCCATCACCGAATGCATCTGCAACTAACTCATGCATCCAGGAAGTCCAAATATTGATGCTACGCTTGGCCAGCTCTTCGTTTTCATACTTGCTTTTTAACTTTTCTGTTAATGCATCGACAAGTGAGGTAATTAGCCTGTCATTGTTGAATGCATCCGTGATGTCATGACCAAATTCGTGAGGGCTAGCTGCATAAGCCGCCACCCTTGTTTTATGTGCAGTTTCTACGGCCATTTCTACCTCAGTATCTGCAATTGCAGTAGCGGTAGTTTTATTGACGTGGATAATGGTTGGTATTTCCCGATCCGAGGCCCAGGCTCCTGTGTTGCTGTCTGAAAACTGAATTAACGGTGGGTATTTCCAATCATTCTTAAGATATTTTTTCTGCTCGTCTTCGTTCCACTCGGTGCAAAAATCAACGAATCGTTCATACATCAGGAGCAAGATGATTTGAGCTGAAATTAACCCTTCATGACCTGGCTCAAAGGTCATATCCTCTTTTGGCAACTGCGATTCCAGCGCATCAAGTACCCCTATCGCGTGATGGTTGATAAGTTCACCATTTCCTACAAGACTATCACCAAATGGGGTAAGTTCATTGTGGTCGTCGTTGGTAAATCGTGAACTACACATAGACAGGTGCAGTCGGTCCTTGTCGTTGTTAAAATAGATTTCGCCATAGTTGAGAACCTGTTTCTTCCATCGTTCATATGAAAGATCAAACTTATTCTTGTAGTTCGCAATAAGATCGTGAATGGGGTCAAAAAGATCTTCACGCTTCCTAAGTATTGCATTCAAATCAGCGTTCTTCAGTTCCATTTTTGGAAGAACCTCTTTATAGTAGGTTTTGAAAAACTCCGTTTCTGAATCTACGTACGCCTTGAATTTCTCTGCTTTCTCAATTTCGGGAGAGGAATTGTCGGTCTTTTCTCCATTTACTGTGCTGGCAGCAGACGGTGGTTCCGCCTCTACAGTAGTCTCATCGACCGCGGCAGTTGGTTGTCCGTTGGTTGGTTGCATTGTAGTTTATTTTAGCTGTTTTAGTATATCATCAGCTCGCTTGCTAAATCCATTGTTGGCATGCGAGATGTTATCCAGTAATTCTTTGCATTTCTGCAGGTCTTTTGCCTTCAGGTAACTCAAGGCCAGATACCACTTCGCCGTATCTTGAAGGATTGAGCTGGACTCGGAAACGATTTGAAATAGCGCTATCGCTTTCTCCGCTTCACCAATTGCCAAATAAGCATTGCCCTGATAAAATAGATGTGTCAATAGTTCTGTGTTCTTAGAATTTGCAGACTCGAAAAGTCGAGCTGCTTCGGCATACTCTTCCTGCTCATAAGCTATGTAGGCAAGGGCTAAATCATCCACTTCTTGTTGGCTGTCGCGAAGTGCACTGTTCAGATTTTCGTAGGGCTCGAAATAGTTCTGAAAAAGATTGTCAGGATTGGTGGTGGATGTTCTAAATATGAATATCGAGGCAACTAAAAGTGAGATCGTTGCTGCAATGGATAGGGTTGATCGGTTTCTTGAAAACCAAGAATTGAGATGAATAACTTCCTTTTCTTCTACCTCATCAAATACCTCAAAAGCAGCTTTCAACGACTCGATTTTATCTTCTATGCTTGATCCTTCGGATGTTCTTCGAAGCCCCTGAACCATTAGTTCCATATCATCATGAAGCCCTCTGAAACCTTTGTCTTTTGTAAGGCGCTGTTCCACTTCTTCTTTTTCACTTTGGCTACATGTTCCCCTCTGATAGCGCTCTAATTGTTCGATGTCTCTGAATTCGTTCTTCATTACTTTTTCACTTCGATAGTGGTCGTTTGTTGATCTAGATCTTCACTTTGATTTCCCATTTCCTCAAAGATCTTTCTCAACCTCACTATACATTTGCACTTTAGGTTTTTGGTCGTTGCGCTGTTCTTATAGCCAATTTTTTCAGCTATTTCTTCCATTGACAACCCATGGAAATAATACAATTCTAGAAGTGTTTTACAGGGATCACCGAGTTTCTCCAAACTCTTCTCCATTAACACCAAGTTTTTCTCTTTATCAATTGCGTCCCAGTTTGTGAGTTCTTCCAGCTCTATTGTTTGTACTCCAACACTTCGGTCTATTTTATTCTCCTTTCGCCTAAATTCATACACCTTGTGTTTCGCAATTGAATACAGATATGTTTTCAGATTGCTAGTGAGAGTGGTCAACTTGCCACTAATGATATTCTCATAGAGTGCAATAATTGAGACCTGATAGATATCTTTTGCCTCGTCTCTATGGCAATTGTGTTCCTTTACCAGCCAGGCGATAAACTCGGATTGGTAAGAGCGATAAACTACCGCTAACTGTTTCTGATCACCTTCTTTTATTTTTTCAAGGATCACCTTTTCGTCCATTGGTTACTGGCTTTAATGATTGCAAAATCAAAAGGTAACCCAACCAATTGATTTTTTATTTTTCGATAGCTCCCAAAAAAGGTACTGGATCTGGTGAATATAATAAAGTCGCAAATACCGATGATATGATGTGGGGACGTCCATTTAATTGAAGAACGTTGATTTTATACCGTTATATTCAAAAATGCCCAAGATTGGGTATTGAATTTTTAAGAAATACAATCTCCCTTTAACCCTAGAATTTTTGAGCTTGAGTTTTCCAAGCCTTTTTCAACCACTAAATTATTCTCACCATGACAACTTTTACTGTTAACAAAAAATTGCAATTCACATCATCGATGGGATTGAAAACTATTAGTCACCAGAGCGCGGTTTTGAGATTTTTCGATACGCTAAGACACATATTGACTATCGGTACTTGTTTCTTCCTAGCCAGTAACCAAATCTATGCGCAGCGTGACATAAAAATCAGCACTGTTACCACCGAACTAACATCAGGAGTATCGACTTTTGATTTTGGTGATGCTATGATTGACTACCCAGTTGCTTACTTCTTCATTGTTGAAAATGTGGGGGATGCAGACCTCACCATTGCTGCAACTAATTCCGTCACTTTTGGCGGCCCCGACCCTGAGGTTTTTTCCACCGCCGGCATTGACGGAACGGTCTTGGCGGCTGGCGGAATAGTTGTGTTCGACGTAAACTTCATTGCAACAGCTTCCGGTATGAAAAGTACCATAGTTACAGTAGAAAGTGATGACCCAGATGAGGGGTCGTTTACCTTTACGGTGACAGGGAACGCAATAGATAAACCTTTGGCATGTGAAATACCGAATGGAGGTTTCGAGTTTTCTAACACTGTATCATTGCCGCAGTTAAATTTTTCCACATTTATGATTGACGGCGCAACAGAATATGAAACTCCAGCAGGATGGAGTGCGTTTTTGAGCGCTTTGTTCGCGCTGTTTGGGTCAGATGTCAATGTTGCCATTACATCAGATGCTCGAACGGGTTCTGGAGCACTGGAACTTATTGGGGATGGTGTGAATCTTGGAGATGTGCTGACTGTACTTCCATGTAGCGCTAGCCAGCCTGCTACATTGCAGGGATATTACAAATTCATTGGTGCACCCACTGATTCTGCGATGGTTGTGGTTTCAACGGGTGGGGGCGATGAGATGAATAGAACCGATGCAAATAGTGATACTCTTTACATAAAATCGGATGCTGCTACATATACAATGTTTCAAATTGATTTCGCATATGACGCAAACTCCGTTGATTCATTGTTGGTTCACATATTCACAACGAACAATGGAGGGAGTACAATTCTTAAAGTCGATGACTTAGAGATAATGGCAGGTGGAGGGCCAGATGCAGACCCAATATTCGTCTCAGCCAACACTGCGAATTTTGCTGAAAATGGCACTGGCACAGTGCTGGATGTCAATGCGAACGATGGGGATGGCGGAGCGACAGATTCGGGGATAACTTACTCGCTAACTGGCGGAGCTGACCAAGCTGATTTCAACATTGACCTGAATTCGGGGTTTTTGACTTTCTCGGTTATTCCAGATTTCGAGAACCCTGCAGATGAGAATAGTGATAATGTATATGCACTACAGATTACCGCTGATGACGGAACTAGCACTGTAGATCAGAGCATTACCGTGACGGTAACAGACGTGAATGAGGTCGCAAATGCCGCTCCTATATTCACCTCAGCGAATACCGTAAATTTTGCGGAAAATAGTACAGGGACAGTACTAGACATAGATGCGAACGATGGAGATGGCGGAG
>JBDVJN010000073.1:0-43888 GCA_039961455.1 Cyclobacteriaceae bacterium | reverse complement strand
AAAACCTCAACCATATGGTTGAGGTTTTTAGATATCATTTACTAAGAACTAATTTCCAAAAGTATATCTAACACCGAATTGCATTTGCCATCTTGAACTTTGGATACCCCCATCGTCAACTCTTATGAATCCGTCCTCTCTACTACTATCATAAGTGAAAGCAGGGGTGAATGTTCCATTACCATTGTCAGTCACACCATCGACGGTGATTAGAGCAATCTCATCATTGTTAATGAACTCTCTCTGTCCCCAATCAGGATTAATAAAATTCGCAAAATTGAATATATCAAGAGATAACTGAAGGCTATTCTTAGATAGCTTGAACTCTTGAATTAATTTCAAATCCATCTGAGAAACCCAGGGAGCTCTATCTCCATTCCTTTCGGCGTATTCCCCTCTTCTTTCACTCAAGTAATCATCAGCTGAAATGTAGGCATCCAGGGCTGTCCACTGTTGTGCTGCAGTTACAGTGTTTCCTCCACCATCCACAAAATCAACTAAATTAATATCGCCAGATGTAGCAGGAACATAAATTAGTGCGTTATCTCTGGAATCATCACCGATCAAATCCCTTCCTTCATTGTAAATGTAAGAGTATGGCTCTCCAGAAACTCCGTCATAAAACACACCAATTGTAGTTTTTGCGTTGTCGTTCCAGTCTTTAGTATATGATCCACCAATAACCACCCTGCTTCCAAGAGCGAAATCAGATCTAGTCGTTGGAAGCCTACCATTCTTACCATTGACGGTTTGAATATTTCTCCACTGACTGCTATTCTGTGAGGAAGTTCCCTCAAAGATTGTCTTTGAATCTCCATAAGTATATGACACATTACCCTGGAATCCATTGGCGAAAGGCTTGCTCAGTGAGGTGGTTAAGTTCCAGCTATAACCTTCATCTGTGTTAGACCCCAAAATAACTCGTCCATAATCTCCATCAATCGCATTTCGAGAAAATACTGGGCGATTGTCACTTCCTGTGAGTGTACCTACCGCATTTCCTACATTCAGATTTTCATAGTAGATAGCTTGAAGGTTCTTGTTATACAAGAAATCGATGCTACCTACTAGACCCCACCAAGGAAGTTTTTGATCAACGGCAAGATTGAATTTTAAGACTTTAGGAAGTTTAAAGTCTTTTGCAAACAAATCTACGTTACCACCTAACTGACCAGTACCAGGTACCGCGCCTACGTACTGGTTATTGATATCAGATCGGAATCCGTTGAAATCGCCAGGTCCACCAAAGGCAAACAAGAAACCTCCAGTGATTCCATTGTTATTGTATGCCCCACCTGGCCACACAAGAGGAACCCTTGAAACGAAGACTCCTACTCCACCGCGAACTTGGGTTTCATTCTTACCATTTACATTCCAGTTAAAACCAAATCTTGGTGAAACATTGACAGAAGTCTCAATAGGTGCACCAATAGATGCACCTTGAAGATCCTTACCCGCAGCCTCCATTGCACTAATTGTGGTCGTATTAAAGCTCGAGTTGACTGGTCCGGATGACCAAGCTGGTAAATCAAATCTCAATCCAGCCGTCAATTTCAAGTTATCACTTGCATAGAATTCGTCCTGCACGTAAAAACCAAACTGAGCAAGATCAAATATAGCCGCACCTGATGTTTCATCCCCAGCTCCAGGGCTAACAAGAGAATAACCTCTTTGATAAATTCTTGGTGCAGCATCTGCCATGAAATCAGCAACGGTAAGATATTCGTACTCACCGTAATTAAAGGCAAAGAAGATGTTTTTCGCTTTTGAATACTCGTAGTGAATACCAGCAGTAATCGTGTGATTCCCCTTATAAATCTCAAAATTATTTGTAATTGTAAAAACATCTTGATCCAAAAGATTAGCAGTAGAGAACGGCTCTGCTCCGAAGCTAATTCCTTCTCCATCACCGGCGTTATTGCTCAAACCATCGGCGATGAATACAGTTGGGAATGGGTCTCCTTGAGGATCTCTGTCATCCCGAACCGTGGTAAGGCTCAAGATCAAATTGTTTGAAAATTTGCTTCCAAATATAGATTTCAACTCCAGTGAAGATGAATTTGTAGTTGTGTTGAAAAATTCCGAACCATTTATAAAGCCGATAGCATCATTGTTTGAAGATCTAGCTTCGAGATTCTCTCCATCTACATAGCTATGTTTGAATGACACTTTATGATTTTCATTTACATTCCAATCCAACTTAGCAGTGAGTTTGTCACTTTTAAGTGTTCTCGTATTTGCATCGTAACCTCCAATATTGTAACCGTACGTATTATTCACATAGTTTGCAAGTCCTGTTAAGTCAGCAGCTGAAGAATTCCCATTGTAATTCGCAATGTTGAAGGGTTGTGGAGTTTCATCGTTCTGATTCTCGTAGTTTACAAAGTAGAATAGCTTGTCTTTGATAACCGGACCTCCTACTCTAAAACCAATTGTCTTAGCTGAAAAATCATCTAATCTCTCTTTTTCGCCATCGACCCGCAAATCTTCGGGAGTTTTACCAGCAAGGCTTTGATTTCTTACGAAATAGTAAGCTGATCCTTCAAAATCGTTTGTACCAGAACGAGTAATCGCATTGATCGCTCCTCCAGAAAAGCCCGATACACGTACATCGAATGGTGCTACTGACACCTGAAATTCTTCAATAGCATCAACCGAAAAAGGGTTTACGCCTGTTTGTCCTCCATTGGTTCCAGATCCTGCCAAACCGAATACGTCATTACTGACAGCACCATCAATGTAAATGGCATTATACCTATTATTCTGACCCGCGATGGAAATCGAAAATCCATCATTTCCCTCTCTCAATTGTGCCTGCGGTGTGGTTCGAACAAAATCTGCAATCGATCTTGATGCAGCAGGTAACTTTTGAATCATATCTCGATTTATCAAAGTTTGTGCGCCAGTCCGGTTACCATCAAATATCTCACCCCCTGCGGTCACTACTACTTCATCAAGTGTCTGAGCAGTCTCGGACAGCGAAATTGATTTTCGAAGAGTTTGTCCTAATGTCAGAGATACACCGTTCTCAACATAATCCTCAAATCCGACATAAGATATAGTTATCCTGTAGGGTCCTCCGACTCTCATATTGGAAAGTCTGTAGTACCCATCAGCGTCGGTAATATTTCCAAATTGGGTTCCAGATGGCACATGTAGTGCAACTACGGTTGCGCCAATCAATGGCCCGCCATTTGTGTCTGTAATTCTTCCATTCAAAGAAGCTGTTGTTACTCCTTGGGCCAAAAGAACCACACTACAAACAACAAGCGCGATGCTTAGTAAGAGTTTTCTCATAATTGTTTTTGTTGGTTATAAATTTTACAAGTGCTCGGTTTTCCCAAAGAAACGAAAACTTTGTTTTCCAAAGATTTCCTCTTCTTTTTGT
This sequence comes from Cyclobacteriaceae bacterium, assembly GCA_039961455.1. Lineage (GTDB taxonomy): Bacteria > Bacteroidota > Bacteroidia > Cytophagales > Cyclobacteriaceae > Ekhidna. Next base: position 40,500 of record JBDVJN010000073.1, on the reverse strand, counting down.
TTTGATCAAGGCTTCTAGGTTGAGATAACATACAGTTAATATCTTGGATAACTAATATGCCAAATCAACTTTAAAAGTTAAAAGAAATAATTGGTGAGAAAAGCCCCCGCGGCAATTAATTTATCCACATACTTAAAGTAATTTTTTAAATAATAGTACTGTAAAGCACTAATAATCAGATTATTAAGATTTTTTTTTTGAACTAAAAAATCCTAGTACTTTCCGGACAGATCCGTACTTGTTTAAGTTTTCTCTCGCAGTTTCTTCAGAAAAACCAAGCTCGTGCATCAACATTGCAACTCCTCGTTCTATGAGTTTTTGATTGGTTAACTGCATATCAACCATTCTATTTCCCTTTACTCGGCCCAATTTTATCATCAGGGATGTCGAAATCATGTTGAGCACCAATTTTTGAGCTGTTCCAGCTTTCATTCTTGTACTTCCTGTTAGGAATTCCGGGCCTACCAGAACTTCGACTGGGAACCGAGATTCCTTCGCCAACTTAGAGTCCTCATTGCACGTGATACATCCAGTCAAAATTCCGTGGGAATTTGCAGATTCTACCGCGCCAATTACGTAAGGGGTTCTCCCAGAGGCTGCAATACCAATTAGTGAATCGTTTTTAGCAATGTCGAAAGCTTGCAAATCTTTCCAGCCTTCTGTTTCGTCATCTTCAGCAAATTCGACGGCTCTTCGGATTGCTCCATCTCCCCCAGCAATTAAACCAACCACCAGATCGTGAGATACCCCAAACGTGGGTGGACATTCAGAAGCATCAACGATACCTAACCTTCCACTGGTTCCGGAACCAATGTAAAAAAGTCGACCACCGTCTAGCATCCTTGGTAGAATACTGTCGATCAACTTTTCGATTTGAGGTTGAGCTGCCTTAATTGCCTCAGAAACCTTTGCGTCTTCCTTATTGATGTTGGTTAAAATCTCGGAGACTGTCATTTTTTCCAAATGATCATAGTGCGACTCGGATTCTGTTAACGTTTTTTTAGCCATGATCTTGATGATAAAGAACCAATCCAGCAATCGGTGATTCAACTATATTTTTGATTTCGAATCCTCTGTCCAGTCCCACCTGTCTTAACACATCTGAAAAATGATAGGCAATTGAGCCCGAGAAGTGGAGCGCCTCTGAAGCATGTTCATTTCTAAAAAAAAAAGCATGATAAAAATCTACGAAGGCATCGTATATGAGGCGATAAATTTCGGGGTGTGACTTGTGTTTATGTATAAACGGTGCGAATGAGGCTAAAAAATGATTTGGTCTTGGTTTATAGTAAATCTGTTGGATAACCTTGTGCGATGTTAGGTTGAATTCTTCTTGAAATGCCTCAATGATATCTGCCGACGTCTGCTCACGAAACACACCCATCATTAGCTTTTTTCCAAGGTACGCTCCACTTCCCTCGTCTCCTAAAACATAACCTAGAGATGCACTTACTTTATTTACTACCGAACCGTCATAATAGCAGGCATTCGATCCTGTCCCAAGGATACAAACATTACCAGGTCTATCTCCACAAAGAGCTCGAGAGGCTCCCACCAGGTCATTTCTAACTTTTAGCTTTGGCCCTAGTACTTTTCTTAGTTCATTCTCCACCTCAAGCTTTTGCTCTTCGGTGTCCACACCTGCTGCATACAAGTACACAGGGGTCTCCACTACTAACTCGTCTCCCAGGTTTTGAACAATACTCTCACTGAGGTCTTCAAGATTGTGCGTATACGCATTAAACCCAATAGTATTGAATTGCGAAATTTTCCCATCTCGAAAAACCCGCCACTGAGTTTTTGTACCCCCAGCATCGCCAACTATAAATGATGAATTTGCCACTAAGAATGATCCCTTTAATTAAATTCTAAATTAATGCGAACTAGCTTTTAGCCCGACCTTCAAGTAGTTTTTTCACAAAAGCTACAATATCTTTTTTCTGATCAATTGTGTACCAATGGATATCATCATACCTCCTAAACCAAGTCATCTGTCTTTTCGCATATCTTCTACTATTCCTTTTCAGTAACCTAATTGTTTCTTCTTTATCATAGGTGCCATCCAGGTACCCAAAAATCTCAGTATAGCCGACCGTCTGCAATGCGTTATGATTCCTGTGACTCACGTATTTTTCAGCCTCTTCAAACAAACCTCCTCTAATCATGGCATCCATGCGTTCGTTGATCCGATGGAAGAGTACCTCACGGTCCATATCCAGTCCTATTTTCAAGTTTTCATATGGTTGTTCACTGATTCTCAATTTCCTAAATGAGGTAAATGTTTGCCCTGTTCCACGTATCACCTCCAGGGCTCGAATCACTCGTTGTCCATTGTTTTTATCCACAGAACTATAGTACTCGGGATCCGCTTCTTTCAGTTCCTCCAGTAATATTTTCAATCCATTCTGACGAAAATGTTCATTCAGCTCTTCTCTGATCGCTACATCCACCTCTGGTATTTCGTCGAATCCCTCCCACAAAGCTTTTAGGTAAAGACCAGACCCTCCCACTGCCAAAACTATTTTATGCTCGCGAAACAATTCTACTAAACATTGTTGGGCGTCTCTACCATATTGTCCGGCGTTGTATGATTCTTCGATGGAGTGAGAGTTGATAAAGTGATGCCTGACTCTTGACAATTCGTCCGGTGTCGGCTTGGCAGTACCAATTTCTAATTCTCGATAGAATTGACGAGAGTCAGCAGAGATTATCTCTGTGCCAAATTCTTCGGCCAACTCAAGTGCCATATCTGTCTTCCCTACCGCTGTTGGACCGACAATAGAAACTAGTATCGGTTTGTCTAGATTATTGGGCATTTATAAAGGCTAAAATGCCTAATTTTAATCGTAATGGCGGTTGTTGGAGACATAACAGAAGATCTAAAAAACGAAATTTCTGAGCTCAAGGGCAAACTTGAGCAAGCGGAGCGAGATTATTACTCTTTAATTGAAAAAACTAACCACAACCTCAAAGATCTCTTTGACAACTCAAACGATCTAATCACGATCTTCAAACCGACCGGGGAGATCCGATTTGCGAATGCAGTTGTCAAAAACAAACTTGGATATTCAGAAGACGAGATTCTTGACTTGAAATTTCTTGAGGTCGTCCACGATGATCATCGAAGGAATGCACTCCAGAACATTCTCAAAATCACTGCGGGAAGTAGAATGGAGCGTTTTGAGACGGTTCTGCTGTCAAAATCTGGGAAAAACATCTACGTCACCGGAAAACTCACGTCGATCTTCGAAAACAATGAGCCAGTTGAATATCGGTGTGTGTTTTATGATATCTCCGAAAGAATAAGAGCAGAAAGTGCGCAAAGCCTTTACTACCAGATTGCCAATATCACCATCACAGAAAATGATCTGGAGCATCTCTATCAAAACATTTATGATCAATTGAACCAGATGCTGAAGGTGAACAATTTTGATATTTCACTAAAGAAAAATCGCAGGTACAAAACCATTTTTACAAGAAACGAAAATACCGAGGAACTTAGCGGAGATGTAGACCATGCACTTATGGACTATGCTTTTGATCGCAGGAGATCACTGATTGTCTACGAAGAGGGAATTAGAAAGATCGAGTCGCAGACAAAAAAAATCTTCAAGGATCCAATGCCAAAGATCTGGTTAGGAGTAATCATTTATCTCAACTCTAGACCTCAAGGTATCATGTCAGTGTACAGCTACACGGATCAAAGCGCATTCAATAATAAAGATCTGGAACTACTGGATTTCATTAGTGGGCAGATAAGTCTTGCGATGGAGCGGAAGGAAAAGGAGGATAAAATTGAGAATCAGGCTGCTACTCTGGGTGCCATTTTTGATAGTAGTACTCACCAGATCTGGTCTGTTGATAGAAAACTACGCTTCACCTCTTTTAATCATAACTATTCTGAAGCATTCAAATTTTACTTTGGTGTCGAACCCCAAGTCGGCAAAAGTCTTCTGGAGCTAGAAAAACTACCATTCTCAGATGGACAAAAGGAGTTTTGGGAGGATAAATACAAGGAAGCCTTTCAAGGGAAGTTTGTAAACTTTCAAATCAAAATAGATCGAAGAAAAAAAGAAATCTGGCGCGATGTTTTCCTTAATCCAATATTTCTCCCCAATGGCAGGATAGAAGAACTATCGGTGATAGCAAATGACATCACCGATAAAAAGGAGGCGGAAGTTGCACTTATTGCCAGCGAGGAAAAATTCCGGACCATATTTGAATCATTCCAGGACGTATATTTTCGTTGCGACATGGATGGGTATATGACAATGATCAGTCCTTCGGTGCAAGAGGTACTCGGCTATGATCCCAATGATATCATCAAGAAGCAGGTCACAGACTTTATTCAGACGAAAGCTCCGTTGAAAAGTACTATGCAAAAGCTTTTCGAGGAAAAAAGATTGAGGAATGTGGAAGGCACTGTCAGACATTCCGACGGAGCCAAGCTTGATTTTCTTTGCAACATCAGACTTATCCAGAAAGAAAATGGCACAGTAGAAATTGAAGGTGTAGGTAGAGACATTTCAAAATTAAAAGAGACAACCAAAGAACTTCAGCGTGCAAAGGATTTTGCTGAGCGATCTCTAAAAATAAAGGAGCGATTCCTGGCAAATATGAGTCATGAAATAAGGACTCCAATGAACGGCATTATTGGAATGATTGACCTGATGGGTAGTACGCAGCTTGACAAAGAGCAATCGGAGTACGTAAGAACCATCAGCAAATCTTCTCAGACCTTGCTAAATATTCTCAATGACATTCTGGACCTGTCGAAGATCGAAGCGGGAAAAATGGAGCTGAGACGAGAACCATTCAAGCTCGTTAAGGCCATTGAAAAAGTATACGATCTTTTCTCGCAACAGGCATCTCTTAGTGACAATGTGCTTTACTATCACATTGATGAAAAAATTCCCGACTGGATAGTTGCGGATGAAACCAGATTAATTCAGGTTCTTTCCAATCTAACTTCCAATGCTATTAAATTCAGCCAGGAAAAAGGGAATATCAATATAAGTGTGCGGCTCGTGGAATCTAAAAAGGGAAAATGCTTTTTTAAGGTTTCCATCAAAGATTCAGGCATTGGAATTTCAGAGAAAGATCAAAAAACTCTATTCCAGAGCTTTCATCAACTGGATAACAGCACCACAAAAGATTTCGGAGGTACAGGACTAGGTTTGGCAATTTCGAAGGAACTGGCAAAATCCATGGACGGAGATATTGGGGTGGTCTCTACACCGGGACTAGGTAGCACTTTTTGGTTCACATTTACCGCTGAGGAAATATCAGCTAAGAAAGTAAACCTCATTCAAACAGATCAGTCTTTTACCAAACAGTTTGTAGATAAGGCCCCACGTATTCTGCTAGTCGACGATAATGACGTGAATAGAAAAGTTGCTACAGGTATTCTCAAGAAATCTGGATGTGAAATTACGGAAGCCACAGACGGATTCGAAGCTATTGATCTTGCAAAGAAGAATTCCTACGATCTCATCTTTATGGATATACAGATGCCAAAAATGAATGGCATAAAGGCAACGCAGAAGATCAAGGCACTTAAGCTCAAATCTCAACCTCCAATTGTTGCCATGACTGCATACTCAATGGAAGAAGATCGACAGAAATTTCTTGATAATGGATTGGACGATTACTTAGCGAAACCGATTAAGGCAGAAACGTTGATCAACAAAGTGAAGAGCTGGCTGGAATTTGAGCCTACCGAAATGACTACTGAACCGCTAGTTGAAACATCCGAGGCCCTGGTAATCAATCAGAACACGCTTAATCAGCTTGCAAAATTTGGAGGGCAGGAATTAATTGAGACTACACTTGTTGATTTTGAAGAAGAAGCCGAAATTCTAGTTAAAAACGTACAAAAGTTTTTGAAGGAAAAAGATTACGTAGCGATGCGTGGGGAACTGCATACCTTAAAAGGAAATGCGGGTACCTTAGGCATCGAAAAATTATCTAATCAGGCGGCAGACATTGAAAAGTTGTTGAAAGCCGATAAATTTGAGAACCTGAAAGAAGAAGTTTCCCACCTGGTTGCTCATTTTGAAGAATTTAAGGAGAGTAGTCAAAACATGCTAATAACCGATGAGTAAAAAAATAATTGTAGCAGAGGACAGCAGTGTAATTCAGAATCTAACTAAAAAGATTCTCACACAGATGAATTACGAAATAGCTTCCGTGAAAAATGGTCAACAAGTACTAGATCTTCTTGATGAGCGTACATATGACCTAATTCTTCTAGACATCCACATGCCAGTAATGGACGGCATGGAATGCGCCACAAGAATTAGGAATTTGACTTCCGAAAACAAAGACATTCCCATCATAGCAATTACTGGAAACGCAAATAATTACGGTATGAAGGATTTTGAAAGTGTCGGGATAAACGACTTCATTCCCAAGCCATTAAACTATGACAATTTGGTTGAAACGGTAAGGAAGTACGTTGCAGAATGACAGTCAAGTATACCAAACACTTTTTGAATAAGTTGGAGGATATAATGTCTGAGACTGATTACATTCTCAGGTACGAAAAGGGAAACTTCCAGTCCGGTTATTGTATTTTAAATGATAGCAAGATTGCCATTGTTAACAAGTTTTTTGCTTTGGAGGGAAAAGTCAACAGTCTTGTAGAGATTATTCGCTCCATACAGTTCGATACCACGAAGCTTAGTGAGGGCAACAAACAACTGTACGCTGAGATTACTCAAAATCAGCTGCAATTGTGAAAATCACCTTCCTTGGAACTGGCACTTCTCAAGGAGTTCCTGTCATTGCGTGCAGCTGCGAAATTTGCAAATCGCTCGACTACCGAGATAAGCGCCTCAGATCCTCCGTCTTAGTTGATACTGAGGGCCTACAATTCATAATTGACACAGGACCAGACTTTCGACAGCAAATGCTAAGAGAACGCGTCCGCAAGCTTGATGCTGTACTTTTTACTCATGCACACAAGGATCACACTGCCGGCATGGATGACATTCGAAGTTTCAATTTTCTACAAAAAAAGGAGATGCCACTCTACGGGCAACAACAAACCCTTGATCAACTGCAAGCTGAATTCGCTTACATTTTTTCAGGCAGTAAATACCCGGGGCTTCCGCAAGTAAGCCTGAATCCAATTGAGAATGTACCATTCAACATCAATGGCATGGAGGTGATGCCAATAGAAGTGATGCACCACAAATTGCCTGTGTTCGGTTACAGGATTGGAAATTTCACCTACGTCACAGATGCAAATTTCATTTCCGACGATGAAAAACAAAAAATGGAGGGGTCGGAGGTTATTGTTTTAAATGCACTGCAAAAAAAGGAACATATAAGTCATTTCACACTTGACGAGGCAGTAGCATTGTTGCAAGAGCTCAAACCAAAGAAGGCATACCTGACCCATATCAGTCACAACCTTGGCCTACATTCTGAGGTAAGTAAAGAACTTCCCGAAAACATTTTCCTTGCTCACGATGGGCTTACAATTTCAATAGATTGACGAGTGTCAATCCTAAATTGATTTACCATGTTTAGCAACTATTTTTTTCTCAAAAGACTAGCATCGGCACTTCGAGAAAAGATCGTTGGACTCTCTTTGATTGACTGCTTTTCACAAAACAAAAACGAACTAATAATTGGGCTGGCAAGTGAGTCAACAGAATTTTGGATCAGAGCAAGCCTAGACCCCAATATTTCTATCATATCGTTTCCCGATACTATTGCTAGAGCTCGGAAAAACAGTGTTGACCTCTTCCCTGTATTAAGAGGTTCGAAGGTTATTGACTGCTCCGTTTTCAAGTTCGATAGGTCTTTTAAAATCGCTTTTGAAAAGGATCGTTCCTTAATATTCAAAATGCATGGCCGACGCGCGAATGTTTTGCTTGAGGAGGAAAACAGCATTACTGAAATATTTCAGAATTCTCTTTCGAATGATTTAGCACTGGATACAAAAAACTTAAACAAAGAAATTAAGGTCGATAAAGAAGCGTTTGTTGAAAGTGATTTCACTCCAACAACACTTATTCCAGCTCTGGGAAAAGAGGTACAATCGTTTTGGGACGCTCACTTTTCACATTTACCAGATAGCGAGAGGTGGAGTGAGTTTCAGAAACTGTTGGATCAACTTGAAACAAATCCAATCTTTCTAGATAACGCCGAAGCCAAGTTGAGCTTACTACCCATGAAGGATGCTGAAGAGACGACAGATCCAATTGTTGCAGCAAACTGGCTGCACGCAAAAAGAACCAGATCGTTTTACTTCGATCGTGAGAAAGCGCAAGTAAAAAGCCAACTAGAGGGATTGATTAAGAAGACGGAAAACTACATTTTCAAAACTTCTGAAAAACTCAGATTAGTGCAGGCACAACGAAGTCCAGAGGAACTGGCAAATATCATTATGGCCAATCTCTCTCTCATCAATCAGGGATTATCGAAAGTGGTTCTAAATGACATGTACACAAATGACTTTATTGAGATTAAGCTAAACCCTAAGCTTTCTCCACAAAAGAACGCTGAAAACCTCTACAGGAAATCTAAGAATCGATACCAAGAGATTAGCATGTTTCAAAAAAACATTGAAGAAAAGCATCAGAAAATTTCTTCGCTCAATCACCAAATTGCAGCTCTCGAAGCAGTGGAAAACTCCAAAGAACTAAAGCAATTTCTAAAATCGACTACGTTAGGAAAATCAAAAGAAACGACAGAAAAAAACAAGCCGTATCATAAATTTGAAAAGGATGACTGGACCATCCTTGTTGGTAAAAATGCGAAAGCAAACGATGAGTTGACTTTAAAAGTTGCGACGAAAAACGACCTCTGGTTACATGCCAAAGATGTAAGTGGATCACATGTGGTAATCAAAGAGAAGCCTGGTCAGAACTTCCCAATTCATATTATCGAGTTTGCAGCCGGGTTGGCTGCTTTCAATTCCAAGAGAAAAACAGATTCTCTATGTCCGGTTATTTACACGCCTAAAAAGTTTGTAAGGAAACCAAAAGGTTCATTACCTGGAGCTGTAGTTGTGGAAAAGGAGGAAGTTTTGATGATTGAACCGCGGTCAGTTGAATAGTAAAATTGCTGATCAGTTAAATCAAATATCCCAATCTTCGTTGAGCTGCCGAATCGCCGGATAAGCAGTAAGATCAAACTGGCAAGGAACAATCGAAACGTAATTGTTGGCCAAGGCCGTTTCGTCATTGTCTTCTCCTTTGTCATGATTAACAAAGTTTCCAACCATCCAGAAGTACTTTCGGCCATACGGATCATTTCTTTCGTCAAATTCCTCTTCCCAATTCGCATTCGCTTGACGGCATATTTTTATTCCTTTGATTTTCTCATTTTGAATTGGTGGAAAATTCACGTTTAAGGCCACACCCTCTGCCAGACCTTTTGCTAAAGTTTCTCTGACAATTTTCACCAGGTGATCGTCGATGTGCGACATATCTGCTTCGATATCGTAGTCACAAAGTGAAAAACCGATCGCTGGGCATCCTTCAATTGCCCCCTTGATCGCGGCGCTCATTGTGACCGAATACAGGATGCTTATAGAGCTATTGCTCCCATGGTTTACCCCAGACACAACCAGGTCCAGTGTCCTATCTTTCAGAACGTAATGTCGTGCAAGTTTCACACAGTCAGCAGGTGTCCCACTGCACTCAAATGCCTGAATATCACCAAAGATATCGCTAGATCTGAGGCGTAGTGTATCTCCAACGGTAATTGCATGTCCCATCCCAGATTGCGGACTATCCGGGGCCACCACCACTACTTCTCCTATTTGAGAAACAAGGTCTACAAGTTTTTTGATTCCACTGGAAGTGATACCATCATCGTTGGTGACAAGGATTAAAGGTTTAGGCATATTGGCAAGTTAGATAGAATTGAAGAAGGCTGTTATTCTAATCAAATCCCGAACGTCATCTGAGTCGAGACGATTGTCCTTCATGTATTTTTTTATATCAGCCTGCTTTTTACGCATAATCAAAAGCAGGTCCTTTTTCCGTCCTGTGAAGTAAGTGATTTCACCCTTGGTGTCGAGAAAGTAAAACGAATATTCAACCACCGATCTCGGATAGTTGGAGCCACCCCAATACGGAGAATTTGCAGATTGTGCTTGCTGGATAATCGACTCTCGAGTCAGCAACGAAAGAGGTCCTTCATACAGCAACTCAAAAAGTATCGGAATTTTGTAGTCAAAGTTAACTTTAGAAGGAATGGAATAAAACTGACGATATGTATTCAAAATCTGATCATTGATCTCAAAATAGAAGATTTTATGACTCGAAAAAGAACGTATTTTAGAACCTACTACTAAAGACACAATGTTCGTTTCCATGTCATATTTTAACTTCCCTCTTACGGTGTCTCGATCAGAAGTCACCAAGAATCCTTGGTGAAAAACCTCCGAAGAAAATTGCTGAGCCTCACTAAAGAAGGCCAGACAGAGAAGTAATATGAGCAATGGACTTTTCAACTATTTTAGAATTTCGTGACCGAGCTTGTCGCGTTTTGTTTCCAAATATTTTTTGTTATGTGAATTCGGAACAATCTCAATAGGCGTGTTTTCAACAATTTCCAGGCCATAACCCATCAAACCGACTCTCTTCTTTGGATTATTTGTTATCAGATTCATTTTTGAAACTCCTAAGCGTCTTAAGATCTGAGCTCCTACGCCATAGTCTCTCTGATCCGCGTTAAAGCCCAATTCTAGATTCGCCTCTACGGTGTCTTTACCTTGCTCCTGTAATTTGTACGCCTTTAGTTTGTTTAGCAAACCAATCCCTCTTCCTTCCTGATTCATATACAAAACGACTCCTTTTCCAGCTTGTTCCACCATCTTCATAGCATTATGAAGTTGTCCTCCACAATCACACCGACAAGAACCAAAAATATCGCCTGTTACGCATGATGAATGAACTCTCACCAAAACAGGTTCATCTTCCTCCCACTCTCCCTTTACTAAAGCCAGGTGGTGTTCCTGGGTATTGGTCTGGAGAAATGCCTTAAGCTGAAATTCGCCAAATTCAGTTGGCATGTGTACTTCAATCTCCTCTTCTACCAACGATTCTTTCGCCACCCGGTATTCAATCAAATCTTTGATTGCAACAAGTTTCAAATTGAATTTATCCGCGATGATGCGTAGGTCTGGTAGACGCGCCATGGTGCCATCTTCCTTTAATATCTCGACAAGAACTCCTGCTGGGTAGAGCCCAGCAAGTCTTGCTAAATCCACGGTGGCTTCAGTATGTCCTGACCGTCGAAGAACTCCACCATTTTTGGCCTTCAGTGGAAAAATGTGACCAGGACGCCCCAAATCAGAAGGTTTTGTCTTCGGGTCTACAAGTGCTCGAATGGTTTTTGCCCTGTCAGCGGTAGAAATACCTGTGGTTGTGCCATTGCCGATCAAATCCACCGAAACCGTAAAAGGCGTCTCGTGAGTAGCAGTATTCTTACCCACCATCAAGTCAAGTTTCAATTCAATACAACGATCCTCCCTTAGGGATGCGCATATTAAGCCTCTTCCCTCCCTGGACATGAAATTAATCACCTCAGGTGTCACCTTTTCAGCTGCACAAATGAAGTCACCCTCATTTTCCCTATCCTCGTCATCTACGACAATAACAATTTCACCATTTGCAATGGCTTCTATTGCCTCTTCTATTTTATCCAGCATTCTTTCTTTTTATCCTACAAGTACAATTCCCAGGTCTTCAGCTATCGAAACTCTTATCTTTTCTAACTCAATTATCTCATCTAAAAGTTCATCCGTCTCTATTTCTGACTTCGCCTCCTTTAATTTTCTTTTCTCTTCCTCAATTAGGTGCTGCAAGATTCGAAATTTAAGCCTTAAAACATTCGTATACGAGACGTCTCTCAAAAATTCCGTTTCTCTTGGAACATGAATGTTATGCTTTTCCTTCCAATCATTGCTGATTTCGTACTTATCAGCAACCAAATCCACCACGGTTCTTCTAATATCTTCGTCCGGATGATTGATTAGATTTTCCCCATCAATGATCTCTCCGTCTCTAAGTTTCTCCTTGAAGTAGTCAATGATCTTCTTATACGTGATGTTAGAGAACTGAATTTCTTCCGACTCATTTAAAAAGTAGTTGATCAAATTCTGATCTTGAAGTTCTCTGGTTTGGATTTTGTTCTTACCATAGTTCACCAGTACACGCACACTCTCTCTTTCCTGCAGATCAATGATCTGTGCGATGTCAAGTTTATCCAACATCTCTTCCTGCTCCGGTGGGATCTCAGGTAGGGGAGTTGGATGAGGAGCCTGTCCCTTTCTATTCGCGATCAGAATCTTGTTCTGCTCGGCGACTAGAATAGATTCAGAAATTCCTAACAGCGTACTACAGTCCTTGATGTAGATGGTTCTTTTGACAGGATCATTGATCTTGGAAATACTTGATACAATCTCCTTAATAACACCTGCTTTTTTGACTGGATCATTGCCAGTTTCATCCAGCAATACTTTTGTTTTGAAACGGATGATATCTTGGGCCTCCTTTGCAATGAAATCTCTGAATCCAGCTGCGCCAAGGCTCTTCGCTTGACTATCAGGATCTTCACCCTCCGGTAAGGCCACAGCTTTCACATTCAAGTCACCCTCTAATAGCAGATCTATTCCTCGCAAAGCCGCTTTGATACCTGCAGGATCACCATCAAATATCACAGTGACGTTCTCCGTGTATCGGCGTATGAGCTTGACCTGATCTTCAGTCAATGCTGTTCCTGAAGAAGAAACAACGTTTTCGACCCCAGATTGATGTAACGAAATAACATCAGTGTATCCTTCAACGAGAATACAAAAGTCTTCCTTACGAATAGCACTCTTAGCCTGGTAAAGCCCGTAAAGTACTCGGCTTTTTATATAAAGTTCTGTCTCAGGACTGTTGATGTACTTCGGCTGCTTGTCATTGCTGGTGAGCTTTCTTCCGCCAAATGCGATCGGCTTACCAGAAATATTGTGAATCGGGAAAATGACCCTACTTCGAAATCGATCATAGGTTCGTTCTTCTTTTGTGATCACCAATCCAGCCTCCTCAAGCAACTCCTTTTTGTAGCCTTTCTTTATTGCTTCATCATAAAAGCCGTCCCAAATCTCTTTTGAGTAACCTAGTTCAAATTTCTTGATGGTTTCCTCCAAAAAGTCTCGTTCTTTGAAGTAAGTAAGCCCAATGGACTTGCCTTCATCCGTGTTGTGAAGTACCTCCTGAAAGTACTGACTAGCATAGTTGAGCACTATGTAGAGGCTTTCTCGCTTATTCTGAGCAGCTAAGGCTTCATCAGATTGCTCTTCTTCAACTATTTCAATACCATATTTTCCCGCTAGGTACTTTAGTGCCTCAATGTAACTGAGACCATCGATTTCCATTACGAAAGAAATAGCATCACCACCTTTCCCTGAGCTAAAGTCTTTAAATATCCCTTTTGATGGCACCACATAAAAAGATGGAGTCTTTTCATTCGAGAAGGGGCTCAGTGCTTTGTAGCTGGATCCTGATCTTTTCAACGAGACGAAATCTCCCACAACATCCACAATGTCGATGCGATTTTTTATCTCGTCTATGGTAGATGGGTGGATCAAGTGAGCAGATTCATGTTATGAATTGTAAAATTAATTGATATCGTGTCCATCTAATTCAATTTGAATCAAAACCCTTTAAATAACCTTCCGAAACGTTTGGCAGATCGATTTCGCGAATTCAAGCACCTTGTTGCGTATATGTGGTCGAATTCTTCGGAATGAAAATTCCTTCCCCAATCTATCTCCTAATCATACATTTTATACAGGCAATCTCCACGAAAGAATATTGTTCCTGAATAATCTGAGTTTATCATAAAGTCACAGATGATCATTTAGGGCTTTGCGATTTTTAGAAAAATTCGGTACCTTCAACTTAACTATACCACTGGTCAAAGCAAACCACCATGAAAAAATACCTCACCCTTGCTTTGAGCATAGCGATAGCTATGCCTCTGCTTGCTCAATTGCCACGAACACTAAGTTTCCAGGGATACCTTACTAACGATACAGGAGAACCAATCACGACTGAAGCTGGTAGCCCACTTGACGTATCCTTTTCTCTTTATACTACAAAAGCACTAGGAACCGGAACTCTTACCTGGGGACCTGAGGATCATGAAGTACAGGTAGATAAAGGTATTTTCGACACAATTCTTGGGGCCTCTGAAGTTACAGCCGTTCCGCTGGATTTTAGTGGAACACTTTCATTTAACAATCCATATTTTTTGCAAATCACTATTAATCGAGGAACGCCTCAAGAAGAAGTTCTACCACGCATAGAGCTAACTTCCGGGATGTATAGCTTAAGTACGGTAAATGCTTCCAACATTACTTCCGGAACACTATCAGGCAGCCTTCTTGACCAGGTGGATGCGACAATAATCTCTGGCACCGTAGATATAGCAAATGGCGGAACAGGAGCAACCACTCCTACCAACGCAAGAGCAAATCTTGGAGTTAGAATTGGATCAGACGTTCAGGCACATGATGCTTACCTGGATGATCTGGCGGATGGCACTTTAAGCGCGTCTATAGTGATTCAAGGGTTTACCACTTTGGGTGATGTGAACGCTCCTTCCGTTAAGATGAAAGTGGTTACAGGGACAACCATTGACAATGCAGCTGGTGGATTAGCAACCATATCTCATGGAATAGCTGATCATCTTGACATTCTGTCTGTTTCAATATTTATAGAGAATTCCTCCGGAAGTCTGGTACCTCCAAATATTTCGCTAGTAGCATCAAATTTCTTCTACTACGTGATTGACGCTACGAATATCAATGTTGTCACAACAGCTACATCAGCTGACTTGAGAAATCGAGCAATCACAGCCACGATAGTCTATCGACAGTAACCTAAATAAACCTACCATGACCACCACTATCAAATACTTAATCATTTTTCTATCTGTTTTTCTTTTTTGTCAAAAAGCTTCATCGCAAGTATTTGTCCATTCAGTGAACTGCCCTTCCTCAGGTTGCGTATCCTGTGCGGATTGTTCACTTCATGGATTTGAGGTTACCACTGCATGTTTGCCTATTGACGACTTAACATCTCCTGAGGGTCAATGTGGTGCAGATGCATGTTTCTCTGAATTAAACATTACAACGTTAGACTTTACCCCTTCAACATGTGATCATATTGAATTGGGGTTATCAATTAAGCGAAGAATTCGAATTTTTGCTTTTCAGGAAGTATTAGGAGAGACCAACATTGGCGTAAACATCCGATTGACCTCACTATTAGGAGGTGCGGAAAATTTTACCATTCAAAATATTACTGCAGGTACACCAGCAGTGACAGGAAGTTCAGACATTGTGAACTTTTCAAATGGGAATGAGATTGAAGTTACGTATCTACCAGTTAGCTCCGGCACACATAATGTTCAATTGTCTATAAATCAGGAAGATGCTTGTCCAACATCAATTACATTAAGTGGAACAACTAAAGTAGCTTCGTCCAAAAGCTTTGTCCTTGCCTTAGACAGAAGTGGAAGTATGAACCAAGGGGTAGGGAGTGGTTCAGATCGAAAAATAGATCGGTTAGTTACAGCTTCCGAAATGTTCCTGGGTTTATTGGCGTTGGAAGGAGGGGCACACCAATTTGGACTAGTAGCTTACAATAACACAACATCTACTTACAACTCGACCCTCTCAGATCTCTCTCTTATTGGCGATGCCACAGCCAATTTCATCGATGCTACAAATCCTGGAGATCCGATCTACCCAATAGGTGCAACGGGGATCGGAGGTGCTATTGTTGAAGCCATGGGTTTACTTAATGGCGGTGATCCCGGTGAATGCTCACCTCCAAATCCAGCTTTCGCTCCCGATAATAAGGTTATTGTCCTGCTAACGGATGGAAAAGAGAATCGTTCTCCATTTGTTGATCCTGCAAGTAGTCCTTCGCTTAGCGAAGCATGTATAGATCAGGCCACAATTTATACCATTGGGTTTGGGGAAGCGGGTGATTTTAATGAAATGCTCTTGCAAGACCTGCCAATCCGTTCCGAATTTGATTGTGTCCCCAGAGCAGGATACATTCATGTTGATACAGATTTGAGTGATTTAATGGATCAAGATGATTTGAATGAAGCATATGCAAAAATCTTTTTTGCGAATTTTGACTACTCAGAGATAATTGATCCTACAATTCTCGTAAATATTGCTGACGGTTCTGAGAAGTTGCTTTTTACCGCCAATGTAACTACTTCCGATAAAAAGGCAATATTCATTACTTACGATGATCCGGCAAAAAAAAGACTCTACAAGCTAAAACTATTTAGTCCCGATGGGAATGAGGTCGTAAATGGAAGCTTTGGAAATAATTTATCGGCAAAAATTATTGAAGGTGAGGGGTATACCTTGTATAAAGTCGATTTTAAGGATGATGCTACTTCTAGTTTTGCGGGACGATGGGACCTCAAGATCTTCCCAAATCCGCAACTTGCAGCTAGATTCAGTTCAGCACAAGATTCACTTCAATCATACCGGCAGGATTCGCTGCTTGTCTCTATTGGGTTTAACTCCTCTGCAGTTTCAAATCTTAATATGGAAGTCTTTGCACTTTCAACTGGAGGTTCTTCTGGGAATCAATCCACCGCTGGATTTGTCTCTAATCAAGTTCCTAAAAATCAACCCAATACTACAAACGCTAATCAATTGCCGGGTAGCGAAATACTAATTGCCCTAAAAGGAACTGAAAGCGGACTCCCAGCAAAAATAAACAGCATCTATTCTTCTGTCCGTGCTCCCAATGGAACTGTATATCCAGTCCAGATAAGCAATGACCAAAATGGATTTTATAAAGGTAAGTTTTCAAATACATTTCTGACTGGCACTTATAAAGTATTTGTCAGAGCAATCTTAGAAAACTCAAAGGGAGAAGTCACAACAAGAGAAAGTACGAGGTATGTGGCTTTGGGTAAACCTGATGCTCCTATACAGGATGAATCTTGTATTTCTTGCACAATAATTAAAATTCTGATTGTGGTAGCAATTCTTGTTTTGATTTTGATTTTGGTTTTGGTCATGAGAAGAAAATCCCAATGAATGGTTACAAGTCGATAGTGCTCTGTGTTACATTGGGGATTTTACTTATCAGCGAAGTAAAATCCCAACACATTCTTCGCTCTTCGACACTTTCAAATGGGTCAGACAAGGTAGCCAGCACCTCCTATATCCTAAATCCGTCATTAGGCCAGCCTATAAGCGGAACTGTGTCTTCTGCAAGTTACATCCTGACCGCAGGATTCCTGCCGACCGCAATACCTCGTGAAGCTGAATTAACACTACAATCAACACTAAGTATTTCACCATTGGAAGTTCCACCCGGTGGCACTACAAGTATCTCCTTCACACTCTTTAACAGTGGCGCTGTGGATGTTTCTGCAGATATTTCAGCTGAAGTATACCTGTCTGCCAATATAGACCTTGAGGCAGGTGATATTCTCTTAGATAATTTCGGAATCGTTACCAACATGGCTGCCGGTGCTACGCTGAATTTTCCACAGGGGTCCGAGACAAAAAGTGTTGAAATTCCAGCAGGAACTACTGTTGGGGACTACTACATAATGGTAGACCTAAAAACATCGACACCAATTGCGGAGATCAACAGTAATAATACTTTTTTCAAACTGCTCAAAGTAAGCAATACAACTACAGTGGATATCACTGCCCCTTCGGTAACATCCATCACACCCACCAGCACGTTTTCGTCCTCTGAAGAAATCATCGCTACAATCACAGATGCATCTGAAATCGAATCAGCATTCTTGTTCCATCGACCCATTACCGGTTCAGACTTCGTCTCCAGCAGTCTGACCAAAAACGGATCTAATTTCTTTGTGCAGCCGGAAGACAGCTGGGCAGGTGAGCTTGGCATGGAAGGGTACATCATAGCAAGAGATGTATTTGGGAATACGATACAGGAAAATTCCAACACTCATTTTTTTCTTTATCGTGAGCTCGATCCCGTGACATCAATTCCTTTGATTGGAAGTAATTTCAATGGCAGGGCTGAATCATATCGCATGTTTTCCATTCCATATGAGTTGGCTGACAAGAGTCTCGTTTCCATCTTCGATGAACTGGGGGGCTATGATCAGGACAAATGGCGTATTTTTCATTACAGCAATGGCCAATACATAGAACTACTTGACGGTCTAAATAACATCACGTTGGGCGATGGCTACTGGTTCAACACAACAGTACCCGATTTTTCTATTGAAGTCGGAGCCGGGACAGTAGCCGAAGATGTGACACCCAACAATCCGTTTACGAGAAGCTTTGTTCAGGGCTGGAATCAAATTGGCAATCCCTATCCATTTGCGATCAACTGGTCAGATATCCAGAGCACAAATCCAGATCAAGGCCTCGGCTCGTTGCAGCTCTATCAAAACGGCAGCTACCAGACTAGTTCGACACTGAATTCCTGGGAGGGAGCCTTTGTGTTTTGTGAAACAGCTGGTTCGGTGAATTTTCCGCTCAGCGCCAATACCTCAGGACGGATGGTCGGCAGTACAACGGAAGATTTTGAGTGGAAGATAGATCTATCACTTGAGCTCAATGGTCTCACGCAGGCAAGTGCCGTAGGTATGCATCAACAGGCCAGTCAAAGCAAAGACAGAATGGATGAAATTGCCGTGCCCCGGTTCATTTCCTATCTAGAGATGACCACTCAACATCCCGAGTACTTTGCACCTAAATTTTCGTCTGACATCGTACCACCTTCTGACACCAATGAATGGACCTTTACACTTGAATCTAACCGAAACGAAGGCCTTGCTATTTTGCAATGGGATATGACATCATTGAATGATGTGGCCGGCAAAGCCTTTCTAATGGATCTTGCTACCCTTGAGGTTCTCGATATGAGTCAAGCTGCGGAGTACCATTTCAACTGGAAGAATGGCAAACAATTCAGTATTTATTACTCCAAAGACGGAGTATTTGTACCAAGCCATAACCATATCGGTGAGGCTTATCCAAATCCATTCAATGAAAGCATACAAATTCCTCTATTGGTAAACAGCGAAGAGCAATTACTTGTCGTAACTGTAGTGGACGCCATGGGAAGAGAAGTTACCCAGCTAAGGAAATCATTCGATGGTGGAGGGTTATATACGTTCGAATGGGACGGTAAAGATGTAAACGGACTTGAAATCAACGATGGCGTGTACTTCTATCAGGTTGATTTGAATGGTAAGAAAAAGGTGATCAGAGTCATTAAGAAATAAACTCCCAAGCGGGAGTAAAACTGCATGAAAAAAAGTTACTCATATTTCTGCTTCATTTTTATCCTCTCCATCAGTGGATTAAGTCAGGAGTTTGCCATCACCACGATTGAGCAAACAGCAGACAACCTGATTGTTCACTACGATCTGCTTGATACGACCAAAGACCGGTCTTACACTGTGTATCTCTACCTACTCACCGATAGCACCATCGCTCCGTTAAAACAGGTCACCGGCGATGTAGGGCTAGAAGTTCGACCAGGCGCCAACAACAAAATCAGCTGGGCGGCTAAAAATGAACTTGGCTCTAACTTCAAAGGAGGCATTCAACTGGAGGTACGTGGTAAGGTGTACATCCCGTTTATAGAATTTGAAGGATTTCCTGAAAACCAGGAACTTAAAAGGGGAAAGTCCTATGAATTTGCATGGACAGGGAAGTCCAGTTCCAATATTCTTGAATTCAAACTTTATAAGGAAAATGAGTTAAAGGCTGTTTTGCCAGAAGTAGCGAATACAGGCGATGCAAATATTCATCTTCCGGGGTCTATGAAACCGGGAAAATACAGGTTTTATATAACTGACTCAAGGAACAAGGACCAGGAAGTGTATTCACCCGTTTTTGTGATCAAACCTACATTTCCATGGCCACTAAAAATAGTTCCGTTAATTGCTGCAGGTGCTGCAGGATATTTACTATTGACCAAGGAATCAGATGATTCTTTTAATGTAGAAGCCCCACCAGATGTTCCAGGTAACTAATTCAAATTTTACAGCTATGAAAAAATATGCTTTAATTCTCTTATCTTATCTGCCTTTGATTGCAGGAGCTCAGAGCTTCGTAGATAAAACAAATGCTATTCAGTTAGACTTCACTAAAGATGTAACAGCAACTACCCTACCCATTATTACCTGGGAAACCCCAAGAATAGAATCTTCCTTTAGCACTGATAAATCCATCATACTAGAGGCCCGTGTGAAATCCGGCGTTGCATTAGAAGAAGTGAAGCTGCGAATCACTTTTGGAGGAAACACCGTTGAAAAAAACATCGACATTCCACCACTTCAAAGCAGCTTTAACTTCGAGCAAAAACTCAATCTAAGAGAAGGCTCCAACGTAGTTGAAATCGTTGCGAAAAATACGAATGGAGGAATCGTAAGCAGCCAGCGAAGCATCTTGCATGGGCTTGACGATATTACAGCCACCATTGATGCCAATAGGAAAGATTACGCACTTATAATCGCCACAGATGAGTACGACTCTTGGGGAGATCTGAGCAATCCCATCAACGACGCAAATACCATCGGATCTATCCTAGAAGAAAAGTACGGCTTTGAAATTGACGTATTGACTAATCCTTCTGTTGAACAGATCAATGATAAGGTCTATGACTATAACACAAAAAAATTCAACCCTCAGGATCAACTAATGATCTTTGTGGCAGGTCATGGATATTTTGATGAGACACTTGAAGAAGGGTATGTCGTAGCAAGTAATTCTGCGAAAAATGACAAAGGAAAAACCACCTACCTCTCACATAACTTGCTAAGAGTTCGAATTGAAAACATTAAGTGTGAGCATATACTTCTGGTTATGGATGTCTGCTTCGGTGGTACAATAGATCCGAAAATGGCTCGAGTGAGGGGAAATGCCCTTGAGCGAGAGGATGCACAGTACCTGGTGAAAAAACTCACAAAAAGAACTCGCAAATTCTTAACCAGTGGCAGCAAAGAATATGTTCCCGATGGCACTCCAGGAAAACACTCTCCGTTTGCCGAGAAGTTTATCCTGGCACTAAGAGAAATTGGTGGTGGGGAAGGAAGAATTCTGTCCACTACTGAATTGATTCCATATTTTATGAGATTGTCCACAGAACCGCGGTTCGGAAGTTTTGGCTCTGACGAACCCAATAGTGATTTTGTCTTCGTTGCCAAATGACGAAGTGATAATTTGAACTATCATTTTAGGTCACATTTCAAATCACCGAAACTCAATTGGTAGTAGCTATGTCGTGTGAAGGTAGTCGATGAACTAAAATCCACAGAGTTTTGTCAATCTTTTGCTGTTTAACAATTGTATCAATTTAATGCAGGTCAATCTCAGAATAGCTAAACTTGCAGTTGAATGGAATTAACGGAAGAAAATTTACTTAAAGCCCTCAGTGAAGTACAAGATCCGGATCTTAAGAAAGATCTGGTCACACTTGGAATGATTCAGAATATTCACATTGGGGAAGATAAAGCTGCATTTGATGTGGTATTAACCACTCCGGCATGCCCAATGAAGGAGTTAATAAAAAAAGATTGTGAAAAGGCGATCGAAAAAAATATCGGTGATGTTAAGCTGACGATCAACATGACCTCTCATGTGACTACACAACGAGACGAAGGCCCTGTATTGCCTGGTGTCAAAAACATCATTGCGGTGTCTTCTGGAAAAGGAGGTGTTGGAAAATCTACAATTGCCTCTAACCTAGCCGTAGCTCTTGCTAAAACGGGCGCGGACGTTGGCTTGATCGATGCAGATATCTTTGGACCATCCATTCCTACCATGTTCAATTGCGAATTTGAACAGCCTACGGTAGTGGAGGAAGATGGCAAAAACAAAATAGTACCATTACAACAGTATGGAGTAAAATTGCTTTCAATTGGTTTCTTGACCAATAGTGAGGACGCTGTGGTCTGGAGAGGCCCGATGGCCAGTTCTGCACTAAAGCAATTCATTTCTGATGCAAAATGGGGGAATTTGGATTATCTGCTCATTGACCTGCCACCTGGAACGAGTGACATTCATTTGACGCTTGTACAAAGTGTACCGGTTACAGGTGCCTTAGTAGTCACGACACCTCAAAAAGTGGCGTTGGCAGATGCTCAGAAAGGGATTTCCATGTTTAAGCAAAAACAAATCAACGTTCCGATTCTTGGGTTAGTAGAAAACATGTCTTGGTTTACGCCGGAAGAGCTTCCTGACAATAAGTACTTTATCTTTGGAAAAGATGGCGGAAGAAACTTAGCAGAGAAAAATGGTGTTGAGTTGCTCGGAGAGATTCCGATTGTACAATCCATTCGTGAAGGTGGGGATAGTGGATTCCCAATTGTAATGAAAGAAGGTGAAGTTTCTGAGGCTTTCATTAAACTTGCGGAGAAGGTTGCTCAACAGGTTGCAATAAGAAATGCATCAATGGATGAGACTAAAAAAGTAGAAATGACCGTTTAAACTTATGCCTGAATTAATTGATAGGATTGAAAACGCGTTGGAGAAGATCAGACCTTACCTGGAGGCTGATGGTGGAGATGTTAAAGTATTGAAGGTAGATAAGAACAAGAATGTTGTCTTGGAACTGTTGGGAAATTGTGGGTCTTGTCCAATGTCTACCATGACACTGAAAGCTGGCGTAGAAGAAGCTATCAAAAGAGAAGTACCCGAAATTAAAGGCGTTCATGCAGTCAACATCACTTCACCAGACGATCCAAATGCAAAGCTTCCGCATAGCGCTTAGGCGTATGCGATTTTCTCTTTTTATTGGACTTTTCATTCTAACATTTTTTCTATCTGCCCAAGAAAGATGTGGCACCAAAATACCTGAGACAACACTTTTCGAGAATTGGCTGCAGCAAAAAATCCAAAGCAAAGCAAGTCAGGGAAGAGCGTTTAAAACACATGCTACGGTTTATGAAATTCCTGTGGTTGTTCACATAATTGAACCGCCTAACGGTAGTCTTAACATCAGTGACGCACGAGTGCTCCGACAAATTGAGATTCTAAATGAAGATTTTAGACGGACCAATGCCGATGCAATAAACACACCTACGGTATTTCTGCCAGTTGCATCTGATACCGAAATACAATTCACGCTGGCTAAGCAGGACCCTGAAGGTAACCCGACCAATGGAATTGTGAGAGTTCAAGGATCGAAGAATCAATACCGTCCGGCTTTGGATCAGGATTTAATAAGGTCAGAGAGTTACTGGCCACCTGCAAACTATCTCAATATTTTCGTCCTCGATCTTCAGTCTTTTCTGGGATATGCTTCTTTCCCGATTTCTGATTTACCTGGCGTTGATAATACCTCCGACGACTCCATTTGGGATGGTGTACAGGTCGATTACAATTACTTTGGAGAGAACCCAAGCGCAAGTGCCTTCCCTAGTGTAGGCCGAACAGCTACCCATGAGATAGGGCATTACCTAGGTCTGAGACACATATGGGGTGATGGTGGTTGTGGAGTTGATGATTTTGTAACCGACACCCCAATTGCCGATGATGATAATGGAGGTCTATCTTCTCCATGCACTTTCCCAAGTGATGACAACACCGTTTGTAGCACAGATGAGATGTTTCAGAACTACATGGACTATACAGATGATGGCTGCATGAACCTATTCACTACGGGGCAAAGAGATCGTATGCGAACGATACTCGAGAATTCCCCAAGGCGAACTTCACTACTAAGTTCACCCGCGCTAGTGGAACCCGCACGTTTTTCAAACGACCTGGCAATACAACGTGTTTTATCTCCAAATTACGCTGAATGTGATAACCTAATCACCCCCTCTTTAGAAGTTTCGAATCACGGATCAAATCCCATTACTTCGTACGATCTTGCACTCTCCATCGGCGGATCACAGGTACAGTCTGTGAACCAAATAACTTCGCTAAATATCGATGAAACAGAAGTAGTAGCATTCAGTTCAGAAGTTATTGCAGAAACGCCCACAACCGTTGAATTTAGCATTTCCAATGTCAACGGAATGGCGGATGGAAATTCATTGAATGATACGCGTAATATCCCTCTTTCTCAAGCTACCGCGGCCTCCTTACCTTTCTCGGAAGATTTTGAATCAGATCTGAACATACTGGGAAACAATGGAGCAAACGAGCCATGGGAAGTTGCCACAGCACCGCGAGAAGTAGTGACCAACAAAGCTCTTAAATTCAAGTCTTTTCAAAGCAATACGGCATTTGGTGAAGATACATGGATCAAAACACCCATTTTTGATTTATCAGGCATCAACTCAGCAAAGTTGTCATTCAGCTATGCCTACGCTTCAACTTCCGCTACTTTCTGGGACGGTCTTGCTGTAAAAGTAAGTACCGATTGCGGGGCCTCATTTTCCGATGACTTTCTATTTAATAGTTATGGGCCAAACCTGGCAACCGCTGCATCAACCGACGACACCTACATTCCTCAAAACACCACTGAGTGGAGAGACACCGTTTTCATCATTACTCCGTCGGCTTTTTCAGACATTGTGCAATTTGCATTTGTTGGGCAAAATGGTGGGGGAAATAACATCTATATTGACAATATCTCGATTATACAAGCAAACTTAAACGCCAGGGACATCAGTGTTCTTGAGGTGGAGTCACCCGTATTGACGTGTCGGAATACAACATCAGTAGACTTTCGGGTCCGTAATGTCGGATTTGAGAAAATCACGAGCTTCACCTACGAGTATAGCTCAGGGGGTACAACTGTAACAGAGACCGCTTCTGGTTTATCCTTGAATTCAGGTGTGTTTCAAACTGTTGCTATTGACGTCGATCTTTCCGATGGGGACAACGATCTTAGTTTGACAGTTACGGATGTTAACGGAGCGAGTGATGATGACCTTTCTAATAACTCCACAAATTTCTCAGTTGAAAAAACCTTAACTACTGACTCCTATCCCCTACTTGTTGATTTTGAAACATCCAATGACTGGAAGGTGTTTTCTGAATCCTCGCAGAAATGGACAAAGACATTTGTCAGCGATAGTTGGGCATTGTATGTGGACGCATTCCACCCTGCAGAAATTGGCACACAGAGCTGGTTTATAAGCCCTAGTTTGGACATAGGAACGTTGGACAGCGCAGGGTTGGCGTTCAAAGTCTCTTACGCTGAAAGAACAGGTTTTAGCGACCGGCTTCAGGTTTTGATGTCTGTCAATTGTGGAGAATCCCACCCTTTCGAAATATTTAATGCATCCTCAGATTCTTTAGCAATAACACAGTCAAATTCCGCCTGGTCGCCGAAATCCACGTCGGACTGGAAAGAGTTTAAACTTGATTTGAAGTCGTCTATTGTATGGAACGATGAAATCAGGCTCGCCTTTGTTTTTACCAATGGGAGTGGAAACAACATCTTTCTTGATGACATCCAGGTGGGCATCAAGCCTATCTCTGTGACGGAAAATAGTTTTAATATCTTCCCCAATCCAGCCATTTCAAATTTTAACGTTGCATTTTCCCTGGCCGAAAGAGATGACGTAGTCGTCCAGTTAATGGACATCTCTGGCAAAATCATTTACACAAGAAGATACAAGAATGTTCTTGATCAAGTGTATGATTTTAGTACCGTAGCGGAGGAAGGATTTTATTTTGTGAAAATTACTGGCAAGCAAATCAACAAAATAGAAAGACTGTACATTCGCCGATAATTAATTAGGTTTATCCCGAAAAGAATACTACTGAATGTCCTTTAAGAAACCGACATCAATCAAAGATTTACTTCTGCATATAGGAGTCATTCTTGGATCTTCTATTTTATTGGTGGTCTTCCTCTTCTATGTCTATCTTCCGATAAAGACTAATCATGGAGAGACAATTACGGTTCCCGATGTGGTCGGCATGACTCCAACAGAACTTAGCGAGTTTTTGGAGCGAAGGAATTTACGCTTTGAAGTAACAGAAGACAGTAGCTATTCTTCTGAATTTGAGCCGTTGGCGGTTTTGAGACAAGTACCAAAACCAAACACCAAGGTGAAAGAAAATCGAAAAATCTACGTTACTCTTAATGCAGAAAGCCCTCCGCTGGTTCGAATGCCAAGAGTGGAAGATCTTTCTTTGAAAAGCGCACAGATGGTTCTGAAATCGTATGATTTGAAATTGGGTAAAATCAGATTCGTTCCCGATGATTTTTTTGGAGTTATTCTGGAGGCAAAGATGGAAGGAAGAGCCGTACTAGAAGGGGAGCACCTTGAAAAAGGCTCCACGATCGATCTGGTTGTCGGAGATGGGTTCGGAAATACAATTTTCCAATCTCCAAATCTTATTGGCTTGGATCAAGAAGAAGCAGAAGTTGTGATTATAGGATCTGGGTTAAAAGTAGGAAAAATAAGAAGCACAAAAACCTCACAAGCGGGTTTTATTGTGCAAGATTCGCTTGGACAAGATATCATCAAATTTCGCGATGTGTCCCCGGGAAGTATCCAACAGCAGTATCCAAAGGCAGAAAAGATATTGAAGATTGGTGATCCAATCGATTTGTGGGTTTACCAGCCTGATTCACTTAGTACTGGTGCAACAATTCTGGATAATCAATGAGGTTCATATCCTATATAGCTCTATTATTCCTCTTACAAGTTTCCATCGCTCAATTGAAAGTAAAGCCCATTCAAAATTCAAGCGAAAAGACAATTAAGCAAGCTCGAACCACCACTGTAAAACCAGCTGGTCTTCCTTTCTGGGATGATTTTTCTATCTCAAATACGGCAGCAGATAGTCTTCGTGTCTGGGGGAGTGACACCTCCTTGCAGTGGGAATCAGCGCTCAGCGCTAACGTATTCATTAACTCAACCTTAGCGATAAACCCTCCTTCATATAAGGTTGCCACCTTTGATGGATTGGATCAGAACGGAAATTTCTACTCAAATGACAATTCTGCAACAGGATTAGCTGACGAATTGGTCTCAACATCGATTGATTTAAGTGGAAAAACAGTCGGAGATAACATTTACTTTTCGTTCTTCTGGCAAGCTGGGGGGAATGTGGAAAAACCAGAAGAAGGAGATTCCCTGGTTCTCCATTTCATGAACAGTGATTCAAGTTGGATTCCAATCTGGCAGGCCGAGGGGAGCGAAGGCCTTGACGAAACCATTTTCACTCAGCAGATAATTGAAGTTACCACAGCTTTTCTTAGCAAAAATTTTCGCTTTCGTTTTCAATCGTACGGAGATTTGGATGGGCCTTTCGATGCTTGGCACGTTGACTGGATCTACCTGAATGAAGGCCGCTCAAACGTGGACAATGGGTACCTCGATCGTGCATTTTCTGGTGATTTGACCTCTCCTCTAGCACCCTTCAATGCTGTTCCCGTAAATCAATTCAACACAGACAATCGGTTTGTAACAAATCAAAAAATTGAGGTGAGCAATTTGGATGCAACAGATTTATATCCGATCGACGTTGCCTACTCACTTACAAACACTATTGATAATACCGTCCTGATAGCGGATACCGACAGGGCCTATTCAGTTCTACTTCAATCGGAGAAAGACACGATTACATTACTGGATTCCGATCTCATTCCCATTAATCTCACAGATGTAGATTTCTCGAGCATTACTGTTTTTGATTCCGTTGTTCTCCAAACCAAGATATCTTTAAAATCAAACGATGCGGTACTTGATGGATCATTCGTTGATCTCCGTGTGAATGATACCATTCAGCAGAATTACACGCTTCACAACTACTATGCCTTTGACGATGGTACTGCGGAGTTTGCTGCCGGAACTAATATTCGCAATGGCCAGGTAGCGGTCAAATTTTGGGTAGAACAGCAGGATACCATCACTCATGTAGATTTCAATTTCCCAAATATCTCACCCATTTTGCAAACAGCTCCTACCCTTACATTGAAGATATTGAGGAGTCTTTCCCCGGAAATCTCCGCTACCTCAGAACAAATCACCGTCGAGAATAATGCTAGTCGCAATTCCTTCACGCGCTACGAGCTGAGTCGGCCAGTGGTCGTAAGTGACACCTTCTATGTGGCCTATCAACAGTTCCTCAACGACTTCATAGGCATCGGTTTTGACAGAAGTAATTCAGAAGCCTCTCAATACATTTTTGAAAACAAAGACGGCGATTGGATCCAAAACATCAGTTTGAATGGAGCTTTGATGATTCGTCCTGTATTTCGTGAAGGCGTAGATTTTATTCTTGGAAAGGAGCTCGAGCAAGAACTATCCGTGTACCCAAACCCTACTCGGGGCACTTTCGCAATCAAAGAAGCGTATGAAAAAGTCGAATTACTTGATTTAAGTGGTAAGGTTCTCTTCGTGGAAAAAAAGCAAGCATCTCATGACATATCGAAATTTAGAGAGGGCGTATATTTGCTGAAAATTCACTTAAAAGAAGTTCAGAAAATACAAAAGATCATTCTAAAATGAATGAAGACATAACCTGCCAGGAAGTAAAAAAGCGATTAGATCAAGGAGTCGTATTTCATTTTATCGATGTGCGAGAAGAATGGGAACATACCGAGCGAAATATCGGAGCAAAATGTTATCCACTTGGCGAGTTGCCACAAAATCTTGATGCACTCTCGTACCTAAAGTCTGAAGAAATAATTATCCATTGCAATACTGGACCACGTGGGAATCGTGCAAAGAAGTACCTGATTTCTCAAGGCTTCGCCAACGTCAGAAATATGCTTGGTGGAATTATGGAGTTTGTGGAATTGAAGGAATCTCAAGAACAAGCGGCTCGGGACTGAAGCAGATTATAAAGATCACGAGGGCGATCCACCCGATAATTTTCCTGCCGATACTTAGCTCTTTGTTCTCTACGACTGGCGGATGATCTACACCGAGGAATCTTCCAATGAGAACGGAAAACAACAACCAACCCTGATAACCTTCCCATCCCGTAAAGGCATTTAGAAGAAACTGCACAGTCAGTAAAACGGTAGCATAAAGCAACCTATCTTTCTTCTCCCTGAAAACACTGTAGGCTGCGAAGTAAACCACAACCAAATACATGGCAATTGAAAGTAGAAAATCACCCAAACTCCCCCAGGATTTATCTTGCAAATCATCAATTCCGACCCAGCCAAGTCCAGCGTAAAAAACAAAGCCTGTGAAAAGAACCCGTGAAATTACCGCATGTCTTTTGGGGCCAAACAATCCAAACAACACATGTCCTCCATCCAGTTGCCCTATGGGCAGGAGGTTTAGCGCTGTGAAGAAAAGGGCTAAATATCCGGCCAACAACCATGGATAATGCATTAGCTCATTTTCATGTGGCAGTAATTCAGGGTTGGCTATCTGAGTTTTGAAAAAATCGAAGAGGAGGTTTCCTCCAAGGTGGATCACTATTCCTTCTGAAGCGTCTATAGCTTCATCAACAGATTGATACTCTAAGTACTCTGGATGTATTTCATAGATATAGTCTTGCGGCGGCAGATTAGTAAACCCATAGTACAAGACTCCTAACGCAATTACAAAACCAGCGATAGGCCCTGAAACTCCAACATCAAAATACTTCAGTCTGCTATCAATGTGCTCACGAATTCGAATAAATGCCCCCATCGTACCGATGGATGGACTAAGCATAAACCCAAACCACAAAGGAATGTAGTAGGGTAAGGAGACTTTGATTTGATGATATCTGGCTGTAAAGTAGTGTCCGAATTCATGGACGGTCAAAATTCCCAAAAATGGGATGGAGAATGAAAATCCGGCTACAAAGTCTGACCATGTCATTCCTATCACCAGGTACTTGCTAAACATCCACTCCGCACCTGCCAACGTGGTGGTCGCAAGTGTAACAATAAAAAGGCCTAGCTGAATCAGCTTAGTCTTTTGTTCTTTATCCATTCTTAAAAATCTCTCTCAGTTGCCTGTCAGCGTCTGTTACATGAACCGTATTCAATCCACAAGCTTGGGCTCCTTCAATATTATCTAATCTATCGTCCAAGAACAGCAATTTGTCTGAATCAATTCCAATATCATCAATAACAAATTGATAGCACTCTTTCCCTGGTTTTCTTAGTCCAATATCCTGCGAGAAATAAGCCTTCTGGACAAAAGCATGCAAATTAGGCTTTCCAGTGACATTCTCAATCATCTTGTTATAAGCTGCCTCGTGGATCACATTTGAATTACTGAGTATGAAGGTGTTAAACCTCTTAGCCACGTCCGCAAGGATATCCATTCGCTCCCTCGGTAAGTTTTTCAACATAGAATTCCAGATGAAATCAAATTCATCATCATCCAGCGACATCCCAAGGAGTTGATTCACTCCTATGCGAAACTCGGTAGGAGAAATTTTACTTACCTCAAAATCCTTTAATAACGGAGCTGTCACGACGAGTTCATGAATCTCCTCTACGTTCTTTTTTGCTACCTCAGAGAAGCCAGAAATCACTCGAGGATAGTCTAGTTCGATGATAACCTCACCGAAATCAAAAATCACTCCTTCAATACCATCAAGTTGCTGCGACATCCGTTGAATATTAGGGCGCAAATATGTAATATTGCGCTCCTAATTTCAAATGAGCTTTCGGGCCTATAGCTCAGCTGGTTAGAGCACCTGACTCATAATCAGGTGGTCCCAGGTTCGAGTCCTGGTGGGCCCACTGTTTAACTCCGCTGATAAAAACTTATTGGCGGAGTTTTTTATGCTACATCATCTATGCCAAAATCTGAAAGAATCTTACGTAGACTCAGGAAGTGAAATGGCCCTCATTTGCAGGAAATCTTTACTTGCCAGCAAGTTTTTTTAATGTATTCCCTTTGAGCAAACTGTTCTTAACGCCCTCGCTACCAAACGACATCGATATTTCCCTCTCTTTAGTAGCACTAGACTCCCTCTATAGCTGCACAGACTGTTTATCGATAATTTAGGATCTGCGCGTTCTCAGGACCACACAAGATTCGTTAAATTCTAATTTCACTAGTTTTATAATTACACCCGAAGTTCGCACCATGTCTCAAAGCAAAACGAATATATCTTCCAATAAAACAACCATACACCTGCTCGCATTTGGCATCGGCGGATTCATCGCAGCAATTGTCGTCGCATTCTTGCTTTTTCAGAAGTACGGCTTCTTTAATTTTTCGGATGAGGAGGCCACAGCCAAAGTTGTTGCAGCCATCCTAATATTAATTGGCTCATTTTCCACAGTGGTTGCCACGCTCATTGGCCTGCTATTCAAAAGATCCCTGGATAATAAGAATCTTCTATTGCAGGAGGAAACCATTCGGCTACAGGAAGAATCTGAGAAGAGACTCAAGCTTGACACAGCAATCAAAGCTGTTGAACTTTTCAAATCAGCATCTGGCGTCTCAAAACCCCAAGAATCTGCTGGTGCACTGTTTGCCTTGGTTGAACTCAATCAACTGCAATTTACATTTACATTGCTGTTGCAATTGTGGCCAAAAGACCTGATCGAAAATCCAACGGCCATCTGGGTCTTAGAAAAAGGCTTGAATTCTAAGGACGAATCAATTTCGATTAAGGCCGCCTCTATCTTAAATCTTCATTCCCACAAACTTCACGATGAAGGCCTGAGACATTGGCCACCTAGTTTTACTCGTCACATTCAAGGTATCCCTCAAAGGGCTAGAGAGTTGTTGCTCAGGGCATTGATTGAAAGCTTACTACATGCAGACTATGCCACGTGGAATCGTGAAGTCATAAATGGTGATATTATATTTTTGTCAAATTTACTAAGAGACGATCCCTCAGAATTAATCAAAAAGTCTGCCGCTGCATACCAGTCAGTGCTACTCAACCACCTACCGTACGGGAACTACATTCAGGCAGCTGACGGTGATCGACGTAAGCTAGATTTGCTAGATGAAATTGAGTTCTACGCTCCTAGTTTTAAGGGAGGAAGTCAACAAGCTACTGAATTAAAAGAAAAACTTATGTCGTGGTTTGACAAAGACCGACAGGAAGCTATTCCCAAACCAACGGATTAACATCTCAAGGCCTCATTCAGACTGAGCATCCTACAAACAAAAACCACCCTCTCCCACCAAATAGAACAGCTTTGACCATGACAATTGATACACTAAATTTGAATACACCGTATCATTCAACGGTAGCTTTTGCATGCGCCAGCAAACCAAGCAATTGAAATGACTTGCCAATCTTCCACTGCATCCCGGCTACAACGCTGTGCATAGCCAGGAGAATATGATCCATCTTGATTTGCTTCTCAGCCATTTGTGTAATCTGGTTTTTTGTGCTCGCATATCCATTTTCTTCAAGAGATATTAGTATTTGAATGCTGTTTTCCTCTGAAGTCTTCACTCTTTCCTTGGGCGTGTACCCCATCTGTTGTATCATGGTTTCAGCTACTAACCAGGTGGACCATGGGTTTTGTCCTGTAACAAGGTTCCCATCTTGTGTAACATTTTCCATGTACATAATACCTTCTTTAAAACTTGCTCCGCTTTCAGTGATTTTATCTTCCAGAAGAAAAGGAAAAATGGTGGCGGCATCCGGAATCAAAAACAATTCCTCATTATTGGTAAAGCTGCTGACGGACTTGTTTTCCAAAAGTGCTCGGCCGTTCGTAAGGGTGACATTCACCAGGGCTGCAGGTCCATGACATACTGCCCCAATCACTCTGTCAGATTGATAAAAATCCCTCACCATTGATTGGATGTAGGTATTTTCAGGAAAGTCGAACATAGCACCCTTCCCTCCCACAAAATAGATAGCCTGGTAGTCGTCCGGATTGACTTCATTAATCGCAAGAGTGTTCTTAGATTTCTGCTGAGCAATGGAATCATTCAAAAAAGCGAAGTCATATGCTCCCATATCGTCATCGTCAATAATCACAGGAGGGTTACCACCAAGGGGACTGGCGACATCCACAGTAAATCCATTGGCCATAAATACATAGTAAGCCCTCGATAATTCTGTTAACTCATAGCCTGTGGACTTACCACTGCTTCCCATCAACTCTGTACTGGTGACCACTGCAAGAATCTTTCCTCGACTGGCTGGGAGATTGTTCGTCAGGTAAGGTAGATCCTGTGAGGTAGTTGAGCTAAGCTCGTTTCTGTATGACTGGCTGGGGATTAGGCTCATAAACCAGAACCCAAAAGCAACTAGTATAATGATCAGGCTTACAATAGTAAGCAACGTCCATTTTGTAATTTTTTTCAGTGTAGACATAATTCGTTATTTTTTTACAAACCAACGAGTTGCCGATCCGAATTCCTCCTCAAATGATCATTTCGCTATAGCAAAAGATCATTTCATCAATTGCTGACGATATACCTGTGGCGTTTTATCTGTTTGTTTTTTGAAGGCGCTGTTGAAGCTCGAAATACTATTAAACCCGGCTTCAAAGGCGATTGTAGAAATAGTGAGATTATCATGTCGTCCGTCATTGAACAGCCGGATGGCTTCATTGACACGGTGCTGATTGATAAAATTATTGAAGTTCTTCTGACCCTTCCGATTGATCACCATAGAAAGCACCTGTGGGCTAACGCCGAGAGTTAAGCTGAGTGATTTAAGGGTCAGATCCGGGTCACGGAACTGTTTTTCTTCTTCTACCAGTGTAACCACCTTAGAAAATATACTACCCATTTGTTCCTCCGAAACAGGGGTGGTCCTGTATTTATCAGAACCCAGGTTCTGGATATACCCTTTTTGTATCAAAATAAAGCTTATCAGGTAGGCCACTACGGAATAGAGCACAGGACCGGCAACATAGGGAACAATCTCATCAAACAAATTGAGCACATAGGCCACCCAAACTATAAGCAATCCAAAGAAAAGCAGGCGCAGAAGTTTGAATGTGTTGTCACTAAGTTCCTTCCTTCTTTGGCTGGTGAAATATGTGTAGGTTTTGATTAGATACCCAATGTAGTGTCCGTAGTAACTAATGAACAAAATGAGAAGCAGAAGCGGAGGCATGGTTTCCATGTCATTGACCCAAAAACCAAAGGCGATGGCCACAATGGCTGGAACGAAATGCAACAATTGCTTTTGGCTCCATTTGAAAGATTTTTGGATACATGAAACAGCATAGAGGTAGAACAATGGGCCGATAGCCATCATAGTGCCCAAGCCTATGAAAATGAATTTGGCATCTAAATCTTCAGCAAATTCAAGAAAAACAGATTTTCCAACACGGAAGGAAAGCACGATGAGAAGGATACTAAGCAGTTTATTGGAAAGAGGGTTGCCTTTCCGGTATGCCCATAGAAAAATGGCCAAAAACAAACCATGGATCACCCCAAGTCCACTAACAACAATAAGAAAAATCTGACTCGCGGACATGGCATAAAATTACAAGTAAAGAGCTAATCCAGACTCCTATTATTGCTACATCCTATGAATTTCCATGCCCCCCCTACTGGGCGGCTCACAAAAAAAACTCCGCTATTTCCAACGGAGCTCTTTCTTTCTATATGAGCAAACTAGTGCTTCTTATAAAGTATCAGACTTTTTTCAAGGATGCCTGTGGAATTGTTTCTAACAAAAAGAACATAGAATCCTCGTCGAACATGACTTAGCTCTAATGGGAATTCGTTGGCTCCCTCTATCGTACTTACCACTTCACTCAGCACCGACCGACCAGTATAAAAGGATTTTACGGTTAGTGTCAGATCTACCTCTCCAGTACTGTTCAAACTAAGAGCTGCTCTATCTCTAAACGGATTAGGGTATACTCTGAAATTTGAAAGTTGAACTACACTATCATCAATTACACAATCACCTAACGTAGCTCCTCGACGAATAAGTTTTGTGGCAACGTGCTCAGGCACGCAAAGATTTCTTCCTCGGTAACACACCTGCACTTTCACGTATCGTCCCCAGCTGCGGCAGGTTACGTCCACCACATTTACTCTCGTGGAGTCAGTGGCTTGCTCGCCATTTACATCAGTCACGACAACGGAGAAGTAGGTTGTATCCTGAGGTGCCACTGTGATGGATGCAGTCGTTTCACCGGTGCTCCATACAAATGAATAGGGTGCTGTCCCTCCTGAAGGTGTCACTTCAAGTGTAGCTGAAGCTTCAGGCGTATAACCAAAGAAAACGGTCTGCTCTTCCGTGATCGTCGTCTTTATCGGAGGAATGATATCGAAACGTGCAACAATCGGCAAGTGATCCGAGGTGGTTCCCTCATAGTTGACAATGTCATTGAATGGGAAATAGATGTTTTCAGAACCTTCAATCACATCTTCGTAAAGCTCGTTACTGATCGTAAGGTGATCAATGGTGCTTCCGTTTCCACCAATAAACGTAGGTGTTTCGTTTAAGCTGAGTGAAGCCGTAATTGCGTCGTAACTCGCAGAATCATCTAGTATCACTGCATAGGTAGATGGGCCTCCTCCAATTGAAGTGAAAACATCGTCATTGTAGTCTCCCAGCAGGATAATTTGATCATTTGCATACTGTGCATCCAGCGTGTCCTTTAAGACTGTATTATCAAAGGTCTTACGCGCAAGATCGTTAGCACTGGAGCCAGACTTAGCGTGTATGTTGATGACATTAACTCTAGTAGTCGTTCCCAGAATAGTTACGTCCGCAATCATCTGATACGGCAGTCGACCACTGGACCAAAAGGAACTTGCACCGCTTGATGTTGGATAGCCGTCCAGATCTGGGATGAGCCCAAGTCTGGCCTGCGTATAAAACTCATCGAACACTGCTCGCTCGGATACTATATTAACTGTAGCTGTATTGTAGATGAAACACAGTTTCTGTGGCGGGAATGGGTTGCTCGGATTTGGCACCTGCCATGATCTGGAGTAGACGTCAGAACAAACTAACGCGTATCCAGTAAGTCCATCAACAATAACCTGTAATAGCGAATCACTGGAAACTTCCTGAACCGCAATAATGTCGGCATTTAAGGCCGCCAGAACTATGCTTGCGTTGTTAGCCTGCAACGTAATATCTGAAGGTCCGAACCCCGAAATCGTGGTCCCGAAAAACTCCATGTTCCAGGTAGCAATATCCATGGTCTCTTCGAAAGGAACACCCGATCCTCCTGGATCAAACGGTGTGGTACCTGGAAGATCAGGAATGAATCTAGGAAGTAACTGAACGTTAGTCTGAAATCTCCCAACAACTCCTGTGATAGACGTAGCAGGTTCAGGCCTATTCCTTCCTACCAAGTCAACATCTCCATCAATACGAACAGCCTGAGTTCCGGTACCATCACTTATGTTGTAGTTAGTATTAGGAAACATCACTCCTGAAGCGACATTGAAAGAAATACTATCTACCGTCACAAGCTGCCCTTCAAATAAGGACAGTTGATCAAGGGTGACCACCTGAGGGATAACCACCACACCGGTGTCTACCAAAACTACGGTGTCAACATTTGTTAGCTGAATTTGGCTACTAAATTGTCCAATCTCAGCAGTGATCCAAACCTCGTCTCCGATATTGAATAATCCATTGCCATGAACAATCGGGTCAAACAACGCGATTCCGGCTGTACTATCCTGAAGGTACGATGGGCCGCCAAACTGATCGGTGGCTGTTAGAACTGCCTTCAGTATCACGTCTGAATTCAGCGGTAACAGTCTAGCCTGCGCTACAGTAACGGTATCAGATGTTGGCATTACAATTATTGAATCTCCGAAGCTTTGGTTGGTATTGACTAAACCAAATGTATTTGCTTGAGGTGCCACCCAGGCAAAGTCTGAGTAGGCCTGCCCCACTCCTTCTAGCTGTAGCGAAAATCCAGCTGGTGTACTACTTGTCTCACTCACACCAATGTTTTCGCTTAAAACACCATCTGCAGCTCCGCCTACACCAGTAAATTCTCCCTCGTAGCTCAGGAATTGTACCAAACTGTCGCCAGAGTTGACCAGGGCTACCCCATCTGGTCCATTCTGAATTCCCGATATACTGAATGAAAGTGTACCGTATCCATTGTCTTGATTTGGAATGACTCCATTTAACGCAGTGGTGTTGTAGACTGCTCCTCCATTTCCATTGTAAAGCACAAGCGACCATCCTGACAAATCAATACCGGCGTTTCCGGCAATTTCTATGCTCTCTCCAACATCCGAACTTGCATTATCGTAGTGAATTTCGTTGACAAAGACATTCTGAGCTGGAGTCGTAAAAGTCTGATTATTATTTATCTGGCCATACGTAGATGTAGCTGGGACAGCCCAAGTGAAATCACTATACGACGAGCCAGAACCTTCCAATTGGAGCGATAATCCAACAGTAGTCGAACTCGTTTCTTCTACACCGATGTCTTCACTCAAGACACCATCTGCTGCTCCACCTACTCCGGTAAATGATCCCTCATAACTAAGAAATTGAATCAGCGTATCTGCCGGTGACACCAGAGCAACACCATCGGGTGCTCCATTTTGAATACCACTAATTGGAAAGAAAATAGTACCAAGGCCTCCTTGCTGATCTGGCAAAGTACCTGAAAGGTTTACTGTATTGTAAGCAGTCCCTCCGTTTCCATTGTACAACACCAATGACCATCCGGTGAGGTCAAGCCCGGCAGCGCCAGCAACCTCAATTCCCTCTCCTGTATCAGTACTTGCATTGTCGTAGTGAATTTCATTGATGAAAAGTAAGCCACCTACCGGATCGGGATCCGGATCGGGGTCGCTGCCAAATGATTGACCAACATTAACCAAAGCAAAAGTACTGGTGTCAGCAATCCACGTAAAAGCGTCGAATGATTGACCGGTTCCAGTCAATTGTAGGGAGAAATCTGCTGGTGTACTACCAGTTTCACTGATACCTATGTCTTCGCTGAGAAGTCCATCCGCAACACCTCCCACTCCTGTGAGTACCCCCTCGTAACTTAGAAATTGGATAACACTATCTGCCAGATTCGCCAGCACAATTCCGTCAGGCGCTCCATTTTGAATGGAGGGGATTGCAAAAGAAAGTGTACCAAACCCCGAATCTTGATCTGGGATTGTACCTGAGAGCGCAAACGAATTATACACAGTTCCATTGCTTCCGTTGTAGAGATACAAAGTCCAACCGGTCAAATCTACACCTGCAGTGCCCGCTATCTCGATTCCTTCGTTTACATCACCGCTCACATTATCGTAGTGAATTTCATTGATAAATACAGAAGGTATGGCCATTCCAAAAGTCTGACTGACATTAACCGCGTCGTAGGTGCTTGTAGAGTCTGTGGCCCAGGTAAAATCGTTATACTCGGTTCCTTCTCCTGTCAATTGCATGGAGAGGCCAATGGCTGTGCTGCTCGTTTCTGCAACACCGATGTCCGTACTTAGTAGGCCATCTGCTGCTCCACCTGCACCTGTGATCGTTCCTTCATAGCTGAGGAATTGCACAACGCTATTGGAACCGTCAACGAGCGCTGCTCCATCAGGTGCACCATTTTGTATACCTGAGAAGGCAAAGAATACGGTTCCAAAACCATTTTGTAAATCTGGAATGCTCCCGGCAAGGGCAACTGTATTGTACACAGTTCCACCGTTTCCATTATAAAGCACAAGGGAGTAGGTACTCAAATCTGTGCCGCCGGGACCAGCAATTTCAATTCCCTCGCCGACATCGCTACTGGCGTTGTCATAGTGAATTTCATTGATAAAGACTGATTGAGTGAAGGAAAGTAAAGGCAATAGTATGCCAATGAGTGACAGGTTATTTTTCATAGTGAGTGAGTTAAGGTTCTATGTGAATTTACCTAATAAACTCCAATTTTGTATTACCTCAGTATTATATTAAGCGTAACGCATTTAAAAAGTGATTTATCGATTCAAACTACATGCATTGCCCATTCACCTAATTCTGTCGTGCATTTAAAACCACAAACAAAGTCAAGTCACCGTCTTGAATATCATTTATATCATAGGCATTGTTCAGGCCTTCTTCATTGAGTTTCGCCTTCTGAATAAAAAGAAGAAGAATCTCTCAGACAAGATTTTAGCAGCCTGAATGTTACTACAAATTACTCATTGGTTCCTACAATGCTTTTGTCCGGAACGCAAAGTAGAGAATACGATCGATAGCAAAGCCACTCAACAAATAGATCCAAGGATACCGGCTTAGGTCAATGGAATTTTCATGTAAAAAGTAGCTGGCATACAGGTTCAAAAGTTCATCGTCAAACACAACGAGTAACGGAGCAAAAGCCAATGAAATCAGCACGTCATTTTTTTCATTTTTCCACCATTCTTTATTTGAAAAACTCCTTTTCTTCGTCTTTTTCAGGGCACGATACCATCGAACGAGATGCCATAAAAACAGACCATATAAAATAAGAAAATACTCATGAGTGAAGAATTCCATAGCTGAGGGGTTGACTTAAAACAAACTTTAACTGGTACATCCGTCACGATCAATTATTGTGAGTAAACTGAAACATAATGGTTGCGTGGATAAAATTAAGGAGAATTGGCTAACCAGTGGAATAGTGAATTGGTGATTGGTGGAATAGAAATAACTCATAAGTCAATTCCGTAGTACTTTTATCTACCAAAACCAAAGTCACCGTCTTGAATATTATTTATATCATAGGCATTGTTCAGGCCTTTTTCATTGAGTTTCTTCTCCTAAATAAAAAGAAGAAGAATCTCTCTGACAAGATTTTAGCAGCCTGGATGTTTGTGATTGGCTTGCACTTATTCTTATCCTATCTTTTTCATATTGAGTACTACGACACATATCCATTTTTCATGGGATTTGTGCAGCCGTTTCCATTGTTGCATGGTCCGCTCCTGCTATTGTATGTGTACTCACTTATCCGACC
Organism: Cyclobacteriaceae bacterium; assembly: GCA_039961455.1. Taxonomy (GTDB): domain Bacteria; phylum Bacteroidota; class Bacteroidia; order Cytophagales; family Cyclobacteriaceae; genus Ekhidna. Next base: position 775 of record JBDVJN010000073.1, on the reverse strand, counting down.
TAACCCATCTTTCAAGAGAATTGAACTATTGCATTTCTTACCTGCAGTAGCTTTTTACATCTTGATATTTCCGGATGCATTTCTGACGACAGGGCCAGAGCTTATGGAATTTGCTTTTGGCACGCTTGAGACTAATCCGCCTCTGTACTGGATCTTTTTTAACACGCTTAATGAGTTTTGGGGTGTTGTGTATGTTATCTGGTCTTTGCTTGTACTTAGGCAACACAGAAAAAACATCAAGGACAAATTCTCCTACACCGAGAAGATTAACCTTGGTTGGCTCATGAAATTGATCATTGGACTGGCTGCAATTTGGGTAGTCGTTCTTGCCACGGAAGAAGAAGATTACATTTATGTAGCCACCACCATTTTTGTTTTCTTCATCGGATACTTTGGTTCTCGACAGGGGGCCATTTTTACAGACAACACGTCCCAAAATCACCCTAAGTCTAATAATCCCGAAAAAGGCAAGTATGAAAAGTCTACACTCACTGAAGACAAAAGTCAAGAATACCTTATGTCGCTGAAGGAGGTTGTGGAAAGTGAGAAGCTTTATTTGGAAAACAAAATTTCACTGAAAGATGTATCCGAGCGACTCGAAATACATCCGAATCATCTTTCCCAGGTGATCAATGAGGAACTGAAAGTCAATTTTTACGACTTCATAAATGGATATCGAGTAGAAGAATTCAAAAAACGTTTGGCCGCAGACACCTCAAAAAAATTCACGCTGCTTGCTCATGCTTATGACAGTGGGTACAGCTCAAAGTCCTCA
>JBDVJN010000072.1:0-72585 GCA_039961455.1 Cyclobacteriaceae bacterium | reverse complement strand
GTCCACTGTTGTTTGGTGTGAATGCATTCGGAGAACTGGTTTCCCCACCGATAATTGCTTCAATTTCTGCAGCTCTAAATAGCGTATCGGCACAGCCAAGTTCGTTGATAGCTACTAGCTTAATATCATATTTTCCTTCTTCAACATAGGCATGCGATGGATCGGATTCCGTCGACGTTTCACCATCTCCAAAATCCCAGAAATATTCTACCGCATTCTCACTTAGATTTCTGAAATGTACTTCGTCGTCAGGAATAAAGACCACACGGGCCGAAACCAGGAAGTCTGCAAATGGTCGACCAAAGGACTGAATGTACTCGTCCTTTTGTGTTTCGAGTGTAACACCGACATCATTGGTTCCTCGCAATCTTACATCGAAATTGCCACCGTCGAAGTAAGTATGAATGGGGTTGTCAAGCTGTGAAATACTTCCGTCACCAAATTCCCAGAGAAACTCACCGGACCGGGCACTTTGAGATAAGTTGGTAAACTGAATTGTCAGTGGAGTACAACCTTGTAGCGTGTCCGCTTCAAAGTCGATAACAGGATCCGCAGGAAGGACAACTACAGTCTGGAATGTTTCCACATCGCAAAACTCATCCGTAATGGTCAATCGTATTTGAAAAGATCCGAATTGTGTGTAGGTGTATTCTGCGGGATCTCTAACCGCGGCTGTTTGACCATCTCCGTATTCCCATAAGTATGTGTAGCCAGCATCCGCGGTACTTGTATTAGTTACGAGGACAGTAGCATCTGGAAGTTGGACGGTATCCGATGGAATGGTGAAACTAGGGATGATGTCCGGTTTTCTCTTTTCCACCGTCTCCATCATCGTAACCATATCGCTCGGACAGCCAGCAAGATTGGTAGTTACCAGATTAATAGTGGCGATGATGTCAGCACCAGTGTTTGCATCACGCGTATAAGAAATGAGACGCTGATCGTCGCTGCCAAATTCGTTATCTGGCGCAGGACTATAGGTCCAAGCGTAATCGGTCAATCCTTTCTGAGTGGCCTCCAACTCTAGCACCACTTCGTCACAATCTTCATCACGCATTATCGTGAATGCTGCTGCTGGCTGTGGACTGATCTGTAAATTGAAGGTGTCATTTGCTACACAGACACCAGTCTTGGTTACCTCCAACACCACTTCAAAAGTTATGATGGCATTCGATGTATTCGTCAGATTGTAATCAAGTTCATGAAAATTTGGATCAGTGCTCACTTTTGAAACGGGAAAACCCGTAACAACCCCATTATTATCGCTTATGGTCCATTGATATGCATCTGGTGTTAGCGCTTGTGTGCTAGCGTCTACAACCAATGTGCTGCTCCACGGAGAGCAATTGGAGTTAAATAAATCATAGTTGCTATCACCAAATCCAGAAGTCTCATCGGGAGAAACATTGAACATACGAACTCCACTCAAGGTCTCGCAATTATCACTTGTTCGTGCTCTGACAACGGCATCATACGTTCTGGTAGCAGCATCTGGGTTATCAAAGGGAAGATCGATGGTGGGACCTGCAAACAATGTTGATGAAAAGAATCCCGACCCTGCATGAGATACTTCAAGAAAGTAGTCAACAGTAAGCGCTGGGTTGCTGGAGGTGTTTGTAAACGTAATGATATCACCGGGACATAAATCACCTGTTACGTTGTAATTGAACTGAGAATTTGGATTTGGATTTACGGTAACCGTTTGGGTAACGATCTCACTAACGCATCCTCCCTTCTCTGTAGTAGCTCTGACCGCCACCTCATAAGGGCCAGCAGCGCCTAAGGCCCTGGTGAAGTCATTGTTATCCATTCTTGCTAGTTCAACATTAAAACCGTCAGCTACATTGTAACTAAAGTCCCACTCATACAGATTGATGATGTCAGTATTAACCCTGATCGGGATTCCTCCGATTTCATCAACAATTCCTGAAAATGTGGTCAAATCTCCATCGCACGCTTCGTCGGCAGTGAAAATGGGTTCAGGCTGATCGTAGACAAACACAGTATCTGTATCGAAGCTCGAACAAGGGCTTCCAAGGTTACGAGCAAACAATGTGACTATATACAGGTCCTCGTCTGTGTATATTCTTTGGAAATCTACGATCGGAGTGCCAGAGAATCCCGCACCAGGGATGGACTCGATTAAACCTCCTGCTGCGTTTCTGATCTCATAGCGATATTCAGTAGTCGGGTTTACACCTGTTGATTCATCAGCAATGCCTACGGTAAAATTGACCTTGCCAGCTCCAGTACCTGTTTGACAAAAGACTGGGTTGATGGGAGCTCCAAATCCACCATCATAAATGGTCACAACAGCAACTACATCTGGAGTTACGGTTACTTGTTGTGTAAGGACCGCGTCGCAGTTTCCTGCAGCAGTTGGATCTGTCAGTGTAAGTCTTATTGCTTTGATTCCTCCGTTAGTGAAAGTATGGTTGCCATCTATCCCATTGCTGGTCGCAACGGGAATTCCGACCGCCGTTGGCGTGTCAAAATATTCCCATAAGTACTGCGTATTAATGTTTGTATTTGTTGAGGTATTATCAAAATATATGTTATCTCCGATGCAGTAGTCCAGTAAATTGATACCACCTGGTGGTGGACCGTTGAGATCCGTAAACCCGGGAATGGGAGGACCGACAATGTTGATCACAGCTGTTTGTGTGACAGGAATACCTGCTCCGCCATTATACGGATTGCATTGGTTCCAATTGTTCAATGTAATTTCAAACGCTTCACCTATTACCGCTGTTACCGGAATGGTAACATCGAGACTCATATTGCCAGGTGCCTGCGGATCAAGCACAATAGCCGGATGGGTATCAACGGCACCTGCAAACGGAAACGCTTGAATAGCTCCATTGATCAGCACATTACCAGTAATATTTTCTGTAGTCCCATATACCCATTGAGTTGAACGCTCTTGATTATTCAGAGAAGTAGTCACTGCGATATCCGTGCAGTTCCATGGGCTTAGGTCTTCAAAATTGACAGTAGTGACGGTACCGGCACAAACATTAAAGGTTAAAGGATTGGGAGTTAGACCAGCACCACCATCTCCAAAATTATCTGTGTTCCAAATCACAATATCGGACGTTACTGTCGTCTCCACCTGCGTATAACAATTGTTTGGACCCGTTACGTAGGCCTCAATCGTGTATACACAGCCGGCAGAAGTTGCTAATTCAGTATAAGTATGTGGTTCCGGTGTATTATATGACATTCCGGATTGGACACCAGTTGTGCCAACAGGAATGATGGTATTTGCTGTACCGTCGCCCCAATCAATAATAATCTGAGAATTATCCTCTAATTGACTGTACAGTGGAGTGAATAGAATGTCCAGACCATTTGTGGCACAGCCAGCGGGTTTATCTAAAAATTGACCGGTACCGAGAGGACCGGGGGGACACTGCGCATAGCTGACAACGCAGAATAGCCAAATAACTAGGGTGAGAGCTAATCTATACATTCAAAAATCAAAATATAAATATATCGAGAAATAATTAAATATTATCAATATATAATCAACGACACAAAGAAAGCTGGAAGGTTAACTAAGATAGGAGTAGAATTTAAGAAAACTTGTAAAATGTCGAGGTTATCTACTCTCTTTTAACTCCTTCATGACGCGGCTCGCAAAAACAAAGTCGTTGAGTTCCTTCACATCTGAGGCAGCAATGTTGTCATTGGAACCTTCCCAGAGCTTTCTTCCTTCATGGATGAAAATTACCGTCTCACCAATTTCTAGGACCGAATTCATATCATGACTAACAATGACCGTGGTGATGTTGTACTCCTTCGTTAAGTCCTTTATTAGATTATCAATACGTATAGACGTTTGTGGATCAAGTCCTGAGTTTGGTTCGTCACAGAAGAGATAGTTAGGATTGTTCACAATTGCCCTCGCAATTCCAACACGCTTTTTCATTCCACCAGAAATCTCAGAAGGCATCTTTTTGTTCACATTTTCCAGTCCAACACGCTCAAGGCAGAAGTTTACACGTTCAAGCTTCTCATCGTAAGGCATTTTGGTCAGAACATTCAGCGGAAACATCACATTTTGCTCCACATTACTGCTGTCAAACAAAGCACCTCCCTGGAATAGCATCCCCATTTCTCTTCTTACCTCTGTTTGAAGTTCTTTGCCAGCGTGTGTAAAATCTCTTTTGTCAAAGTTTACACTACCTTCTTCAGGCTTCAGAAGGCCAACGATGCATTTAAGCAACACACTCTTACCAGTACCACTGGCGCCAATGATCATATTCGTTTTTCCTTTCTGAAATGTGGCGCTGATGTCGAACAGTATTTGCTTCCCATCAAATGATTTCGATATGTTGCTAACTTCTATCATAATGTCAATAGTGGGGCTAGGAGATAAGCAAGTAAAAAGTCTGCGGCAAGAATCGCAATACAACTACTGGTTACAGCATTTGTAGAGGATTTCCCAACTTCCAATGCTCCACCTTCAGTAAAGAAGCCTTTATACGAAGAGATTGAGGCAACGATGAAGCCAAAGGTCACAGCCTTGATCATTGCGAAAATGACTTGAAAAGGAATAAAGTCCATTTGAATTCCGAGAATGTAGTCGGTACCTGAAATAACACCAGTAATTAGAGCGGTTAGATATCCACCGTAAATGGAAACAAAAGCAGCAACGATGACTAGCAATGGAAACATAATGACCGAAGCAACAATCTTGGGTAGAACTAAATAGGAGGTTGCATTAATTCCCATGACCTCCAGTGCATCAATTTGTTCGGTGATTCTCATTGTGCCCAATTCACCAGCCAGATTTGAACCAACTTTTCCTGCATACACAATGGCAGTGATTGTTGGCGCTAATTCGATCAAGGTCATATCTCTAACCACAAGAGCAATTACTGGATCAGCTATCAAAGGAGAGATTAAGTTGTAGGCTGTTTGCACGGTGGTAACCGCACCCATGAATGCGGAGACGATCACGACGATAAAAATGGAATTATAGCCAACCTTTGTTGCCTCTTCAAAAACCAATTTCACATAGGTTCGAAAAGCCTCTCTTCGGACGAATAATTGACCAATGAAAATTACAAACTTACCGAGTTGCTTCATTTATATGCCTTCTTTTCTCTCGCTCAATTCTAAGTTTGACAAGTTGTAGTTATTAGCTTTGCCAAAATAACACCATAAGCAACAATCAAAAAGAAAAGATGGATAATTCGCAACGATTAGTTGTAGTAACAGGAGGATCAAAGGGGATAGGTAAAGCAATTGTTGAACGCTTTGCATGTGAAGGCTATTCAGTTGCAACATGTTCTAGAAGCGAAAAGGATCTTGATGAGCTGAAAAGCGAAGTTGAAGCCAAGTGTGAGGCTTCGATACATGCATCGATGGCAGATCTTTCCAATAAGGAAGGTGTCGAACATTTCGTTGAGTTTGTGAGACTCATTGCTAAGCCAATTGCTGTTCTGGTTAACAACAGCGGAAGATTCATACCTGGCCTGGTTCATGAAGAGAAGGAAGGTTCATTGGAGCAAATGATAGAGACCAACTTGTACAGCGCCTACTATGTATCTCGAGGATTGATACAAGCGATGAAAAGGGAAAAGGCCGGAGATATATTCAATATTTGCTCAGTTGCCAGTTTCATGGCTTACCCTAATGGCGGGTCTTATTCTATTTCAAAATTTGCCATGTACGGAATGTCAAAAGCACTACGTGAAGAGCTGAAGGAGTTTGGTATACGAGTTACCGCTGTCCTGCCAGGGGCGGTGCTAACCGATAGCTGGGAAGGAACTGAGCTGCCGGAAGACCGTTTCATAAGTGTCGAAGATGTTGCCGAAACCATTTACCGTACGCATAAGTTAAGTAGTCGCACTGTGGTTGAAGATATTATCATCAGACCACAGCTCGGGGACATTTAGAAATGAGTAATAGCTATTGCAACAGCCTAACGGCATATTCAAGAAGGAAGACAAGAATAGTCAATATCGGCGGTGTGCCGCTCGGAGGAGATAATCCAATCAGGGTCCAATCCATGACGACGATCGATACAATGGACACAATGGGATCTGTTGAACAGACGCTGCGTATGGTGGATTCAGGATGTGAGTACGTCCGAATTACAGCTCCAAGTATAAAAGAAGCCCAGAACCTTGAGCAAATCAAGAACGAACTTAGGCGAAGGGGGTGTAATGTTCCGCTGGTAGCAGACATCCACTTTACACCAAATGCAGCTGAACTTGCTGCGACAATTGTTGAGAAGGTTCGTGTCAACCCTGGTAATTATGCTGATAAGAAGAAATTTGAAGAGATCGAATACACAGATGAGGCCTATGCTTCGGAATTGAATCGAATTCAAGATAAGTTTTCTCCATTGGTGGAAATATGTAAAGCCCATGGTACTGCGATGCGAATTGGAACGAATCATGGTTCGTTGTCAGATCGTATTATGAGCAGATATGGCGATACACCTCTGGGTATGGTGGAGTCTGCGTTGGAGTTTATTAGAATTTGCGAGGCAATGAATTACAAAGAGCTTGTTATCTCCATGAAATCCAGTAATCCACAGGTCATGGTTCAAGCCTATCGTTTGCTAGTAAACAAGCTGGATGAGGAGGGTTTGGAACCGTATCCATTGCATTTGGGTGTGACAGAAGCAGGGGAAGCGGAAGATGGACGAATTAAGTCAGCGGTTGGTATTGGGACGTTGTTGGAAGATGGTTTGGGTGATACCGTGAGGGTTTCCCTCACAGAAGAGCCGGAAGTAGAGGGTCCGGTAGCAAAGATTCTAGTGGATAGATTGACTAGAAAAACCGAGCAACAACCGATCGATCCAATTTCAAAGTATCCCATCAACCCTTTTGAGTACAAAAGAAGGGAAACTGCAGAAGTCGCCAATTTTGGAGATTCTAACGTTCCGAGGGTCATTGCAGATATTTCCAAGCTGGACAACATCACCGTCAAAGATTTGAAGTCCATTGGTCACTTCTATCTCTCTGAGTTAGATAAGTGGAGTATGAACGATACGGGAGCAGACTATGTCTACTCTGGTTCCAATCCCATTGAATTTATGCTTCCAAATGGACTACGAGAAATCGTCGATTACGCTTGCTGGAAAACATTGAGAGATACTGGTAATAAATATCCATTAATAGCTGACATTCAGCTTGTTAAAGAACTACATGTTGATCTTAATTTCGTTGTCATTGACACGGATGCAGAAAATGATCAGATCTTCGAATGGCTGCGAAGACAGGAGAACGTGGTAGCTGTTTTGACATCTCAAAACGCACACGCTACAGCAAGCATTAGGAGGGCTGTAGCAGAGTTAATAAACAGGGGTATTGATATCCCACTTGTCTTCAACTATTACTATGATGAACTTCCTGAAGACGATTTGATGATACATTCCTCGACGGATGTTGGAACACTTCTCATTGATGGTTTGGGCGATGGGCTTATGCTCTCCCCACATCGTAAAGCACAACAGGATACAATCAAATTATACAACCAGACTGCATTTGGAATTCTGCAGGCAGGCCGAACAAGAATAACCAAGACGGAGTACATCTCTTGTCCTTCCTGTGGTCGAACACTTTTTGATTTACAAGAAACTACTGCTATGATCCGTAAACGAACTGATCACCTTAAAGGAGTCAAGATCGGTATTATGGGGTGTATTGTGAATGGTCCCGGGGAAATGGCCGATGCAGATTTTGGATATGTTGGTTCCGGAAAAGGAAAAATCACACTTTATCGTGGAAAAGAGGTTGTCAAAAGAGGCGTTCCTTCGGAGAATGCGCTCGATGAACTTATTGATCTAATCAAAGACAATGGTATGTGGGTGGAACCAGAGGCTGTTCTGGAGAGTTAGAATTTTCTGATTCTGCATTACTAAAGTTCAGTTTATTACCTATTTTCATGGCTTAAACAACTGACGCTACTCCTATGCCAAAAATGAACATTGCCCGATCCATCCTGATCGGTGCGCCAGCAGAGAAAGTATATTCCATACTTCGCAATTTTGATCAATGGAGACCCTGGTCACCTTGGTTGATAACAGAACCGGAAGCAAAGATGACGATTGCAGAAGATAGGAGGTCCTATGAATGGGAAGGACATCGAACAGGTTCCGGGAATATGAACCTCATGGACGAATCCGAAAATGAGGTTCTTAGTATGCAATTGAATTTTATCAAACCATGGAAGTCTACTGCAAAAGTTCGATTTGAATTGAAGCCAGAAGGAGAGGGAACTAAAGTGATCTGGTCTATGGATAGCGGCTTACCATTTTTCATGTTTTGGATGACAAAGATGATGACAGCTTTGATCTCCTCGGATTACGATCGCGGGCTCAGTATGTTAAAGGAATACGTTGAGACGGGATCAGTCTCATCAAAACTTGATTTCAAAGGCATATCAAATTTCGAAGGCTGTCGGTATGTAGGCATTAGATCCTCCTGCGATATTGACAAATTGGGAGATCAGATGAAGAGTGATTTTGGGAAACTGAAAACGTATCTTGAATGAGAATTCTGGACTTGAGCCCGGCATTGCATTCTCCATTTACCATAAATGGGATCCCGCAAAGAATAGAGTTGACTACACTGGAGGTTGGGCAGTAAAGAACATCCCGGACAATTTACCAGAAGGATTTGTTAGTGGATCCATTCCGGCAAGCAAAATATATACTTTAAGTCATATAGGTCCTTACGGATATTTGGGGAATGCCTGGAGTACTCTGTATGCCATGCATAGGGCGAAAGAGTTCAAGCCAAAGAAAGGTATCCATCCATTTGAAGTGTATGTGAGCGACCCGCAAGAAGTCGCAGAGAAAGATTTGGTGACGGACATTCATTTCGCAATCGCTTGATCCATATGAAACTAAGACTAGTAAAAGGGATTCGATCGCTTCTAGATAGCGCTTCGATTATTGTACCAACGTTTTTAGTGCTGGCTATCATAGCTTGCAGCGAGATGCAAGGAACCGCACAATTGGAAGAGCCAAAAAATGAGAAGATGGTAGGAGCTAACCTATGGCTACAATCATCAGCTGCGTTCGCTTTTTTGTGTAAGCAGGCTTATGAAAATGCCGGCGAAGCGGTGGTGAAATTGGCAGCTAGTACAGATGTACTACGGATGCAGAGATACCTTTAGCTGTTGTGATGGATTTAGATGAAACAGTTCTCGACAAAATCACCTGTTCAATGGCTCTTGATCATACAGCCGTGAAACCTGGAATCAGTTTGTAGAAGATGGAGCTAAACAAGACAGTTTGATCACACTAGTTCCCGGCGTTTCCAGTTTATTGAGACTTATAAATCATTGAATGTTAAAGTTATCTTCATTTCCAATAGAATGAATAGTACCAGGGTTGCAACAGCAATAACTCTTGCCAATTTGGGAATAGATACACTGGGAATGTCCAGTAATGATTCGCGAACAATGCTTCTAAGGACAACAACATCTAACAAGACGAGCGTAGGAATTTGATAAAACAATCCTTCGAACCAATTGCATACGTTGGTGACGATCTCAGTGATTTCACTAGTGTCCTTGATCCGGACGAACCTTTTACCAATGAAAGAAGAGCCGAAATACTCAAGACCATCTACGACGAGAAGATTGGCAAGTCTTGGTTTCTGATTCCAAATCCTAACATATGACGATTGGCTTTCTCCAATTCCTGCTGGAGGTGAAGGGGAATATTTGAGGAATGAGGAGTATTGGGTTGGGGGTAGGTAGGAAAATCTAATCTTTCAATAGATAGCTGCCTAGCTCATATTTATCGGCAAAGACTTTTCAGGAAGGTGCAATAATATGGGATGAAGACAAAGTTCATCGGCGGCTGAGTGTAGACCGTTAGCGTCCTTTAATTGTATTATACATATAACGGATTTGATTATACTTTAATTTAGTTTAAAAGATTCTTCTTTTAGTACTATCAGCATGCCGGAAATACCCCCGAAGGGGTATTTCTACTTAAACTTGAAGCTTTTAAATTTGACTCCGAATTATTCAATGAGAATTCGCTTGCTTAATAGTTCGAGTTGCGTTTTCTAATAGTAGACCAACCATGTAATAGTAAACCAACCATGACAACCAAATCTTCAATAAGTAATATTTCGATCGAAGAGGCTTTGGACATTTTGAAGTCTAACTGCGAGAGGCTAATGAAAGTACGCTCAAACTGGGACTTTGTGTCGGTGGAGGAAGATGACAAAAAGAAGGGAAATCACCTCTTGTCAGTTGGAGTCTATGAATTTGATGAGGAAATCGATTTCTTAAGATCTGAAGATAAACTAATCGTTGATCTTGACGTCAGTGATGAGTTCATTCGTTATTCAGTACCCATAGAGTCAGGTTCCAATCGACTTAAATTTTCAAACTCTGAAAGCAAGTATATCGATGTAAGGGCTGAACGTTTCAATTTGCATCCAGCTTTTGAACACTCTAGTTCAACTAAGGAGAGAACTACCCCTAGGTTTCGTGGTTATACAATTGGAACAGGTAATAGGCAAACACCTGGGGCACTTGGGGGGATAGTAGAATCGGTAGACAGCAATAATAAAAAGACCCTTTTTGCCATTACTGCGGCACATGTGCTGGGCGATTCAATCGTAGGGCAGGATATTGTCTCCCCGTATGATACGGGTTTTGTAATCGGGCATCTGTGTTGGTCAAAAAATGATCCAGACTCTGACATTGCACTAATTGAGATATCTGATGAAAGGCGGGTGAGTGGCGGAAGTGTCTGCGGATTAAAAATTGAAGAGAACCTTGCTTCTGTTCCACCAATTGGTCATGAAGTCAGACTTTGCAGTGCTACCCATGGTAGAACAAAGCAGAGCAAGATAAAGTCATTACATTGTTGCGCCAGACTATTTCCCAGAGGACGATCCCTGATCCGAAATGTGATAAAAACTGGAGACATGGCAAGTCCTGGCGATTCTGGTTCTTTGGTTATAAATGAACGTGACGAGGTTGTTGGTCTTTTAGTTAAAGATCAGGGAAGAACAGCTAGTTTTTTTATGCCTCTAACTATTCTGAACAATAACATTGTTCAAGCTACAGGTGATCATTCTATTGATTTTCAATTTAACAGATTCATTAAATAACAGATTCATTAAATAATTAAATTATGACAAAAAAAGGCCCCAAAAAGGAACCTATCTACCTGAATTACAGGTTTGATAACATGAAAGATTTTCAAGGAATTTATTACGGTCGTCTGTTAGGATCAACACTTGCGATAGGAGCCAAATTTGAGCCAACCTATGATCCCAAAACAGGCCACATCATTAAATTAGAAGCTGAATTTTTAAGTAGAACAATGGGTGGAACGGTGAACTTCGGTCTTCGTGGCGTTGCTCAGGAAATTGTGTATGATCCCAAAAGAGCTGTAAATACTCATTTCTTAAATTTTGAACTGAATATGCTTTTCAATCAAGATGCTGATTTTGACCCTATTGAGTTAACTTTTCAGGAACCTTTCGATAAGGATAATCACTACTTAAATGTACTTCTTACGGAAGATAACATAGGTAATTGGGTAGATGGGAGAGTTAATTCATGCACGGAAGATAGCGATAACGATAGGTCTTGTAACACAACTTTTTGGCCTTAAGAATTGATTAAATGGAAGGGATTATGTGTGATAATATACTTCCTTTATTCTTCAATGCTTCTATCGCAGGATCTAGTTAGTAAGCCCGAAATTCATTTCGTGCTGGATGCCTTTAGAAAATGTGAACTAGCAAAGGTTGAGAATTTATTGGAATCGATTGAGTATGGGCAAGAAAACAAACAGTTATATGAAATAATTAATTGGAAGTACCAACAACTAATGTTTGGTAGAACAGAGGGCTTTCCGATAGACAGCCTTCTGTTGTTTGAGACAGATACATCTATTACCAGTGCGTTGTATCAACTCTTTTATGGGGATTACTTGCTAGCCAAAGGTGTTGAAGCTATAGCTCACCAATACTACTTATCCGCAAGACAGATGGCTGAAGCGCTGAATGATAAGTTTCTTATTTGTGAGGCTTTGAAACGTGCTGTTAACCACGTTAACGACAAAGGTCAGGTCTACCCATTACTTGAGAAAGTATCAGAAGATTACGTTGCTTCTGCATTTGATTCATTTGAAAGAGACCTTTCTGAATTACATCGAATTAGGGCTAGGTCTCTTATAGACTCATTGCCATACCTAAATCAATTTATTGAGGGAGTAAAGATAGCTGAGAGTAATGGTAATCACTTGGTAGCAGCCTACTATTACAAACTAATTGGTGTTAAGTATGACGTTTACTCGGATCTGTTAACCAACTGGGGAGTTGGAACTAAGCAAGAAAACCTTTGGAAATCTATTGAGAACTATAATAGATCACTTCTTCTATATAAGAGATATGAGCCCAGCAGCTTTGCTGTGAATAAGAAGATAGGCATACTAATCAACAAGGGAATTGCATTTAATTTCATGTCCAAATTTGACTCAGCCACCTTCAATTTCGATTCGGCTGATAGCTTGATACATGAGGACGATTATCAAAACCAGATACTACTTAACAAGTGGAGAGCAGAGCACTTTGTGGCAATTAATGATTATGAAATTGCCTACTTCCACCAAAAGAAAGAACTCAACCTACGTAGGTTGTCACATCGGAAAGGAATAGAAGAAAGTGTAGCGGAACTCAACACTCAATATCAAACCAGAAAAAACCAGATTGAAAGGCAGAAAGCTACCAACCAGCGAAATATTTTATTTATCGTTCTTTTAGTCATCCTTCTGCTAATGGTGATTTTAATTCTCTTCTACCGATCACGTCAACGAATGATGAAGGTAGTTGCGTTAAAGAATGAGGAAATTTTCAATCAAGAAGTGAATCAACTTCTTAGCGAGCAAGAACTGAAATCGATCAACTCAATGATAGAAGGGCAGGAGAAGGAACGAAAGCGAGTTGCAGAAGATCTTCATGACAGGCTTGGAAGTACCCTGACCGCTGCCAAAATGCATGTTGATGTGATCACAGGTGAGAATGGAAAATTGGAGAAAGTAGGTTCACTTCTCGATCAAGCTCTAACTGATACTAGAGAAATTTCTCATAACATGTTGTCGGGTGTCCTGACCAATTTTGGGCTTGTACCGGCACTCCGGGACTTGGTTGAAACAATAGAAGGAACCAATAGCATTCGAATAAATTTAGAATTCGATGAATTGGATAAAAGACTTGAGTCGCAAACGGAGATCAACGTTTATCGAATCCTTCAAGAATTGATTAGTAACACTCTAAAGCATGCAAAAGCATCGGTCATCAATCTTGAATTCAAAAAAGAGCAGGCGCGCCTGCTGATCAATTTTCATGACAATGGGACCGGTTTTGATACAACTAACGTCAAATTCAACGGGATTGGGTTCAAGAATATTTCTGCACGTATTAGCAAGATAGGGGGAGTCTGGGATTATGATACAAAGCCAGGGGATGGCTTTCACGCAGAAATTTCTTTTCCAATTTAGTGGTTACAAATTCTTGTGCGCAGTATTTGGATTGATCTGGACCTCAAACAGCCTGATTGTGACCAAGAAACATGAGAGCTATAAAAGGCAAGACTCCAGCCGCTAATCCAATGTAGCCACAACCTCCATTTCCACTTTCACTTCATCACCAACCAACGCATCCATTGCCCCAAAGTCAAGATTGAAATCTGACCGCTTGATTGATGTAGAGACCTTTAACAAGCATTGCCTGTTGTTCTCCGTAAGACCGAATTCAAAAGGTATTCTAATTTCCTTTTCAACGTCTTTTAACTTCAATACTCCGGTGAGAATGGAGGAATTTGCACCGTTGCCGATGTCAGTAGAGGCAAAGCTGATGAAAGGGTAGGAGTCTTCGTCAAGGTAAGCTTCACTCTTCAGTGCTTCATCACGTGACTCGTCATTCGTGTCAATACTTCCTACTCGAACTGTTCCCTCAACTGATTGAAGATCATTACCCTCTGTTATACATGAACCTGAAAACTCCGAGAAAACCCCGTCAACAGTTAAAAAACCTAAGTGAGTGACACTAAAAGAAAGATTAGAACCTTCAGAATCAATTCTGAAAGTTCTAATCTGGGCACTACACCGTCCAATTTGTAGTAAAGTGATCACTATCGTAGCATATATTCTCAGAATGCTATTCAGCCAAGGCTAATACGATCAATGTGATTTTGACATCATTTCCGACAATGCTTGCACCACTAGGAAGTTTCCTGTCGAAACTAATGCCGTAGTCTTGTCTATTTATGGTCACTGATGCAGTCGCTGCTATAGATTGTTTTCGTGTGGGCAGATCGAGTAGGGGTCCCTTAATTGTAAAAGGTAGCTGAACTTCATTGGTGACACCATGTATTGTAAGGTCGCCAGTAAGCACGTTGTTAGAAACACTTTTGCTCTTGAAAGAGATCTCTGCGTAGGTTCCAGCATCCAAAAAGGCTTTGCTTTTAACGGCATCCTCACCACCTGCATTGTTTGCATCATAGCTTTCGACTTTTATTAAAGCATCGGCAGTGGTTTTTGACGCGTTTGATTCATCGTACGTTATGTTACCGCTGACATCTTTAAACCGACCAACAACATCAACTACTCCAAATCGCTCCACCTGTATCTGGACGCTACTATGACCTGGGTCAATTACATATTTTTGAGCATTAGATTGGCTGACAAAGAAGACAAGGATAAGAAGAGATACTAATTTACTTTTCATCATGAGTTTTCATTTAAATACTAAATGAAAACAAGTCTAACCGTGGCGCTTATTGTTTTCGACAATCCCTATAAGGGTTGCCAAAGTTTTACCTGAAAACTACGCGTAGACCAAAGTGCCTCGAAATTGCGATGGAGTTGATTTCTCAAACTTCTTAAATGCGTTCACGAATGAAGTTTTGTTATTAAACCCTGCATCGAATGCGACTTGAAGAAGCGTATACTCTGGATTTTTCTCAATTATTTGCTTAGCCTCAGACACACGATACTTGTTGATGAGATCAAAGAAAGAGAGGTTGAACTCTTGATTTATTAACTGAGAAAGATGATGGGATTTAATGTCCATTTTTAAAGCCAAGTCTGTCAATCTTAATTCCTTGTCTAAAAAGATCTTCTTGTCCTTCAATAATTCATTGAGGCTTTCTACGTACTTCGAAATATTTTGTGTGTCGAGAGAGCTCTTAGCATACTTCAAGGTGCTTGAACTGGTGGTTTCTTTCCATTCGGTATTAATGAAGTAATAACTAATCAAATAAAAAAGGGCACCGATAGGAAGGACGTACAAGTAATCCATATGGCGACGGTAGATGTCAGTAACTAACAGCAGATAGAGAAAAACACCTGCTACTACCAGAACTACAAGGAACGACATATTAAAGACCTTGAGCCACTTCACATTGCCATTGATGCTGGAATATTCTCCTCGCAGTTCGTACTTGTAATTTTTCACCAGCTTTAAATTCTTGAAAAGGTAGAGTCCAAGGTGCGTAAACTGGCCTATGAAAACAAAGGAGTATAAATACTGAATTGATGAAATGATTTTTTCACGATGGTCGAAGACCGAAAGCATTCCATAGTCTACTTGACGATCATGTAGAATTTCGCCGTAAAAGAAAGGGATGACAATGGCAAATAAGACAAAAGGTGTGAAATGTAGAAGATCAATTCGTCTAAACTTCCAATTCGCAATGGTAATTGATTTGAAGTAGAAGAAGGTGAACGGGCCAAAGAGTAGCCAGGATCCATATCGGGTGCCATAGAAAATATCAACGCCGATATAGATCGTATTACGGATCAGAAAGAATTCAGATAAATACCAAATCAAGATAAGGATGAGAAATGACAAGTAGAGGTTTTCCTTCTTTCTTCTTCTGTTGTCGGTGAAAATGATGGTAGACAAAAGAAAGAGGCCATGAAAAATAAACACAATCATGACGACGGACCACAGATCTAGATTCATAATTTTTAAGTCTCTCCAGGTATGTAATTCTTAATAGAAAACGGGAATTCCAAACCAATTTACGCAAAGAACTGGCTTAAGAAGGATGTTTGCTGGTAATAAGCCTTCATTGACAGACTACTGGATAATTCGCAGTCAATTGGAACAATGGGTTCTATTCTTCGTTCAGGAGTCTAAATCGTAAGCATATGAATAGGCATCTTATCAGCTCAGTACTACTCTTTATTGCCTCAACGCAGCTCTTTGCTGTTGAAGAACATATTATCAAAAGTGAGGCTTTGGGATATAGTCTGAAATACTGGATCCATGTTCCTGATGAGACTACAGGACCGCTTCCGGTGCTATATGTGACAGATGGGAATGGATATAAAAGAAATGGCCTTGTCGAAGTTTCAAAGTCGCTTGTAAAAGAAGGTAAGATTCAACCTCACATTATCGTTATGGTTTCAGCGGTAGACCCTAACGATCGTACAAGAAATCGAAGAAACAGTCAGTTTTTATGTAACCCTAAGTATGTTCGATTCTATAAAGAGGAGCTAATACCAGAAATTGAAAATACTTACCAAACGATTGCGAGTCCACAGGGTAGGGGAATATTGGGTTTGTCTTTTGGAGGGTTGAACGCGATGTATTTTGCCATTCAGGCAAATGACACCTTCGGACACATTGGAATACAATCTCCAGCTCCTCATCCATGCCCATCCATATACGCTGACTTTCAAAGTAATCCAAGGCTTCCAATCAACATATTTCTAAGTACAGGTACTGTCAATGACAAAGCAACAGCAACGCGGAGACTGAAAGGGATTCTAGAACAGAAGGGCTACGATTTTACTTACCTGGAAGTAGCGGAAGGACATAACTGGAGGAATTGGGGACCGATGCTCGATGATATTCTTGTTTGTTTCTATGGAAATGCTGGGTAGTAAACGTTTGAAGTATTAAACGCGGATCTGAGTTTAAGCCTTCTTCACAAACTCAGATTTCAAAGCCATGGAACCAAATCCATCGATTTTGCAATCGATGTTATGATCTCCGTCGGTAAGTCGTATGTTTTTTACTTTCGTACCTGCCTTTACAGGCTTGGGAGCTCCTTTAACTGGTAAGTTTTTCAGGACAACAACGGAGTCTCCATCCTGCAACACGTTCCCATTAGCATCCTTGATAATTGTAGCATCATCCTCGTTGTTGTCCTCTGGATTCCATTCATGTCCGCATTCAGGACACATCATTAATGCATCCATTGGATAACCGTAGGGTGATTTGCAGCTAGGACAAATTGAATTTTCGGACATAAAAGAGTTGATTTGCTATAAAGGTAGTTGATAGAAAAGGAGTCAATGAGATTTGCAATTGAGGAGTAGTGCAGTGCGTATGCTATTTCTTTCCATCGCGCTTAAATGCAAGCTTGTTTTGAGACGACTCACTTTCATCGTAGTAGTAGCCCTTATAATCAAACCCCTTCAAGTCTTCGGGATTGTTGATCGCATTTTCAATCATATATCTCGACATCAAGCCTCTGGCCTTCTTCGCGTAAAAGGAGATGATCTTATACTTGTCATTCTTTAAATCTTTGAACTCAACGTCAATTATTCGTGCGGATACACCCTTCTTATCAACAGACTTGAAATATTCATTGGATGCCAGATTCACGATTATATTGTCACCCTGTTCCTTCAAGTCATTCAACAGCAATTCAAGAATCGTCCTGTCCCAATACTGGTAGAGGGTGTTGTAGTCATCGAATGCGAGCTTTGTGCCCATCTCTAGTCGATATGGCTGGATTAGGTCAAGTGGTCGGAGTAAACCGTATAAGCCAGATAGAATTCTGAGATGCTGCTGCGCAAATTCAAGTTTCTTCTGATCAAAGGTCTGTGCCTGAAGTCCTTGATATACATCACCATTAAATGCAAAAACAGATGGTTGTGAGTTCTCAACGTTATGCTCACGTTGAAACTCTTTATATCGATGGACATTGAGTCCTGCAAGCTGTTTGCTAATGCTCATCAGGTCCTTGACCTCATCTGTGGACTTTTTGCGCATCACATCAATGAGTTCAGCTGTGCGTTCGAGCAGACGAGGCTGCGTGCCGCGGACATTATATTGAGACTTGAAATCAAGGTTTTTGGCTGGGGAGACGACTGCAATCATGGTTCAAAACTAGCGTTCATAGCTCATTTCTTTGCTTTGCAATCAATCTTTATTGGATAATAGTTGGAACACAGGCCGTACTGTTGAAGAATTACACGTCGTTGCTCTGTTCCTGGAATTTTATCAGAATTCGAAGAATATTCTTATTGTTGGGAATATTTATCTCGTTTCACATTCATTCTTTTATCGTAGATGCTCTTTCGACAAATGAATTGTAAAGTTCCATTTTATTGTACTAATTGCAGATCACTGAAGAGGCCAAATTCAAACGGAAAGGAGTTATGAAAAGACAGATAAGAAAAATTGCTCAGATGATGATTGTATTTTCCATTGCTGTTGTGGCTCTGGCCGCATGCAACGATGCCGATGAAGAAATCTTTAGCAGTGCTGCTGACCTTGAAATAGAGAAGGAGACCGATGAGCAGCTGGAAAAAAAGGCAAAACCTAGCTAGATAAGTCTTTATATACTCTTTTTAGTTAAGAATAAACGCGTGCAAAACTTAAACTTCACTATGATAATACTCACCAGACAAATAAGGAAATTGGTTGGCGGCTTATGTATCGCAATTCTCGCATTGACATCCTGTGTTCAGGAAGCTGATATTGAAGTTGTAGCTCCTGAGGTACAATCAGCCTTCGACATAGAACTAGAGGAAGTGTTAAGTGTGATGGAGAGTAATCCAACAGAGGCAATTGACCGACTGGACAATCTCATATTGGAAGCTGATAATGTTAACTCCAAGCTTTATTCGGGTAAAGCAAAGTGGTACAAAGCTTATATCTATGATGAAATCGTAGAAGATGTTTCCAAGGCCTATCATAATTATAATGAGGCCTTAAAAGATGCTCTTTTGACGGATGATTCTTCACTAAAAGAGAGCCTGTATAACAATTTGGGTATACTCTATAGATTTTATGGTCAATATGATGCGGCAATAAGCAATTACGAATCCGCCATAAAGCTGAAGGATGAATTAACGATTGACCAACTATCTGATCTCTATTTTAACTATGGGGTTGCTCTTAAGTTAAAGGGTGATAGTTCTTCTTTTTTCGAGGCAGAACAAGCTTTCATCAAATCGTTGGAATATGCAAAAGAGATTGACAATCATGAGAACATCGCAAGTGTCTATATCCAAATAGGCTTGATGTATAAAGCTATGGAAGAGTACGACATGGCGAGGATAGCTTATAACAATGCCATTAAAACATATATCGGTAATCCAGATTTGGCAGATTTCGTAGGGAAAGCCTATCATGGAATTGGAGTGACATATATGGAGGAAGAGAATACAGAAGCTTCTGTACGAGCTTTTAACAAGGCGCTGGAGTATAAGGAGGTAAGTGGGTCAATATTTATCACAAAGTATGACCTGGGTACTGTCTTACTCAGGGACGGAAGAACAGATGAGGCTGTGACGGTCTGGAAGGCTGCGTTGAACGAAAAGCATGATAAAAACAGTGTGGAGCAGGTGCAAATCTATTCGGATTTGACAACCGTGTTGAAAGAGAGCAATCAATTCAAAGAGGCACTGGTGTATTCAGAATTATACAATTCAAACATGCAGGATATTCTGAAGGAAGGCGAAAGCTACAAGAGTCAGAGTGATCGGGTAATTTTTGCTAACGTTATCAGCGAGTATGAAGAATTCAACAAACAAGTACCTCTTTTCTCAAGACCGTTGATAATATTTCTAACACTACTCGTCGCCAGCACCTTTGTGTATACTCTAGGGTACTTGTACTATAGGGCTAGATCCAGAAGAAAGGTATCGGAGGTAGTTTCTAAGATCCAAACCGAATTCCTAAACATCAAGGTTGACTAGATCGAGTTCTTTTCTCCGATAATTTGCGCTAGGTTGTCCTGCATAACATAGAATTCTGATAGTTTCTTATTAAAGGCGAGGAAAATTGCACGCAAGTCTCCAAATAGTCGCTTTCGATCAACCTCGTTCAGATCATCTTCTTCCAGTTTCTTAAGCTTATCTCCAAACAATGTTGTGAATCTATCTAAGTCTCCTCTTTCAATTTGATATTCAACTGCCACATCATTTAACAAGCTCTCAAGCTTTGCTTCTGTATTAAATTCAATCTTAAACTCTTCAAAGTTGGACTCCGTGAGTTCCTTAGTGATGAAGAGGTGCAGGTTGATCCTGAATTCGGACGCAATGGACCGAAGGACCTCCGGCTTAGGTATAACATTGTGCTCGTACTTGTTGATGTTATGAGTAGGAACACCAATGATACTGCCAAACTCACTTTGACTTTTAATGTTCTTTAGCTTCCTAAGAGCTCGTATATTTTTGTTGATTAAATCCAATTGGTTGACTTTCGGCTTAATATTACTCTTTTTGAGAATATTTTTCTTACAATTTAGTAAGAATATTTTTCTATCTTGCTATTAATCAGTTACTTAAGATTACATGATGTTAGCAGAGAATTAATCGCTCTCATTTTCGGAAACCTATATTTATTTGTACAAGGCTTCATATTTATAAAGTTGGCAAGAAGCTGATTGTTTTAGGAACCAGCTAACATACAGCGGCAAAAATGCACCATGAGAATGGTGCATTTTTATTTAGTGACCTCATCAATTAATTCTTTAAACCCTTTCAATAAAGTACTCCCATCTGGTTGCCGACATAGGTTCTGTGAAGAAACTTATGTCCATTAAGAATATTTTTCTCGCTATTATTTAATACAGATATATTAACATTCTGATTATCAATAGCTTATAATCCTTTTAGGTTGCTGGTTTTTAATTTGATTAGGAATGGTCCGTTTACATTTTATTTGTTATGAACCAACTACTTAAGCGACCATGGACACAAGCATAAAAACTTCTTTAATGCGCTCTCCCTTATTGAAGTTTGATCCGGAGAGAGGTACTGTCAGTTTTAACTATGAAAAGTCCTTTGTTGCAGTATTAATAGCAATCAATATTGTTACTGGAATCTTTACTTCCATTCTTTATCTGAGACTCCTTGATTTCTGATTTATAAGAGTGACTGAAGTTGTCTTTCTCACTGTCCATCGAGTGGGAATTGAAGCGTAAACGTGGTGCCTTTACCTTCTTCGCTTTCTACCGTAATCTGTCCCTCGTTTAACTTCACAAATTCATAAACGAGCTGGAGGCCCAAGCCTAGCCCTACTTCCCCTGATGTTCCCCTGGTAGTGATGTTCTCATTAAGTTGAAAGAGCACTTTCAACTTATCAGCTGGTATCCCAACCCCACTATCAATAATCTTGATTGTGGCAATTTTAGTTTCAGTATTTTGATCAGCGATGACTTTGACTTGGCCACCTGTCTCAGTAAACTTGATTGCATTATTTAATAGATTTCTCAATAGGGTTGAGGTTGTGTTTTTATCTACGAAGACATCGAAATCCTCTTCCACCTGTAAGTCAAGCTGGATGTCCTTAGAACTTGCCATATCAAGAAACATTTCCTTTACATCTGCAAGAATACTTGGTAAGCTTAGAAGTTCTGGTTTGTATGGGAAGTGACCTTTTTGCTGCAAAGACCAATGAAGTAGGTTGTCAAGAAGCTTAACTAAACTATCAACCGATCGATCCATTCGATCCATCATGCCCTGTAGTTGATCTATCTTCTTATCTTCCAGAAAATACTGAGAGACACTAACAAGGCCACCGAGGTTGTTAACGGGTCCACGTAAATCATGAGCGATGATAGCGAAGAACTTGTCTTTCGTGTCATTGAGTGCAATCAGCGAGTCTTTTTGAACCTCCAGTTTCCTATTAAGTCTCATTTTTGCTCTGGAATGTGAGTAAACAATGATGACGAGACATATAACTATTGCCAAAATGATTCCTCCCGTTATCATTATTATTTGATTGCTGCGCTTCTGCTCAAGTAATAAGTCAACTTCAGCTTGTTTTTGACCAACCTCATACTTCGTTCTCAGATTTGCAAGACGTTGCGTAGTTTCGAAGTTTTGAATGCTATCCTTGTAAGCATGGTATTGCGTTTGATACCCTATGGCAGTTTTGTGCTCACCAGCATTTTGGTGGAGTAAAAACAGGAGGTTTGAGGCATCTCTAACTTGTTCTTTCATGCCTTCTTCCTTAGCCATTTCCAAACCCATCATCGTATTGGCAATAGCTTCATTCTGATTATTTTCTTCGAAAAAAATCCGGCCCATTTGATTATAGTAATCTGCCATTCCAAACCGATCTTCATAAGATTCAAGCATCTCAATCGCCTTCAAAAGATCTTCTTTTGCTCGCTCGTTTTCTCCTCTTTTCCAATAAACCAACGCTCTATTTCCAATTATGTAAGCAACAGCCCTGTCCATATTTATTTCTTCCAGAAGGACTGCTGATTCATTGTAGTAAACCATTGCCGAATCGTATTTTTCGATCAGGTAATAGTCATATCCCATATTGAGAAGTGTCAACGCAAGCCTCTGTCGGTTGCCTGTTGTGCGAAGTAGATCAATTGTTTTAACACCATAATGCATGGCATTCTCTGAATCACCATTTTGCGTATAACATGTGGAAATTTCCTGATATATATCAATGAGCAACCTCTCAAATTCTTTCTTTTCTGAAGCATTTTGGGCGCTCTCGAAAAGGTTCTTTAGTGCCTGACCTAAGTTGCCTAGTAAGCGTTGTGCAACTCCAATTCTGAGATTAGCTTTTATGATGTACTCCTGATTGTTAGACTTCTTGGCCAGTTCTAGAAGTTGATTTCCGTACTTTAGTTCGTCTTCAGGCGAACTGGAGTGCATGGATAACCTGTAGTATGCCTCTAGTTCCTCTGTTAAGCTTAAATTTCCATTTTCTATTAGATTTCTGACGCTGTCGGCCTTGGTCTGATTTTGTGAAAAGACTGCAAGTACTGAAAGCGCACAGTAGAAAACTAGACCTGCTCTAATCATTCTACGCATAGGTTATAGGTTAATTTTGGCTTTAGTCTGCTTCGGTGATTTTAATCTTCGGATCCAATCGTATTGGAGGACCGTCGTTTCCTTTAAAGTTGTAAACGATATCGTATTTGAGCATACCGTCTTCTTCATCAAAGTCTTCTGGTATTGCAATCACCCACATTTTATCAGCATTGATTTCTTCGGGTGCATCTACCAATTTGAGCTGAGATGACTCGTCGAACTCAATTCCGTCAAGATCTGAAAGTCCACCACCACAATACCAAAACACATATCCACCGGGCTTTGCGGATGCCGTAATAGTCTCCTCATTTACTTCTGTGTAGCTTGTTACATCATCTGCAGTGGTGGCATAGTATAATTTGTCATCCTTAAACTTCAGAACAGTGACTGCTTTTTCAGAACCCTGTCTCCCTTTAGAGGCATTAAGGTACTCGTCTGCTAGTTTTGTAGCGGCAATCATATCTTCATCGACTAAGTCGATTTCCTCACTAATGTGTTCTTCCTTGCATGAACCAAATAGCAGCAAAAAAGCAAGAAATGGAAGAAATTGTTTTAAATGTAACTGGTATTTCATATGGCAGGTGGTTTATCAATTGATAATTTGTATGTCAAAAGTATATCAATTGATAACAAGGAGTAATCGTCATTCTCGATTTTAGTTAAACGCTGAAAATTGGACGTTGAATGATTTAAAAACGTCTACGAATAATCACTCAGGAATTCAATTAATAGTGAAAATCGAAGCAATTAAAGTGAATTTCTTACGTGTTAAGCCACCTCCAGAATTTGCCTAAGAGCGTTTTAGGCTTTGGACGTTGGTCTATCACTTCTGTAGAAGGGCGGTGCTGCTGCGCTTGATTCTTGGCTTTTGGTTTTACTCGCTTAGATGGGTTTTGTTTCAGTTTGGACTTATAGTGAGCTTCTTTCTGAGCTTTTACTTTTTTCTTCTCCCTGTCCTTTGCTCGTTTCTCTTGGCGTGCCTTGTGTTCTTCTTCTTTTTTCTTTGCAATTAGCCTTCTTTGTTCTCTCAGCTCCTCTCTTTGCTGTTGACGAAGCGCCAGGATTTCGCTATCAAACTTTGGTTTTGTAGGTTGGTCTTCATTTTTCTCTGCTACTTCAGCCTTCGGTTCAGCTATCTCAATTTTTCCAACAACTTTCAGCCCGTCAAGCTCCTTTTTGGGAGCCTTTATCAAGGTGATTTTACTAAGATCAATTGATTCCTCCTCGGATTCCAGCAACTCCAGTAGTCGATCCGTCTCGATCGTTTCAGCTTCCTCTCGCTCTTGATCTTGAGCTTCTGGCTCCGAAACCGGGACTTCAACTTCATGCTTTGGGGCAGGCTCTTCAACATCTTGCATCAAATAAACCATTTCCTCTGCATCCGATATCTCTAGTCCTGTAGATGTCTGACCTACTTCTGCTGACGCTTCATCTTCTTCCATTATTTCCGGTGCCTCAGGTTCTTCCTCTACCAGTTCAGTCGCAGGGGTTTCTTGTATCTCCTCCTTAGGTGTCTCTTCGATTAGCAATTCCAAGTCCTCAGACTCCTCGTCAAATAAAAGCTCGAAACGTTTCGAAATCAATGCTTCTGTTTCTTCAGTCAATTTAGAGTTGGAATGAAGCTCTTTGTGATCAGGTTCTACCTCATTCAGGTATGAGATTACTTCTTGTAGGGAAACATCGTATTTTCTGGCTAGCTGTCCTAGTCTCATCGTTCAGTTATTTCTCGTGCGCAAAACTAATTAAGGCTCTTGAAAAGAAACAGTTAAAGAGCCAATCAACATTTAAGAACCAGCGCGTAATTCTGATCACATGTGATTGGCTTCATTCATCTTCTCTTCCGGGGCAAGAAGCCTCTCCAAAAACACCATGCTGGATTTAAAAGTGCAGCGAGTTGATACACTCCAGGTGGATAATTCCTTATGACAAAAGGCTAATTCGCACCTTCTTCTTTTTGAGTCGTGTATTATTGAGTAACTCGATCAACTGTTTTGCTTTGGAATGATGCACGGAAACGAAGCTGCAGTCTTGTTTTAACTCAATGACCCCTAGTTCAGCCTTAGTCAACTTGCCCTGTTTAAAGAACAATCCTGCTATGTCTCCCTTGGATATTTTATCTCTTCTACCACCTGAAATGAAGAGTGTTTCCCATCCACTTGAAAGGTCTTCTTTCTTTGATGTCAGCGTAATTGCTTCTACACCCTCTATAAAAGTAGGAAGCGGTTTTTTTTCCTCGTGAAGAATATAGGCCATTCCTTCATTTTGCATTCTCGCACTTCTACCATTTCTGTGCACGAACTCTTCCTCAGAATGTGGTAGTTGAAAGTGAACAATGAAATCCATTTCCGGAACATCAATTCCTCTTGCGGCCAAGTCAGTCGCTACCAACAGGTTGTATGTTCCGTTTCTAAATTTAATAAGTGCGCGTTCTCTTTCCACCTGCTCTAAGCCACCATAAAAGCAACCATGAGCAATGTTGTGAGCTGTCAAAGCTTCGCTTACCAGTCGAATATCTTCCTTGTGATTGCAAAAAATGATTCCATTTCTTTTCCCAATATGCTTGAGTAATTGTACAAGTGTTTCTGATTTTTTCTTGCCAGAAAAAGCGATCGATCGAAGTTGAAGCCGTGGGCTGGACTCCTTCAGAAAATCTAAGTATGTCGCATTTTGCAGTCCAACGAAAGGGGGAATTTCAACCTTCTGCGTAGCAGAAGTCAGAACCTTCTTTTGAACGAAGGAAATTGATTCAATAATCTCTTTCATCTCTTCAGAAAATCCAACTTCTAACGACTTATCAAACTCGTCAAGTACCAGCGTTCTGATCTGCGTAGTATCAATTCTATTCCTTCTAATGTGGTCAGCGATTCTGCCTGGAGTTCCTACTAACAAGGCAGGGGGATGTTTGAGCTCAATTTTGTCTTTATACCCTGACTGACCCCCG
Source organism: Cyclobacteriaceae bacterium (assembly GCA_039961455.1). Classification (GTDB taxonomy): domain Bacteria; phylum Bacteroidota; class Bacteroidia; order Cytophagales; family Cyclobacteriaceae; genus Ekhidna. The sequence goes on along the minus strand of JBDVJN010000072.1, from coordinate 46,615 downwards.
TAAACAGCGTTGGCCTTATGGCCGCTTCCCATTTCTCTAATAACCTGTTCTATTTGAATCGCGAGTTCCCTGCTAGGTACGAGTATCATTGCCTGCACTGCTTTCAATTGAGAATCAAGTGTTGCAATGATCGGCAAAAGAAAAGCCAGGGTTTTTCCGGTACCGGTGGGAGAGAGCAGGACCACTTCCGTATCTGAAGTGATGGTATCATACGCACGCTCCTGCATAGGATTTAATGCCTCTATTCCCAGTTTCGCAAGGATGCCCTTGGTGTCTTTGATTTGCATTGAACAAAGGTAGGCACAGCTATCATTCTATTGACCAATGATTCTGTTGGGGATCAAGTTCGCAGTAGAAACTAGTCTAGCTTCAAATGATGGATATGCTCATCAATAAGGTCTATTCGTTTTGTGACGGTAACCACATATTTAGATAGTTCTTTTTCTAATTTCTCAATCTCTTTGTAGTACTTCGAGCCACTTGAACGGTCTTTACTCTCCTCAATTTCTGTAAAGCCCTCACATTCTTTCTGAAGGAATAACTTGAAATTTTTAGTGGTATAATCAGCTTCTACCGTGATGATATCCTTTAAAGTCGCTTCTGCTTCTTTGTCTTTAGTATCAGCATATTTTCTTGTCACGATGCCATACAGAAGTGTATCATAATGGTGAATGTCATCAAGTAGATCTATTATTCTGTCGCTATATTGATCAGATGTACAGTAGTATTTAAGGCCTGTATACCTCTCGAGGGACAATGCCTGTTTATCCCATTGAGCGGTTAAATCGTCAATAATAGAAACGATATCTTCCTCTTGCGCAGAGGCACCAAGCGCGCATGTGAAGAGGCAAACAAATAATAGGTATTTCATTGTAAAATTGTTACTTCCTAAAATAAGTGGCGATAGCAAATTAATTCAACGCCTGCTGAAATAAAAATACTTCAATGGATTGTACCAATCCGCTTGAAATAAGATCTTTCTTACGTTAATCATTTTTTGAAAATGCGAATACCAAAGAATGGATAGCAATCTCCCTTATTTTTACTCTTCATTTAACTAAAACTGATGATCATGCGAATCGTAACCTCGTTATTCTTATTATCCATTTCGATCCTGTCCTTCGCGCAGGTCGACGAATCGGACTATCAAGATTTGAAATATCGAATGATTGGCCCTTTTAGAGCTGGGCGAACTGTAGGTGCTGTGGGTATACCCTCGCAACCGAATGTATTCTTTATGGGTGTCAATAATGGAGGTGTCTGGAAGACAGACGATTACGGGCGAACTTGGAACCCAATTTTTGATGAGGCGCCTACCGGATCAGTAGGAGACTTGGCTGTCTCACCTTCACATCCAGATGTCCTATATGTAGGAACTGGAGAGGGCCTGCATCGACCAGATCTGGCAGTGGGTGATGGAATGTTTAAGTCGACAGATGGAGGAAAGAATTGGACGCACATTGGATTAGACGATGTTCAGCAAATTAGTCGAGTTATTGTCCACCCGACAAATCCAGATATTGTATTCGTTGCAGGCTTAGGACATCCTTATGGAGCCAATAAAATGCGAGGAGTTTTCCGTTCCATGGATGGTGGAAGAACCTGGGAGAAGACTTTGTACATCAATGACAATACTGGTGCCGTTCAGGTAGAATTTGACCCAAACAATTCTCAGATTCTTTTCGCAGATATGTGGGAGCACCAAGAAGGACCTTGGGAAAATGCCAAGTTCTCTGGACCGAACAGTGGCCTCTTTAAATCCATTGATGGTGGAACAACCTGGCGTAAAGTTGAGAATGGACTTCCATCTGCAGATCAAGGACTTGGAAGAATCGGCGTAGCTATTTCCAGAAGCAACTCGAAGCGAATGTATGCAACTGTAGATGCCAGGGAAAACGGAGGAATCTATTTGAGTGAAGATGCAGGTGAGAGTTGGACGCTTGTCAACGATAATCGACGTTTATGGGGAAGAGGGAGTGATTTTGCTGAAGTCAAAGTCCACCCCAAAGATCAAAACACATTGTTCATTGGAAATATTGCATCTTATAAATCATCAGACGGAGGGAAATCCTGGACTTCATTAAAAGGGGCACCTGGTGGAGATGACTATCACAGAATTTGGATTAATCCACTATATCCGGATATCATGATTTTTGCTGCAGATCAAGGGGCAACGATCACAGTCAATGGGGGAATTACATGGAGTTCTTGGTATAACCAACCAACTTCTCAACTCTACCACGTAGCCACCGACAATCAGTTTCCCTATTGGGTCTACGGAGGTCAGCAGGAGAGCGGGGCTATCGGGGTGGCGAGTAGAGGCACTGGTGGTCAAATTTCTTTTCGTGATTGGATGGGTGTCGGTGCTGACGAATATGCCTATGTGGCTCCAGACCCGAATGACCATTCTATCGTTTATGGCGGACGTGTTATTCGTTTTGATAAGAAGACTGGTCAATCGCAAAACGTAGCACCTGAAATTCTGCGATCAGGCAACATTCGATTTCTGCGATCTATGCCGTTACTTTTTCATCCTGCAGATAAAACCATGCTTCTGTTTGGAACAAATGTGATCTGGAAAACACACAATGGAGGGCAGAACTGGGAAGAAATTAGTCCTGATCTTACTAGAAAACAGCCTGCTATTCCAGCTAGTGTTGGAGATTTTATAAATGAAGATATGAAAAACATGGCACAGCGGGCCATTGTATATTCGATAGCACCTTCACCTTTGGATAAAAATATCATTTGGGCGGGTACTGATGACGGACTTGTTCACATGACGATTGATGGAGGTGAGACATGGAAAGATGTGACACCCAAACCACTGACCTCCTGGGATAAGATCTCACAAATGGATGCAGGGCATTTTGACAAAGGTACAGCATACATAGCGGTAAATGCCATTCGAAAAGACGACATGAAACCGCACATCTACAAAACCCACGATTTCGGTGAGTCATGGGAGGAGGTGGTTTCAGGCATAAACCCTTCTGGTCCGGTCAACGTGGTCCGCGAGGATGTTAAGGAAAAAGGATTGCTTTTTGCAGGCACCGAAAGAGAAGTGTACTTCTCTAACGACGATGGCGAATCTTGGAATTCACTAAGAATGAATATGCCCGCAAGTTCTATTCGTGACCTGGTTGTCCACGAAAATGACTTAGTCATTGGCACCCATGGACGGTCCATATGGATTTTAGATGATTTCAGTTCCTTACGAGAATTATCTGCTGCAAAAACACGCCAGATGTATTTATTCGAACCCTCACTGGCGACACGTGTCCGATTCAATATGTTTGGCGACACGCCACTTCCACCAGAAGAACCAACGGGACAAAATCCTCCTGATGGCGCTATTCTCTATTATCAATTAAATGGTGAGGCAAGTTTGGTGAATCTCGAAGTACTTGATCAGGAAGGTGCCATTGTTGCTGCTTTTTCCAGCGATGATCCGCTAGAGTCACTCGACACCACACGATTTCCGCATCCTACTTATTGGATCAGACCACAAGAGAGACTATCTACAAAGACTGGTCATCATCGTTTCGTTTGGGATTTGCATTATAAAGCTCCTCGCGGTGCAGACAGAGGATTTTCGATTGCTGCTGTGCTGAAAAACACGCCTAGTGGTCCAAGCGGGCCCTATGTGCCACCTGGAGTATACACTGTTCGTCTGAGCGTCGATGGCCAATCAAAGGAACAACCTTTGACGGTAAGACTTGATCCAAGAGTTTCAATCAGTAATGCGGACTTGCAATTGCAAGATGATCTTTCATTGAAGTGTTATCAAAATTATGAGAAGCTGCAAGACATTCGAATGGTGCTCGACCAGAGACTTCTCGAAAAAAGGAAGTGGAAAAAAGGGGAGAAGGAAGAGCTTCTCAAACTTCGTGGACCTGGCTTACCAGGAAGAGGTGATATTCTTTACGGAAGTATCCGAGCAACTCCTGTTGACAAAGAAACGATCGTTGGACTTCAGGAAAAGTTTCTGCATTTGCAGGAAGTCCTGCAAAGCGCTGATGCACGACCTACTGAACAAACAGAAGAAGCCGTGGAAGCTCTCTCTTCAAGAATGAATGAATTGAACGCTAAGTGGGATAAAATCAATTAGAAGCAAAAGAAGTAGTAGTACCTGTTTTCGATAATAATCAAAATGTAGCTACCTCAACGTAGTGAATCTTCCTAATCTGAAGGTTATCATCGTTAACTGTTTCTATATTCAAATTTTGAGATTCAATCCCTACATCAAGGTGTTGAAACTGACCCCGGAATAATCCTCACAAGGTATTATATAACACTTCACATCTCAATAAGTAATCCAATAAGGGTTTCTAATTTACGTCCTTGTAGTAGTTGCAGTTAATCAAAAATTCAACTGTAAAACAAAAGATGTTACTAGGGTCACTCCTTTGTTTCTGCATTTGCCAACGTTGTTCGGTTAATCAGCTTTGGCTTCAGGCTATGGGTTCAGGGCGGGATCTCAAGTACTCTTAATAAGTACGGAAGCTACGCTTCTTGTTCTACGATTTTTAATAAAAACTAACAAGTCTGTAATCTAATTTTCCATAATTTCGCCGAACCAGACAAACTGAGCACTCAGAAAGCATTCTCTTGAATTGAAATCAACAATCTTTGTAGAAGAAAGTCAGCTATGAGTCAGATACGAATTATACATATAGTTGCAATTGTTGTTTGCCAACAACTTGCTTATGCCCAAACGATACCAGAGCCAGTGCTTGATGGGAGAGCCGTTTACATTCAAGAGGATGGCAATGGAATATTTCTAGAGCAACAGCGCGCTGAGCAGTATGGTGGTCATAGCAATCTCAAAGGATTTTCTTCCTCGATTCGATTGGATGGAGATCGTTTTCACGAATTCATAGTGCGGGTTGATTATTCAGGCAACGCAAATGAACATATAAGAATATTCCGACTAAAACATAAGTCTCACCATACTCATGCAAAGGATCACCGCTATATCCATCTACCGCATCATGAAGTAGAAAGAATTGAGACCATAGGCTTCGACTATGTAAGTTTTGGTGAATCTTCATTACGTATCACTTTAAAAAATAAACTTACTCCTGGGGAATACGCCATCACGTATGGACCTAACATACATGACGTCTTCAATTTATTCGGTGTTGATTGATGGTGCTGGTTTTCGTAATAGGAGGTAGTCACATCTTGTAGGAGTGGAGCACTTGTTTATAGCCACTTCGCTTTTATGTCTTTATATTTTGTTCTTCCTACCGGAATTAGTTCTCCATTTTTAAGCTCGGCCATATACTTGCTGCCAGACTTTACGGTAATTTCTTTTACTTCGGACATCTTCACTAAGTATGATTTATGAATGCGCTCAAAAGAATGCGATAACAGCTGTTCCAACTTTTCAAGTGATTTATCATGCAGCTCTTTGGTTCCGTCTGTTAGAAATAGTTCGGTATAGGCACCAGCTCCTTTTACGTAGTGTAGATTTTCAATAGGTACTAGCAGTACTCGACCTCTTTTTTTAATCGCTAAAAGTTTAATCTCGCTGGCTCCAGTTTTTTCTTTCGTAATGGCCCGATCGAGAGCTTGCTCCAAACGATCCCTGTTAAAAGGTTTGGGTACAAAATCCAAAACTCCGTATTCAAATGCAGCAATTGCCTGATCTTTGTAAGCGGAGATAATGATGGTGTGAAAGGATTCGGAAACCGCTGTAGTAAGAAGGTCAAAACCATCGTCACCGTTAAGATTCAAATCCAGGAGAACGAGATCTAATGAATGAGTTTCAATAAATGACAATGCCTCATGAAGTGTATTAATATGGACCAAAGACTGGAGTGCATCGCCAAAAATATCGCGTGTCATTCGCTCAATTCGCTTAGCAATTCTAGCTTCGTCTTCAACGATCAGAATGTTCATTGTCCCTCGACGTGTATTTCCAAAATATTTTTCCAACCATGATTCGCAGGCTCAGAAGTAAGTTTCCAATTTTCTTGGTAACTCTCTGTCAATCTGGCTTTTATGTACTTCAATCCTGTGCCTTCTTCTCGACTTGTCGTTTGTCCCACTGTATTTGCAAATGTCAAAAAAGTATAACACTGGCGGTCAGGATGTGATTCGAAGAGCAGTTTGAATTTGATGCTGTTGTCCTCCAGGGGCAAACTGTGCGTAATGCCATTTTCCAATAGGGTGTGAAGAATAGCAGGCGGTATTTCCTGCTCTGGATCTATGCCTTCTTCTTCCCAGAAATAGTTTATTTCTTTCCGGTACTCCATGATCTCAAGATGCTGACGACAAAGCGCTATTTCCTGGGTAATTGGAATCAACTTCTGGTCTTCAATCTGATTAAAAAGATCAAACTCTTTTGCCAGTGCCTCTATAAATAACACGCCTTTCTTTGGAGCTTCTTCTACCCAATCTATTAAGGAGGTCAGGGTGTTCATCAGGAAATGGGGTTGGATATTCTTTTTCAATAATTCCAGTCGCAAACGGGTGGATTGAACCAGTGAGTTTTCGTATGCCAATCGCTGCGCCTTGATGTTAAGTGATAATAGGTACAACATACCTAACAGAATAAGTCCCAACCCTGTGTACAAACTCACGACAAATCCGAAGATTAGAAATACCGCAATAGATAAAAGTAAGGTCACAAGAACCAGGCGAGCCCCCCGTACATTTCTATATGCTCCATAAGCTACCATTGCGAAGGAAAAGCACCACATGCTAAGTACCATGCCAACTGTTTTGAGATCAAAAGCATGATCACTAATAAGCCAAAAGAAAATGAGTATCACCCCATAGAGAATTAATGACAATCCACGCTTTGGATAGGGGAATTGCATCGAGAAATAGTATGGAATCAAAAAAGAAACGCCCAACAAAAACGAATTAATAATATGTAATCTTATGACATGCACACTGTAGTGAATAGGTATATAATCTTTGCTAAATACGGTTATCACAAGACCAAAAATGAGAAAGCAGCAAGCGCTAAAAATAAGTGTGGGATATTCTTTCCTGTTGTTTAAAAACAGAAAAAGAAAATAGATGGATGCAATAAGAAATGCTCCTGCGAAAACATGCATGTAGGAAGTTTTGATCAGCATATCGGTGAACAAATCCTCGTAATCAGCGATCTCTAGTTCATATTGTCCTACATGATCCGGGAAATAATAGTTACTCAATCGTAAGGCAAGTATATGCGGTCCTTCGGTCGTCAGTTGCGTAGGAATGCTGTACGTAAGCCACAACTCGCCTTCAGGAGGTAGTTCCGCTTCTTGTCCCGGATTTCCATTTTTTCCAATCAACACTCCATCCCAAAAGATTTCATATTCTCCGTAGGGATCTATCTCAAGTACGTAAGATTCGAATTCTTTTGGAGCTTTTAGAATTTCAATTCGGGTTCTGGACCAAAAGATCTGACCATCCGGAACGTATTTTATTCTTCTTTCCCAATTGTTATCATTCCAGACCTTCTTGGCCCATGTTGGATCGTCTCCTACCTTGAATAGCGTTCGATATTCTTTGAAAATAGCCGGCTTTTCTGAACAAGAAGTTGTCAGCAATAAAATGCCTATGAAAAGTAACCATGGGGAAGATCTCAAATCCATTTAAGGAGTGATTTTGATATGTAAATTAAGCCGATAAAAATGGTTTTGAGGATCGGTAAAGAGCAGTTCATTCATGCATAGAGCAGTTGACAAGTTAAAGGGCGATTATACACAACCTTCCTAAGATGTTTGAGGTAGAACCTTCAAAAATCAAAACATACTATGAATATTTCTTTAACTGAGTCCCCGAAAGAAGTGATCAAAAATGCCAGGGGAGTTAAGCTTATGATGATGCTACTTGTAGCCAATTTGATAGCGCTAAACACGAACTTTGCTCAAGAAAATAAGGAAAATGACAAGTCTAAATCATCGCCCTATACAATTGCCTACACTTCAAAGGAAGTAGTGAAAATTTATTCAAGTGATAAAGAAGGTAAATCAAATGTTAAAATTATAAATACGAATGGTGATTACTTAGCTTTCTCTCCTGACGGAAAATTATTTGCTTTTCGAGTATATCATGATGACGGAAAGACTTGGTCTGTTCATACAATGAATATTGATGGTACGAATAGCAAACGATTAACTCATGCAAAAAATAAATGGGACAGTGCACCTGCGTGGACTCCCGATGGGAAAAAGATTGCTTTTGCTAGAGAATATAAAGATTCGGAAGGTGCTTGGCAGGCAGAAATTTGGATTATGAATCCAGATGGTAGCGAAAGGACTCAAATAAAATCATTAAAAGGTAGTAATCCTTACTTTACTCCAGATGGGAGAATAGTCTTTTCTTCAGAATACAAAGATAAAAAAAGTGAGATAAGTATAGCAGATATTGATGGTAGCAATATTATCCAGTTGACAGATAATGAAGCTGAAGAATGGCATCCTGACGTTTCTCCTGATGGCAAGCAAATCGCTTTTATGTCTGATAGAGATGGGAATCATGAAATCTATGTGATGAATATCGATGGTTCTAATCAAAAACGATTAACATTTAACAATGTTGGTAATTGGCACCCATCCTGGTCCCCTGATGGTTCTAAAATAATTTTTTCATCATCCAAGGATAAAGAATCACATATTTATATTATGAATAAGGATGGTTCTTCAGTAGAAAAGATTTTCTCTCATGGTAGAAAAGCGATCTTTCAGCGCTAGCCAGCAGTTAGCTAAATAAACAGCCACGAAGAGTTGATAAATCAACCATAGAGCACCCACACTGACAAAAAGAATAAAAAATGAAAACTACTCTAATATTATTATTGACAAGTATTATATCGCCTAACACTGTATTTGCTCAAAAAAAAATTGAAAATGCTGGTAAACAAATGGATTCTACAGAGCACGGTGAACCAGCAGTTACCTTAGGCAAAATATCCTCACTTCAGTCAAAAGTTTTAAACAAAACAATTCCACTGTCAATCCATTTACCTGAGAACTACGATAGTTCCAGGAAAACCTATCCTGTGCTGTATATGTTGGGTTCAGATTACCGAGCTCGATTCGCCATGTTGGCTTCTACACTAGACTACATGGGCGAAGGACAAATTCCAGAGATGATACTCATTGGAATAGACTTACCGGAAGGAAATAGTATTTTGTTGCCAACGAGGGAAAACCAAGACACCACCATTCCAGATGGTTATATTGATTTCATTGAGACAGAGCTGATGCCGCACGTTGATAGTAAATACCGGACTGCTCCGTACAATGTACTTTATGGCGCTTCTAACAGTGGTTTTTTCACTGTTTACACGTTGCTCAACAAGCCTCTTCTGTTTAATTCCTACTTGGCAAGCAGCCCATCCCTTAGCATCATACCGACAGAACTTCAACAAAAAATAAAATCGGGTCCGTTAAAAACCCTGTCGGAAAGCAGATCTCTACACATCATTTACAGCGATGATGAGGGATTAACAAATCGCGTTTCTGAATTCACTCGTGTTTTAACAGACCACAAACCCGAGAGTTTTACCTACAAAGTGGATGAATTGGTGAACCAGGGTCATGTGCCAGCGATGGATTTCACGATGTTTCTTCTCGCGCTGTACCCTGACTTCAATCCCTACGAAAAATTAGACTCCTTGAATAAAGTCATACAACATTTCGAAATGTTGTCAAAACGATATGGGTATGAAATCAAGCCACCTATATCGGTCTTAATGGATCTTGGTTTTGACATGATATTAAGTAAAAATTTAGATGTCGCAGAAGAAATCTATCAATACTCCTTACAAGTGTATCCTGAAGGTAAGATATTATATGTCGGAATGGGCGTTGTACGAAAAAATCAAGGTCAACTTGAAAATGCTAAGCTCATGTTCGAAAAAGCATTGACAATTGACCCGGATTTTTCACTTGCTAAAAGGTGGCTACAAAGACTCTAGAAGTAAAATCTGGCTTACTCATCAAAGAGCTATTGGTTGAGGCCGGATGACTTATGATCAATCCTAAGTACCAAACCGACCTGAGCTGACCGCTTTCATATTAACCTTTGAAAATAAACACAACACACTTGAAACTCACAATACTATTACTATCGATAGGTGCTTTATCGCTCAATACTGCCTTTGCCCAGCAAAGTAATGGCCAAGCACCATTGGCCAAAGGAAATGAAGCTACACTCTCATTTGGTGACATTCCTGAACTCAAAGACGTCTATATTACCGCATCACCCACTAAGAGAAATGATGGCATCCCTGTCGGCGTATTGGGGGACGATGGTGGAAACAAACCCATGATTCTTCAACTGGCACAGGAAATTGCTAACGGTAAGCTTGGCAATTTCGATAGCTATCTGATCGCCCATAAAGGCAAACTCATTTTTGAATCTTATTACAGAAAGGGGCGCATCAATCTGCCTCATCCTCAGGCCTCAGCTACCAAGTCCTATACAAGTTTGGCTCTCGGTCGGGCGATCCAATTGGGCTATCTGACTATTGCGGATTTACATAAGCCGATCACCAACTTTCTGAAAGACCTGAACCCAACAAAGTTTGTGAATGGTGTGGAGCACATCACTTTGCACAAGGCACTTACGATGCGATCCGGTATCCAACTTAGCTCGGAGCAAAGAGAAGAACTAGATAAGGATCCAAGCCTGTTAAAAGGCCAGGGGCAAATTCAAGCCTTTTTTGAACATTCAAAACCTATTACTGAAGCCTCTCAGGTCTTTGCGTACAAAGACGATCCTCGGCTGGTAATGCAGGTGATTGAGGCTGTGGTTCCTGGATCAGCCAAAGACTTTATTAAAAAAGAGCTGCTCGATAAGATGGGCATCACGAATTATAACTGTGAGTCTGACATTAACGGCCTGCCTAATTCAGGAAACGGGACAAGAATGACTCCTCGAGACATGATCAAGTGGGGGACTTTGGCCATGAACAAAGGCAAATGGAATGGTGAGCAGTTAGTGCCAGCTGAGTTTATCACCCAAGCAACCAGCAAAATAGTCGACCAAAGTGAAGAGTATGACGCTCCTTCAAGAGGTGTGTCAGGCACCGCATATGGCTATTTCTTTTGGCAAGCTGATTTTTCCAAGGGTGATAAGAGCTTCCTTGCTAAATCGGCACGAGGTGGTAGTGGACAAAATATCTACGTGATTGAGGAGTTAGACCTGATTGTAGTGACCACAACCCATCGTCCTGTGGATAGCTCAGTATCAGTGACTGCAGAAAGAGTCATTCCGGCTTTTATTGAAAAACAGCGAGAGCTTATCAAGCATTAGGAAAATCTGAACAATGAAAAAGCCACATTTTATTCTGATACTTTCAGGAACACTATTTTTTAATGCCTGCACTACTGAAAAGCAGAGTACCATTGACAATGATTCACCAACCGTAGAAGGCCTTTATAATAAACTAAAACCTCCTGGGATGGTATCGAAACCCTTAGATCAGGACATCATCTACAAGGAAGGTTGGGAGTTTGGGAGTGTACATGCTTCTAAAATGAAAGAGTTCTATTTGACTTCCACTATTGATGCACCCTTTCGTCCACTCGTTGTCAGCTTCCGGGAGGAAAACCGCGTCTTGAAGAAGTATGACTTTTATGCAAATGGAAGTGATACGCTCTACTCAAAGGACAAATACATAGAACGAACCGAGACTGGCTGGTCGGAGATTAAAAGCCTTGGTGCACCTTTTGATACTATTCCCATTATGCGGCTTACGGCTTCATCAAACGGGACCTTGGTGTTTGATGAGTTCACAAGGGATGGAAATGGTGTGCTTCGATATTCACGACTGATAAATGGCAAGCGTGAGGCACCGAAACCTCTAAGTGCAGCTATAAACACTGGTAAATGGAATGCGCATCCATTTATTGCGCTAGATGAGTCTTATATCATTTGGGATAGTGAAAGAGAAGACGGATATGGTGATGGTGATATGTATATCAGCTTTCGACAGGAAGACGATTCATGGGGACCCGCAATAAATTTTGGAGATCAAATAAACACAGATGGTGAGGATGGTGGAGGATACATCACTCCAGATGGAAAATATCTCACCTATTGCCCCCGTTGTATTCCACCTTATGATAGGAATTGGGTCGATGCCCAAATCATTGAAGACCTCAGGCCCAAAGACAATTAACCCACAAAACAAAGACGCTAATGCTTAAAAATTACATAAAAATAGCTTTCAGAAACCTGTTAAGACAACCAGGTTACACAGCGCTCAATGTTATTGGACTTACTGTAGGAATCGCCTCCAGTTTGATCATTCTGCTGTACATTTTTCATGAAACGAGCTTTGACAAACATCATTCCAAGGCCGACCGCATATATCGGCTTTCCTCGGAATTTATCGAGACGGATGGTGTAACCAAATGGTCAAATATGACCATGCCAGCTGCCTTTACTGTAAAAAACGAAAATCCAGAAGTAGTACAGGCAACTAGATTGCAAGGCATTGACTTTCAGCGCCCAACCCGGTTTGAGTTCAATCAAGAGGTGTACTATCAGGACAATGTATATGCAGCTGACTCCACGGTTTTCGAAGTTTTTGACTATGACTTTATCGCTGGTAACCCCAAGACAGCCCTGGAGGCGCCGAATTCGATCGTCATCAACCAATCAATGGCCACAAAAATTTTCAAAGATGAAAATCCAATGGGTCAAATAATTAAAAGTGATCGCAATCAAGGAATGTCCCTGCAAGTCACAGGTGTCTATAAAGATGTACCTAAGGCATCCCATCTGATCGCTGATGCCTTAATTTCCTTTAAGACCATCTACCCTGTTGAAGACAGGTGGGGAGCGTGGGGCGTATTTTCCTATGTTTTGGTGCAAGAAGGAGTTTCGCAAGAGGCATTACAAACCAAGCTCGATTCGACCGCTGTCAAGTATTTAGATCCCATCTTCGGCCCGATTAACATGAAAGTAAATATGGCCGCAGTTCCGCTAAAAAGCATTCATTTGACTTCGGATTTTGAAAATGAACCAGAGCCGGTTGGTAGCATTCAATATGTACAGATTTTCACGGCCATAGCCATTTTCCTCATCGTGATTGCAAGTATCAATTACATGAACCTGGCAACAGCACGTTCTGTCAAACGGTCAATGGAAGTGGGTTTAAGAAAAGTAATGGGTGCACAAAGAAGTGGTTTGATCGGTCAGTTTTTAACCGAATCGATTCTCGTTACCCTTATTTCTCTGATCTTAAGTCTCTTGGTCGTCCTTGTTGCCGTTCCAGGCATCAACAACATTGTGGGTACTGGCTTAGTCGTTGAGGGTTTGCTTCATACCAATGTGATTTTGGCGGTCATCGGTATTGTATTTATCACGGGATTTATTGGTGGTTGCTATCCTGCTTTCTTTTTGTCTTCCTTTCAACCGGCTGCGGTGCTTAAAGGTATGGGAGGGAAGTCTGGCGGTAAGCTATTAAGGAAAGTTTTGGTCACCATACAGTTTTCCATCTCCATTTTCATGCTCATAGGCACATTGGTGATTTATTCCCAAATGCAATTTATCAGAAACAAAGATCTAGGATTTGACAAAAAGCATCTTATGCTCATCAATTTCAGAAGTGAAGAAGATCGGGGTAAATGGGGTGTCCTTAGAAACAAACTAATTCAGAATCCACAGATCGCTAGTGCAGCCTCATCGAGTTCGACTCCGGGAGATGGTTATCCAACCAATTCATTATCCATCGAAACGGAAGAAGGACCAATGGAAAACCGTAGTGTATTCAACTATAGGGTTGATTATGACTACTTTTCTACCCTTGGTGTTGAAATAGTAGAAGGAAGGAATTTCTCGTTGGAATATGCAACAGACTCTTCTCAAGCTGTATTGGTAAATGAGGCCATGGTGCGAAGAATGAACTGGACCAACCCCATTGGCAAAAAGATTCGCCTCTTTCGAAATGATTCCATACCTCCTGCATTAGTCGTTGGCGTGGTGAAAGACTTCCATCAGCAGTCACTTTATGAACCAATCACTCCATTGATGTTCCGCCCAAGGCACGTCAATAATTACGCCATTGTTAAAATAACAGGAGATATGGCGGCTACTATTGACTTTATTAAAGCAGCCTGGGAAAGTACCTTTCCAACCACCGCATTTGATTTTGGATTCATCGACCAACAATTCATGGAACACTACGAAGCTGATAAAATTCGCGGACGGATGTTTTTGGGTTTTTCTGTTATGACCATATTGATTGCTTGTTTAGGACTATTAGGATTGGCTTCCTACACCGCCGAACAACGTGCCAAGGAAATTAGCATTAGAAAGGTGCTTGGTGCTAATACACAAGGACTCATTAATCTTCTTGTTAAAGACTTTGTGATTCTCATTGTCATAGCTGCAATACCTGCGTCCGTCTTGGGTTATTTTTCCATGATGGGTTGGCTGGAAAGCTTCCAATTCCATATAACTCCAGGGATTACCATCTTTTCAACCGTAGTGGTAGGTACTGTCATTATAACGGTACTCACCACTGGATATCATGCGCGCAAAGCTGCCACGGCTAATCCGGCACAGAAGCTAAGGAGCGAATAGGTAGCACCTCATCAACATAACAGACACAAGAAAATGAAAACGACACAAGCGTTCGCGCTAATGATCTTCTTATCCCTGAATACCGCCTTTGCACAAGAAGCTGCGGAGAAGGATGTTTACTCACCAAACCTTACTGGTCCCTATCTCGGGCAAAAACCGCCGGGGTTAACCCCTGAAGTTTTTGCGCCAGGTGTCATTTCAACAAAAGGTTGGGAAATGAGCGGTGTTTTTACCCCGGACATGAAAGAGTTCTACTTTATCAGGGAGGTCGATGTAGAGACAAAACCAAGACAGGAATTTGTTGTTTTTAAATCTCAAAATAACCGGTGGATTGAAACAATTATATCGCCCCGAGTTGGTGAGCCTTTCATCTCACCCGATGGCAAAACCTTGCATTTAGGTAGGAAATATATGGAGCGCACCGATGATGGCTGGTCAGAAATAAAACGCCTTGACGGTCATTTCGAAGAGGAGCCTCTCAAAGATGTTTATATCATGCGACTTACCTCATCAGCTCAAGGTATGTATGTTTTTGATGAAGCAGTTGAAACTGGCAATAGTGTTCTTCGATACTCACGTTTGGTTAACGGTAAACGTGAAAAACCAAAACCACTTAGTAAAGAAATTAACACCGGACAACACAATGCTCATCCCTTTATAGCGCCGGATGAGTCCTACATCATGTGGGATGGGCAAAGAAATAGCGCGGTTCGTAATGCTGACCTTTTTATCAGTTTCAAGCAGAAAGATGGTTCATGGGGTGAGGCCATAAAAATGGGCGACAAGATAAATACTGAGGTTTCGGAATTCGGAGCAAGGGTAACACCCGATGGCAAATACCTTTTCTTTAACAGGTCTGTAAATGCTCCAGATGACACAGATATATTTTGGGTGGATGCGCAGGTTATTGAAGTACTGAGGCCCCAATAGCAACTCATCTAACAAAAGGAAAAAATATGAAAAATACGATCTCAGTTCTCTTAATCGCGATTCTTCTTCAATCATGTACAGAGGAATCAAATACAGGTACTACAGTCGATTTAATTAAAAAGGTAGAAACCGGCCTGACGACTCGAGTACACATAGCTGGTGATTCCACATGGTCTATAGAAGAACGCATGGAGCACTATGGCATTCCAGGTGTAAGCATTGCAGTCATACATGATGGTGAAATAGCATGGGCAAAGGGTTATGGAGTCGTGAACAAGGAAAGTCTGACTCCAGTAACGACACAAACCCTTTTCCAAGCAGCGGCAACCAGTATGCCAGTAGCGGCTTACGGAGCATTACGACTTGTGGAAGAAAATAAATTGGACTTAGATGAAGATATCAATAGTTACTTAAAATCCTGGCAAGTACCGGAAAATGAGTTTACCAGCGGAGAGAAAGTTACCATAAGAAATCTTTTGAATCATTCTGCTGGAATACATCCTCGCGGAACGGGTTCTTTTAGTATAGATGAAAAAATCCCAACGCTTGTAGAGATACTAAACGGAACGCCTCCAGCTTCTAACGAGCCAATTACCGTAAATAAGGCCCCTGGCGAAAGTGTTCGTTTTGCATACGCGAGCTATGTGCCACTTCAACAAATGATGCTTGATGTTGAAGGGAAAACATTTCCGGAGATCATGGATGAACTTGTCCTGCAACCCTTAAAAATGGAAAACAGCACGTTTAGTCAAACCCTTACGCCAGAGCAATTAACAAGGGTTGCAACAGGTTATTTCAAAGATGGTTCCATGGTAAAAGGTGGAAGAAATATCCAGCCGGCAATGGCTTCAGGTGGACTATGGACAACTGCCGAGGACTATGCAAAATTCATCACCCACATACAGCAATCGAAAGACCTGACAGAACAGATGGTAAACCATATGGAGTGAGCAATTCTGGTTGGTCCTTTACATTGGGCCTGGGGTTTCAGCTTCTGAATAGAAACGATGAAATCTACCTAAGGCATCACGGATGGAACACAGGTTTTTATGCTGAAATAGTGGCTCATAGAAACAAAGGTTATGGTGTGGTGGTGCTAACAAGTTCAACTTTTCCTGAATTTAATGCTGAGGTGATGCGCGCTGTTGCCCAGACGTATGGTTGGGATAATTATGTTCCGGTGCATCAAAAGATGCAAATAGAACAGTCTTTAGCAGATGAGATTACTGGTAGATATCAATCCGACGATGTAATTATAGAAATCTCTCAAAAAGGTAGTCAACTGTTTTACAAGAACATCCTTGATGAACAGGGAGTAGAGCTCATCAAAGTATCGGATAGCCTTTTCGTCCGAAGAAATTCCAGTCTATTTATTCAGTTTAATCGAGATCCTGAAAATGGAGTAGCCGGTTTACAATATCTGAGTAGAAACGATGGAGCAATAATTTCAACCTTAGTTAAGGTCGCTAGTGATGAAAAAAGTCCCGTGGAATTTCTTCTTGAAGGTGACTTTGAAAATGCACTTGTAGCCTATCAGAATTTAAAGGAGCTTGACCCTAACCATCCAACTGTGAACGAAGGCTACATAGACGAGATTGGTTATGATTTTTACCACACCGATAGAATGACAATATCACTAAACACTTTCAAAGTGAATATGATGCTCTATCCTGATAGCTACAAAGTATATGATAGTTATGCAGAAGCCTGTATGAAAGCAGGAGACACTGATCTGGCCATGGCGAACTACACCAAATCACTTGAGTTAAATCCTCAAAACAATGGTGCAAAACATAAACTTAAGGAATTGCAAAAAAGCAAATGAAAAATGCCATCTCAGTTCTCCTAATCATCATTCTTTTTCAATCATGTACTGAGGAATCAAATAGGGATACTGCAATTGATTTAGTAAAAAAGGTAGAATCAGGCCTCACAACTCGGGTACATATAGCAGGCGATTCAACATGGTCTATCGAAGAGCGGATGAAACACTACGGGATTCCAGGTGTAAGCATTGCCGTAATACATAATGGCCAAGTTGAGTGGGCAAAAGGTTACGGTGTAATGGATAAAGAAAGTAAGGTTCCTGTGACTGATAAAACACTTTTCCAGGTATCAACAATTGGTATGTCTTTAACTGCGTATGGTGCATTACGGCTTGTAGACCAAAATAAAGTAGCGTTAGGTGAAGACATTAACAGTTACTTGAAATCCTGGAAATTGCCCGATAGTGAATTTACCAAAGAAAAGAAAGTCACCATAAAAAACATTTTGAGTCATTCTGCTGGCATAAGCGTGCATGACTTTTCAGGGTATAGTACCGATGCACCTGTACCCACACTTATTGAAATATTAAATGGAACTCCTCCAGCCAATTCAAATCCAGTCATCGTAGATAAAGCACTTAATGAAAGTCTCTGGATTTCAGCTGGTGGTTATACCATTATTCAACAAATGATGATGGATGTTGAAGGGAAAAAATTCCCAGTGCTGATGAATGAATTAGTACTCCAACCTTTAGAAATGAACAACAGCAGATTCAGTCAATCACTTAGCACAGAGAGATTAAAGCTAGCAGCGACGGGTTATTTGTCCGATGGATCAATGGTAAAAGGTAAAAGACATACCTATCCAGAATTGGCATCAAACGGATTATGGGCAACAGCAGGGGATCTTGCAAAATTTGTGATCAACATACAGCAAAACCTAAAAGGCAATAGTCTTAAGAACGGGTTGTCAAAAGACATGACGGAATTAATGCTTACGCCATCTTCAAAAAATCAGTATGGACAATATGGGCTTGGCTTTTCAATTTATAACAAGAAAGATGAAGTCTACTTTGAACACCACGGATGGAGCACAGGGTTTTACAGTAGGATGACAGCTCATAAAGACAAAGGCTATGGCGTGGTAGTGTTGACCAATACGCCTACGCCTTCTTTAGTCTTTGAAGTATTTCGTTCCGTTGCCCTTGCCTATGAATGGGATAATTATTTTCCGGTACATAAAAGAATCGAAATTGAGCAGCTCTTAGCAGATCAAATTACAGGAAGGTATGCGTCGAATGATATGACTGTAGAAGTGTTTCAAAAGGATAATCTACTGTTCATCAAATATATGCCTGAAGAACAAACTGAAGAACTTATCCGAGTCTCAGATAGCCTTTTTGTAAGAAAAAATACCAGTCGATTGATTCAATTCAAACCAGACGCTGAAAATGGAACAGTCAATTTGGCATATCTCAATGGAAACGACGAAACTATAATTGCAACATTGGTTCAAGTTGATACTGATAAAAATAATCTGGAGAATTAGTGCGACCTATCCGTTAACAACAAAAAACTGAAATACATGAATAAAGCGAAATTATTAATATTAGCGTGCGCAACATCGATCAACACTGTCTTTGCTCAAGAGAATACGGAAGGCGATTTTAGCTTTCCAATTTTGGAGGGACCGTACATGGGTCAAAAGCCACCGGGCATGGTAGCTGAGCAATTTGCTCCTGGCATCATCTCCAAAGGAGGCTGGGAGATTGAGGGAGTGTTCGCACCTGGCATGAAAGAGTTTTACTTCACTACGCGCAGTAAAAAAGGAGCACCCATCACGGTAATTGGCTTCCGTCAGACTGACAATCTCTGGAAAAAATACATTGAATTCAAACGCAGAGGTGAAATATCATTTTCCCCTGATGGTTCACGTATGCACATGGCCAAAGGCTACAAAGACCGGATGGGTGATGGATGGTCAGAACGCAAAAGCCTTGGATCTATGTTTGACCGGGAAGACTGGGGTATTATGCGCTTAACCGCCTCGGGAAAAGGCACCTATGTTTTTGACGACTATAAAAGCGACGATGTGATCCGTATATCAAGGCTCAAGGACGGCAAACGGCAAGCCCCAGAAAAGATGGGATCAATTGTTAACACAGGCGAATGGACAGCCCACCCTTTCATCGCGCCAGACGAGAGTTACTTGATTTGGGATAGTGAACGAGAAGGAGGATATGGCGACTCTGATCTTTACATCAGTTTCAGGCAAGAAGATGGCTCATGGGGTACTGCTATCAATATGGGCGATAAAGTCAACTCTGATAAATGGGAAGCCTTTGCCAGCGTCACTTCAGACGGCAAGTACATACTCTTCAACAAACGCATTGATAACGACAGTAATAATGACAATATGAATGTGGATATCTACTGGGTGGATGCAGGAATAATTGAGACACTCAGACCCACTAAAAATTAAGGACAATGAGGAAAATCACATTAGTTGTTTGGACAATTATATCTCTGCATACTGTTTTTGCACAAGGGAATAGGGTAGAGGACCTGCTCAATTTCGAGTTAGCTCACACGCAGGTGATCCCCATAAAAGACAATCAAGCTGACAGACAATATGAGCTCTATGTTAAGCTTCCTGAGGGCTATTCAGAGAATGATACCATCGAGTATCCTGTCATCTATTATACAGATGCCGTTTGGCATATCGAGATTCTATCCGCTGCTACTGAGTTCCTTATAGAGGATGTTATTTTAGTCGGTATTTCTTGGCAGAAGGACAACAATGAAGAATTGGTTAACGAAATCGGCGAGCATGTAAGCAGGTATCGAGATTATTCGATACAGAAATCAAGCAACCCAGAACATCAAGCCAAATTTCAACGTGGACAGGCCAGTAAGCATCTGACTTTTATTCGTACAGATGTAATTACGTATGTAGAAAACAACTATCGAACTGATCCTAATAATCGCAGCTATTTTGGGTATTCAATGGGCGGAAAATTTGGCGCTTACATACTGCTGTCACAACCCGAAACCTTTAAAAACTACATTCTTGGTAGCCCTGGGCTAAATATTCCTGCATTCGCTGATCTTAATGCGAAGGCAACAAACGACCTGAATGCGAATGTTTTCATTTCGTATGGCGACTTGGAGAAGGAGTTGGGTCAACATGCTGAAGCGTTTATTACGATGTTGAAAAACAGAAAGGATGAGTCATTACTCTTGGAGCACGTTGTGATTAAGGGCAGTCATCAGACAGCCTTTCCTATGACTGGAGTGCGTAGTGTTACTTGGTTATCCAACCTGACAAAAGACTAACATATCAATACAGATAATGAACTTAAACACCGTGTGGTATGAAAAACCTTTGGATCATATCGGAGGGGAGGCTTGCTGTCCGAATCTCAGCAAAGGAGAGGATCAAAAGTTAGTGCCTGCCTTAGTGACTTCAGGTCGTGAGAACAGGCTTCTCACGATACCTATCTACCCACTTTTTTAAACTTTAATTTATTTAAAATTGCCTTCATTCGCTTGCTAGGCAGAAAAGCCATTTTCACGCTCGTAATGTCTTTGTCGGTAACCTTGTCCGCCTGATCCTGCCCTTTACCGGAGACATGCACACTGAATGTTCCAAAATCTCCGAGTTTTGGATTATATCCGTTGCTTAAGAGATTGGGAATCACCTCAATCAACGATTCGACAACCGCCTTTACATCTGCTCTGTGCAAGGTTGAGCGGTCTGAAATCAACTGGCAGATCATGTTCAGGTCTGCTGTCTCCCGATCTGTGAGGACAGGGTAGAAGCGAGGTGCTCTGTCACCGGCTATGCCACCAGGCCGCTTGGGTGTTACTTTGAAATGAATAGCCATCGGCGTTTATTTAGTGTTTTGGTACGCACCTTGCGTTTGTTTGGTACTGTGCTTAGACGATTTATCTACTTAGCATACTTCTCTAAGGTAACTAGGAAACCACAAAATAATACGTATTATTTATAGAAACAATAGGTAGGGTAAAGAAAAACGATACGTATGAAGGTGCCAACTGGTTGAATGTCCAAGTTGAGGCTTGCGGTGGAGTAAATGAAGGGAATAATGGTGAGAATCCAAAATGTATTTGATGTTAACGTGAAATTATGCAACACACATTCGATAGAGACTAACCGAATCTTACGAACCTCAGATGTAGTGAACGTCACAATCAAGCTCTGCTGACGGTCCGCTGCTGCGGTTTAGAGAAATCAATTAAGAAGCTCCATTATTCTGACCATTGCCTTTGAAATTTTGATCGAAGTTTAGGCCCACAATACTTATTATTTCAAAAGGGTGGTGCGATATTTACCAGCCCTTTACTCCAGTCCTTTAACTGATTAATAAACCCTTTAGATATTTAAAGAAACAACATGCCAGAAGAGAAATTTTATCACGTAGGTGAGCTAAGCACAGAACAGCCTGAAAAAACTCAATATGAATCTACAAAATTTGCCAAGGCCCGTCACCCAGAACCATATCGTTTCGAAGTGAACTTAAGCGCGGAAGCGGGTAAAATGCAAAGCAAGACAGGTGTAGTTTCTGTCAATATTCCGGGATTCAGTCCGGTCAAGTTGTATTGCGATGAGCAACCACCGGTAGGGGAAGACACAGCCCCACCTCCTTTGGCTTTCTTTTCTGCGGGCATTGGATTTTGTTTGATGACTCACTTGACGGATATTCTTACCGCACGCAAAATTCAAGTTGATAGTCTTAAGTTGGAACAGCGAATCATATTTAGAACGAACCTTGGTCATATGCGTGAACATGGATATATGACAAACGGCGGGTGTGATGTGGTAGAAACACATGTAATCATCGAAAGTCCTGAGCCCGAAGAAAACATAAAGGACTTACTAAATGAAGCTGAGAATGGTTGCATGGCTCATTATGCGCTAAGAAACCCAGTTCCCTGGTCAACAAGGCTGGTTTATAATGGCAAGGAGGCAAGTAATCGCTCCTCAGAAATGGACGCTTAGGCGGCCAAAAGTTTAGAGACTTGCCAAGCGGCTATTTAATATTGTGTCAAATAGCTTCGGTTCAGGATAGGGATTAATAGTTAGAGCAGGTCTTCGTTCATAGGAAGTAGTAATACCAATTTTTAGTACTAGTGGAGCACTTTTTTGGCATTTTTGGAAGGTGGGAGGGTTGTAGTGAATGGCAAATGCGTACGTGAGAGAAGATGGAAGATTTAGAACTTGAAAAAGTTGAAATAGATAAGTCAAATGCCACGATGGAGCATCTAATTAGCGTTTTAGGGTAAGATATGAATTAAATCAACGAGAGAAATTGCATAGAAGGAGATATTGCTCTTATTGGATTTGTGAAAATAGGCAGCGACATACGGAAGCTTAGAGTGAAGCTCTGAATTGTTAGCTATCTGCGACATATCAATGGGGTTAGTGGAGATGATAAGACTTTCTTGAGAATAGTATTCGAGTGATGGCGGAGGGCTGGGTGCCTGAATTGTTGCCAGGGTATAAGCGAACCTAGCATTTTGCATCTCCTCCAAATAGAAATAACCTCCTTCGAACTCTATCATTTCTTCCTGAGGAGTAAGGTTAGCTAAAATCTTTATTGCGAGTGAAGTCTGAGAGGATTGAGAGAAATCTAAGATGTAGTCAGGAATAAGTAAATAGTACTCGTCCCAACTAGCATCTTGTGTATGCTGCGGAAATACACTACTCAATGTAGAGGATCCCCTGAGCAAAAAATCCACAAACCTCAACCGCGAAAGGTTTGCAAGATTATTAAATATCAGATAATCAGGATAATTAACACTATCAAATCTAATTTCTTCGAAAAACATATTATCTGCATCTGTCTTGACTCTTTCGTCTGTTTCAAGCATTTTAGCTCTAAGTTCACTTCGGGCATTTTCTCTTGAAATGCGCTCTTCTTTTGGTACCAGATCGTCTATTTGTCCATACTTGTATAAGAAATTTTCAGGAGTAGACATGACCCAAATAGAATTGCCATCGCTCGGATTGTAATCAACCAAATAATTGAAAGCACTGGAATCAAGAAAGGATAGTATAACTTCCTTATAGTCGAATCTTCGTCTTTCCGTTATGAAAGATCGTAAAACACCCCTTACTCTACTCGCATACAATTCTGTTTTACCCAGATCATACAAAATTTCTAAGCCCACTATCTCATCTAAGGGAGTCTTGGCATTTGTCAAATACTCTAAGGCCCTATCGAAAGTTTCTCTTTGATGGGTCTGTTCGTTTCTAGTTCTTTGAACATTGGTGGCATTGTTCAATGCCTCTGAATTATTTGTGGAGGAAGTGATTAATGCATGCGCATTTTTCTCCATCGATTCCATTTGAGCATTAGCATTGATTTTACTTGCTTCGATTTGCTGATGTAAGGAGAGTATTGAATTATGTTGTTCTTGCCGTCGCTCAAGTCTGCTTTCAATTGTCTGTATCCTATTTTGAGTGAGGAATTGGTTGTTTTCCAATCGGATACCGATATAGCCTGTGAGAAAGGTCAGAAGCAGTCCTACTCCGCCAAAGACCTGCGCCCACGTGGTTCGTAATTTATTTTGCAATTCAAGTCTTGTGCTAACATTATTCAGAGTTCTCGTTTGAAGATATGGAATAACGATAATCAAAATGAGGGCAATCGATAAGAAGAAGCTTCCCGTTAAAATTAGATCGCCTAGCGTCGGCAGGTCAAGTTGATCTGCCTCGAACTTTGTCTGTAATACCTCCAATTGAACACTGTCTTTTAGATCCAGTCGAGATTTTCCAGACTCGAGGCTATCGACAATGTTTCTGTAGGAGGGATCTTGTATACTCTCAACTAATTCCCTATTAAGCACATCTCAATATCGGTAAAGCACCAAGCAAAAACAAGACTTAGATTTAGGGTATTCGTGGGTTATCACAAATTAACAACTTAAATAAAATAGTTTCATAAAATATCTACGTTATGTTAAGATAACTTCGGTTCTGGGTAGGGATTAATAGTTAGTGCAGGGTTTCGTTTAAAGAAGTAGTTATTTCAATTTTCCCCAGGGACGGAGCACTCTTTCGCCACTCCTCCGATGCGAGACAGCTTGTCCGAGGAATTACCATGCCGCAGACGAGGGATGTTGGACAGGGGAGAAGGAGAGTGGTGAATGTGTGCGGTTTTTTAGATTGGACTTATCTTTTATATCCGTTAACTTTCATTCTGTTCACCTTAGCCTCAAAATGTCTAGAAAGCCAATATCGGATGTTACAAAAAAGAAGCTTTTTGCGCTTTCTGGAAACCAATGCAATTTCCCAGAATGTACTGAACGGATATGGCCCTTAGAGGAAGATGTACTACTTGGTGAAATGTGTCATATTGTAGCTGTTAATCAAACTGGTGCTAGGTATGATCCAAATTTTCCTAAAGAAGAAATAAATTCATATGATAACATCATCCTTCTTTGCCCAAACCATCATACGATAATAGACAAGAATGAAAAGAAGTATGATAGCAAGGTATTGCGAGAGATGAAGACTAAACACGAAACTCGATTCTATGAAAATGCGCACCTATTTGACGATCTGACACAACAAGAAGATGGCCAAATAAATGTTGAACGAATGGAAGAACTAGAGGCAATCGATTTCAAGATAAGTTCTCAAATCATTACCGATTTGCCTAAGAAGAATCCTTACCCAGAAGTAAAGTCATACATTCCCAGACTATTGACATCAACGAGAAGTGAAGATTCATTCAATTTAGAGTCTAAGTCTATTGACAAAATATTATTAGAGAACAATAGAGTAACAATACTTGGAGTGGCTGGATCAGGAAAAAGTATTGAACTTGACCAGTTGGCACATCGATTTTCCGAGGAAGATCACTTCTATTTTCCAATTAAGATAAGACTTAATACAGCGACCGATCAAGATTTAGAGGAACTGCTTGAAATCGAATACCCTCCACACATAAATGTTCCAGAAGAAAGACGATTGATATTGCTTGATGCGCTTGATGAAGTCCATGCCATGTACATTGATGTTGTTGTACGAAAAATCATACTATACAGTCAGAAATATAAAAAGAGCAAGATTATAGTTTCTTGTCGTAACAATTTCTACACAACAGAGACAGATAGTCGAGACGCAAAGCTCGAAGGTTTTAGATCCTTCACAATTAATCCCCTTAGTGAATTTTCTATCTACAGATATCTAAATGATTCAATTTCGAATGCAGATGAATTCATTGGTCAGTTGAGAAGAAAAAGATTCTATCAACTTCTATACTCTCCATTTTACTTGGTTAGTCTAGTAGATTTTTATAAGAAGGAAAAGGAAGTTCCTGATTCTAGGAGATCCGTTTTTGAATACTTAATTCGCCAAAGAGTTAAAACAGACTTCAACAAATTCAAAAACTCTGGAGTAAGTCTAAACAATTATTCTCTGAAGATTGAAAGAAAAGTTGAGCAGTTAGCTCTTGTCGCTGAAAGTCTGGGAAGAAACTACTTGCATGAAAAGGAAGAAGTACTTGAGCTAATCCAAGATAATGATCTGTTTGAGATTTTAAAGAGGACATTCCTAATTAATAAGACAAAAAATGAATCGAAATGGGAATTTGAGCATAACAACTTTCAAGAGTATTTGGCCGCCAAACTTCTATCCAATTTAGATTTTAAGGATATCCTCAATTTTGTATCGTTCGCTCCGGAATATACAAAAGTGAAGCCCTCATGGCTTAATACACTTTCATTTCTTTTTAGTCTATTAGGTGATCTAAAGCTTCAAGAGTTGAGTAGTTGGATTCTTAAGAATGAACCAGATGTATTAGTAAGATTCGAGAAAGATAAGATACCTCTTGAAACAAGGGAACAACTATTTATTGAACTCTACGAAAGTTATGAGGAAAAGGGGATCATAATACGGAATGAAAAATTTGAAGCGGACGACCTTGCATATTTCGTATCAGATAGCGTTTCAGTTCTGACATATCTGTTAGATAAGATTGAAGCAACTGCTGAAAGGTTATTGATTCATGAAGCTGTTAGGTTGCTGGAGTTATTTGATCATAATGGTCAATTTGAGGAAAGAATTACTGCTGTTCTCACAGCAAAAATTTATGATAGTGATATAACTGATGATGTAAAGAGAAGTTGCCTGTACACATTAGCTTCTTTGAATATTGCTAATCCTGAAACCACCAAGAAAATTCTTGATTCTAATAGTCTGGAATCCAGTCAAAGTATTAGAGCTGGTATCTACAAATATCTACAACGATCTAGTGAATATGAGGATAACTTGGAAGTTGTAATTAAGGGCGTTGAGCTGTACGAGAGGCGAAGCTCTCAAAGTGAAACTTCCTTAGCTGATGAAGGTTTTCACTTAAAAGGTTTATATGAAAAAATAAATCGAATTGACAATATCAAGAGAATCTTGAACTGGGCGACAGCTTATGATTATCAATATGGATATGATCGTGTCTTCTTTGAATTAGTTGAAAATACCCTCAAAAAAGCTATTTCTCATTATAATGATGGTCAAAATGAAATATTTGACCTTGTAATAAAGCTACTATCAAGCTTTTCAAGGAAATATTATCGGGAACACGGAAAGGAGTTTAAGGAATTCTTCAAAGAGACTAATACAGAATTAAAAGCATTCAAATTCTTCCTTAACAAGAGTATTGAATCAGAAGACAAAAAATTAGACTTTTCATATGGAATGGCAATAGCATGTAATGAAAACTGTGTTCAATATGCCATTGAAGAAATTAAGTCAGGATCTTTTACAGAATCTCAGATTTTCTTGTTGAGAAACGTTCTGGGTTGGGATGGTGACCAATCTGTTCGGGAAATGTATTACCAAGAATTATTGAAAATAGATCCTGAAAAATATTTCGTAAAGCAAATTGATTACGATGCGCTGAGAAAGGCTAGAAGAGAGAAAGACGTAGAACTGCTTTTCAATAGGGAAGAGTTTCTTCAAGAAGTAGTAAAGATTTTTACTGAAAAAGAGCAAAAGTCAGAACTAAGCTGGGATGATTTATATGACTATAAGAAGAAGCATTTCAATGATGAAGAAATGTCTAATGAAATTGTTGTACAAACTCTTAGAGAGCGAGCTAGAGATAAAAAAAATGTTTCCATTGGAGAGATAGAAGAATTGGTAAACGATGAAGAAAGATGGACTTGGTTCCAAATTCATAAACTAATTTCATTAGATACCAATAATCCGGATTTTATATATTCAAAAACGGCCAAAGAATTTACAACCGGTTGGGTTTTGAATAACTTGAAATCTGCAGATTTCAAAACTGCAATTGAATATAAGGGGGGAAACAACTATCACTATCGTTACCTTGAACTTTACATTCCTTATTTCACAAAAAGGCTTGATATTGAAATTCCCATTGAAAGCTATCTAGATTTCTTATTCGTCGATTGTTGGCTATTGCCGGTTCAAAGAGATGAAAAGCAAAGAGAAGAAAGTCAGTATCGAGTTACTGATTTTGTAATAGAAAAAAGTGGATTAGACACTACTAAAGAGCGAGTCTATCAGAATCTCCAGACTGAGAAATTGATACCGCCAGTAATGCAAAATCATTTCGAACTTTGCTCTATTCATGGTATCGAGGGCATTACTCAAATTATCCTAAATGAAATAAACTCAGATGATTTTAGTGAATATGACAAAAGGAGCTTGGTTGATAACTACCTGAATTTAAATGGTGACACCACAAACCTTTTTGCACTACTTGGCTCAATGGAAGTAGAGTTGGAATTTCATACAATCGAGAAATT
The DNA here is from genome assembly GCA_039961455.1 of Cyclobacteriaceae bacterium. Taxonomy (GTDB): domain Bacteria; phylum Bacteroidota; class Bacteroidia; order Cytophagales; family Cyclobacteriaceae; genus Ekhidna. The sequence continues at coordinate 18,569 of JBDVJN010000072.1, read as the reverse complement.
GGTTGACAAAGAACATGATGGCATAGGAAATTACTGTATCGAAAAATTGAATGGTACAGACGATAGCGAACTTCAATTGAGGTACATAAGAATGATTGATAAGTTTGATCAGAGTATTTCCATAACATTTATCAGGGACTGGATAATTCAGAATAAGCGACTTCCAGAGAGATGGTCAAATTTTGAAACCCTAACGAATCATAACCTAAACTATCTTATTGAAATATTTGAAGATGCTGTAAAGAATAAATATGGCGATGACATGTGGGGAAACAGAAACGAATATCTCAACGCCGTTATTGAACTAGGTAGTAAAAATGATACAAATTTTCATATTGTAAAATCAAAAATAGATTTCTGGATACAAGAATTTGATGGAACCAAATACCTCCATTACCACAAACAAAGGCTAGAGCAACTTTATTATTCTGCTAAATCTGGAGAAATGACTTTTGAAGAAGCAAAAAAACTTGTATTGGGGAATAGATCGGATTCTCTTAATCAGAAAAGTTCTGTGGCTACATTTTGGGAGCGAAACAAAGTGATGATAGAAATAATACTAGCTATTCTAACAATTCTTGGCGTGATCTTGGCTTTGTAATAATACTGAGATAGAATGAATCACAAATGGTCTCAACTCCGCCCACTTTCCAAACTAGATCAGCTAGCAGAGACCATCATGAAATCAGCCTTCTTGCTATCTGAGCATCATCATGTGATTCAGAGTTACTTGAATCATTATGGAGCGCATTTCAAAGTTCAAAACAGAGTAGGGGAGCAAGAGTACAAAATCTTCTGCAGTGTAGAGAAAACCAACTATGCTTTCGTCTCTAAAAAGGATTTAGAAAGAGGTTTGCGAGATGATCTCTGGATTGGTTTGGTGCTTTTTGTTGATGGTGAGAAACCAACCAAGTACTTATTTCCTTCAACTGTCTGGAATGAACCTAATCAGCTGTTTACCGATTCAGCAGTCAAGAATCCTGAATATGGGATTAATCTGAATCAGTATACAATGAAGGATTTGGTTGATCAGTATGCAATTGAAAGAATTATCAAGAAGTAGACGAGAGTTGATTTATATCTAAGATGTATAACTCTCACTAAAAATATCTGTCCATTTCATCAATCAATAAACCTATAAGACCAAAAAAAGCAGCTAAAACCGTAAACAAGGCCGCAGTTAAAGCCAAAGGATTCTTGTTTTTATCCCCTTTAGAAAAAAACCATTGAATCGGGATCAGAATCAATTTTGCTGTTAAACCAATTGTCAAAACGCTTAAAAAAATAATGGTTGGAATAAACGTCGTGTGCATAGCCCAAAAATATGGGCTAAAATCCATGCCGTTTCTTGTTGGAGAAAGTCCAATTAAGACGCGACTTATCTCCTTCAATGACATTGAATACTCGGTATCTAGCAAACCAAAGTAAAGTGAAGTGCAAGCAAAAATCATTGAAAAGAATAAAGCTAACATAATTGCTGAGGATATTGATTTGATACTGTTTTTCTTGAAAGCCCATTTCATCAAATACAGTGTTACTCCAATAGTTGCTGAATCCATCAGAGTATTCGAGAGGAGCATTTGAAAGGTTTGGGGGACAGTAGAATCTTGGCTAATTGAATTTCCAAGCAAGAAAGAGCAGAATGTTAAAATGAAACTTAAACCAACATAAAAGCCATAAACCTGAATATTTTCAAAAGGCGGAATAACCATATTTATTTTAAGCCATTTGATGGCTTTCTCGAAATAAACTAACGGTAAACCAAGAAAAAGAAAAAAAGAGGGTAAAGAGAAAATTAAAATTAATGGAGCAACCGTCAGTGAACTTTTCAGCGCAATCAAAACAAGTAAATAACTACCAAATGCGGCAATCAAATAAGTTGCAGATAAGGCGAAATAAAATAGTAAGTCTTTTTTTCGATCTAGAACTTTAAACTTGTGTATTGTAAGAATTAATAATAGCAAAAAAAATGCATAAGAAAATTTATAGTAGTACCAAATAGCTCCAAGGTCAAGAAGAAACGCAATCCCTAAAACATCTTCTCTCTGAGCTAGAATTTTGAGTCGTCCTTTCAAAGCTGCTTCTGTATTCAAAGACCAACCGATGGATTTTTCCGCAATTCTGCGCCAGTTGCTTGTATCAATCAAACTCCATTTGTGTTTAAACCAAGCACGAATAGTTAATTGATTATCGTTCCGCAGAACTGCGAGAAAACCAAAAAAAGCAGCAGAAAGAGCAAGAAAACCACCAACTATTTTGGTCAAAGTAAGAATTAAATCTAAATTTTGTTCTCCCACAATTAATTAACCAAGCTTATCCAAGCCATTCTAAAAAAAGATAAATTTTTATCTAAAAGTAATAAGTAAAGTGAAGTCAAAATAGCCGTATTTCAAGTTTTAGAAACAAAATTGATTATTATGTTAAATATAATCCAATCGCCATCTAGGCGGGCTGGCAAGGCAAAATAGCGGGGGTGCGGTTGGCTGTGTGTTGGGAGTGATTATTTTGCATAGATTTTTGCATACTTTTTATCAATGAAAAAGTATGAGCCCAGCGGCTTGAGCGATAGAGCGAACTCAGATGAAAGAAATAACAAATCGTGAGCTGTACTGTACTGCTACTAGCTTGGAGATTGCCACGTCACCAATGCTTCGCATAGGTTCCTCGCAATGACGAGGTTAGTTTAGGACTGAGCTTTGGATTATAGCACTTGTTTGATGAACAGATGAAAAAGGCTGGTGCTAACAGCGCTGGCCAGCAAGTGTTTGAACAGCCAAATTCCTAACGCCTGAGAATGGCGTATATGAAATCAACTTGAACAATTCCCCTAATATTGAAAATTTGAACGATGCATGTTGGCTGGAAAACTTTTGCTTTGGGCTGGTAATTCCGCCAGAGCGGAACAGCGCGTTGGAAAACTATTAATAGGCGCGGGCCAGGGCGAAGGTGCGCGATGGGCGGTCCGCCGTAGCGGGCGCGCGCAGGCCGAGCGGCTATTTAACATGAACGTCAAATTATATAACACACATTCGCTAGTAGCTAACCGAATCCTTTGAACCTCAGATCTAGAGAACGTCACAGTCCAGCTTTGCTTACGGTCCGCCGCTGCGGTTAACATAATATCATTATATAAAAGAATAGCTGAGGATTCGTCAAACAGCTTCAAAAGCTCAATATCCTATTTTGTTATCGGTCCGACGGCTCGGTAATGTCTCTGCGTTATGTTAAGATAGCTTCGGTTCTGGGTCAGCATTAATAGTTAGCGCAGGGTTTCGTCCCCAGGATGTAGTCATATCACTTTATTGAAGGAGTGGAGCACTCTTTTGACATTTTAGGGTAGAAGGGAAGGTGAGAGCCAATGGCAAATGTGTGCGGCATTAAATGTCATTTTGCAAACAATGGATTGGACTATTAATCCATTATGTTCTAAATAATCTTCTTATTATGATACAGTTATGTAAAATACCTCTGGGTAGGTATTGTAATCCATTCACCGGAGAATTAATTTACTTATAAATGGCTAATAACGATACCAACAAATGACCAGGGTCTTATTCAATGTTTTATGCATAGTCATAATGGTGAATTGTGCCTTTTCTCAAATTACTCAGGGAGATACTCTTAACATAGAAACCATTGAACAGGAAACAGGTATTTCAAGTGATAGTTTGAATATCATTGATATTGAAGCAATCAATTCATCATTAAAAAATATAAGTGAATTGTTTTCAAAAGACAGTACGAGAATTAGCAATAGAGAAACAGGTTTTCTGTCTGATTTTGAAAAGAGCATTGTTATCGAATATAGAACTCTTCTCTATGAACTATACGAACCGCTATTCTCATTCTCGATCTTACTAGATACAGCAACATTTAATCTTCTAAAGGAAACCAATAGAAGGTCAAAAATTGCAGAATCAATAGTGGGACACTTATATGCGAGTAAAATAGAAGTACTATCTGTAAAAAACAGACTCTCGAGAAAGTACGGGGCTTACAAGGAAATTCCCGATTTCGAAGAAATAGATGGTATTTTGGAGAATTTCATCTTGCTATTCGAGACATACGGAGTTTTAGGTAGTTCAGAGCTCACACTGTACAAAAAAGTTCAACTACTCTCTATTGTAATGCAGAGAGGTTATCCAAAAGTTAAAAAACGCTTAGAAAGTTTTAATCAATTTACAAAGAAGATCAACTGTTACCACACTTTAAACCTAAATTAAATGTATATGAAAAAGCTATTGACACTAACTCTGTTTTCATCAATACTGATTAGCACCATTTGCGCTCAGGAAGATGATCAAAAAACTGCCGACGATCAGCCTGAGGCTATCGAAGAATTAGTTAAAGGCGCTACTGGATTGCTTGGTCCTGCCGGGGAATTAATAAACTTGGGTATTGAGCAAATAGGCAAGAAAAAGAAAGAAATGGAGGCGCAACTTAAAAACCTTCAGACTGAAATTAAAGATGTGAAGACGAGTGCCAACGGTCTTATAGATGGATTGAATACATATAAAGCAACTGTTAAAAAAACAAATAATGACTATTCCGAGGAGTTAAGAATTTTATCACAACTTGCTCAGGATATTCAATTTATAACGAAGAATATTTATGTGTTAGAAAAAATTAGCGACAAAAACTCTCGAATAACATTCGGCGATACCAATTCTAAATCTAAGACTGGTGATATTATGCTTATATGGTGGAGGACGTTTACAGCTAAAAATGTCGTAAATGAAATATTAGCGGGGGCAAATAAAGCCCTGAAGAATAACGAAATTGATAAATTAAACAAACTTGACGCTAACTTGTCCTCACGATTAAAGAAGTCTTTTCAGTCCCTGGAGTCCGCATCAATTGCTTTACAAAATTCGTCATTGGTTGGTAAGGTTCCCGATTTGCCCCCGGATAATTTGACGAAAACAAAAAAACAAGAGTTGATTAATATAGACAATGCATTACTCGTAACAACCAATAGTACAACTAATGGAGTTTCTAAGTTGCAAGATATTGCAGATGAGATCAATTCAAGTTTATTCGGTTATCTTGATACATATCAAAATGAATTGAAAAGCATTAATAAGGAATTGTCAGAATTGTCGCTATCTAAATTCCAATGAAAACGATCATCTCATTCTTTTTGGTTCTTTTGATCAATGGCTTTGCTTTTAGCCAGTCCCAGTCCAATTCTTATAATTTAATGCGATCCATTGAATTGATAGGAAACTCACTCGACAGGTTGGAGTCGGAATTTGATTTGGATGAAAAACTTTCAAAAAAAGAATTAGTAGAACGTTTAAACGACATAGATGAAGATTATCAGTCGAAACTTTCAAAGCTAAGAGGTGGCTATGAAGTGTTAGTAAGTAATTATAAAATTCTTGCAGATGCTCGGGAAAAAAAGATGGGCAGTATTGTATCATTCACAAGCTTAATTGAGCATTTATCCAAAATAGCATTCAATTTGGAAGTCAATTCTGACGATGAGATCTTAAAGGAAATAATAAGGAATGAGATAAGGAAGATTGATTATCTGCTTGAGAAGAACGGAGTTAACGACCCCAAACTATTTGTTGTAGTTGAAAGATTGAGAAACACAGATTTGGTTAGGGACAAAGTTTACAAAAATGATATGGTAAATGAGTTAAAACTATTAGTAAGAGAATTCCAGGATGCACTTCACTCGTTATCTATTGAGCTTTTAACAGACTTTCAAGAAACCAACCGTTTCCTGGAAAAAATCGAATACTAGTCTCTATCGAGCTTCAGCAGTCTGGCAAGAAACTGAAGTACCTGTTCTTCTGGGGACATCAACCAAGCAGGAGTGGGGAGATTACAAGTTCTTGTTTCAGTCAATGGTGGAACTGTGAGTTCACTCATGATGGGTTCAATTATCCAACCACTGAGCATTGGATGATGGCTGAAAAGGCGAGGTTATTCAATGATAAGGATTCGTTAATCAAGATTCTGAATTCTAAGTCTCCAGGAGAAGCTAAGAGTTTGGGTAGAAATGTCATCGGTTTTGATCAGGGTATTTGGGATGGTCATAGGATCCCAATAGCCGTGATGGGTAATTACCTAAAATTCACTCAAAACAAAGAACTTCAATTATACCTATTGAATATAATTTTCGAGAGGCTTTTTTTATGTCTTTCCCATTGAATTTCATAATTAAGAAAATAAGGAAGTGATTTGGTTTCAAAATGCAGATATGTTTAGACAAGAAGGTTTTTATGTGGATTTTGAAGATGAGATTAAAACACCAATAAAAATCAGCAATGAAGATTTTCAAGAACTCAAAGTGAGAATAGATAATTTCAGAAACTTCTTACCAGAGTTTCTTAAATCACTTGATCCTAATGAGCAACCTTCTAAGGTCTTCATTGATCAAATTAAGAATCTGCAAAGAATGTTCATATCGAATAATGTTTATGAAAAGTTGGGAAGCCTTGTACCAAAGATGAATGCTAAAGATTCTGACTTATTTCATATCATTCGCTCTCAATTGGATCGTGTTGGCGATGAAGATCAAGAATAATCTTATTTCAACCAACCCTTCCTAAACCCATAAGCCACTAAATGTGCCACATTCTTGACCTGAAATCTACGAAGCATATCTATGCGAATGGAGTCGATAGTTTTCTTACTGTTTTCTAGTTCTTTAGCAATCTCTTCACTGCTATGACCATCGGCCAAGAGGCGGAGAACTTCTAACTGTTTGCCTGTAATTTCTTCTTTCACAAGCCAAATTTGTATAGAACAAATATTTAGATATATTTATGCCCATATATATACTATTTGAAAACGATTCAAGTTCCAGATCATTCGCTCGTCACCGAAGAAATTGTCCACAAACTTGATCACTTGTTCTTAACATCTCATCCAACCAAACTCAAGAATCACATCACACTGATCCTCATGAAATACCTTGAGAATGAACATGATTCGCTACCACCAGATTTTGAGGATAGGGTAGTGGATCTGAGTGTTTTGATTGAGTTTTTGATTGTGGCGGAGAGGGAGTTAGACACGAGTAAAATTTAAAACCAAGCAAATAGAAGTATTAGCCACCATCTTTCTTAGCAACCTCAATAAGGGCTCTCGGTTCAGGGGTTGGGATTAATAGTTTAGAGAAGGGCTATAACGTCAACTAAAAACGCACCCATCATACTTTGGCGGAAACTAGTCCTCCTTTTTCACTAAGGGGGATGCTCTGGTTTTCTTCTTGTGTCTTCTCACTAGATTAAGTTGGAGTATTGCAAATAATGGAAATAAGTAAAAAATGTTTGCGTAAATACCTATATTGAGTGTTATTTATTCGCCATTGTATGAAGTTTGAAGATAAGGTAGCTGAAGTCCATTTAGATGCAATCATAAATGATTTTCACAATGCATTCCTGGAGCATAAAAATAAGAGCCGGGAGAAGCCTTATGTTTTTGATTTTACAAATGTTGGATATATCGCCAATGAAGAGCTCTTAACACTGTGGGCACTTTTTAGCTACCTTGTCGATACTGATTTTCCATTCGAGGTAAAGTTTCTAAAGAAGGGGTTTACCAATTTGACTAAACGAAAAGCGAAAGCCATAGTCGGAATATGGGAGGAATGGAAGATATACAAAATTACTTCTGATGATAATCTGAACTCCTATTTTGATCTTTCTGATGGTACAATAAAACGTCTTAAAAAGACTTTCAAAATTTCTTCAAAAGAGGAAGTAGAAATATATCACCGGCATAATGTCACTCCATTAATTGCATTGCCTCAAATAGAAGGCTACAATGATAAAAGGATTCAAAAAGTTCTTGATGATACAGTTTATAACTTAAACGAAGCAACGAAAGAAATACTTCGCTTAAATAATTGCTACTTGCCATTTGAAAGCAAAACACTTTCAACAATCATTTCTAAAGAGCTCTACGAGAATTTTCTTGATCATTTTGACGACTCACTATTCAAAGTTGATGATCATACTGCATTCTTAAGTATCTCTCTTAAAAAGAGATTTAACCCTCAATACGATAGTCAAGAAGATATACAAAGTAGATTAAAAAGAAATTTCCAAACTGAAGCATTAAAAGAGCTTAGGTCTTTCTATAAAGAGAGCGAAAATATTTTCAAGAACCGTTCAGTACTAGAAATATCATTTCTTGATTTCGGGTTAGGCATAACGGAAAGCCTAAAAACTGAGTACTTAAAAAATAGGACGGGGAGTGGGCCAGTACGTGACAATGATATATTAAACTACGCATTTGAGTATAATTCATCAAGGCATCCTGTAACTCATAGATATTTATCAAGCAAAGAAAATTTTAGTTTTACAAGAGGTTTATTTGATGTTCTAGCAATCGTCAACAGATTTAAAGGGGTCTTAATTGCTCGAAGTGGATATGGAAGAATAACCTACAATTTTTCTGACACACAAAACTTTGAAGACGCTTGTAAGCAATTCGGAGATGAATCAAGTTATTTTCCAGGCACACTAATCACTATTTATTTTCCTGAAATAGATAAGCAGAGTTTATTCGATTATTCCTCAATCAAACCAATTGAACCGAGTAGCAAACTAAAATTCAACTACAACAAGAGTCATGTAGTTAACCTCCATTCCATTCATAAAAGCTTGATTTCCAAGGATAATAGAAAGGAAGATTTGTACAATAATTTACTTGAACTAATTATAAGTAATGTCAATACAGCAAACGAAGGACTAATATTCTTCGATTTTAAAGACTTTGAAGTTGATAAGAGAATTAGTCGGAAAATAATATCCTTCTTGGTATCCGATTATAGAATTAACAATTTAAATAATGTAATAGCAATCAATCCACCACCACTTGATTATTTGATTCAAATAAATGATGAGCTTAGCAAGCTATTGATCACAAAAAAACAGTTCGTGATCCATCCAACCCCCTTTATATATTATGAAGAAGAAGTAGATGATATTTCAATTTTTTGGCTTGGTGTTTTCAGTGAAAATGATATTCAAAGGTTAAATGAACTCCTTTTTGAAATACATGATTTAAGACTTTCAGATTTTGATGAGGCAAATAACGTATCAGGTAACGTAAATTACTTCGATCAGTATGGAAACCTTCATTCTGTTATTGAAAGGAATTCATTACTTCAAGTTGTTAAGGACAATCTTAACAAATCACACCAATCTAAAATTCAGGATACTATTTCTGAGACAATAATTGAAATACCAAACTCAATCTTCTTGTGCAGTGGTAATTATTATCAGTATAAATACATAAAACTATTTGATGTTCTTGCAAATCGAGATACCTGCAAAGAGCTTGCTTCTTCACTTTTTCAGGAGGTTTTAAAAACCATAAATGAAATAACGAATTACAAATTCATTTCTGTGACAACAAGCAGTGAAAAAATCATAAATAAGCTTTTTGAATTAGGTCTCATTTCGGAAGAACATATAATTTCTTTGAATAACTATCATGACTTCAGTAATGAAGATAGTTTTCAAGATCACATTAAAGCAGGGGATAAGGTAATACTCATATGTGATGTCATATCAACTGGTTATTTAACTGAAGCAATCGAGAAAGAGTTAAATAGTTTAGGAGCCGACTTATCACACGTTGGAGTGATTGTTAATGCAATTGACGAAGAATTTGAGGCAGAAAAATTCGACTACTCATCATTAAGAAAAAAGCTAATTTCCTTGTGTCCAATTCCTATTAAGAAATTTCGAAGAGAAGACATCAAGGATTTGTTAGTTTCCGGGAAATTAGAAGTTATAAGGATTCATCCTGTGACAAATTCACCCATACTTGCGAGCAAGTCACAAAGTAACTTTTCAGAATCCGTTTTATTAGATGATGAAAAAGTTTTCTTGGATAAAGTAGATCCAAAAAACATCAAAATTGGATATTTTAAATTTAACGGCTTAATTCATCCGTATTTCTTTGACATGGATGAAATATTAAAAGATCATTCGCTATCAAATCCATTAATCGAATTACTTTTTGACAAATTAAAATCAAAGAATTTTAAAGCAAAAGAACTTGATGTACTCATTTACCCCAGGGGTTCTGGTATTAGAAATATAGATTTTGACTACCTCAAAGATCATATTCTTAAAAATCACAAGGTTCAGATTATAGAGCTTGAAAGATTTGCTACATCAAATGGTTGGAGATTTCCTCACCCTGGAGATGCCTTGAAAGACATAATCGATCATCGTAATGTTCTTATCCTTGATGACGGTACGTGTACAGGAGAGTCTATAATACAAATGATTGATGAAGTAGCTTTTCTTAGGGCGAACAAGCTTACAATATTGACGATTATAGGTAGAATCAATGATTCTAAAAGAGAACTTTTCTCACGATTAGATACTCTAAAGGGTGGATTAGAATTAAACGTCTATTTTGGTGTTCATTGGAGTATTCCAACTTACTACTTAGAGGAAAGTCCAATTAGTAAAGAGCGTCTCATTTTGGAGGCTCTTAATGAACTTGGAAATACTCCCTATGAAATAAGAAATTTAACAAAGAATATATTGAAAGAACTCCAACTAAGGAGTGTGGATGAAAAGGGCAGTAGTTATCTAGTAAAAAAGAGAGACAAAACCTCAATTAATAAAGATTTAGTTCTAGCTAAACAGCTTGTAAGTAGAGTATCAGATTATCGTTTTTACAAAGAGTACTTTAAGCAATTTGATGAGTTTATAATTCAATATGAAAGTGATAAAATATTAAAAGACAGGTACAAACAAATAGAAGACATCTGCATAGTATTTTTACATGAACCTTACTTCTTTTTAAATGTAAAAAGAGTCGTTCCTGATATTGTTGAAAAGATTGAGGAGTTTATAATAACAATACTCTTTGAAAATCCAAAGAAAAAAGGAACCCTGAAATTATCTACAGATGACTTGTATTATGCATGGACAAATAAGGATTTAATACACTTGTTCTTTACCGTATTCAAAGGTAATTCCTTATTTAAATTATTGAATCCCGAAAAGCTGAAAAGGCTAATTAAAGACTGGGGGAAATCGCCCTCAAACCTGAACTATATTTTTTACCGGCTACTGCTTTATATCCCGATCAAGAAAGATCAGATATCAACAAAAATGCACTCTAGTAAAGTTCATGAGCTTATCAATTTTCTCGAAGAAGATAAAAGCAAAATCAAAGGTGTAAATCACATAAAACGATTTTCGTACTTTATTTCGTCCCTGCCATTTGATTCCGAGGATTTTCATTCACATGTGCATTTGATTAAAAGTAACTATGGCAAAGTCTTTGACGATGCTATGCACAACGAATTTATAAGAGATAGAAAACAACTAATAATAACGCAACTATTGATTGTAGAAAAGAGAATCTCTCAAGGTGTTTCTTATCACGAAGAACTTTCTAAAATTAGAGATTCATGGTCTTTAATATCAATGTTTTTAAATGAACTGTTACAGTTTAGTTCCACATATCTAAATTTTTTCATTTATCCGAGTAATGCGCCCTTAGAGCTTGAAGGAGCAAAGGAGTATTCTAAAGATGAGATAATTGGCAATAAAATCAACTATGACAATCTATCACTTAGGCAAATCAAAGGGTTGGTGGAAGATATGGTGTATGGAACATCTTCCTTAAGCCCCTCAGTCTTAAGAAGAGTTTTAAATCATTTATTTGATAAATACATAGAAAAAAAATCTGATTACCCAGTTGCTTTTAAGAATCTTTATACCAGCAATTTTCTAGAGATATTCAAAGAGACTTTTAAGTCTCGAGAACTTGACGTCTCTTTCGATGAGATAGAACTTGCAAAAATTGACCACATTCAATTTCCTCAGGTCTATTTCGAAAAAGCAATGACTGAAGTAAATTCTAATCTTAGGTACGCTGACCAACAAGAAACTATCTCTGCTACAATTAGATATGCTAATGACGCACTGGTGATAACAATCGTTAATTCTAAACAAGGGTCAAATGGACTCGGTGAAAGTATTGGAAGCGGTAATGGGGTAGAAGTTTTGAAAAGAATAAAGAATTTTCCGATTAAGTCATCATATGGGATAATAGCCGATAGTGAATCAGAATTCAAACAGGAGTTTCAATTCAAAACAATTGCAAAATGAGTGATTTTGACTATGAGTATTTCGAAAACATTGTCCTAATAGTCTGGGATGAAGCCTCTAATTATAATCAAGAGGTAGACAAGATAGGAGTGAGTCTCTTTCAAAATTCTCATCAGGTTTACAGCGCGGAAGAATTTAAAAGCACAATCGAACCTTATAGTGATGATCAATTGATACTTTTTTTAGTTCATATTTTCCATAACGAAGATAGAAAAGGGTTTTACTCATACCGGAATTCTGGACTTAAAAAAGACTTGCCAGGGCTTTCAGCTTATTATATAACTTCGGCGCCTAAAAGAAATATGCATGAAAGCAACGAAACATTTGTAGCATTTTCTTATGATGACTTTCCTGCTGAAGTAGGTGCGATTTTTAGGCCTCAAAAAAAATCGGAAATCTTTGGTGCTAAGAAAGATTTGAATACCAATAATTTATCGAAAAAAGGCATCTTTCTTAGTCACTCATCAAAAGATGAAAATATTGTACAGAAGTTTAAGGATCTCATTTTAGTAAATGGCTTATCTGTTAACTCAAATGACATAAAGTTTACAAGTCGAGAGGCTGGTGGAATTGCTGGCGGTATTAACATTCCGAGTGATTTACATGATTTCATCAAAAATAGGATGGGCTTGTTTATTCAGTTCCTTTCTTCCGATTATAGAGCCAGTGAAACTTGTGTTAATGAAGAAGGTGCTGCATGGGTCTTAATGCAAGAATTAATGTTGGTTCCAGTAATTCTAAAAGGTGCGAGTTCTGATGATATAGCTTGGATTATTAATACCCATAAAGGGATCAAAATAGGTGATGAAGATTCTCTAATGAACATCTATCAAGATCGTAAGGAGTTTTTTGGTGACATTAACATTACTAATCTTAAAGGGAAGATTGCAGAATTTGTTGAATTTCTCAAATGATCCCAATGCCAAACAGACCTTTTATTATGTTAAATAGAATTTTCTCCATCCAGGCGCGATGGGAAGGCAGAATAGCGAGCCATGCGCTGGCCTGCGGGTAGAAGCTTTATTCTGCCTAGATTTTTGCATACTTTTTATCAATGAAAAAGTATGAGCCCAGAGGCTTGAGCGACCAATTGAAACCTTCACAGCTGAACAGCAACCGAAATACTCCTGTGTCGCTTGTAGAAGCTCCAAGAGAATTGTTAGCTGCTCTGTAGAGTCTGTACGAACTTCAATGGGATTGTCACGTCTGCTGACGATCCTTACAGTCTGTCAGCATCCTCACAATGACGAGATCTAGCTGAGTGCAGCTCGTGCTAACAGAGTGCTGGCCAGCAAGTGTATAGCAGACAGAGTGCTGGCCAGCAAGTGTATAGCAGACAATTCCTAACGCCTGAGAATCGCGTAGACGAAACGAACCTGAACAATGTTGCGAATACTAGAAAATAGAATGAAATCAATTGTCTGAGATTCTCTTGCATTTGGGCTGGTCGATCGGCCAGGGCACGGGTGCGCGATTGGATCGCGCGCTGGCCGAGCGGCTACCGAAACGTCGGCCCGGTTAAAATAACGGCAAATTATGTAACACACATTCGCTAGTAGCTAACCGAGTCCTGTGAACCTCAGATCTAGAGAACGCCACAGTCCAGCCCTGCCTGCCAGGGCAAAGGCCAACGCGGCGGCAGGCAGGTTTGCTGGTTAACATAATATCATTATATAAAAGAATAGTTCTAGAGACCAATCAGCTTCAAAAGCTCGATATCATATTTTGTTATATAATTTATATTATGTTAAATAAGAAAGCACAGCATTCCTCCAACTTGCCATTCACCACTTCCTCTGGTTATATGGCTAGAAGTCCCTTTTTCCTGAATTACCACAGCTTGATAGAAAATCACTCTTAAGACCAACAAAAAAGGCCACCTGTAATAGGTGGCCTTCCATTCAATGTCTTGTCCCTAATTATTCACCCTTAAGGTTATCTAATTTGGTGCTAATCTCTTCTGCTTTGTCATTCATCTTTAAACTTAGGTAGATGTACTGAAGCGTCTCAAGAATAGTAGATTCATTATCCCTCAAGGAATATAGTTTTTCCCAGTATGGTAATGCATCATTTAGTCTCTCATCAATTTCAATGGACAGCGCAGCAATCTTTTTATCTTCTTTGTAGCTAAGTGCACTCCGCTCCTTGATAAGGACATTGCACTCGTTAAAAACCATCACCCCTAAATTAAAATTAGAGTTGTAATGCTCAGAATCAATATTAATAGCATTCGTGTAACTAGCCTTTGCTGCCTCCAGATTTTCTTGCTCTTCCTCTATGACACCTAAACTGAAATGTAGGTCCGGATTGTTGGGTTCCTTAGCAATAGCTTTTTCTATTCCAACTTTCGCTTCGTCGATCTTTTCTTGTTGAATCAAAATATTGATTTGATACTTCATAATCTCAACGTTATTGGGATGGACAGCTCTTGCATCGTCCAGTATCGCATATGCACCGTCCAAATCCTCTTTTCCAATAGCGTAATTGTACAGACGCAGGTAAACTCCAATGTCAGTAACTCCAGCTTCCAACGCCTTCTTATAGTTCTCATTTGCTCTCTCCTCGAACCCAGCCGCTGTTGCTGAATACGCTGCATTCAAAATAGCATTAGAATCAGATGGGAAGATGAAAAATGCCTTTTCAAAGTTTTCAGTTGCTGATTCAAAGGTCTTCTCCTGATAGTCAGTTATTGCCTGATTGTAGTAAAAGCCGTAATAGTTTTGAATCTTAGAGTCAACGTTGTCTAGGCCAGTGCCGGTAAATTCCGTTGTTGATTTTTGGGCTGGATCAAGTTCTAGCGACTTACGAAATGACTCCATAGCCACCCTCATTGCCTCCGGATCATTTGTACTTGTATCGATGGATGAATAGATCATGCCGCGGTAATACCACGTCTTCGGATTGTCCTTCGTCTTTTCATATTCTATGGCCTGATCAATCATTGCCTTTGCTTCCGCTAGTTCACCTTTGTCAAAGGATGCCTTTGCCTTATTGATATTTGGTTTTTTCTGCCCAAATGCTACAGCACTAGCAAAAGCAGTTAGGATTAGTAAAAAATGTCTCATAGTTGTCGGTTTGAGGTTATTCATTTTCATTCGTTTCATCTTCATCTGTTTCAATAATCGAAATCTTCTCTACTGCGGAGATTTCATCTGTGTCATTTAGTTTTATTAATCTTACACCTTGAGTGGCACGTCCCATCACTCTCAAAGCATCCACTGACATCCTGATTGCGATTCCTGATTTATTTATAATCATCAATTCATCGCCATCAATAACGTCCTTGATCGCCACCAGTTGCCCAGTCTTATCCGTTACATTTAGTGTTTTTACACCCTTGCCACCACGTTTGGTGATCCTATAGTCTTCAAGTTCTGATCTTTTGCCGTAGCCTTTTTCAGAAACAACCAGTAAGTTAGGTGGATTTTTATAGTCTACACAAACCATACCAACAACAAATTCCTTGTCGGAAATTGACATTCCCCTCACTCCTGCTGCCATTCTACCCATGGAACGAACATCTCCTTCATGGAAATTGATTGCTTTGCCGGCGTTGCTAGCGATGATCACATGGTTATCCCCATCGGTCAGGCTTACATTGAGCAGTTTGTCTCCTTCATGGATGGTGATGGCATTTATTCCATTTCTTCTAGGTCTACTATATGCCTCCAATGAGGTTTTCTTTATGGTACCATTTCGGGTACACATAACAAGGAAGTTGTTATTGATGTAGTCCGGATCTTCAAGTGTAGTTACATTGATTACTGACCGCACTTTGTCCTCGCTTTCAATATTTATGATATTTTGGATTGGACGTCCTTTGGAAGTCTTGCTTCCTTCAGGAATTTCCCAAACTTTCTTCCAGAATACTTTTCCAAATTCTGTGAAAATAAGCAAGTAATTATGCGCGGAGGCGATAAACAAATGCTCTGTAAAATCATCATCTTTCGATGTAGCTGCCTTGCTACCTACGCCGCCTCTACCTTGGGTTCTGTACTCCACCAATGGAGTCCTTTTTACATATCCCTGGTGCGAAATGGTGATTACCATGTCCTCATCAGGAATCATGTCCTCAGCGGTGAATTCGTCAGCGCTATGCTCAATTATCGATCGACGCTCATCTCCATACCGCTCTTTCATCTCCGCGAGCTCATCTTTTATGATTTGCATACGTAGTCCCTCATCAGCAAGAATCTCTGTAAGGTGTTTGATCAAAGCCTGAATCTCTTCGTACTCCTTTTGTATTTTATCCCTCTCAAGTCCAGTGAGTCGCTGAAGTCGCATTTCAAGAATGGCTTTAGCTTGTATCTCTGAAAGGCTGAATTTCTTAATTAGACCCAATTTGGCTTCATCTGGGTCCTTTGATGAACGTATCAAGTTTATAACTTCATCCAGGTTATCGAGTGCAATGAGATAACCTTCAAGAATATGAGCTCTCTTCTGAGCTTCATCAAGTTCATACTCTGTCCTCCTTACTACAATCTCATGTCTGTGTTCAACAAAGTAGACAATTAAGTCCTTGAGATTCAGTGTCCTAGGTCGCCCCTTTACAAGTGCTACATTATTTACACTAAAAGAAGACTGTAGTGCTGTTTGTTTGTACAGATTATTCAGAACTACGTTTGGAATTGAGTCTCTTTTAAGATCATAAACGATTCTCATTCCCGCTTTGTCTGACTCATCGCGGATATCTGAAATGCCTTCTATCTTTTTATCTACGATTAGACCGGCAGTCTTTTCAATCATGGATGCCTTGTTGACCTGATAAGGTATTTCTGACACAATGATTTGCTCTCGTCCTGAGCTAGTTTCCTCGATCGTCGCTTTTGCTCTTAGAACAATTCTTCCCCTTCCAGTTTCAAATGCAGACCTGACTCCCTGGTACCCGTAGATCGTTGCTCCAGTAGGAAAGTCTGGTGCTTTCACGTGCTCCATCAGTCCATCGATGGTTATGTCTCGATCGTCAATGTAAGCGGCTATTCCGTCAATTACCTCTGACATGTTATGAGGAGCCATATTGGTTGCCATGCCAACCGCAATTCCACTTGCGCCATTCACTAGCAAGTTAGGAGTCTTGGAAGGAAGCACCGAAGGCTCTTCTGTACTATCGTCGTAGTTTGGTTGAAAGTCAACCGTATTTTTTCTTATATCACCTAAAAGCTCCTCGGCGATCCTCCTTAGTCGAGCCTCCGTATACCGCATTGCTGCTGGTGAATCTCCATCAACGGAACCAAAGTTTCCCTGGCCATCTACCAACGGGTATCGCAGCGACCATTCTTGTGCCATACGTACCATGGTGTCATAGACTGCAGTATCGCCATGTGGGTGATATTTACCAAGAACATCTCCGACAATACGTGCACACTTCTTGTACGACTTGTTGTAGTTGACACCAAGCTCGTCCATCCCGTAAAGGATTCTCCTGTGTACAGGTTTTAGGCCGTCTCTGACGTCTGGAAGGGCTCTGGAAATGATTACGCTCATCGAATAATCGATGTATGCGCCTCGCATTTCTTCTTCAATATTTATGGGGATAATGTTCTGATCTGACGGTGGCAAATTCCCGATTTCTCCTTCTGACATCTATAGTTTTTGGTTACCTAAAAATCAGTCCGCAATTTAACGAAAAGTAAGGTGGAAAACGACTTTTTAGTAGGGATTCAACTTCTTTTTATTCCGTCCTTTGTATCGCCATAATTTGCGATGATTCTCCCCCACTTTTGGGTTTTGGCGTTTCCAGATTGGCTGACCCCGAACTTCCATGAGCTGACCGGTTCTAGGATTGGTATAGACGTGCTTAAGCTGCACATGATCACTCTTCATTGGTGACCGTGGAATATCAGGAATATTGATGCTTATACCCGCCTGAATGAAGAAACTTGGATACCTATGGCTAACGCTGGCTCCGCCTGGGATGTCTATCGTGTACTTCTTGAAGTCGAAGCTTGGCCGAATAATTACACGGAAATACTCAGACCAATTGTTCTCAATACTTATTCCAAAATTGGTGTAGGTTCCACGAGTAATAACGGAGCTATTAAATTGCTTGCCAGCATTAATTCTACCCACCTGTAACTCTGCAACAAAATCGTACCTCCAAAATTGGTAAAAACGATAGCCCACAACTCCGAACAGCTTGGTATATCTTGTTGATTTAAAATTTGGCTGATAAGCCCTAACCTGATCTCCGTATGAAATTGGCTCCAGTTCTCTGATGAATTGCTTTTCGTAGGAAAAACCACCGCCAATCCTGAAGTCGGCAATGTTAAAGTGAATGCTAAGTAGAATGGGTATTCCACTGGACGTGCCTTTGAAGCCGAAATCTGTTGTATCGGTGTCAATCAGAAATTCAGCTCCGCCGAGTGCCGGATTGTTGACCGGATTAGCCAGGTAGTCAAATGGAACATCGAATTCGTTCTCCAGTGAAGTTTCTGTGCCAAGTTCTGGGTTATTTAGCCAATT
>JBDVJN010000071.1:0-74126 GCA_039961455.1 Cyclobacteriaceae bacterium | reverse complement strand
AACGTATCCTGTTCTTTTGTTTCCATCTATGAATGGATGGTTTTTAATAATGCTTTCTAGAATAGCAGCGGCTTTGTCAATCACCGTTGGATAGAGTTCATTTCCATCGAAAGTTTGGAATGGCCTGTTCAGAGCAGAAAGTAGCAGGGCTTTGTCTCTTATACCCTCTGATCCCCCAAAGCGCTCAATCAGAATAGAATGAATTTCTAGCGCCTCACGCTCTGAAATCATTGTGCTAATCGTTCTAGAAGCTCTTTGTCTTCCGTTAGAATCGTCCTTAAGTTGTGAGAAAGAGAGATTGATCGAGCAGGTTTTCCTTCAACGGACTTTAGATATTCAAATACCTCTTGAAGCACCTCCTCGGATGTTCGATCTAAGATTTCACTGATCGCTGTTTTTACTTCTTCTCTGCTCATATCTCAAATTTACGAAAACGATGGCAAAATTGTTCTGTGCGCCGTTCAAGGTACATCCCAGCTAAAGTGCATATGTCCAGAACTTAGCTGATGAAAAACGTAGCTAGCAAAGCTGCGACCCGCCTACAACAGTATATGTGAAAAACTCGAAGTGAAAGATGAAGGCCAGAAGCAGAGGCAAACGCTAAAGTGAATGAGATTTCAGAAGGCGAAGCTTTGCGGTTCGGATAGCAGGAGAGCAGCTAGGAGCAGTTTGACATATGCACTTTAGCGACTGTTGTAGGTCGTTACATTCAGCGTTTAGAGAAAATCTTCTGGTTTCACAGTCATAGTTGAGTCCAGAAATTGGTCAGTAGAGTCGGCGGAATTCTTAAAAAGTATCTTGAGCTCATCAAATGTTACATTTCCTTCCCGTGACCTTATTAGAAACTGTTTGAAAAATGAGTCTGGAACCCAGTAGTCTAAGGGTTCACTATAGGTGTATACTTTCACTTCGTTGAATAGGAATTCGGTTTTGACTGTGGTCAAATCTTTTGGCTTCAATCCATGTTGATTCACTGTGACAATCAAAGAACTGTCATTCAGGTATTCATGACTAGCGATGTGGATTTTTTGATTCTGGGTTTTCATCGACATTCGCCAATTTCAATAGCTCAATGTAGACTTGTTCAGTTGGTATGAAGAGATCTTTACTTTCCTTTTCAATGCAACTTGAGTAAATGCATGCAAGAAAGATGAAAAGGAATATGTGATGATTTTTCAGCAAAACTCAATGACCTACAACACGTTTATATTGGGAATTTAGTCGGATAATTCCTGATTTGTTCCCACATTGACTCCCGAAAGGCGGAATAAACGCACCTTTTTTGGTATGCTTTATTTTTCTTCATGGTGCTGATAATCTTTCTACTATTGGGATAAAGAGTCACCCGCTTGTTTAAGTATACCCAGATTTCAATCGGGCGGGGAGTAATCTCATGTAGACGGGACCTTTTCCTATTTGTTTCTACTTTATCGAAACAAATAAATTCGTTTCTTCGTACTTTACTACAAAATAGAAACTAATGAAAGGAACCAACCTTGGTGAGTTTGAGGAATTACTTCTGCTTATCGTACTTATCCTTGAAGAAGATGCATACGTGCTTCGCATTCGTGAAGAGATAAATACGCAAGTGAACAGATCCATTTCCATGGGAGCACTGCATACCACACTCGCGCGTCTCGAGAAAAAGGAATTTTTGAAATCGGAGATGGCCGGTGCAACTCAGGAAAGAGGAGGACGTCGCAAGCGTATCTACGAACTCACAGCTGCCGGAAAAGCAGCACTTAATGAGGTAAAAGAACTGCGTGCCAACCTTTGGGATCAAGTGCCCGAATTTTCCTTGAAGTTCACATATGCCTGAAAGGGATACGATAGCACCTTCTAGGTTTTCGTTAAAACTCATCCGTCGGCTGTGTAAAAAGGAACTAGCCGAGGAACTCGAGGGCAATCTGCAGGAATACCATGCGACGCTGCAGAATTCCTCATTTAAAAAACTCAAGTATTGGTATCAGGTATTGAATTATCTGAGACCATCAACACTCAAATCGACTAATATAAAATTTAATCCTATGTTCAACTTTAATCCGGTTCTCACATTTAGAAACCTCTTACGGCATAAATCCACTTCATTTATCAACATCTTCGGATTTACGCTGGGTTTGGTGGCTTCGATTTTTCTGTATTTCTATATCTTCTCTGAACTTAGCTACGATTCGTTTCACAAGGATAAGGACCAGATTTACCGCGCTGTTAGATTATCTGGAATCAATGGATCTCCATATAGCATTGGTGTGAGTTCAGGACCGTACGCAAGGGCCTTAAAAAATGATTTCCCAGAAGACATTAGCGCAGTTACACGGGCTCAACCTGACAATGGACTTGTATCTTTTGGAGAAAAAAAGTTTTTTGAAGAAAAATTGCTTTTTGCTGATGCAAATTTCTTTGAGTTTTTCTCCTTTCCATTAAGTACAGGTAATCCTGGTGATGTGTTGAAAGATGCTAATTCGGCTGTACTTACAAAGTCAGCTGCACAAAAGTATTTTGGAGATCAGAACCCCCTAGGCCAGATAATCGAAGTAGATAACCGATATCAGTTTACGGTGACTGGAATTATGAGTGATTTCCCAGCTAAATCATCTCTGGAATTTGACATGGTTTTTTCTCTCCAGATTTACGAGCGATTTGAATGGTTTTCAGATTGGTGGAACAATGGACTGATCACATATGTAAACATTCCCACACCCGAACAAGCAAACAGGGTAATCGGACAACTACCTGGTTTCATGGATAAATACTTTGGTGAAGACTTCGAGAAGTCTGGAACAAGAGTGGATTTAACTTTGGAACCGCTTAGCGATTTGTACTTCAACAATGAGACAAGGTATGATTTTGTTAGACATGGTGACCTTGATTCAATCTTCATTTTGGCTCTTGTAGCTATTTCAATACTATTTATTGCCTGTTTCAATTATGTTAACCTTTCCATTGCACAGTCCTTTATGAGAGCAAAGGAGGTGGGCGTTCGAAAGGTGTTGGGTGTTCCACGCTTCAGATTGGTTTCACAATTTCTTGGTGAGTCTTTGATGATCTTGTTCTTTTCCGTTCTGCTGTCAGTAGGAATCTGTCATTTGTTGAATCCAGTATTTAATTCATCCTTTGGATTGGATGTTGTGCTTGATTGGACAGATAGTAATGTACTTGTCTTCTTCTTTGGATTGGTGGTCACAGTTTTAATCACTTCCGGTATTTATCCGGCGGTCCTCCTTTCTTCCTTCAAGCCCATTTCTGTACTTAAGGGAAGTAAGTTAGCTGCTGGGAAAAATGTAGGTTTAAGAAAAGGATTGGTGATCCTACAGTTTTCAATTTCCATTTTTCTTATTGTCGCTACGTTTCTAATCTCTGCTCAGACAGATTTCTTGAATTCAAAAGACTTGGGTTTTGACAAAGAAGCAGTTGTTGTTCTTGACTTGAACAACTCCGAAATACGGACTGAAATGCAGTCGTTCAAAGACAGATTACTGGCAAATAGCAATGTCAAAATGGTTTCCGGAATGTCCGGAGAACCTGGGGGATTTCATGATGCTTCTGGATTTATCATATCAGGAATTGAAGGTACAAACAAGATGAGGACAGTTTTTGCGGATAGAGATTATCTCGAATTGTTTGGAATAGAGATGGTCGCTGGCAGAAATTTTTCAAATGAAATAAGCTCAGACGAAGAGAATGTCATGATTTTCAATGAGAAGGCTGTAAAGGATATGGGCTTGAACCCTGAGGACCTTGTTGGAAGAAAAGCTACCATGCCTGGCTGGGGTATTGATAATTCGCCAATAATTGGCGTGGTAAAGGACTTCCATTTCAAATCATTAAAAGATGAGATTGAGCCTTTAGCGATCATAAGTAATGGTAGACCTAGAAGGCTGGCCATCAAGGTGAACGAACAAGACATTGCCAACACGCTTCTGTTTATTGACGACACGTACAAAGCAGTAGCTCCTAATTTTCCGATTAGCTATCAATTTTTGGATCAAAACCTGGAACGCCTGTATGAGGATGAATTAAAACAAGCCAAAGTATTTACTGCATTTTCGGGCATTTCTATCCTGTTAGCTTGCCTTGGAATCTTTGGTTTGGCTGCCTACAGTGCGCAGCAAAGGCAAAAGGAACTGGGTATTCGAAAAGTGCTAGGTGCAACACCAAAGCAAATCATCAATCTCATCTCTAGGGAGTTCATAATTCTGGTATTAATTGCCACCGCCATCGCCTCACCTACAGTATGGTATTTCATAAAGGGCTGGCTCGGCAATTTTGCGTACAGAATAGATATACCTGACTACTGGTACATTTTCGTCCTTGGTGGTTTGATTGCAGTTGTCATTGCTTTGCTGACGATCATTGTAAAAACGTACAGAGCAGCAGTTTCCGACCCAACACAGAGCATCCGAAATGAGTAGTTGACCATACAACTTTTATCGCGATACAACCATCATAAGGTAAACCTACCTTATGAAACTCATTGTTCTTTTTCTGCTACTTCTAGTAATTCGTACTCAAGCAGTTGCTCAGTTGAAGATTGAAGATTATTTGAACGAAGTAGCTGAGCTAAGTTCATTCAGCGGATCAGTGGTCGTAGCAGTTGGAGATGAGGTGTTGCTTAATAGAGGGTTTGGGAAGGCAGACTTCGAATTGGGTGTGGAGAACAGGTCCAATACAGTCCATCGCATTGGTTCTCTCACCAAGCAGTTTACATCCATAGGTATCTTGAAGCTCTTTGATGAGATTGACACTATTTCAATCAATGATCAGCTTGGTGAGATTGTGTCAGGACTTCCAGAAGATTGGCAAGAGATTACAACCTTTCAATTGCTAACACATACTTCCGGCATTCCCAATTACTTTGGAGATTTGGATGCTGTTTCAGTAGAAGACACCTACAAGGAGATTGAAAAAGTTATTGAAATGGAGAAAAACAATCCCAGAGGATTGCGAAATGCTCCCGGTTCGGAATTCAGGTACAGCAATTTTGGCTACGTCATGCTTGGCTACGTCATCGAAGTTGTTTCCGGCCAAGAATATTTTGATTACCTAAAGCAAGCTGTATTCACTCCACTTTCGATGAATCAGACGTTTTATGATGATCCTCGAATGTTAATCCCGGACCGCTCCGAAGGCTACAAATTTTCAGATGGCCGGTTGGTCAACGATGCACTAAAAGACCCTGCAGGCTATGCCGCAGGTGGGATACTTTCCTCAACCGAGGATATGCTGAAATGGAGTACTGCATTAACGTCTGATATAATCTTGGATGTGGAGTTAAAAGGAAGGATGTTTGATCCGTTCTTAGAAAACTATGGAATGGGCTGGACGATAGTGAAGAGGAATGGTAGAACTAGGTATGATCATAATGGTGGTACGCATGGGTATAATAGCAGGATTGTCTTTTATCCGGAGGAAAAAGTACTCATTACCATTCTTGGAAACAACGAAGATGTCCGGTCAGCCACGATCACCTGTGTTATTGAGGGGCTCATTTTCAATGAAGATGATCCATTTCTTTCTTTAGCTTACACGTTCGATATGAGTGCTTTTGAGAAATTCGTAGGTGAGTATAGTAGTGATACTGATGGCAAACGCAGTATTGAACTTGTTGATGGCAAACCGCACTACGTAAATGGCAAGGCCAAATTCGAAATTGTTCAACAGACAGAAAATTCCTTTCGTTTTGCTAAATATCGGGAATTCAAGATCGAGTTTTCTGATAAGAAGACATTCACATTATCCACTTGCGCGGTGAACCCTCGAATTTTCGAAAGAAAATAGCACATGAATCACTTGCTAATTTCTTCTGCAATTTTTAAGCAAAAGGCAACATCCAGTGCATCATGATACATTAATTGAACAGATTCTCCTTGGGAGTCAAGGATGTTATAAGTTCTTGGTAATTGGCCAGGCAATTCTTCATTTATAGAACCCACAAAAACACACGCAGTTAGTCGGCTGCCCAACGGAGTTGGATGACTTCCATCAGCTATGTAAAGATCGATATCTGGTCTTAGTTTTCTTGCCAATGCCCAAGCTTCACCGGCCGGAACCACTACAGCATTGTTTTCTTTGGCAGCTTGCCGATAAAGCCTGGAGATGGTTTTTTGCTGCTGCGGCAGTTTTTCACGAGCCCACGTCATATAGAAGTAAGGCTCTGCTCCGTTTTCTCTAATGAATTCGCAGAGTTTTTTGGAGTAGATCAAAAAACTATCTGGCTGCTGGATAGTTCCCATGCTTTGCTCCTGTAAAACGACAATATCGAAATTGCCATTTTCAATTAGCTCCTTTGTTTTTAGACCATAGTCCCCTCGCCAGTGATGACTTAGTCTGGTACCGCCAGTAGTACTTTTTTCAGTAAGCAAATTTGTGTTTGTGCTGTCAGAAACCAAAGAAACGATCTGTGGAAGGTTGTTGTAATAGATGTAACTATTTCCCACAAAGAGCACCTTTTGTGTTTCCTTCGAAATCTGCCCATTTGAAGGCAGTATTCCGCCGAAGCTGAGAACGAAAGTAAAAATTACAATTTTGAAGTTTTTCATGGCTCTTATTACGAAATAGATTCCTTTGTGACTACTTAGGTGTCTTTTACTTTGGCATACCTAACCTCATCCCAGGTTTGATCTTTTTTCACGATTGCTTTTCGAAAAATCCCCTCTTTTACAAATCCACATTTTTCAAGTACACGCTGAGAAGCTTTGTTGAATTCAAATACACCGCAATGAATCCTAATCAGGTCGAGCGTTTCAAATCCAAGGTCCATGACTAGCTTCACTGCCTTTGTTGTGATTCCTTTACCCCAATAGGGTTCGCCAATGAAATATCCTATTTCGGCACTTTTTCGGTAGACGTCTGTCTCTCTGACCAAACCAATGTTGCCGACATACAGGCCATCTGACTCAATAGCAAAAGCAAAAATTAAGTCGCTTGAGTTGACCAACTTAAGAAACTTCTTAGCATCTCTCAATGTATAGGGGAATGGGAACTGATCTCGAAGGTTGATACTGACCTTTTCGTTGTTTGCCAACTCAACCATTCTTTCAGCATCCTTGCTAGTAAACTTGCGTATGGTAACCCTGCTATTATCCACCTACAAAACGGATTTGTTCATATCGAATGCTAGGGTAAGGTATTGATTGTCGTTGAATGAGAAGCGATCTATTACCTCCCAACCTAATTTTGCGTGCGCCTTTACGGATACTTCGTTCACGCTATTAATAAAAGTGATACTCAAGGGAAATTTTTTCCTCCACTCCAGGCGCATTTCCTCGAATACGGCGTTGAAAACTTTTTTACCACGATAGGCTAAATCGACGCAAACGGGACCATACTGAAACGTAGACGCTGTGCTGATGTCAAAGTCTTGAAATTTAAGGTTCGAAAACCGAGAAGTCATGTAAGGGAAAATTGGCCACTGCTCAAAGAACTCCCATTTTCCAGCAAATACGTACGCAATGATTTGACCACCTTCTTCTGTGACAAATAACCCATTATTTTCCACACGATTCTGAATTTGTTCTCTGCTGAATGGAGTAGTGACAAATCCTGATTTTCTTTCTTCAGGACTCAAAGAACGGTGTAAATACAATTTCTGAAGGGCTAGTATCCCTGAAATGTCGGAGGGAGTGGCTTGTCTTGATATCAAGGCTTTAATATTTTTTGTTTTGTTGCTAAGTAAGTCATCATGCGAATCTTAGTCCCCCAATCAAAGAATCAAAACCTTTATGCTTGCCGAATTAAAGTTTTATATCCTGCTTTGATAGGTAAACAATTCGTAGTACCTGCCTTTTGCTGCTATCAACTCATCGTGGGTCCCTCGTTCGATGATTTTCCCATCTTCTACAATTAATATTTGATCCGCTTGTCGAATGGTGCTAAGTCTGTGGGCAATTACAAAGGTCGTTCGGTCTCGCATTAGGATGTCCAAACTTTTCTGGATGTACGTTTCACTTTCCGTATCAAGATTGGAAGTTGCCTCGTCAAGAATAATTACTTTGGGATTTGCTAACAGTGCTCGAGCAATTGAAATTCTCTGCCGCTGCCCACCCGAAAGCTTCACGCCTCGTTCACCGATTACGGTATCCAGACCTTCATCAAATCTGTCTGTAAATTCGTTCACGTAAGCACCCTTTACAGCTTCTAGTAACTCTGACTCTGTTGCGTCTGGTCTTGGAAATAGGATATTTTCTCGAATTGTACCTTCAAATAGAAAATCATCCTGAAGCACGACACCAAGATGTTTCCGATAACTCGAGAGGTTGATTTTGGATAAATCCTTACCGTCTATGGTGATTTGGCCTTCATCTGGGGTGAGGAAAGTTGCCGCAAGACTCGCTATTGTGGACTTTCCTGACCCGGAACTTCCTACCAATGCCGTGACACTGCCCTGAGGTGCTTCGAAATTGATGTTTTTAAGGACAGCTTTATCCTCTTCATAGCTAAAGGAAACATCTTCAAAAACAATATCACCGTGTAATCCTTCTAGTTTGTTCGGCCTAAGAGTATCCAAATCCTCGGGATCCATTTGCATGATTTCCTCAGTTCTGTCCAGCCCTGCAAACGCCTCGGTCATCTGGCTACCAATGTTACTCATCTGCACGATCGGTGCAATCATGAATGCAAGGAGTGAAATGAATGAAATCAATTCTCCCGAGGTCAGCTCTTGCTGTATCATAAAGTAACCACCCATTGCAAGGATTCCCGCACTTGCAAATCCGATTAAGAAAGTACCTGAACTGGTCACGAGAGCAGTCGCCGTAAGACTTGATTTCACATTTTCAAATAGTCGGCGAGCCCCTGATTCGAACGTTTTGTTCTCTGATTCTTCTGCATTGAAGCCTTTGATCACACGAACTCCGTTGAGCGTCTCGGTGAGTCGTCCTGTTACCTCTGCATTGAGTTTGCCTCGTTCACGAAAAATTGGACGAATCCTGCCGAATGCCTTCAAAGCAATGAAGGCAAAAAGTCCTACTGGAATTAAAGTGAAGATCGTCATTGAGGGGCTGATATTAATGAGGAGTATGAGCGCAAGAACAGAGGTAATGGTTCCACCAATTAATTGTACCAGGCCTGTTCCCACAAGATTCCTGACTCCTTCAACGTCTGTCATTATTCTTGAGACCAACGCTCCAGACTTATTATTGTCAAAGAAATTGATGGGGAGCGATAGAATCTTTTTCTGCACTTTCACTCGTAGTTCGGAGATCAGAAATTGGGCTTCAACGCTTAGAATTTTTGTGAGTAGAAATGATGATAATGCCTGAACAGCCAGAGAAATGATGATGACAATGACGATGAGTCGTAGCAGCTCAAAATCTTGATTTGGAACTGCATCGTCTAGCAAATACTTGGTTGCGGTAGGAAGTACCAATCCAGCGGGGCGACTAATGAAAATTAATAGAAGGCCAATAGACAATGTTTTTCGCCTTGGCCAAATGATGTTCTTTAGTGCCCAACCGAAAGTGACATTCCTTTTTTTGCTTTTACTCATGCATCGGCATATTACGATAATCGTGCCCAAAAGTTAGAGCATGTCAAATAGGCAGAACTCAAGCTACAAGCAACAAAAGTTGAAAGCTACATGACTTGATTACTGTTATGCTTAAAGTTTGAAACTTGCTAGTTGAAGCTTTGTTAACTAGCGCAAGTCACACACCGTAGACTCTCTGGCATCAGCAAGATTCTCCCCACTGGAATTTGCTGTTTGCATTTGATGCAGATTCCAAAATCTTTGCTTCCAACCTTGTCCAGTGCTTGGTTCAGTTTAATTAATTTTTCTTCTGCTTGTCGCAGTGCAGATTCTGTGATGCTCTTGTTATTGATGGCGTCCATTCGTGAGATTCGACCTATAGCGCTATCAAGAGAGACAGGTTTTGAGAGATCCCTGTATTCCGAAATTGATTTTTCTGTCTTCTTAATCTCTTCCCTAATCTTTTGAGTTAACTCATCGCTGTTCATTACTGCAATGTGAAAAAAAATCAGAGAATTACCTATTTCAGGTTAGCGAAATGTCTGATCCCCATGGAAAATGGGTAGATGGATGCCTTCTGTATGCTATTGATTACCGCAGGGTCTTGGGCCATGATTTTCTGGGCATCTTCTAGTGAAGAAGCTCTTATCACCGCGATTCCGAATAGGTTTTCGTCTCCTGGGTTCAGTTTTGTTCTACCTGCAAAAACTAAGATTCCAGTTTTTCCTAGATCTTCCAAAAATGTGCTGTGTTCCTGAATGGTCGCATACGTTTCCTCAGTCCACTTCTCTGGATTCTCATATTCTGGTGTTAGGACCAAGTGGTAGATGAATAATTCTTGATTGGAATCTTTCATGCCATTATTAGTTTGTGCCAGTAACGCCTTTTGGGAAACGAGAACTAGAAAAATGAAAAATAGTATCCCGGGCTTTTTCATGCCCTAATAACACTAATCCAAATAGTCTTCCCTTACAGGACAAAATACATCCATCAGTTTACAGTCGGTGATCGCCATTCCCGAATGAGGAACATCAGAAGGAATTACAGCAACTTCACCTGCCTGCAATTTTTTAGTTTCTCCATTCACCGTCAACTCGTAAGTGCCTTCAACAACGCTGGCTACTTGCTCATGATGATGAGAATGCTCAGGTAACGGACTGCCTGCTTTCACGTCCCAGTAAGCAAAAGTCATTGAGTCTGTGTGAACAAAACGAACGGTATAACCGGGCAGAATTTCTCTCTGCCCGATTGATTCAATTTCAATAAATGCCATTAATTATTATTTACTTGGGATAACTGCTGTATCCATCGATTCTCTATTTTTTACATACGTTTCCAACCACTGATCCTGCTCCCAAAGCAGGTGCATGATGCTTTCTTTAGCCCTGTACCCATGGCTTTCTTTTGGTAACATCACAAGCCTTGCAGTAGCTCCTAAACCCTTCAATGCATTGAAGTATCGTTCACTCTGCATGGGATAGGTGCCTGAATTGTTGTCGGCCTCACCATGAATCAAAAGTAGTGGAGTTTTCATCTTGTCAGCATGCATAAAGGGAGACATGGTGTAGTATGTCTCTGGCGAATCCCAATAGGAGCGTTGTTCTCGCTGGAACCCGAATGGTGTCAGGGTGCGATTGTATGCTCCGCTTCTGGCAATTCCAGCAGCAAAAAGATTTGAATGCGAAAGAAGGTTGGCAACCATGAAAGCACCGTATGAATGCCCTCCAACACCAACTCGATTTCTATCGATGTAACCCATATCGTCGATGGCATCAATTGCGGCCTTTGCATTTGCAACCAACTGCTTTCTAAAGGAATCGTTTGGTTCTTCGTCACCTTCTCCTACAATTGGAAATGCCGCATCATCCAGAACGACGTAACCACGGGTAGCCCAGTATATGGGCGATCCGTATGATGGATAGATGAATTCATTTGGGTTCGAAGTACTTTGTCCCGCACTTGCTTTGTCTTTGTACTCTCTGGGATAGGCCCATAGAATCATAGGCATTTTTTCCTTCTTGGATTTGTCATATCCAATTGGAAGGTAGAGTGTTCCCTCCAAATCTAGCCCGTCGTCTCGCTTGTAGTTTACAACTTGCTTTTCAACACCTTGCATGCTCTTGAAAGGGTTTTCAAAGGAGGTGATAGGAGTTAAGTCTTCCTCTTTGTAAATGTTCCGCATGTAGTAATTTGGATAATCCGTTTGTGATTCAATTCTCACTAAGATTTCCCCGGACTTCATGTCTAAGGCTGAATATAGATTTTCTAGTTTATCTGTGTATGCAGATTCGTAGATCCTCGTCTTTTCTGCCGTCTCGAGGTTGATCTTGTCGACAAACGGAAATTGTCCCTTCTCTGAGAAACCCTCTCCCATCAGAAAAGCACTTCCATCAACGATTGACAGTATACTTCGATTGTAACTATTTTTGGTTCTTACAAAGTCTCCCGGATCGCTGTATCTGTCCTGATTATTCCTGTCTGCAATGATCTTTGCCTCACTCTTACTATTTGAGGGGTCAAATAAGTAGCTTTTTGTATTTCGAGAGTCGAACCAGTAGTCATGTGCAATGGCAGATTTTTCGTTTCCCCATTCTATCCATGAGAATCTGTTTACTGTTTTGAGAAGCGATTTTCCTTCGCCCTCGAAAGGGGCTGCTAGTTGGTAAACTTCGTCTCTGTAGTCGACCATTTTTGCAGGATCCCCTCCATCCAGTGCTTCCGCCCATACTACGGTGGCCGGATGATCGGCTCTCCACCGCATGGATCGTCGCCCTTCACGAGTGGACATGAAGCCCTTTGGCAGAACCTCAGTGAGAGGAACCGTTAGGACGTTTTTGACCAAAGTCCCGTCCTGACTATAAATTGATGTTTGTGATGGAAAACGTCTGTACGTAACTAAGTAGGAAAATGGTCGCTCGATCTTGCTGACCATTACATAGTCACCATTCGGAGAGAATGATACGCCGGTGTACATTGCCGTGGTCAGCCAGTTTGAACTGCTACCATCCAGCGTTACCTTCTTTATTTCAGACAATGCTAATTGCTCAAAATTTTGTTCGTCGTTAGGGTTTTTTAGTAAATCCTGATACGTTCGATTCTGGGCTTTGGCACCTGAACTAACAGATATGGTTGGGCCTTCAGGTACAGCTTCGGCGGAATTGATTAAGCCCTTTCTTGGTGCTGGCAACATTTTCACCAGCAATGATTTGCTATCTGAAAACCAAACAAGGGGCGATCCCATGTTGGCATTTACACTTGCTTCTGTAATCTTTTTAGCACTCGCATTTTTTACGTCTAGGACCCATGCCTCTACACCTGTAGTTGTGGTGTGAGTGAAACTCATCATCTTTTCGTCAGGCGACCAACGAAAGTTAGCGATTCGTGGATTTTCCGGTAGGCCTGATACTTTAGTAGTTTCTTTTGCGTAGGCATCCTTGACTTCAATATTGTTGTAATAAGTCGTTCT
Organism: Cyclobacteriaceae bacterium; assembly: GCA_039961455.1. Taxonomy (GTDB): domain Bacteria; phylum Bacteroidota; class Bacteroidia; order Cytophagales; family Cyclobacteriaceae; genus Ekhidna. Next base: position 61,194 of record JBDVJN010000071.1, on the reverse strand, counting down.
GCTACCGATGTTGGTTTTTGGGTTAATTCTTAGCCCTGCTAGCCGGAGCTCCGATTCTGATAGCTCTCCAATAGTTTTGAATGCATTCCTATAAAAAAGAACAACATTTTCTCCTTTGCTGTCAATTTGCACTCTAGGAGCTAACGGTGCATCAACCAGATCTTTTATTTCTTTGGGTGGCTCCTGATAGGTAAGTGCTCCTTGTGCAGCTATCTGACTGGAGGCAAACAGGAGAAGGCATAGCTTAATTGAGTTTTTCATGATTTCCAATATTTGTGGGAAAATCAAGATAGGTATAAAACTCAAGAGAAGATACTACAAATTGAACCAGTAGGTCATTTTGATGATAAGCGCTCGATTTTTCTTTTGAAGTCCAGAATCAGCATAATTCTCTGTTCCGTAATTGTCGGTGTAGACCACGAAGAGGTCCGAGACTGGTGCGAATCGCCACTGAAAACGCGAATTGATGTTTAGGTTATCAATCTGGCTATTGTATTGGATAAAATTTGTGAAGAAGATGGATTTTGAGAGTGTGAGGTCAACTCTTGGACCAATCAACCACAAGTCAGCATCATTGTACGGCTCAGGCATTCGAAGTCTGTTATAATTTACATCCAGACGAAAAGCAACCAATGGCTGGAACCGATAATTTAGCGTGGTCCTGAGGCTTGTACGATCACCATTAAAGAATTGACCAACATATCCATTCAGGCTATAGCTGAAGATCTTCCGCATGTCTGAAGAGTAATTGAAGTTGAAGCTATTGTAGGTGTAGCCAGAGAAAACTGGCAATTCTGCTCCGTCTGTACGGGTTGGGTCAAAAGAGTCACTAAACAACCAAGTGTAGTTCTGTTCGAGTGAAGCCGAAAGCCTCCCAGTGTTTGCCAATGACGTATTGACATTAAAAGCATATTTATGATCTGTCTTTCTACCAGAGTTCCAGAAGAACTCAACCTCACCCTGGAGTTGAATGGAATTAAAAGGACCGCTTTTAGGAAAGAAATTTCTTCCAAAATCAGGGTTGATCCTAAACATTCCCGGACGTGGTACAAAGCCTACCTGTGCGTTGTGGTTTTCTCCCACATACACATGTGCCCAGCTCCAGGTCCAGGTTCGGGACTGATATCCGATCCAGCCAGTATGCGAACCGTTTTTGGAAGAAGTCTGCTCATCAAATGAGTGATGGTAGTTGATTTTTCCATTCCACTTTCCATTGCTGGAGGCAATGTTGTAGTCAAAGCCGAGAAGACTGTTTTTTCCCTGATAGGGTGTAGAATCGTTCACAGCATAGTCTTCAAAAGTTTGCTTATTTACGGCAATAATGCCAATGTTAGATCTTCCAAATATCTTTCTTTGAAGTGCCCCCACGGAGTAGTTTATGCTGGGGAGATTGATGTCATCGTCTTCAGCGGCTTGCATGTTAAGCAATCCAATTCTCCAGTTCTTGTCAAGCTTCCCACTCAGTCTGGCTCCTGCATATATCTTGTTTTGGACATTGGTTCCCGTTGATTCATCTCGAGCTATGCCAATACGCCGGGAAAAGAAAGGGCGAGAAAAGAAGGGATGACCGAAACTATCAAACAAATCAGCATTTTCCAGAAAGAATTGTCTACGCTCAGGAAAAAACAATTCGAAGCGATTTAAATTAGTCACCTGCTGATCCAGCTCCACTTGTGAGAAGTCCGGATTGACGGTTAGATCAAGATTCAATGATGGACTAACACCTATTTTGGCATCTCCGCCAAACTCCAATTTACTATCTGCCGAGGTTTGTGTTTCCGATTCGAAGTCTCTGGTCGTAGCTGGAGATACGTAGGGAATGAGTGAGACATTGGGTCCAGATTTTTTTAATGGCCTATCCCAGATTAATTCTTTCATAAATGCCAGCGAAAGGATTGGAAAATTTCGAGGAATCCTGGCCCAACTGGCGCGCTCACCGGTAAGTCCATTGATCCGATAAAAGTTTACATTCCAATTGGTACTTCCCGGCTTGAATCTAAGCGTCTTAAAAGGTATCGCAGCCTCGGCAATCCAGTAGTTCTCATGTTGCGTAGCATTTGCCAACCACTTGTTATCCCAGGAAAGTGACAAGTCCGAACCTCTGGTGCCGCCATTGCTTATTAGGCCTTCTCTCTGGACACCGTATGGGTTGATACCAAATTGAAAAGCATTGGTGTTGTCTTGGAATGGATCAATTTCAATGGTAAAGCCATCAAAATTCCCACGATAATCTCTTCGGAGTGAGGGTACAGCGTAGGTCTGATTTGGAGTTAGGTTGTGCATTTTTGCACTGATGTAGAGGTATTGATCGTCATACGTCATACGAACCTCTACTTGCGCATCTGCAAGCACCGAGTCAGTAGGAAAGTACTGATGGAAATTGGTTGTCATCTGAGCCAGCTCCCAGTCAGGCTCATCTATTTTTCCATCAATTGCTATGTTGCCTGTAGCTTTCTTGATGCGATAGCTATCATCTTGGGCATATAGAAATGTAGGCGATAGTAAAATGAGGAGGATTAGTCTCTTCATGCTGCGAATATAGTATTGAGACTCAAATCGTTTGTTCAAATATGGTAGACATTTGATAGACGGTTCAGGAATTAATTTTAGTGGGTTTCTTAATCGGGAGTTTTTACTTCAAAAACCAAATTATATCTTGGCTTAAAATCGAAAAATGAGAGGGCTTTATGCTACTCTGATTTCAGGAATCCGTTTTTCTTGATTTCATTGTAGATTCTAAGGCAAATCCAGGCATCGGTCGCAGCGTACCTTTGTTGACTAGTTGTTAAGGCGTTGATTTCCCAGTTTGATGTTTGCTGACCTTTGGAGATTCTGTGCTTTAGAAATATGGCTGCTAGCTTTTTCACGCCAATATGCTTGGCTCCAATCTCCTTGGCAATATCATTAACATCAGTAAACCCTAAGGGTCGAAAATCTGCCAATTTTTCAAGTTCTTTGATGTCATCATCGATACTAATCCCAAGCTTTGTGACATCGGGATTCGCCATAAGATCAAAAAGAGGCTTCGGGTATCCAATCTTGTTTAACCTGAAAAGGAAGGCTTCCTCAATTGATGAAAGCTGTATCATAGCCGTAGGATTGTACTCGCCTTTTTTGAATGTGGGTTTCTTCTCAGTGTCAAATCCCAGGATTTTTTCAGCATGGAGTGCTTGAATGGCACCATCAAAGTCAGCCTCCGTTTCTACCACATGAATAGGACCATTGAAAGTCAACAAAGGAAGTTCTCTGATATCTTCCTTGGTAATATTGTCCCAGAAAAGACTACTCACCCTTGGTTACCAGTTTTTTGATTTTGTAGCCGGTATAACCGACAATTATAGTCATGATTGGGCTAATGATGTTAAAGAAACAGTAGGGTAAGTAGGTAAACGTCCCAACACCAAGGACGGTAGAATGGTAGGCCCCACATGTGTTCCATGGAATGAGCACCGAGGTGACTGTACCAGAATCCTCAAGCGTTCGACTTAAATTTTCTGGAGCAAGTCCTTTTTCTTTGTAGATGTCAGCATACATCCGCCCGGGAACTACGATCGCCAGGTACTGATCAGAAGCTGTGATATTGAAGAATACACATGTTCCTACTGTTGATGAGATAAGTGAACCAAGTGAGTTGACTTTGGAAATGATGGCTTTGGCAATTCTTTTGAGCATTCCCGATCCCTCCATGACACCTCCAAAGATCATTGCTGATAAAATTAGCCAGATGGTACCGAGCATTCCCTTCATTCCTCCTGCTGTTAACAATTCACTGACCATTTCATTTGAAGTTGATATTGCGATGTCGCCATACATGGATTTCATAATACCGATAAAATATCCAACACCTCCTGAGGTGCCGCCGATTTCAGCTACCAGGTGAGGCTGGAAAATCAAGGCGAATACAGCTCCCAGCAAAGTTCCGATAAGCAACGCTGGAAGCGCCGGCATCTTCTTGACAATAAGTACAACAACTGCTACTGGTACGATGAAAAGAAGTCCGTTAATATTGAATCGATCACTTATTGCTTTCAAAATGATGTCTGTTTCCGAAATAGAACCGCTACCGGTCTGTGTGAATCCAATTATTAGAAACAAAACAAGAGCTATGCTAATTGATGGGACTGTAGTAATGGTCATGTACCGAATGTGTGTAAAAAGATCCGTCCCTGCCATGGCTGGGGCCAGGTTCGTTGTATCCGACAGTGGTGACATTTTATCTCCGAAATATGCTCCCGAAAGTATTGCTCCTGCAATAAGACCTGGTGAGATACCAAGTGCTTGGCCAATACCAATCAATGCGATACCGACAGTTGCAGATGTTGTCCATGAGCTTCCAGTAGCAATCGAAACAACCGCACAAACGATACAGGCAGCAAATAAAAAGATCGTTGGGTTTAGGATTTGCAAACCATAATAGATCATTGCCGGCACAACGCCGCTCAACAACCATGTTCCAGCCAGCGCTCCTATCATAAGTAGGATAAGCATAGAAGCCATAGCAGAACTAATACTTTTTATAATTCCCTTTTGAATTTCATCCCATTTGTAGCCAATTCTAATTGCTACAAGAGATGCGACTGCAGCTGACAAAATGAGAACGATTTGGTTTGACCCGTCTAAAGACGCATCTCCAAAAATGCCGACGTTTATAGAAAGTAAGATGGTTAGAAAGATTACTGGAATCAGGGACTCACCAAGGGTTGGTTCTCGCTTTGTTGACATTTTCGATTTTTTGCTATCTGCCAAAATAGGACTTTTTGGACTAGTACGACAAGACTAAAGGTGAGAAACCTTAAAAAGAACCGACTTAACCTTCTATTTCTCACAAAACGCTACAAGTGAAATGTGACGGGAAATAGGAAAAGGTAAATACTGTTATATGTCTCGTAGGCTTCAAGTCTTCTTTGAACTATAGGGAAATAATCCTTACTTTGATTATTCTAAGAGAGATTTTCATTTATTTAATAACACAAGTGTACCGCCACTACCTACATGTTTTGTTTATTATTTCAGCTTTCATTAGCTGTTTTGAAGTCTACTCACAGGCTCCTGATCCCGAGAGTCTTCTGGCAGAAGGCAAACGACTTCATTTTGATGCTAAATATGATAGTGCTATAGGTGTATTTCAACGAGCAAAAAATGTATTTGAATCCAGAAAAAATGACAAGCAGCTTGTAGAGACTCAATATGCCATTGCTGAAAGTATGTCGAACCTCGGTCGATGTGATGAGGCAAATGAAATGGCTAGCAATGCGCTAACGCTGTGTTTGGCAAAATTTGGCGAAACTGATGCGCTAACCGCCGACGGATACTACCAACTTTCTCGTGTACAAGGCGGTTGTTTGGGGCTGCAAGAAGAAGCAATTTCATCTGTAAGTAAATCAATAGCTCTAAAGCGGAGTATTTACGGTGAGCGGAGTGATGATATTGCATTTGACTTTACGATGATGGGGTACTTCTATACTTCTCTTGGTAACTATGACAGTGCCGAGCACTACCTCACAAAGGCATTCGATATCAGATCACAAAGCGTGAGTACAGATTCCGTAGAGTTTTCGCACACCTTGTACTATCTGGCTAGAATAAAAGAGCGTAAAGGAGACATGAGAATGGCACTCAAACTCAGCACCCAGGCATTGGGTATCCGCCAATCGCTCTTGGTGAAAGATCATCCAACCACCTCCAACAGTTTAAATGATATAGGAATAATCTATAAAACAATGGGGAATTTTGATCAGGCTCTGAACTATTACATTCCTGCATTGGAAATAAGAAAAAGAACACTTGGCAAGGATCATGTTAATGTTGGAGCCAGCTACTACACCATTGGAAACTTGTACGGGAATAGTTACGATTATCGAAGAGCCATCCACTTCATAGAACAAGGAAATGCGATTATCCTAAATAGATTTGGAGAGAAAGCTCCTGTTTTACATACATATTATGCCTATTTAGGGAAAATGTATAGTTATGTTGGCGAAATTGAAGAAGCGAAGCGTTTGTTGTTACTCGCTGAAAGATTGGCCGAAAAATATCTGAGGGAAGGTCATCCCTATCGAGCAATTATTTACGATTTGATGGGTGAATTTTACGCTGATCGTGAGGATATTTTGCTACAAATAGACTACCTGAAGAAAGCCCAAAGAATTTATAGAGAAGAGCATGGCGAGGAGACAATGCGTGAGGCAAGTGTACTTGTAAAATTAGGAGAGGCCAACTTCAAATTATCTAATCCTTCCTTAGCCAGGGATTACTACGATAGGGCCCTTCGTATCTACACCCAAAGGCTCGGTACGAAGAACGTAGGAATTGGTGGATTGTATCAAAAACTAGGCGATGTAAGTAGTGATAGGGGTGAACTTGAGGATGCATTAAACTACTATACGAAATCCCTGGAGGCAATCTCATCAGATACATTAGTTGCTGGATTTCCACGTGATCTTAACTCCATTATGCACAAGCAAAGTGCTCTTCATAGCTACCAAAAAATCGCCGAAGTATACCATCGGCTCTATCGTAAATCAAATGAACTGAAGTATCTGAAGGAATCATTAGCCAAGAACCAATTTGCGGTAAAATTGCTAGACAATATACTTTCAAACTTTGACCTGGAGACTTCGAAAACTCAGTTAGAAAAAGATAGCCGCGGTCTGTTGGAACAAGCTCTGGAAACGGCATATGAGCTTTACTCACTCACTAAGGAGGATGAATATAAACACATTGCTTTTGAGATTATGGAGAAAAGCAAATCTCCAATTTTACTATCGAGAGTAAAGGAGAATGAAGCAAAAGTTCTCAATGGTATTCCTGATAGCTTGCTGAATCTTGAACGTGATATTAGAATCGAATTATCATATTATCGCGGACAATTGAGAAATGCGAAAATGGAAGATAATTTTGAGCTGATTACTGTCAATCAGAAAGAAGTGTTCGAAACACAAAATGCATTTGAGGATTTAAAAACTCAACTCAAGGAGCTATACCCAGACTACTATAGCTACAACTATGAGGAGCATGTAGTTGATCTGGAAGAGGTGAGAAAGTTTCTTCCTGGTGAAACAGCCGTTATCGAGTACTTTGAATCTGCGTCTGCAATCTATGCTTTCCTACTAAGTGGGGAAGATTTCGAAATAACCAAGTACGCGGTATCAGATGATTTCACACAAATATTGGAAGATTATCAAAAGAGCCTTACCGATAACAACTTTATCGTCTTGCAGCCTCAAAAGGCCGACAGTCTCTTCGCACACTCTGCTTCATTCTTGTTCGATGCTTTGGTTGGGCCTGCACTCGAACAACTTTCTGTGGAGGCCAGGCAGCTTATTGTCGTTCCCGACGGCCGATTGACTCAAATCAATTTTAATACGTTTTTAACTGAGCAACCAAATTTTGAAGAGATCAACTACAGCGACCTTAGTTACTTGTTAAATGACTACGCCATTAGTTATGCATACTCTTCTACATTGAATTTCAGAGATTTCTCTGCCCCGTCATCATTTTCGTTTGCTGGCTTTGCCCCGTCTTACAAGGATGACGAGTACGCAAGCTTAGATTCAGCCAGTCATCCACTTGCTTATCAGCTAGTACGTAGTGGTAAACTGGCCCTTCCGGGCGCCATCTCTGAAGTCTCGGTGATAAGTGAATACCTGAACGGTACGTCCTGGATCAATGAAAATGCCTCTGAAAGCAACTTCAAAAGCAACACGAACAAATACAGTGTTCTTCATCTGGCAATGCACAGCCTCATAAATAGTGAAGAACCGGAGTATTCGGAGCTGCTGTTCAATGCTGAAAAAGATTCTTTGGACGATGGATACCTGACCATAGATGAGATTTATAATCTTGATCTGAATGCAGACATGGTAGTTCTTAGTGCTTGCAGTAGCGGAAGCGGAAGAATTCAGGTAGGCGAGGGCCCCATTAGCTTTACCAGGGCTTTCAGCTATGCCGGCTGCCCCAGTGTGGTGATGAGTATGTGGGAAATACCTGATGCTGCGACCACGGGGATTATGGTTGAGTTCTATAAAAATATCAAAAGCGGAGATACAAAAGATCAAGCTCTTCGCAAGGCTCAATTGTTTTACCTGAACAATACATCTGATCCGCTATACCAGCATCCGTTTTTTTGGGGAAGTTTTGTTGCAATGGGAAACACAGAGGCAATTGGAGGGACATCTCAGAATCGAAAAATTCTGGCTCTTGTTATTAGTGCCGTCGTGTTGATTGGTTTTTTCAGAGTTAGAAGGAGGATTTCTGCTAATTTCAGTTGAGATATTCCAACAACTTGAGCGCTTCTTTGTGCTTAAAATGATCTTTGTTCGATACAATTTCGCCCAAAATTTCTGATGCTTTTTGATTTTGGTTTGATTTCAAATAGGCAAGAGATTGGTACCATCGACTTTGCTCCTCATATCGACTTTCTATTAATTCAGGTTTACCAAGAAACTCGATGGCCATTGAATATTCTTCTGCAAATAATAAGCTCAACCCCTTGAAGAAAATAGCCTGAGAATCTTGCTCTTCCTTTAGTAATTCGATGGTTTTAGCGTACTCGCCCTTGTTGTATGCAATCATCGCTTTCTCGAAATCACTGATCTCTTCCGAATTTCGGACCGTCGTGGCGGACTGGTACGGGATGGACAATTCTGCTGAAAGCAAATCGGATAGTGTTGGTCTGTTTATTTGATATGCAACCAGTGCGGAAATGGCGAGAATGGTAACAGAGGCCGCAATTTTTAAGAAAGTAAAAGGCTTTTTCGTTTGAGATATTCCTTCAATTATTTTTTCCTGCCTGGTGTGCAGGTCATTTAAATACGCATTAAGATCCTTATCATTTTCGAAGCGATCTTCAAGCAACAAAATGCCTTTGGCAATATCTCGAGCAGTTTTGTCGCTCTCGATCAAACGTTTAATTTTTTCTGTTGTTTTTGAATCAAGAATACCGTCAAGGCAATCCTTAATCAATTCATAGTTATAGTCGGTTTTCACTTCACTGGTCGTTAAGTTTTTTAAAAACACTTTTCAGTTTATTCCTGGCTGATGATTTTCTATTTGCCACTGTCTTCTCAGTGGAGCCTACGATCTCAGCAATTTCTTGATTGTCATACCCCTGTTGGTGTAGCAGCCAGATTTTACAGTCTTTTTCCTCAAGTGTTGATTGTATCAAATGATCCATATTCTCCATCGAGAATCTCATTTCTACTTCAGGAGAATGTTCCTGGTCAACTCTGTAGTTTTTGTCAAGGAGTTTCTTCCTACGCTCAGAGGTAGTCAAATAAGTGAAGCACTCATTCTTAGCCACACTAAAAATCCAACTTTCGAAGTTTTCTATGTCCTCTGGATTAGGGTATTGCAGGAGTTTTATCAGCGTATCGGAAGCAACATTTTCTGCTTGTTCGATATTGCCGACGCGCCCTATACAAAACGCCGTTAGGCTCTTATGATAGTAAGTATACAGTTCTCCAAAAACTGACTTATTGCCAGCTACATACTTCTGCCAAAGCGAATTATTCTCAGCGTTTTTCTTTGAAGAAACATACATATCTCTAAATCTGAAGACTGATAAGTAAGATCAAATTCCCGATCTGAACGAATTTTCTTGGAAAATTCACAATCGTTACGGGAAAAATATAAAAGTTATAAGTCTTTACTATAGGACTAAAACGAAATAGCAATTCCAATGGCTCTTGTCACAGAATGCTCAGCTTCATAACAGTCTACTACGATTTAACCCGATATAAATACCCTCATGAAAAATCTAAACCGTCTTTTTTTCGCGCTAGTACTGATTGCCACTATCACGACCGTTCATGCTCAAAGAATTTTGTTGGTAGATAACAACCCAGGGGCTCCTACTGATGATGGGAAAACCAATTCGTTTGTATACAATGATTTAGCTTCTGCACTTCTGGCAGCAGCTGCTGGGGATATCTTGCATATCAAGCCGAGCCCGAACGACTATGGAAATGTTACGATATCCACGGACGATATCTCAATAATCGGTATTGGATTTAACCCTGATAAAGATTTACCAATTACCTCTGTGATTGGCAGAATAGATTTGGATGCATCAAATGTTCGAATAGCCGGCATGGTCGTTGACGTGATTGATATAATCAACTCCACAGGAACGGGAAATACGGCTACAGGAATTTCTATTGAGGGCTGTCAAATACGACAGATTCTTGCTGCAAGCTCTGATGATTTTGCCGATAATATTATTGTTCGAAATTGTCTTCTTGGCAATAATATTGACAACAATAATTCAAATCGTGCCATTGACTTTGGCGCAAATACCAGCAATGCAATTGTTACAAATAATATAATTGTTGGATCAACAGGGACGACTGGGTTGGGTGCCGTGTCAGCGCAGGGTGCGTTAATTAAGAATAATCTCTTTCTGGGCAATGGAGATGCCTTGAGGAAAGCTTTTTCCCTCATTGCAAATTGCACCGTAAACAACAATATTTTCTACGGTCGGAGTCCACAGTTCAGTACGAGTAGCACCAATAACGTCTTTAACTCAAACGTCTCAGTGGGAGTTGCTTCCGGAGATGAAGTTTTCCCACCAATTGGTGGCAGTGGAGACACGGAAGATGCCAACAACCTAGAGGGACATCCAGCTACCCCATCTCCATTTAGCGATGCGAACATTGTGATTGCTGATGCCTGGATCCTGTCTTGGGATCAGACCCTGGATCCGACGAATGCCTCGACCTGGATAAGTAGTGGTACTGATGCAACCAACAGAGGACCTACTGGAAGCACACTTGGGTTTTCGACCACGGGAACACCTGTGCCATTCATCAAGATTTTTAATACTACAGAAATCATCAAACAGGGGACTGACTTGAACGTCACCATAGAGGCTCAAGGCAACTAGAGGGCTAGGAATGAGAAGCTTGACACTAAGATTTCTTTTGGTATGCCTGTCCCTTCATTCGATGGGGCAGACGATCAACGAAATGGAGTACTTCTTTGATAGTGATCCAGGCTATGGGATGGCGACCTCGATTACCATCACTCCAGGATCTACGGTCAATCAATTATTCAACGCACCGACCGGTACACTTGCTACAGGCTTTCACGATCTTTTTGTGAGAGTTAAGGAAACAGGTGGGACCATGTTTATAACGCCAGCCGGAGGATTTTTTGAGGTTGGTGAAACTGTTAGTGGAGGATCTTCATTTGCCACAGGTGTTGTTTTAGCTGTGTTTGCAAATAGACTTGAAATTTCAACCACAGACATTTTTACACCAGTAGAAACAATAACTGGTAGTAACGGATCAGCGACCCTTAACTCCTTTGTAGAAAATTGGTCAGTGCCAGAGTCTCGACTTGTGTATGTGGATCCAACAGGTGCAGGAACTGTGCTCGTTGAGGAGCTAGAGTACTTTTTTGACATGGATCCAGGCTATGATATGGGAACCAAGTTCACAACTTTCACGGCGGCAGCTGTTGCAAATGAAATGCAGAATATTCCAACAGGAAGCCTTTCCATTGGATTTCACACGCTATATGTTAGAGCTAAAGCAGTTGGTGGAGTTTGGGGGATTCCAGAACCTCGGCTTGCGTATGTTGATGAGACTGGCACGGGAGTGATCTTGGTCGAGGAACTAGAGTACTTTTTCGACATGGATCCCGGGTACGGAATGGGAACGAAGTTCACTTCATTTACCGCTACCAATGTTGTCAATCGCCTGGAAAATATTTCTACGGGTGCACTCTCGACTGGTTTTCACACGTTGTTTATTCGGGCTAAAAGTGTTGGTAACACCTGGGGTGTTCCAGAGTCACGGTTAGTTTACGTAGATCCGACGGGAGCAGGAGCTGTTCAGGTTGAGGAAATCGAATACTTCTTTGATTCCGATCCTGGATATGGAATGGGTACAAAGTTCACAGCATTTACCGCTGGACAAGTCGTAAATGAATTAGAGAACGCAACAACTGGCTCACTGTCCATAGGTTTTCATACGTTGTTCGTCAGGGCTAAAAGCGTCGGAGATACATGGGGTATCCCTGAAGCTCGACTCGTTTACGTTGATCCTTCCGGTGGTGTAAATGCGGATATCGTGGCAATCGAATATTTTTTTGACATGGACCCTGGGGTCGGAATGGCAAACGTAGTTACTGTGAATACTCCGGGATTCAACGTTACTGAGATGTTTGATGTACTGGCAACTAACGTTCCTTTGGGAACACACATACTTGGCGTCCGTGCTCAGAATGCAGACGGGGTCTGGGGAATGCTAGAAACAAAAAGCATCACTTCGGAGGTGAACAATGTACTTGACTTTAACCGTGATAATGACGACCATGTGACGCTCAGCTCGAGCATTGTCTCCGCTGATTATACTTCCGGTATGACCATTGAATTTTGGGCTAATGCAACGGAAACTGCTGGTGGTTTTGACTTGGATGTCTTTTCGATCAATGAACCAACAAATGGTGATGATGTTCTGAAGATGTCGTACCGCGCAGATTTAAACAATTACTCGCTCGTTTCGAATGGTCAAACTACCTTGACCTCCTCTGGCGTAATTGATGACAATGAATGGCATCACTTCGCGATTGCCATTTCCGGCACTGGAAATGCGAATTTGTATCAGGACGGCGTACATGTCGGCCAGACATCCGGTTATCCACTTCCGTCGGCCACTGATTTGATGTTTCTAGGGGCAGAGGTAAACTCTCCTGGTGGAGTGGTCTCTGCTGGATATTTCCGAGGACAGATTGAGGATTTTAGAATATGGAACACTGAATTGTCGACATCGTTGATTCGAGATTATCTTGAAAATCAAGATCTAACAGGACACGGCTCACTGAGCTCTTTGATTGCTCAGTATATCTTTGATCAAGGAACTGCTGGTGTAGATAATACAGGCGAAACCACATTGCAGGATGATTCTGGAAATTCGTTCGATGGCACACTTAGCGGTGGATTTGATTTGATTGGACCCACCTCCAATTGGGTCGCTTCATCTGTTTTTACCTCATCTACACTGATGCCGACAATTCCTTCTACCCAAGCAAGCGACATTCAGATTTCATCAATTGATGCTACCGAAGCACTGATAGCGATCAATACAAATGGAAATGGTGAGAGGAGAATTATAGCAGTGAAACAGGGTAATTCTGGTTCACCAACTCCAATCGACAATACCTTTTATTCAGCCGATCCGATTTTTGGAAATGGTGCAGATATGGGAGATGGATGGTTTGTCGCTTTTAATGGGTACGGATCTGTTGAGCGGATCACAGGCCTGACCTCATCCACTGAGTATATTGTAGCGGCGCTGGAAGTTAATGGAGCTACCAATTTTGAAGTATACAATAGCAGTCCTGCAGCGAATAACCCTGTCACATTTACTACCGCTATAGCTCCTGATATCACGAGTCCTACTGTTGTTACCCGGGATATTATTGTTTCATTAGATGCGACCGGTAATATTTCTATTGTGCCGAGTCAGATTGATAGTGGTAGCAGTGATGATGTAACCGCAGGTGTTAACCTGGTATTTTCGTTAGATATAGACACGTTTGATTCCTCAAATCTGGGTGATAATACAGTAACACTAACGGTAACGGATGAAGCTGGAAACTCTGCTTTTGCAACCGCCACAGTCACGGTACTTGATAACAACAGCGCACCAACTCTTTCCTACATTTTTTATCTCGATGAAAACAGCGTTGGAGGGACTTTGATTGGGACTGTTGTTGCAACTGATCCCGAGGGTGATCCATTAACATATTCGATACTTTCCGGTAACACAAATACCGCATTTACATTAGATGCCACCTCAGGGGATATTACCGTGGCTTCGATGGAAGCTTTGGATTTCGAAGTAACACCAGTTTTTGATTTAATAGTCCAGGCAAATGACGGAAATGGTGGAATGTCTATGGTCTCCATTACTATCAACTTGAATGATATTATTGATGAGAATCCGCTTGGCATCGAAGATCAGCTGGATCAGATACATGTTTACCCAAATCCGACACGTGAACTACTGTTCCTGAGATTAGGCGAATTTTCTATTGATGAACTGGTAGTGCGGCTGTTTACCGTTAGTGGTAGTGAGGTAGCGCTTGCTTCCAGGATTGGATACACAGCTGTTGATGTCTTGGAAATTGACCTTGAAAACTTAGATGCGGGCATCTATTTACTAACAATTGAAAACAATGAAATTATAGTAACTAAAAACGTACTTGTTAGATGATTATGAGGGCTGGCAATGAGTACGAGAAGATAATGCCGGCTTTTTGGATCATAATAGCGAAGTTTCTTGTAGAAAAGACTTTATAAAATATGTAATTATCAATGTATTTTTTTGTACTTTTCCATTAGAAACCCAGCTATTAAATTTTTTCTTACTAACACCACTCTATGAAGGACCTTATACTCACCATGGTAAGGGGCTCACTACTACTTTGTGCTCTCCCTTTCACACTTACAGCTCAGAACAACGCACTTCTATTTGATGATGTTGATGATCACATCACATTTGCGTCAGGACCTGCCTTTGCTCTGGACATGACTGTTGAGGTATGGATCTATCCAACAACGGTAACAGGATTCCAAACCATTACTTCTTGGACAAGCGCAAATGCTCAAGCCCGGTTTACGATTGCAAATGGCTTTTTGGAAGTTTTTGAAGACGATGATGGTATGCAAATAGGGTCCGTCACTGGAACTACAGCGATTGCAGCTAATGAATGGACCCATGTTGCAATGGTAAGAAGTGGTGGTTCAACTACTTTTTATGTAAATGGTGTTGCTGAATCAGTGGGGCTTAATGTTGCTTCCGGTGGAGGTAACGTTTTTTCAATTGGTGCTTTTTCGGGCACTTTTAATCCATACGGAGGCTTGATGGATGAAATGAGGGTTTGGGAAGTTGCACAAACTCAGACCGCAATCCGAGATCAGATGTTTAGAACGTTAATTGGAAACGAGGACAACCTTGCCGCATACTATCAATTCAACGAAACAACAGGAACCACTTTGCCAGATTTGACGGCAAATGATTTCGATGGCGTACTGACCAATTTTCCAGCATCAACTGATCCGAACTGGCAGTTATCAGGAGCCATTCCCCAAAATGCACTTGACTTTGACGGAGTGAACGATTACGTTGATATTTCTGCTATCAGTCCCAATGTCATTGGCGATCAAAACAATTTCACAGTCGAATTATGGGTGAACCTTGAGCCTGTATTTACTGGAACCAGAAGAGGATCAATCTTTTCTATCAACGACGGAGGAGGCGCTAATCTGAATCGAATGCTACTGTACATTCATGATGGTTCTGATCCGGGAAAAGAAAATAGACTAGGTGTTGTGGATGCCGGGATAAATCCGGATTTTGATATCGTTGGCCCGATCATCGCAGATGATACCTGGCATCATATTGCATACTCAAGATCAGGTACCACGGGCACGCTCTACGTGGATGGCTTGCAAGTTGGGACTCACACTGCTGATTTCACTTTTGTATCCGGCGATCTCTGGTCTTTGGGACAAGAATTTGATGGTTCATCTACGATGAGTGATTTCATCGATGGTCAAATTGACGATGTACGCATCTGGGGTGTTGGAAGGACTCAGGCTGAGATTCAAGCAGCAATGTTTTCTGATTTGGTTGGAAATGAACCCAATCTTAATGCTTACTACACTTTTAATCAAGGATTTGCCAGCGGAGCGAATGCAGGCTTCACAACGTTGATTGATTATTCATCTAATTCCTTTGATGGTTCATTAGGTGCGTTTGCTCTAACGGGAGCAGCCTCCAACTGGGTAAGTTCAGGAGCTCAAGTGCCAGCGGCGGAAATTGTAGTTTTCGAGGGAAACTCAAATACGGACCCTGAGATATTTGATGGACAAGCCATTCCCGTAAATTTTGGAAACAGCCCTGTCCCGGTAACAAAGCCGTTAGAATTTACAATTGAGAACAATGGATTCGACGACCTTGTAGTCACAGATATTACAACCACTGGAACTTTTGGTGTGACTTCTTCCACCTCTTTTACTGTGACGGCTGGGTCGACAGCAAATTTCACTGTCGAACTTCTGACGTTGTCTGATGGTATCGCAAATGGAATGGTCACAATCCAAAACAATGATCCAAATGAGTCAAACTTCACTTTCTCGGTTACCGGAACCAGAGGAACATTGTTTCCAAAGGCCTATTGGACAGATGAGACTAGTTCTGCTAACGACGAGATAGATAGAATAGATCTGAGCGGCGCCAACAATCAGAATGCGTACTATTCCGGCTTCTCTGTAGATATCAAGGGGATTGCTGTTGACACAAAAAATAACATGGTTTTCTGGACGAACACAGACGCACAAATAAGATGTGGCCGAATTGGAGATGCAGGCTTCACGGCAACAAATACTTTGCTGAGCGAGAGTGGAGCTTCAGCTAAGGAATTCAATGGGATTGATATAGATGGATCTGCAGGAAAGGTTTACTGGTGCGATGCTTTTAATGGACAAATTAGACGTGTAAATTTTGATGGTTCGAATCCTGAGGTGCTACTTACCAAAGGAGGTCTTCGAGACATCGCCCTAGATATTGCAGGAGGAAAAATGTACTACCTGGTGAACGATGGAGGATCACCAGAGATCTGGCGTGCGAATTTAGATGGAACAAATCCCGAAAATCTGATCATCTCAGGGACTACTGTGTTCCGCGGACTGGCATTGGACCTTGTAAATAACCACATGTACTGGACCGCAAACGGAGTGATCTTGAGAGCAGACTTGGATGGCACCAATGAGGTTACAGTCTCCACGCAACTTTCAGAACCTGAATCGATCGATTTGGACGTATACAATGAGATGATCTATGTCGTTGATGGGGCAGGTAATAGAGTCGTTAGACTCAATTATCAGGATGATCCGTTGGTGGTGGTGCAGTCTTCTGGGATTATGGATGCGCAATACTTAGCCATTGATACCAGAACGATGGACCCGCTGAACCTGACTTCTGCGACGTTGCAAAGCAATGCTGTTAATGTGCCTGTCGATGCGGATGTTACGATCGATTTTGACCAAAATCTTGATGTTTTCACTCTTAATACTTCGACGGTAATCGTTACCGGAGAACAGACCGGCATAATCAATGGAGCGCTAACAGGGGGTGGAACGTCTACGATCACATTTGATCCCACAGTAAATTTCAAAGCAGGAGAAGTAATACGGGTAACACTGACAGCGGACCTTATGAATACGGGTGGTAATACGCTCAGTAATAGCTACAGCTACCAATTTACAACGGCTACAAATCCAGGCCCGTTGACACCTCCGTCCTTTGCTGAAAGAGTTTTGACGTCAACTGCGAGTGTTGCATTTGGAGTTTTTCCAGCCGATGTAGATGGTGATGGTGATATGGATGCTATTGGAAGTGCTGCAACCGACGATGAAATTCTTTGGTTTGAAAATGATGGAAGTCAGAATTTCACGGAAAGGATTGTAGCGAGTAGCTCAAATGGCCCAAGTGGGGTCAACTCATCTGACCTGGACAGTGATGGAGATATGGATATCCTTGCTACATCTCAGGCAACCAGTAGCGTTCTATGGTTTGAAAATGACGGAAATCAGAATTTCACTGAAAGAGTAGTCAGTTCCACAGCAGGCACGCCTTCACAAGTGTATACTGTTGACATGGATGGAGATGGAGATCAGGATGTGCTTTCTACATCATACGGACCGACCGGACCAACAAATGGTCGCCTGACGTGGCATGAAAATGACGGCTCTGAGAATTTCACGGATCATGTTATCCCCGGTATAAATGGTACAGGTGCATACCCGATAGATGTGGATGAAGACGGTGATATGGACATTGTTGCTACCTCTTCGGTTGCTGCATTTACAACGGTTTTTATTAATAAACTACTTTGGCTTGAAAACGATGGAAACCAGAATTTCACGGAACATCTCATATCAGATGTTTCTTTGAGACAGGAAGATACGTATGCAACCGACATGGATGGAGACGGAGATGTAGATATCTTAATGGTTGGATCTCTGAACTTTCTTGGATGGTTTGAAAATGATGGTAATGAGAATTTCACCGAACATGAGATAGGGTCGGCTGAGTCTCAGCCAAAGGAAGTCTATGCCTCGGATATTGACGGCGATGGCGACATGGACGTACTAGCGACCCATGAATTACAGGATGAGATTGCGCTCTACCTCAATAACGGATCGGGAAGCTTTACAAGACAATCTGTCACCACAAATGCCGATTTAGCTTCTGATGTATATGCAGCGGATATGGATTCCGATGGAGACATGGATGTGCTATCTGCCTCGCGTTTTGATGACAAAATCGCGTGGTATGAAAATACAATTGTGAATAATCCGCCAGATATCTCCTTTGTCTTTTACATTGACGAAAACAGCAGCAACGGAACACGCGTTGGTGCCATTTTTGGAACTGGTAATGGAGAAGTTGCCGAACCTCTGACATACTCGATACTCTCAGGAAATACAAACAATGCTTTTGCGCTAGGTAGCAGTACCGGAATAATTACGGTGGCTTCTCAAGATCAATTGGATTTCGAGACTACACCATCCTTTGATCTGACCGTCGAAGGTAATGATGGCAATGTGGGAACTATGGTTTCTATTACCATTAACCTGAATAATATAGTTGATGAGAACCCACTTGGAATCGATGATTTAGCTGAGCAGGTTAGTATTTATCCAAATCCTGCGCACGAAACCTTGATTATCGAGTTAACGGAATCAACAGGAAACAACCTTGGAGTAAGTTTATTCACAATGAGTGGAAGTCGGGTCACGTTGCCTTCAAGAGTCACATCTGGGTCTGGTTCAAAGATTGAGATTGACTTGGTCAATTTAGACGCTGGAATTTATGTATTGAAGCTTCAAAGCGGAGAAAGCTTCGTAACAAAAAATATACTGATAAGATGATTAACATGGAAAAGACAATGAAAAATCTACTTGGTGCAGTCCTTATCCTTCTTAGCACTGGTCTCGCTGCTCAAACTCCCCCGGACATATCACTTATTTTCTATCTCGATGAGAATAGCGAAAATGGTACACGAGTTGGAACGGTGACAGCTACGGACCCGGATGGTGATGAGCTTACATATTCCATTATTTCGGGAAATGATTTGGGTGCCTTTGCGATTAGCCCTATAGCCGGAACGCTTACAGTGGCTGATAAAGATCAACTGGATTTTGCAGTGAATCCCAGTTTTTCACTAGTGGTGCAAGCAGATGACGGAAACGGAGGAGTTACGACCGTGGATGTCACCATCAACTTAAATGATGTTCCGCTCGGACTGTTTGATGCTGAAAGTAATGTACAGGTTTACCCAAATCCGGTTTCGGAAATGTTGTTTTTGGATCTTGATGGTGTCGACTTCAGTAAACCAGAAATTTCTTTACATACCGTTGACGGTAGGCAAGTTTCAATACATCCGATATTGTCTGGTTCTAAAATGGAAATTGATCTAAGATCTCTGAAGACAGGTGTTTATCTTCTGAAAATCTTGAATGACGACTTGGACCAAAATATCCAGAAGCGAATTTTTGTGCGCTAAGACCACTACGACGCAAGTTTCAGGTAGTGATTGGTCTCTGACGTATCTACCTTGGCTCTCAACGCATTCAAAATATTGTACAGACCAAAGAAGGTTCTATTGAAATAGATAAAATGCCTTGAGCCTCTGGCTTGCAATCTACTCATCTCAGGATCTTTGGATATCAAATCACCCATCTGGTAGATTTCGGTGAAAAAAGAATCATCACCAAAATCAAATTTCTCCTGATTAAAGGGACGAGAGAGCAATTGAATTAAACCGGTAAACATTCCGCTCACAACTTTCTTATCTTTTTCAGGATCACTTGATCTGATGATTTCAAGTTCTTTGAACAGGGTATCTACCTTGCCCGGGTCCTGGAGAACCTTATGGCTGGCAAGTTCGAAATAGGCCTTATAAAAGCCTGAAGGTATCTTTTTGATACAGCCAAAATCAATTACACCCAATTTATTGTCGTTGATAATGAAGTTTCCCGGGTGCGGGTCTGCGTGCATCATTCGCAATTCGTGCATCTGGAACATGTAGAAGTTCCACAGCGTTTGCCCAAGTTTGTTTCGAGCTTCCTCGGACTGATCTCGCTTCATCCATTCACCGATGGGTTCGCCGTCCAACCAACTCATTGTTAAGATTTGAGGAGCACTATATTCGGTAAAATATGTTGGGAAAAAGAGGTTTGGGAGGTTCTTGCATTTCTCTGCAAAATCCATGGATTGCTCCAATTCCAGACCATAGTTCGCCTCCTCCAATAGCTTTTCTTCTACTTCTTTCATGTAAGGCTCCACTTCTTTACCCTTCACCTTCATCAACTTCAGTGCAAATGGTTTAGCAAGTTTTAAGTCACTCTTAATGCTATTTGCAACACCAGGATACTGAATTTTAACAGCTAGCTGCTGACCGTCTTTTTCGGCTTTATGAACTTGACCCATCGACGCAGCGTTGCTTGCCGATCGGGAAAAGGAATCAAACAGTTGAATAGGATCCTTACCAAAATTTTCTCGGAATGTCTTTTTGACTAACGGATACGAAAGGGGTGGAGCGCTGTACTGTGCCATCGCGAACTTGTCCGAATAGGCCTTTGGGAGTACGTTTTGATCCATGCTTAGAAGTTGAGCCATTTTCAGTGCGCTGCCTTTTAGCTCACTTAATGAGTTGTAGATGTCGCTGGCATTATCCTGGTCTAATTCTTCCTTGTTCAGTTTTCCGTTGATTGCAGCTTTGCTGTATGCTTTAACATAGTTAGCTCCAACTTTAGCACCTGCAGCCACAAACTTGCTGGCTCGCTGAACCTTACTGATAGGTATTCGATCGAGTTCTTTTGACATTTATGCAGTGGCTTTTGCAAAGCCCATTTTTTGTAGAAAAAATTTCCCCAGATCAATGACTGAGTCCAGTGCTGGAAGCTCTCCAACATCGAACAATGTGCGAGTTGATTTTTCAATGAAAAGATCTGTGTCGATTGCACTAGCCGAATCGTCTTTTGTCCAAAAGTGAATCATTGCCATGCTGTGTTGCCAGAGAATGTTTTTGTATCCCGATTTTGCAAACTTCAAACCCTTTTCCGGAATAAAAGACGGAGCTTCTACCCAATCAATTTCACTATCTATCACAATCCTACGTGTCTCAGCTAAATACCTTGGAACTGCATTTTGAATTTCCCGAAGACTGGGTTTCATTCGAAGCAAAATGTACGATCTATCGCTCTTGATGACTTCTAGCAATGTGAAGAGGAATGAAAGATGCTTCTCACGCCCGTTCATGGATTCGAAGTCTTTATCCTTTTGAAGGACATTGAAAGTCTTAATATAATAATCCTTCCAAATTGATGACTCAATCGTATTCAGACTTCCAAATACCTTGTAGAAGTCTTCATCGGAAATTTTCGCATAGTTTGTGAAGACTCTTACTGTCGCAGGACTTTTCCCCTCTGTGAGGAGATAATCTTGGTAACTTTTTTGTATGCTGTTTTTGGTCACTGTTTTTTTTGCCATGATCGTTTTTGGATGCTCATGGATTAGAACAGTAATTGTTGCAATATGGTTTTAGGAAATGCAGTTTATTTCATTGGATCAGTACTGCTCAAGGAAATACTTAATGATATCTGTTGTTGTGATGATCCCAACCAATTTCTCATTGTCGACTACAGGCAAGGCATGAAATTCTTTCTCGGCAAGTAATTCAGCGACCTGTTTCAATGTATCATCCGGTGAGACCGTAACCGGACTGTGTTTCATCACCTGATTGATCGAGAGCATATCGAAAATTGCCTCATCACCACCCTGTTGTTCATCGCCAAACGTATTTCCAAAGCTGATTCGGAGAATGTCTGTGTGGCTTAGAATGCCTATCAATTTCTCACCGGAAACAACCGGTATATGACGAATACGATGTTTGGAGAACAGGTTATTGGCGTCTTGCAAAGAGTTGTTGATACCAACCGTTTGAACTTCGGTTGTCATGATTTGTGATACTTTCTCTCGTCGTTTCATGTTATTATAATTTATTGTTAATCGCTTGATACTCCAGACCTATGAAAGCGACGTGCAATCTCCGGATCGGGGAGTAGTGAAATTTTAGCTTGCTCTTTTCCAGCATAGTTTAGGTGGTTGAGAACATACCGCATAGTCTCTAGCCTGGCCCTTTTCTTATTATTTGCCTCGATGATGATCCAGGGACTGTATGAAGTATGGGTGCGGGAGAACATTTCTTTTTTGTACTTAGTGTACTCATTCCAATGCTCTTGCGCTTTTTCGTCTATGGGACTCAACTTCCATTGTTTGAGTGGATCATCTTTTCGCGAGTCAAATCGTCTTTTTTGCTCATCCTTGGAAATTGATAACCAGAATTTGATTATTTCTATGCCATCTTCATAAAGCATATGTTCAAACTCAGGCACCTGCATTAGGAAAGTCTTGTACTGAGATTTTGTGCAAAACCCCATAACCGGCTCGACTACAGCCCTGTTGTACCAACTTCTGTCATAGAAAGTGATTTCACCAGGATTTGGAAGGGTGTCGACATAACGTTGAAAATACCACTGACCCTTTTCTACTTCTGTGGGTTTGTTGAGTGCAACTACACGCTGAGTTCGGGGATTTAAATGTTCTATAAATCGCCGAATATTTCCACCCTTTCCGGCAGCATCACGACCTTCGAAAATCACTGCTATTCTTCGGTTGTTGATTTGGACGTCTCTTTGCAACTTGACCAATTCGATCTGGAGTTCTTCAATCTCCTTCTCGTAATTCAGGTTGAACAGGATATGGTCAAGGTCTTGATTTTTTTCCTTCAAGAGTCTTTTGATACCTCCGGGGGTATTAATCAGATTCAAATCTTTCGCGGAAAGCTTAAAGCCTGATGAACCCTTCCTGTTGTTTACTTTTTCAATTTTATTAGTTTCTGTGCTCATATCTGTATACCAAGGTATGAGACATCAAAAGGGGGAGTTAGGAGTTAACTCATAAGCACATTTGATTTAAATCACTGGTCTACAGTTCTAATCTCATTTCAACTAAATCCTTCATAAAACCGGCTTTCTGGTAAGCTCGAACCGCCGATGAATTTTCGTCGTAAACCTTCAGTCGAACTTCCTTAATATTTTTTGAATTACTCCAGGAGGTCAGCGAGTCGGTCACAAGCTGAATAATGCCTTTGCCTCGATGAGCTGGCTTAACGTACATCAGTCCAATGTAGCCGTGCAGATTATATTTACTGTAAGGTTTTGATTCTTTTATCTGAATAAACCCTGACCCAACGATTTCCTTATCAAGTAAGGCAACTACAACCTCAGCTTCAGGGGATTCTATCAATTCTATCAGATTATAGTAATGAAACTCTCCCTCTTTCAATGAAGAATCAAATGGTCGCTCTGCCTCAATTATTCCTTGTTCAAATTCATGAAGAGTAGGTACATCTTTTATGACGGCAGGTCTTGTTGTTATTGAATGCATCTGGTAAAAGTATGAATGAGAACTGAAAGTGTTTTTATTTTGTATTAGGCTTGAACTGCAAAATACGACTACATGAAACTTACCGTCTATCTATCTGGAGAGATTCATTCCGATTGGAGGGATGCGATTGTTAAAGGTTCAGAGAAACTTAATCTTCCGATCGAATTCTTAACACCAGTGGTTACACACAGTGCATCTGATGATGCGGGTGATATACTAGGAGCAGAGGAACAGTCCTTTTGGAAGGATCACAAGAGCGCCAAAGTCAATAGTATACGAATAAAGACGAACATTGAAAAATCTGATCTAGTGATAGTCAAGTTTGGGGAGAAATACAGACAGTGGAATGCAGCCTTTGATGCCGGGGTTTCAGCAGCTTTGAACAAACCTTATATTGTCATTCACCCAGAGGATTTCACACATGCACTAAAGGAAGTGGATGCTCAAGCGATGGCAGTGGCAAGAAGCGAGGATCAGGTGATTGAGATTTTGAAGTATGTGACTACTCAAGAATAAGCTCTGGAGACATCTACGCTATAAATATTGACTTTGCTACTTTTTCCTTTTAGTAAAATGTCACCCACATGATCACTTGCGAAACCAGAGTCCAACATAAGGCTTGTTTTAAGCTTTTCTGAGATCAAAAGACTTCTTTTCAATATGTTGCACTGTTCCTGAATTCTTGCCGCCGTGTTTATAGTGTCACCATGATAAGCAATTTCCGTTTTTATTTCTCCAACTTCTGCCACCACGATTTTCCCAATATTCAATCCTGCTTTAAACTCAGGTATCACACCGTATTTTTTCATGTAATAGTCTGCCTTGTCAACTAGCTTTTTTCTGAATTCAAAAAAAGCACGTAGGCAGTTCGAATCTGCTAAGCCAATTTCCCGCGACCAAGTAAGAACTACCTCATCGCCCACATACTGGTAGACTTCCGCATGATACTTTTCTACTACATGCAAATCCTTAAAGCAATCCTGAATCAGTTTGCTGTACTTAATATGACCTATTTTTTCCGCAATTGATGTGGAGCTCTTAAGGTCTAGAAACATGAATATTCGTTCGTCTTCTTTTGGTTGGTAAAACTTGCCGATGATCATTCGCCACAAATTTCCAGGGCCTAACTTTTTGTCAATTTGTTTGAAGATATCTGCTAGAAAAGCAATTAGGAAAAAGTAAAAAACCAACAACAGCATTTCGTTGGAAAACATGAAGTCACTGTAGGTGTCCCAATTAAACTCGAGCCCCGCAATTCTTGTAAAGGCTCGCATCGCAAATGTGAGCAGTAGTAGAACAACAACAGTAAAAGAGGTTAATCCAATCAACATCGCCTTGCCCAGGGAGACATGCTTAAATACTTTTCTCTCAATAAAGTAATCCAGACTTCCAAAAAGTAATCCTGATACAATGCCAATGACAAGATGCAGGCGTAAACGCTGGGAAAATGTGATTGGGTCAAAATCCTGGACAACCTCCTGTCCGAACTCGCGCATCAGCCCCCAGAAGATGAAGGCGATGTTCCAGATAACAAAGTGTCGGAGTATGTAACGGAAATACCTGTTTTTCATGACGCCGTTTAATATGAATCAATACAAAAATCGTTATTCTGTAGTAACTATTATTAATTCTTTATTTTGAACCAAAATTCCAGTAAAGGTTGAGTTTTAAAAATAGAATATCAAGATCTAATCCCTTTTTGACCGCAGTAACTGTTGCTCTGCTGTCGACTTGCGCTGATCCTTCAGAAAGGAGAATTGAGGTGCTAGATCCTCCACTAATCAAGTTAGATGCGGAACCAGTGCAATTGGAATTGGAGCTAACAAGTATACCGATGAGTACCTACTCAGGTGATCCGTCTAGAATAGATTCCCTCACTACTGACGGGCCTTTCAATTATCAGGTAGATAATTCTAACATTCAGCTATTTGGACGACCTAAGAAACCATTGTATGTGCTAAATATGTGGGAGAATGGTATTCCGGAAAGCATTTTATTGAAACGGACAAAGCCGAAACTTCACAATTTTCTATACATTGGAGATGCTAGTGGAGTTAAGGTGATCGGGGATTTTAATAACTGGAAGCCAGACTTGGTTCTAAATAAGAACAGGAATGGAAAAGCTTTTTCAGATTATCTCCTGCTAAGACCTGGGAAATATGAATATCGCTTGCTCGTGGATGGGAAGGAGATGCTTGATCCTTACAATAAAGACTCTGTTAGTCGGGATGGTAGGTGGAATTCTCTCTTGGAAATTCCTGGTACCAATGTTCGGAAATCACCGGTTTTGAGCATTGTCTCATCTTCTAAAAACAAAGTCCTGATTTCTCTGGAGAAGGCCAATGGGTTTTATGTTTTTTGGGAAAATATGCTGCTTACTTCTGATTTTGTAACTCAGACTGAAAAGGGCATCGAAGTCCAAATCCCATCTAATGCCAAGGAGGTTGATCGATCTACCCTTCGATTTTGGGCAGAAAATGTAGACAACAGCGTAGTACTTGAAGTCAATATGGTTTTTGGAGAAGTTGTGCTGAACGAAAATTAGATCAAAATGACACAACTGGCACTAGGCGTAGATGTTGGTGGTACAAATTCAAAATTTGGCATCACTGACCGTGTAGGAAATGTCATTGTCCAATCGAAGATAAATACGCAAGGTTATCTGGACTTTTCAGGGTTTATTCAGGAATTAAAAATACAAGTGGGGCGGATCCATTCTCTGGAAGAAGTAGTGGGAATAGGAGTTGGTGCCCCCAATGGCAATTTCTACAAAGGAACAATTGAATACCCTCCAAATCTTCCGTGGGTTGGTGTCTCGGATTTCGCTGCAGAGATTGAGCGCGTGTTTGAAAAAAAGTGTGTTGTTACCAACGATGCAAATGCCGCTGCATTGGGTGAAATGACCTTTGGAAAAGCTAGGGGGATGAAGGATTTTCTAGTAATTACACTAGGAACAGGTCTTGGTGGGGGGATTGTCGCGAATGGCGAATTGGTGCATGGTAAGCATGGTTTTGCAGGGGAGTTAGGGCATACCCTGGTAGATGCAAATGGGAGAAAATGTGGGTGTGGTAAGATAGGCTGCTTGGAAACGTATGTAAGTGCAACTGGTGTTCGAACAACTGTCTATGAATTACTTGCTGATAAAACAAGAGAAAGTGTTCTTAGATCCATCAGTTTTGGAGAGCTTACAACCAAAAAAGTAGCTCAGGCTGCGACGAAGGGTGATAAAGTAGCCATTGAAGCGTTTGACTATACAGGTAGAATCCTGGGAACTAAACTCGCAGATTTTATTGTGCATACAGATCCTGAGACTATATTTTTGTTAGGTGGCTTGTCAAGAGCAGGAGCTCATATTTTCAATCCGACTAAGGAAAACATGGATCTTAATCTATTACCATTGTTCCTTGATAAGGAAATACAACTCCAGTCTTCAGGTTTAAAGGATGACGATGCTGCTATTTTGGGAGCATCAAGTCTTGTTTGGAAATACATAGATAGAGAAGTCAATTTGGAAAGTAGTCAATGAAAAATATTGGAGTTTTTACATCAGGAGGGGACGCACCTGGAATGAACGCTTGCGTCAGAGCTGCGGTCCGAGCCGGACTCAGTCTGGGGTTGAACGTCTATGGAATTAAATATGGATACAATGGAATTATAAACGGCGACATCTATGAGATGAAGTCTCATTCCGTAAGCAATATCCTTCAGCGGGGTGGGACGATTCTAAAGTCTGCTCGTAGCGAAGAATTCATGACGAAAGAAGGAAGGAAAAGAGCTTTGGAGCAATTGCAAGCAAAGGACATCGATGGATTGGTTGCTATTGGCGGAGACGGAACCTTTACTGGAGCTAATATTTTTTACGAAGAGCATGGCATTCCGACGGTGGGTGCTCCCGGCACAATTGACAACGATCTATTTGGTTCGGACTATACGATTGGATTTGATACTGCGGTAAATACCGCGCTTGAGGCGATTGATAAAATTCGAGATACCGCTAATTCGCATGACCGGGTATTCTTCATCGAAGTAATGGGTCGACATTCAGGATACATTGCTATTCACTGTGGTATTGGTGGAGGGGCGGAGTTGGTGATGGTGCCGGAAACTTCTACAACGATTCAGGATGTGATTGATACGCTCAATAAAGGACGCGACAAGGAAAAGACTTCAGCAATCGTCATTGTGGCTGAAGGTGACGAGCAAGGAAACGCACATGTAATCGCCAATCGCGTATCCGAGAAACTTCCACAACTTGACATCCGTGTGTCTACGCTTGGCCACTTGCAACGAGGCGGATCACCAACATCTCACGATCGAATTTTGGCTTCAAGATTAGGACTTGCTGCCGTCGAAGGACTGGTTGATGGGAAATTAAATGTTATGGCTGGAATCATAAACGACAAGATTGTCTACACAAGTTTCAAGCTAGCCATTTCTAAATCTAAGCCAATCAATAGCGAATTGATGCGATTGGTCAACGTCATGAATACGTGATTAACTTTCTTGTTAAGAATTAAGTGCGACTAAAATATGAATATTGATACTAGTCTAAAGCAACCAATTGTTGACCTCCACTGTGATTTGCTTTCCTATCTGGAGAGTGTTCCTAATGCAGATCCTTTCAAAACTGAGGATATCGGCTGCTCTATTCCTGCGATGAGAGAAGGAGGTGTAGGCCTCCAAGTGCTGGCGATTTACACTGCAACAGAAAATGGAAGCGTAGTATCTGCGTTGAAACAGAGTGAAATCTTCAAGAACCTTTTGGATCAGCATGCAAGTGATTTTACCTTGGTGGAGGAGGTGGATGACTTGGCCACAATTTCAGATTCTCCCAAAATCGGCATTCTAGCTTCAATTGAGAATGCTTCAGGGCTCTGTGAGGAGGATCAACCTTTGGAGGAGAGTTTCAAGAACTTGGAGAGAATCATTTCCAATACGGAGAGGGTACTTTACATCGGTCTGACCCATCACACGGAGAACAGATTTGGTGGAGGGAACTATAGTGACGCAGGTTTAAAGGATGATGGAAGAGTCCTACTTGACTACATCAATGGAAGAAAGATTGCCATAGATTTTTCGCACACAAGTGATGCATTGGCTTATGGTATCCTTGACCATATCTCAAAAAACAACCTGGATATTCCGGTTCTTGCTAGCCACTCAAACTACAGGGAAGTTTTCACTCACCCACGGAATCTGCCCGATGAACTCGCGAAAGAGATTATTCAAAAAGAAGGTTTGATAGGAGTAAATTTCGTTCGCGCCTTTTTAAACGATAAAGATCCAAATGCGATTTATGATCATATCGCTCACGGGATAGAAATTGGCGGGGCTAATTCCATCTGTTTCGGCGCAGACTACTTTCACACAGGCAGTCATCCAGATCCAGCAAGAGAGCCCTTTTACCATCAAGGGCAGGAGACAGCAGCCTGCTATCCTTCGATAGTGGAAGTTCTCTCAGAGGATATTTCTCTTAACATCATTAAGAGTATTTGCAATAAAAATGCCGCTAACTATCTTCGACGAATATGGAGCTAAGAAGAGCTTAGTAAATGCTATGGTTCTACTTCTACAAACGTATTCTCGAGAGGTACAAAAGAGAGTTCTGGTTGTGTCTGATTAGGTGTGCTAAACCTGAAAACTAGTACCCTGTGAGGCCTGTAAATTAACGGGAACATTAAAATCGTTACCTTCGCGTAGAGATTAACATCTTTCGATTTCAGTTTAACACTATCATTTTGTTGACAGCCTATTCACGGCAGTATCATTTAAGTCAACAGAGTTGTCTTTTTTCATTGAGATAAAGTTCCAGTCTTGCTAATTGCTTAAATCCAGTTAGTGGCATCATTTTACGATGGTTTGCCGACACATTTTTCTTTCGCTAAATACTTAAAAGACTCAATATGGAGACGCTTAAACAGCACAAGGCTCTTACTAATCTAAAGCCTGCTATTGACCATAATGGCCTAAATCCTTTGAAGGTAGTCAACTCATACAGTCAAAAGAGTATGATTGACTTTATACTAGACCTGCCAAACATTTGCACACTCCTTGGGTTGCTAAGTGCTTTGCTAGGTATCTACTTCGCGATACAAAATCTATTTTATTTCGCTGTGATTTGTGGGGCTTGGGCAGTACTTTTTGATTTGCTTGATGGATTTGTAGCCAGGAAAATAAAAGGGAGAACGTCCGAGGATAGAAATTTTGGTGGACAACTTGATTCTCTAATCGACATTGTAAGTTTTGGAGTTTTACCATCCATTATTCTGTTAAGCTATGCCGATTACAATTCCTGGTTTATACCGGGAGCGTTTGCCATTATTGCTGCATGTGCAATTCGTCTAAGCTATTTTAACATGTACGGTCTTACAGGTGGTAAAACCTACACTGGCTTGGCCGTTGATAATACTGGCCTCATTGTGTCCCTTGCTTTTTTATTCGAAAGTTTTGTTGGCAAAACGTTTTTTCCAATAGGACTATTGATTCTATTGATGATGGTTGTTGCTTTTAACTTGGCACCAATCCAAACACCAAAATTTTCGAGTAAGATGATCCTCGGAATTACTGTTTACGTAATTGTCCTGACTATTTACTTGGGCAGCGTCCAGTTCTCCCTTAACTGAGTTTTAGTTAGAGATCGATTTTCATATCGTTTGGGGTTTTCTGAAATTCACAAAGTCAAGAACATAAGTCCTCCATACATAGCCCCAGGGTATTACGAGCGTGTCAACTATGACAGCAGTTACGCAGATCCAGTAAAAGGCTTCGAGATCTTCATTAAGAAGATCTGCTGATTTAGCGGGGAGATAAGTACCGATAAGCCAACCAGCTTTGTAGAAAAGTTGAAGCAAAATCAATGGTAACATTTTTAAAGGATATCTAACTCCCAATCCCATCAACAAACCATATGAAGCCCAAAAACTGATGGCTACCCCAGAAAGCGTATCAAGCTGCTCTGTGGGAAAGAAAATGGTAGACCAATTATCATAAGTTAAACTAATGAATGTAAGAAGATAAAGTGCCCTCATGAGGTAGAGTCTAATTTTTGGGACTTCATGTGCAGTGTTAGGTTCAGTACTCATCGTAATTTTTTTTGGTTCTACGTTGAGATGCTTCTGGCTGTAAGAGGGTTGCATTGCAAATAATGATTAGAAAGACTTGATTGGGGCTTGAGACGAGGTTTCGAGAATGATTAACTAAAATCCCATGATCAACACCTTGAAATAGAACAATCTGGACTATTTTTAGGGTTATCCAAAAAAAATAAACAAAGATGGGAATAGACGAAATCATAGATAGACTCAAAGCTGGAAACAGTCGATTTGTAGCAGATGGGTTGGAAAGTAAATTGCAGGATAGTTCAAGAAGAAGCGACCTAACATCAGGCCAAGCGCCCGATGCAATCATCTTAAGCTGTGCAGATAGCAGAGTTGTTCCAGAGCTTGCCTTTGATACGGGGCTGGGAGAAATTTTTGTATGCAGAGTTGCTGGAAATGTAGCTAATACTTCTTCAATCGCTAGCATTGAGTATGCCGTTGCTCATCTTGGTTCCAAGGTGATTGTCGTCCTCGGCCATCAGAGCTGTGGAGCTGTTACTGCTGCCATTGGAGGAGGAGACAATGGCTACAATCTAAACCATCTACTGGCACATGTTGCTCCTGCGATTGCTGCTTCGCCGGACGGTTCGCCTGTTGACAACGTAGTGAAAAAGAATGCTGAGCTTAATGCAGAAGAACTGAAAAATCGATCCAGCATCATAGCAGATGCAGTAAATTCTGGAAAGGTAAAAATTGTACCTGCATTCTATAGTTTGGATACGGGGGAAGTTGAGTTCTTAACCTAGAAAAAAATCACAGATCTCTATCTAGTGTCTACAACCACATTTGTAGCTGATATTCCTGTATGCGTTTCCACGAGTTCAAAGGTTACTTGAGTTCCCTCCCGAATTGTACGATACCCTTCACCAGGGATTGCTGTGAAGTTGAAAAAAATGGGTTCATCGGTTTGTTCAGCCTTGATGAATCCGTTTCCTGTTTTAAGATTGAAGGAAGAAATCACACCATTTAATTGAGGTGAACTACCATCTCGTTCGTTTAGCCACGTCTGTTGTGGAATTCGGATTTTCCTGACGTGTTCAGTATTGAAAGCCTCGTAGGAGTAGTAATCCATTTGCTGCATTACTTCACGAAGATCTTGCCTCAATTCTTCGATCGTAGGCCTTCCAATAAAATACCAACCATTATACACTTTGTATACCTCAAGATTTGGTTTGAGAACAAATGTGTAGGGAAGGGATCGATAGGCATATTCTCCTTCTGTCTCGTCCAGAATATGGAGTTGTTTGATTACCCGTCTTTCAACATCTGAGAAGAAAGTCCAATTGGCACCAAGTCCAGACCTGAAGGCCGAGGAGACTGTATGGTCATCTGCGCTTACGGAAACGAGATTGCAGAAATTAACCTTCAATTCATCTTGAAATTCGACCAGGTTACGAAACTGTTGTTGATCTCGCGGACAAAAGAATCCTCGTGAGAAAACCACGATTAGGGGATAACCATCCTTAAATCCGTATCGCCGATCTGCCTCACTTTGCTGCGTAAATGAAGATAATCTCCTGAGCTTCCCGTTTTGATCGGGTAGTTCAAAGTCTGGAAATGCTTCTTTGGATTTGAGAGTTTCTGGCATTAAACGAGTGGTTTTAAATCATGAAGTGCAGTAGGGATCAATTCAGAAACCGTAGGGTGAATGTGAACAGCTCGTGAGATGACGGTGTACGGTGCGTCCGCATACATGATATCAAGAAGTGAGTGAATAATTTCATCTCCTTCGATTCCAAGGATCGAGGCTCCAAGTATCTTTTTACTTTCAGCATCAACGAGAATTTTCATAAACCCTTGAGCTTCTCCTTTCTCTCTTGCTCGGGAAATGCGCTGCATGGTGCGAGTGGTTATCAGCGCTTTTCTTCCTGACGCCCTAACCTGCTCTTCCGTCATTCCAATTCTTCCCAATGCTGGATCAATATATAGCCCGTAACATGGAATTCTGTCACTCATTTTTCGAGGATCATTGTCAAATAGATTAGCAGCTGCTATTTCAAAATCATTGTATGCGGTATGCGTAAATGCACCCTGTCCGTTGCAGTCGCCAAGTGCCCAAACACCTTCTACATTGGTTCGAAGGTGATCGTTCACTTCGATGAAACCACGGTCATTCATCTTGATGTCGGTGTTCTCTAGACCAAGATCATCAGTATTTGGAACACGTCCTACTGCCAATAGCAAATGAGATCCTTCAACTCTTCGGTCACCACTTGCACAGTCTACGTCGACTACCACTTTGTCATCCTCCATTTTCCCACTTAAACAGCTGGCATTTAGCCTAACATTGATTCCCTCGTTTTCAAGGATATCCAGAATTCCTTGGGAAATGTCCTTGTCTTCCCGTTTCACCAGACGATCGGCAGTTTCGATAATCGTGACCTCACTTCCAAACCGGCGAAACATTTGACCGAACTCTAGCCCGATGTAACTCCCACCTACAACCAGCAAGTGTTCAGGAACAAAATCCAAATCTACGATTGAGGTATTGGTAAGCACATCGAGCCCTTCATAACCTTCTGGCACACGAGCTCTACCTCCTACATTGATGTATATTTTATCAGCTTCAAGCTCTTGACCATTGACCTCGATGGTGTTGTTATTTTTGAAGCGAGCATGGCCTTCAAAGACGGTTAGGTTTTCAGTGTTTTTCATCCATTTTTCCACCCCGCTGTTTGATTGATGAACGATTGTGTCCTTTCGCTCCTTCACTTTTTTCATGTCGATCGAAATGTCGCCACTGATATTAACACCAAACTCTCCACTTCGCCTTGCGATGTGTGCTGCGCGCGCACTGGCTACCATCGTCTTGGTAGGAGTACACCCATCGTTGACACAGGTGCCTCCGAATTTGTCCTTTTCTACGATTGCGGTTTTCATTCCTGCGGCAGCGCATCGAGCAGCCATCGAAGGGCCTGCCTGACCTGTTCCGATAATGATTGCATCAAATTTCTCCATCATATCCTTTATTAGGTTCTACTTGTGATTGGTCAATAGTACAAGTTATCAAATCTCCCTGATGCCAAGTTGTTTATGTCGCAATCTACGCTTCAGCAGAAGCAATATTGTATATTTATGTAGCCTGGATTACAACATGAAGCTTCAAACGACGAACTTATTTGCTTTCTAAACTCGTTAATAGTAATTACAGAGAATAGGAAGTATTTGAAGCATAGAATTGAACTAGAAATATTATTTTATAATTAACGGTATAAAAAATAAGATGTTGAATTGGAATGAAGTTTTAAGATTGGCCAAAGAGGGCAACCTTGAGCCTGATAGAAAAGTGGTAAAAACTGATGAAGAGTGGAAAAATCAGCTGTCTGATGAAGAATACCGAGTTACCCGGCTAAAAGGAACTGAAAGACCACATAGCTCTGATATGTGTAACCTGTTTGAGCCGGGGAGATATGGTTGTGTTTGCTGTGACACTCTGCTATTCGATGCGAACGAAAAATTTGATAGCGGTACTGGGTGGCCATCATTCACCCAACCAGCGAAAGACAATGCAATTGCATACAATTCTGACAAGTCGTTTGGAATGATCAGAGTCGAGACGGTCTGCAATACATGCGATGCTCATCTTGGACATGTTTTTCAGGACGGCCCGGAACCGAGCGGATTGCGCTACTGTATCAATGCAGTTTCGCTTAAGAAAGTGGTAAGCACTGAGAAGGTATAGAAGCTAGAAAGATGTGCATTGGCATGGTACAGCGCATGCACCTTTTCCTCTCCTGACAAAATGTACCATCAAAGTAGCAGTTTTTGTAAACAGTACTTTCCTACCTCCAATCATCTTTGCGTTATAACAAACACATTAATAGTATGAGTGTAAAGAACACATCTTTGTTTTGGGCTATTGCCTTTGTTGCAGCTGGAATTATTGGATTTATTCCGAATCCGGTTGTGGGCTCTGGAGCTCTATTTGAGACCAATTTTGCACATAACATGGTGCACATTGTTACAGCAGTAGCTTTCTTCATCTTCATGATGAGAGATGAGGCCTCTCAAATCATGTTCATGAAGGTCTTCGGCATCACCTACCTGGGAGTTGGAGTGATCGGATTTATTTGGCTTGGTGGTGCTACCGAAGCGATGTTGCTAGGATTTATCAGAATCAATTTCCTTGACAATTTTCTGCACATTGCCCTTGGAGGTGGAATTCTTGCGAGCGGAATGTTGCTCGGAAAGAAAAGTGTTGAAGCCTGAGAATTACGATTGAATGAATCTTCAAAACCTTCCTAAACTGAAAATTCAAATTCTGAAGTCAAAGCTGGTTGTAGTACTGCTGGCTTTGATTTTAGGACTTGGAATTTCGACTGTTCATCATCTGTATCATCAGAATCCGCAGCAGGCAAACGGATTGATTGATAGTGCCATCACAGCCTGTAGGTCTATCTTTTAGATGCATTGAACCACGGTCGGTGGATCAATTTAAATGTATTGAGAGCTGGCGATCTTTTGAAGTTTTGCTGCATCAAGAATTTGGATCTCTTTGTTCTCAATCGATATCAATGCTTCTTCTTTGAATTCCTTAAGAAGTCTGCCGAGACTCTCACGTGCAGTGCCCACGATGTTTGCAAGATCCTCGCGCGGCAAAACAATGCCTGGTTGATCTGACCTGTACTTCTCTTCAAGTATCATAAGATAAAGTGCCAGTCGCTCTCGAAGTGGTTTTTGTGCGAGAACAGTGATCGTGTTAACTAAAACCCCAAACTCATGACTCATGTTTTGAATCAAAAGCAGTTTTAGGCTCGGGATTTGTTCTAACAAATTATGGAATTTGGATTCACTTACGAAAAGTACTTTGCACTCTTCCAAAGCTTCACAAGAATCCTCATACTGTTCATTGCATAACAGTGCATGATAGCCCAAAAGATCTCCTGCTTTGTAGATGTAGAAAATTTGATCTTTCCCGTCCAATCCGGTTTTATATATTTTGGCGCGACCTTCCTGGATTAGAAAGACTCCGGTGGGAATGCCTCCCTCATAGAAGATCAATTTCTTTTTTTTGAAAATGAGCTGATCTCCAGTTTGAATGAACAGCTCACGATCCATCATTGATAGAGAACTAAGTATTCTATTGCTCTGGAAATCGAATTTCTCTATTTCAATTTTCATACCTGTACTTTTAGTTATATTTTTTTGTAGTAAATATCACATTTTTTTATATCTACAGTCATATTATATGATCAGTATTCGTAGTTTTTTTGACAAAATTTTGAATTGCAATAATGAAAGAGATAAAAAATGACGTGGTAATGGTCTTGTTACTGATCGGTGGCATTTCCATTATTTACTTTTTCCCTGGAAAGGACAGCAGAACGATTCACCCGATGACGAATGAATTAGCTGTGCAACCTGACCATATGCTGACCAGAGCAATGCAACACATTGCCGAAGATGATAAGAAGGTTTCCATCGAGTACATGGAAAAAGCCATAGAATCAATGCGTTTGTTAGAGTCGGATGCGGGAAAGGAAAGTGAGCAGGTCATTGAAGCTGCAATCAGAGATATAGTTTTGCTTGAAGAGGAACTGGCTGCTAAGCATTCAAATGAAGGGAGAGTAAAACAAGCGTTTTTGAACGCACTCAATTCATTGGCTTTGGCTCAACTAAAAGAATCTGAAATTTATATCAGGCAGCATAATTATGCTGCTTCCAAGATAGCCATGAAGTATGCGACTGAACATCTTCGGTGTGCTGAACTGTTTTCCAATCAGGATGAATTGGTCAAGGAAAACAGTTTCAAGAATTCGGTGAGCATGATAGCGATGGATGAGTCATCTTCGGATGAGAAGTTGATTGCCCGATTAGATAAGTTGATTACTGAGATGGATGCCGTTGTCCTGCATTAAATTTCCAAAATAAAGATTGTTATTACCAGCTATCCCTGTTGATCAGTAACTGCGTTGAACTGTGTTTAGAAATAAGTACATATCTGGTTCTTTAGTAGTTCTCCTGCTCGGAGTTTTAACCCTCTCCGATGCTGGTCAACTTATCTTCGAGCTTGAAGAAGCCGAAGCTAGGGAGATTGAGAAGGAGGAGGAGCTACGCGAAGGTTTAAAGTTTGAAAAAGATTGGATCAAACTCCTTCTCAATGGTGGGGGAGACCTGGCGCTCTTCGATTCGTCTATTAATGATCGAAATGGCGGAGGCTTGGGAAACCCAAACCAAGATGCAAACTCCTGCCGT
Organism: Cyclobacteriaceae bacterium; assembly: GCA_039961455.1. Taxonomy (GTDB): domain Bacteria; phylum Bacteroidota; class Bacteroidia; order Cytophagales; family Cyclobacteriaceae; genus Ekhidna. Next base: position 24,377 of record JBDVJN010000071.1, on the reverse strand, counting down.
CTTACCAAGTCTTCAACGCCGCTCTACTTGCTATACTGCTGTCTAAAAGTCCCCGTTAGCTAATCTGTTTTTTTCTTATTGTCAGACTGATTGCTCCAGCAATTCAGCTGAATTTCTATGCGAACTCTCTTCGCACCACTCTTCTATTTTCTAAAACAGATTAATTAAATTATTATGAATCAACGACTGATTGAATCAGTAAAATATTTTCGTCGAGACTTTCTTGCCGGTACTGTAACAGGTATTATGGCCGTTCCATTAACAGTGGGCATTTGCCTAATGTCCGACTATCCGATCATGACCGGACTTTACACGGTGATTTTCGCTGGCGTCATAAGTTTTGTAACCTATTTGTTCAAACCTGGCAACTACACCGGAATGCCGGGTGTTGCTGCAGGTCTGGCTCCGGCACTGGCCTTAGGTGTTCATACTTTTGGAATTGACAACATGCCTTTTGTCATCCTATTAACAGCAACGTTCCAAGCTGTTGCATGGAAATACAAATGGGAGCGCTACATTTTACAAGTGGTTCCACACTACCTGGTAGAAGGACTGCTTGCAGGGGTAGGGTTGAAAATTGGGCTTAAGTTTATCCCGTTTTTGTATGACATTGAGCATGAGACGAGTACCTGGCTAAACTATGAACGCGAGGTGGTGTTGGTGTTGAGCGTGATATCGTTTGTCCTCTTCGTACTGCTATTTAAGTACTACAAAAAGAAGATGCCGGCGCTGCCCTATTTGGTAATCATGTCCACCAGTTTTGTGTTGAGCTTCTTTTTGCCATTACCCAAAATTTCCATTGACTCTGTGCCCTTTCATCTTTCCCTTCCACTTCCAACGTTCGATGGTCTGGGAAGTGTGGAAACGATTATACTGTTAGCCAAAATGCTTGGGTTTGCTTTGATGCTTGGTACGATTGATATCATAGAACAAGTGATGAGTAACGTGGCAATTGAGAAAATGGACCCCATGGAAAGAACGGCAGATTCTAACAATAGTCTTTTTGCGATTTGGATTTCGAATATGGGTGCAACTTTTTTCGGCGGGATGACGAATCTAGACGGCCTGGCAAAAAGCACCACAAATACAGTAGCAGGCGCAGTGACTAAGCTGTCAAATTTATTCACCTCGTTGGTTCTTTTGCTCGTTGTTTTATTTCCAACGATACTTGAGCACCTACCTGAATATGCCTTGGGAATTATAATGGTCTATTCTGGATGGAAGATGGTCGCCAACATTGCGCATGTACGATCAGCAGGAAGATATGCGTTGATCATGGCAGGCATCTGCGGGCTCCTGGTGTTTCAGCTGGGAATATTTGAAGGATTGTTATTACTGCTTGCCAGCCATGGAATTATTCAATACATTTTCATGCGCAGGATGGGAAAATCCACACATGAAATTTCGGATCAGTTTCGAAGTGTATTTCGAAGTGAAACAGACCAAGGTACTTTGGAAGTGGTTGATATGATTTCTGAACCTTCTGTTCCTGTTTTAGAAAAATGGACGAAGGCGATCAATAACCACGACCTGGATATGTTGGTTAGTTTATATGCTGACGATGTGATGATGATTCCAGCCTTTTCTACTAAGATAAGGACGAACAAAGATCAAGTGAGGGATTTGTATCGTGACTTATTCGAAATGGACAATTTGGAAGTTTCGCCATTTCAAGTGGTGAGTCAAAAGGTAAATGGCCTGAAAGTAGACAGTGGACAGTACAGGATGAAATGGGATGTTCAGGGATTTAAGGAGGATAAAAACTTGCGATTCTCTTTTGTTATCAAGGACGGGAAAATAGCATCGCATCATTCGAGTATTGAGCCTGGTGGTGAAATGACAATTTCGCATCCAGAAGCATACGATGTTGATTTTGTCGAATAGATTACATCTAATATTATGACTTATTGAAATTAGAAGCTGAAACAGTGATCATCGATTACTTTAGGCCTCTAATTTCAATAATATGACCGCCCAAAGAAATGTATTACTACTGCTTGCCAATGGATTTGAAATTTTTGAAGCAAGTGCTTTCATCGATGTGATGGGCTGGAACAGACTGGAGGGTGACGGTTCAACGATAGTCACTATCTGTGGTTTTCAAAAAGAAATCAAGAGCACATTTGGAGTGACCCTAGTGGCTGATATTCTAGTTGATGATTTAGATATTGACAGCTATGATGCGCTGGCGATACCTGGTGGCTTTGGTGAATTTCATTTTTATGATCAGGCGTACAGTGACAGATTCGCTGATGTGATTAAGGGTTTTGACGAAAGAAACAAGACGATTGCCTCCATCTGTACAGGTGCTTTGCCAATAGGGAATAGTGGTGTTTTAAAAAGTAGAAATGGAACAACTTATAACAAAAACAGAGTGCGTCAAAAAGAATTGCGTGATTTTGGAGTGACAGTTCTGGATGAACCAGTTGTGATTGATGATAATATAATTACAAGTTGGAATCCTTCCACCGCTTTGGATGTTGCTTTTTCCCTGCTCGAAAAACTTACTTCGAAAGAACAGTCAGATACAATACGAAATCTGATGGGTTGTAGCAGTAACGAAGAATAACCCTTAATCAACGATTGTTTTTGTTCTTCAGTTTTTGATGATTCTTGATCAACTTTCCCAAACTTTTGTCTTTCCTTCTTTTTTCAACCGTTGTTGCCTCAAAGTGTTCGCGTTCTTTTTGGAGTTTTAGGAAACTGTTGTAGGTGTCAGGATCTAGTTCTTCAGAGTCTAGTGCGTTGAGCACAGCGCAGTCAGACTCGTTGGTATGAGTGCAATCAGAATACCTGCAATTCTGTGCCAGATCAGAAATAGATGCGAACGTCGTTTCGAGACCACCTTCTGCATCTGAAATACCCACTTCCCTCATACCAGGGTTATCAATAATGAGCGCTCCTGAAGGCAGTAGAATAATCTCTCTGTGAGTGGTGGTGTGACTTCCTTTACCAACACTTTCGCTTATCTCGCCAGTTTGCATAACTCCAGAGTTGGCTAGTTCATTTGTGATGGTTGATTTGCCAACTCCCGATGAGCCTAATAAACAGTAGGTTTGACCTTTCTTTATCAAAGGTCTTAATTGATCAAATCCATCGGCTAGTTGGTTGCTGACCTCAACAATCGAGACCTCTCCAATTCTTTTTTTCACTTCTGATAGCATTTCCTCCCTTTGTTCGCTCTCTACTAAATCGACCTTGTTCAGAATGACGATTGGGATCAAATTAGAAGTGTTGCAAATCACCAGGTAACGCTCGAGCCGGTTGAGGTTAAAATCTCGATCGACGGCCTGAACGATCAAAGCATAATCAATATTGGTGGCGATAACTTGTACATCTGAAGACCGACCGGCGACTTTCCTTTTAATTATAGATTTTCTCGGTAAGACTGAGTGAATAAGGCCCTTATCATCATACTCCATGTAAGAAACCCAGTCGCCAACGGCGGGTAAGTCTTCTCGGCTTTCTGAGGTGAATCGTAGATTGCCAGTGACCTCACAATCAAGAACTCCTGACTCAGATATTACATCAAACCGATCGCGATGTTCGGCAATCACTCTACCTACTTCGAAAGAAGATAGATCATTATTGATTCTGAATTCCTCCAGCTCAGAGGTATATCCCAATTCTTCAAGATTCATTTTTACAATTTTAATGGTATTCCCATATATGTCTTTTGTTTTTGCGATCTATTTCTCACGACCTTGTGGTGAACTTGATACTTTGATTTGTGATCGCTTCATCGTTTATTTATGGATTAGGCTATACCTATGAAATTAGACATCGTCACGGCATTCATCCTGTTGAGTATTGTTCAGGGACTCTTCGTTATCTTTATGTTGTGGCGGACAATGAAGCGGGAGCATTGTTCTCCTGTTTTCATTTTGTTCGCCGTTTTTGTTGTTAGGCCTATCTCTATTAGGTTCTTTTTTCATAATTTGTGGATCCAACCCCACTAGATCTGATATGAACCTAACACCAATTTTCTCTTCACAACTACTTTGCCTCGCCTTTTTGGCCATCCTATTTCTTCAGTCAGGACTTGACAAGATATTTAACTACAAAGGAAATCTTGATTGGCTCAAGGAGCATTTTGGGAGTAGCCCTCTTAAGAATTTAGTGGGATTGATGCTGCCTACCATTACTCTTTTGGAGTTAATCTCGGGGGTACTCTGTGGTCTGGGTATTTATTTCCTTATTGTGAATGGAACCGCCTCAACAGGGCTACTTGGAGCTCAGCTATCTGCAGTTTCCATTGTAGCATTGTTCCTTGGCCAGCGATTGGCTCAAGACTATGAGGGGGCCGCGACACTTACGACCTACTTCATCATCTCTATTATGACAATCTTCTTAATGGGGCTTTAGACTGATTTTCATCAGGTATTTCCACCTGAGAACATTCTAGTTTTCTGGAAACAATAGTATTACGATGTCAAGTTTTGGAATTCGTCCACGATTCAAACATTCACAGCGCGGAGAACGATCTCAAATTGAGGCAAAGATTAGGAATGCGCTGGATAATGAAAAGCAATTCATCGCCACACAACTATCTGGTCATTTGCACATTAAGGTTCACCCGGATGAGCAGCATTTCTGGTCCCCGCAATTGGATTTGAGCTTCGAGCAGGAGGAAGAAGAAGTTATTATTCGAGGAATGTACGGACCAAAGCCGACCCTTTGGGCAGTATTCTTCTTCGGCTATGTGGTCCTCGGTATTTTGACCATCTTCGTTGGTATGTGGGGGCTTACCCGTTGGAGTCTGGGGATGTCCTCCATGGTTCTGTGGGCTATTCCAGTTTTCGCCGCGCTTGCGGCAATCATGTACTTCATGGCACAAACTGGACAAAAACTAGGAGCCCAGGAAATGTTTGACATCCATCATTTTTATGAAGAAACTATTGGAGAAAAAATTCACATCTAGTCTTAACTACAGCTTCTCCGACAATATTGCAATCATGGCTTGAATACCTTCTCTGTAGTTTCCGAGTCGGATATTCTCGTTTGGACTGTGTTGGTTGTTGTCTCGATTTACGGTCGGCACAGTAACAGCCGGAATTCCCAGAGTTGTCACAAACGGAGAAATTGGAATTGAACCACCACTCATTCGGATCATAACCGGCTCCTCATCGAAAGATCGCTGAAGCGCCTTGCGAAGCCAGAGTCCAACTTCTGAATTGAAATCTGTTCGGAAAGATTGGTAGGACACTTCGTAGTTGAAGGTTGCTACTTTTTCGTTGCTCATTCGCTCCGATTTCGTTGGAACCTGATCTGTGACATAGTACCCTTGATTCTTTACATGGTCTCGAATTAGCGAAATCAACCGCTCAGGGTCAGATTCCAGTACCAGTCGCACGTCAATCTCCGCGCGAGCCCAGCCGGGAACAATAGTTCTTACTTTCTCATCAATCCAACCAGATTGCATGCCTCTAATATTGAGAGATGGATACTGGATAGCTTCCTGGTAGTAGCTACCAACTTTGTCTACACTTCCCAACTGAAGTCGATCACGGATTTGTTCTGTATTGTCAGGCACAGCCCTAAGAAGCTTCTCAGTTTCGGCATCTATTGAGATACCATCATAAAAACCCGGAATTGTCACACGACCATCATCATCTTTCATGGAGGCTAGAAGCTTTGATAATCTCAGTGCTGGGTTTGGTGCGTAATTCCCAAAATGTCCACTGTGCTGCGGAGCTATTGGTCCATAAGTAGTCAATTGAATGGTTGAAATGCCTCGAGCTCCAAAAGTCAACGTTGGTTTGTTGGTGATATGTCTTGGGCCGTCAAAGATGATAAGCATGTCGGATTTTAGTAGCTCTGAGTTCTTAGTTACCGCCTCTGGTAAACGAGGAGAGCCCAATTCTTCCTCAAAATCCATGATAACTTTGATGTTAAAATTTGGATCTACTTTGATCTCAGAAATGGCATCAAGCGCAGCAAGAAACATCGCAACAGGACCTTTGGCATCGGAGGCTGACCGTGCGAAGACACGCCAATCATCATCATAATTTCCAATTCTATCCCATGGGATTTCATTCCAATTTCCATCGGAATCTTGCATTTTTAACGCAGGTTGGTAAGGATTTTCCTGGAACCACCTTGATGTATCTACAGGCTGTCCATCTATCTGGAGATAAATAAGCACGGTCTTCTTAGCCTTTTTTGCCTTCCGCTCAGCGAGGAGCAGAGGTACTGTGTTTGTTTCTATTCTGGTGGTCGTAAATGCTCTTTTTTCAAATTCGCTTTCGCACCATTTAATGTTCAATTCAATATCCTCCGGATAGAATGCATCGTTCGGAATACTCAAAATTTCCTTCAGTATCGGAAAAGAAGACTTCGCGTATTTAGCGGAGAGCTGTTCCAATTTTTCCTGATCTAATTTTTGAGCGTTGCACAAAAAGGAAACGAGTATGATAAACACGAAGCTAGAAATGGTTCTCATTGTGTGGAATTTTGGCCTAAGCTAAAAACATGCTAGATGATAGCCAAGAAATTTTCATGGATGGAAGCAATTCATCTAGACCAAGATGATTAGCGAAAACTGAAAACTAGCAACTTGTGATTAATAAGGATCATCCACAAACCGGATGAAGTCAGTTCCATTCAATTTAGCCTGCGCCTTTAGTAGCAACATGCCGTATCCCGTTGCACCGTAGAAGTAGCCGGTAAATGCGGTTGTGTCTCCCGCATTTTCCATGAAATTGTAACGAGTTTGAGACCAATAAATTTGTTGATTCTTGGTGGTACTTTTTGAAAGCACTTTGTCGATCAACTGCCTTTCCATTGTTTGATCCGCCACTCTTTGAGGCTCAAAGTCAAGAAAAAAGCTAGCAACGGAACCAATGCCAAATCGATTGTCAAGGTAAAATTCTTCTTCGCCAAAATCAGCACTCGCAGGTAAGCCTGGTAGACCGCTTGCAACTATTCCCAGAAGACAAGCTCGTTCTCTTTCTTTCCATTTTTCATTGCCTGTTACATTGTATAGTTGCCGATAGAATCGAGCTACTCCAGCAGGGCCGTGTGCCCAACCAATGTCAAAAGGCCTGCTCCAGCCTGGATCAGGAAAACCATACGGAATTAGGAAAACGCCCTCTTCTGTTTTTGCAATGGATTCTAAGTAGGTATTGGCTTTGAGGGCGGCATCCAGGTAGACCTCTTTTTGGGTAGACTCATAAAGTCGTGCAAGAAAATAGCCAATTCCTGCGGCTCCATGAGAGAAGTTTGGCAGATCGAACCTGCCGTTTTGCCCGCGCTTCCAACTTAACCCGATATCATCGTTAGCTCGAGAAATAAGTGTGTGACCAGCCTTACTTGCAGCCTCTATCAAATCCAGACGATTTAGTGTCTCGCCAGCATAGAGCATAAAAAGACCTGTGCCAGCCAATCCTCCAAGGACATCATTTCCTAGACCCCAGGAGATTGTATCTTCATCATTTACAGCAAAATGATTAAGGACGTCAATGATTTGTTCCGCACCTGATTTGTATTTTCCATTTCCAGTTGTTTTGTACGCCTCGATCAAGCCGAAGGCTGAACCACACACATTACCATATGGACTGAATGCCCAGAAGACCTTTTGAAGCGAATCAGTCTTTTGCGGTAGGTGGTTTAAAATGTAATCACTTGCCAGCGCTACTTCAGATAGATATTTAGGATCTTCCGTTTCCCTATACAGCTGCAAATAGAAGATCAGCTTTCCTGCTACTCCGTCGGAAAATGAAAGTGTTACTTTTTCTGGTTGATCAAGAACGTCTGGCCAAATGGGTGCTCCATCGAAAGCCACCTTTGTTTCATTTAGCCAGCGATCGATGGCTTGAAGATCGCCAATGTATTTTTGATTCTTTGGCTCAGTGCAGGAGAAGAACACCGGGATCATGAGAATGTAGGTCGTTGCTTTTTTCATTATCTGCAAAACAACGAATTTGGATCAGAGTGATATAGGATAGCCCAGTGATGATTCGTAGAGGATCTGGTTTTCTTCGCGAAAGTCAGGAGAATAATGACCGAACTTCAGATTTAAACGACTTACCAACGGGAAGTTCGTGGCCATTCGAAAGTGAGATAGATAGCTGCTTTTCTGATTTTCTAAGCCCTTGAACCTGAGACAGGTTTACGATTGTAGATCTGTGAACACGTTTGAATTTCTCGGCAGGCAACCGTTTTACAAGGTTAGCCATCGAATCCTTGTAAATAAAGAAGCCGTTCTCTGTATGAAGCTTTTGGTAGTGATCTAACGCTTCAATCCAGTGAACCTGATCGAGTTCCACAAATGAGGTGTATTTATTTTCTTTGATAACAAATCGATCAATTTCTGTGTTGCTTTTACTTCCAAACCATTCCTTTTTCTGAACCAGTGCAACTATGATCCAATAAGTCAGCAGATGAATATGAATAACGCTTGTGAGGTATTTAGTAATGAAACGAGCAAAAATAGGGCTGGAAGCAAGGTCGATGCTGTACAGGATTAGATTGCACAAAACCATATGAAAAAGTCCCAGAAGGACGCTGAAGCTGAGATGTAGGGTGAAATTCTTAAGCTGATTCTCTTTCCTCAACGGATAACGATCGACTGCTTTTATTACCAGAGGCGCGAAAAATGCATAGGTCGAAAAGATGATCAGGTTATAGATCAGGCTCAGAGTGACGGAGAAATCCTCAACACTTGATGCGTATTTGACATACTTCTGAAAGAAGACAATTGTACCAAATACTGTCAACATTAAAAATGAGATCAAGAGCACCTTTTTCTCGACTCCCGATAACTGAACGGATCGGATATTGACTTTCTTGACTAGCATTTTATCTTATACGTGAATTGCATTTCAGGTTCTAATTTCACTCAATTTTCATTACCGTAGCGGTAGTCAGGTAGGGATTGTCGAATTCAACCTTATCACCTACATTTTTTCCAGGTATTAGAAACAGCCTAGCCGATAGTGCCTTGTTGGTATATTTCAAAGAGAGTGAAGCTACGTCGGTATATATCCTTTCGATGGTCCGCAAAGAAGTGTTTCCAGGTATTGGCACTACATCAAGGCCTGTACCTGATACAGAAGAAAACAGCAATATTTCTTGCACCGAATACCGATTCTCCATCGCACGTTTTGCCAGCGTCCGATCCTCAATTACAGGAAGCATCAAACCAGAATAACCACACGTTTTGATCTCAAGACTCTTGATCACGCCAGTGATCAAGGCGCAGGCACTAAGTGTGGAGGCACCTCCGAAGGGCTGCCCCGTTAGTGCTTCGATCGCATCGCCGATGCTGGCATCGAGGCCAGGAGCGGGGGAGGTATCGATTCCGTCATATTCCCATTTGGTATCCTTTGAGATTTGCTCTGCGATTTCTTCAAGTGGTTGAAAATTTCGTTCCAGCTCCGTTTTGAGATTTTCAGCGGCATTATTCCAATCCGAGCTTTTGAATACCTCTGTCAGAATGTTTGGTGATTCTGTTCCAATAGCAAAACTGTTTGGCCCTTGATGGAAAGCTGCAGGGAAAAAGGGGCTCCCAGGCGGACAGTTAGCTGATGCAGTGAACCTGAAATTTCCTTCTCCTCCTTTGCTGTTTTTTGAAACTGCCACAGCTATTTCTGCTGATGCCTTTATGGAATTTGTGTGGATACCAAGTTGCGAAGATGAGATAGGTAGACTAAAACTTATGTTCTCCGTTTCACCGATCAGTCGGACGACCCAGTCAGCGATCTTGTCATCATACTGGTCTGGGGGTAGCAGGTTCCCTATCGAAAACATAATGTTATCACGCTTGGCGATTCGATCAAACTTCCTTAGAAATGGTAGTGCTTGGTTATAAGTATTTTCATTTAAGTATTCATGGAGGTGTTGCGTAGAGATTCGTATCGTTTGAACAGTATAGCCAGCTTCTGTATAGACCTTTCTAGAATGTTTTAGGAATTCAACAGCTTGTATGACAGTCGCAGTGTCTGATAGATCAGCTATTGTCACTCCCGCCGTAATAGTTCGAATATTGAAGTTTTTGCCACTCTGACCAAGAAGAGCGAAGGAAAATAAAACAAGAATAGCTAAGAGGTAATTTTTGAATAACATCATTTGTCTTGCTGATTCTAATTTGGGTGTTTGAGCTCTAGGGAAGATACAAATTCTGTCTCAGAACAACAGACTATTCCAACTTTCTGCATGATGTTTGTAATATCGCAGTGCCGTATACAAGCTGGTATGAATTTTAAAGAATCATCTGTCCACCTTTCAAAATGCTTTGGCATTTTGTTTCTGCTACTTGTTATGACAGAAGCTGATGCACAAAAGGCTATCACATATCCAATTGGTGAATTTAAAAATGTGGATGCCTGGTCAGAGCAATGGTGTGCTGATGACCCATTCATTTGTGATCTTTTGGATAAATATGCTCCAAAGTTCATTTTTCACCCGAATGAGAAATTTCTACCTTCTACGGTTGAGTATTTTCTAGAGCACTCAAGTTTAAGATATCGCTATTCGAAGAAAAATACCAAGGAAATTCTCAGACTAGGTGAAGTCAGTGGAAACGTCCTGGGCCAACAAATTCATGGGTCAGAAGGGGATAAGACAGTAGAGGAAATTGGGAGGCATCAACCATCCTTCAGGAAGTCACGGTCCCGTGGAGAATACTATGTAGAAGTTGCTGAGAAACATCGTGATAGAGTGTTTGAAGGACTTGATCCTGATAGGTTAGATGATCAACTTGTGACATATGCCAACTATGGAAAATTGTATAACAATGAGACTTTTATGGGGTATCAACTTCAGTATTGGTTGTTTTTCCCAAACAATGGTAGCATAGGATCTCATGAGGGCGATTGGGAAGGCATCTCGGTTACCATCAACGAAGAAGGCGAGTTCATCTTCGCCACCTACATGGCGCATGGAAGGAGCGGAACCTACCTTCCTGAGCAAATTATCTTTGCAGACTCTGTTGGAAATGAACAAACCTCAGTTTCTGAAAAACCAAATGAAAGGTTTAGCCATCCGATTGTCTTTTTCTCAAAGGCCATGCATGCAACATATCCCGATAAGAAGATTCGTAGACGTTGGAAAGCGATAATCCCACTCCCTGCTGACAGAACTAAAAGAGGTGCAACTTTCAACGCTTATTCCAGAACACAATTATTACCGAATCGATTTATGGCTTCCGGCAAAATGAAATGGGTGCAGTTTGCAGGAAGGTGGGGAGGAAAGAGAAGCAACCTGTTTAACTCGCCGGACTCGCCCCCTTACAAAAAACCATATCAGCGCGGAACGTGGTTTAGGCACAAAGACGTCAAGAAAAAACCGGAACTGAGGGCTGCTGGAAATGAGATTGGTTCGGTTTGGGGCAAGCTTCGATTCGAGCCGAGGTTACCAGTGCAAAATGAGGAAAATAGATGGTTAATGATGGTTTCTCGAAATGATTTACGTCAACAATACTACGCGGAGATCTACAGAACTGACGATCATGTAGCGAAATATCACAATCTCGATCTATACAATTTTGACAATGTTATTACCGGAACAACCAGTTTTCTTAAAGACGATGATGTCTATATCACTTTTGATGATATCAACTTTGGAGGGGAGAAATCTGTGATGACAACGGAGGAAAATCTTGTCATTTCACGCACTGAAAGAGTGCAAAACAATGATCGAATCTCATCGCTTTGCTGGGAGAAGTGTGAAGAAAGTAACTGGGTGAGTTTTTTTAAGAACAAGGAATTTAGAGGTTCCAGCTACTTCATGAATGGCGAGGTAAGCACTGAAGTTGCGGACTTCAACGAAACCAGCCTCGGAGGAGAGGTAATCAGTTCCATCAGATATTGTCTTCCCGCAGGGTATAAGCTGGTTCTCTACGATCAACCGGATTTTACCTATAGTGAATTCACAATGGAACTTAGTGGCAGTGGTAGATTTTCAGAAATTGACTTCCACTTTGATGATATTCAAATGGAGAATGTTATTCAGTCAGCCAGGATTGTTGCTGAATAACACTCTCCGTAAAACTCACTATTCAGGTTTTGCTCTCGTCCTGATTCTGAAAACTGAATAGAGTGGGCAGAAATTGAGAAAGCCTGTGATAATGAAGATTGCAGCGACAATCCCCAAGACAACTAGCAATGCTCCACCGATTGCCCCCGTGTACCACAATGCCAAGATTGCAAGTGCAACAATTATTCTGATGATCCCATCTGTTTTGCTCATGTTCTTTTTCATATCATATTCATTTTAACTGGGTGTAAAATTCCACTTTCGTGTAGTCAATGTCAGTGATGCAGATCACACAAGTAAACATTTTACTTTCATAGATTTACTGTTGAGTATTTCATGTCAAGACCAGGATTAATGGATATTAAGGATATTCTTTCCCTCCAGTTAAACTTCTTCAAGGAGCCTAAGCTTAGAGACGAAATTGCCAAAAAGGCACAAGTGGTTGATGTGGAACATGGATATCACATCTTGAATGAGGGACGCTACGTCAAGACTGTTCCCATTCTTCTCAATGGACTTGTGAAGGTTGTACGGAAAGAAGCGGGTAAGGAGTTACTACTGTACTATATCTATCCGCTAGAGAGTTGCATTGTTTCCATTCATTGTGGTATTAATCAGATAAAAAGTCGAGTTGAGGCTACTGCAGAAGAAGATTCACGTGCATTGCTACTCCCATCTCATTTAGTGGGGGAGTGGCGAACCAAGTATCAGAGCTTCAATGATTTTATTCTGGGGACGTATCAAAAGAGGTTTGATGACGTGTTGGATGCTTTCAATGCACTGGCTTTTCACAGCTTAGACGACCGCTTGCTTGCATATCTCAAGGCGAAGGCCAATGCTTTGGGTAAATCGAAAATAGAAATGACTCATCAGGATCTTGGCGATGAATTAGGAACTGCACGGGAAACAGTTTCGAGAATGCTCAAAAAACTTGAGGTCGAAGAAAAGGTAAAACTACATAGAGGGTGGATTGAGATTTTGTAACCTCCTAATTTATCTGCTCGGCCGTTTCAGTGATTGCTTTTGATGCTCGAATGCCGGCTTCCTCAAGCGTCGCAGTATTTAATTCGAAAACTAACTTGTCTTTCTGACTTACAAAATTCACACCAGCTCCTGCCTTTGATAACCCTTTTTCTTCGGTTACAACGAGCACAGAATTTGCAATAGCTGTTTTATGATAATCGGGATAAAGATCACTCAGCGATTTAGAGATAAAAAGTATGTTGAGTTCCTCCATTTTTACATCGGAAGTATAATTCACCACCTTAACAGGTCGGTTATTTATCAATCGATTGTTGGTGAGAGACATGATCTGTTCAACAACGTAAATGTCACCGATCACAGCGATGTTGTATTTGTCGGTTCCTTTTTCAGCTGGCCATTCCATGTTTCGCATGAAACTTTCAATAAACAGCGCTTTTATTCGAGCTTCTTCTCGAGGCGTGCTAAAAAGAGAAAGGATGGAGATGGCAAGAATCTTAATCATAAGCTGGCAAGTAGTAAGTTGATATTGCTAAGTACGCGTGAAATGCCATCATTTTATCTCCCTACTTCTACTGGAATAAATATGGTAAAAAAGCTTAGACCATTCTTGCGGAATCCCGTATAATGCTCCTGTTGGGGTTATCTTGTTGTTGTTTTATCGAAGAAGATGATCTTATTAAATTTGCAGTGATGAAGGTCGTAGGAAAAATATTGATGATGGTAGCAGGGGTAATCCTGTTGATGCATTCATTCCTACCTCATAGCCATCATGACGAACTATCTGATTCGGAGCATATAGAAGTGCATGAGGAAGCGGAAACTATCCTTGATTTCTTCCGCCTTGCTTTTCATGTGAACCAGGGAGAGAATCATCTGGAGAATTTCAAGAATGCTCAACAATACCAAGCTCAATTTTTACTGATAGCTTCCATCATAGAGTTAGAATTTGGCCCTGTTCTTATTGAGGAGGCTCCGAAATCGAATTCTACCACTTACATATCGAATTTTCAAAACCGATTCCGACACAAGGATTTAAGTTTTAGAGGCCCCCCTGCTTGACAATTCATTGGCAATGTGCCACTAGTTGCGCGCCAATAGTCGTGCACTACTAGTAATTGTTTCAAGTCCTTCTAAAATTCTGAATCATGTTAGAAAACGTTATTCAATTCAGCTTGAAGAACAAGCTGATCGTACTGCTTTTTACTTTCACGGTTATTGCTTTTGGAGTCTATTCTCTTTCACAGATTCCCATTGGAGCAGTACCCGACATTACCAATAATCAGGTGCAGGTTATCACCACCTCGCGCAATCTTTCAACCCAGGATGTTGAACAGTTCATCACCTATCCTGTAGAACTGGAGATGGCGAACCTTCCTGGTGTGAAAGAAATTCGATCTGTTTCTAAATTCGGTCTTTCGGTCGTCACTATTGTCTTTGATGATGATCTGGGTACCTACCTACCACGTCAACTTATTGCTGAGAAAATAATCAGTGCATCGGAGCAAATTCCAAAAGGCTTTGGGACACCTCAGATGGGGCCGATAACGACCGGACTCGGAGAAATCTATCAATATGTACTGGATGTTGCACCTGAGTATAAATCCAAGTATACAGCAATGGATCTACGTACCATTCAGGACTGGATTGTGAAGCGACAATTGTCTGGAATTCCAGGTGTAGTGGAAGTAAACACCTGGGGAGGATTCCTCAAGCAATACGAAGTTTCGCTCAATCCTGAAAAACTAAATGCAGCGGGTTTGTCACCCATTGATGTTTTTACGGCATTGGAAAAGAATAACAGTGTTGCAGGTGGTGGTTATATAGAAAAGGGAGACCAGAGCTATTTCATCAGGGGCGAGGGATTGGTTGGATCGATTAAGGATATTGAAAACATCGTGATCGACTCCAGAAATGGGATCCCAGTTTACGTAAGTGATTTGGCTGAAGTACAGTTTGGCTATGCTACGCGATTTGGAGCTGTTACAGCAAATGGGGAGGGAGAGAAGGTCTTGGGACAGGTAATGATGCTGAAAAATGCTAATTCGAAGTTGGTGATAGAGGCGGTAAAAGATCGGGTTGCAGATATCAGTAGTTCGCTACCTCCGGGGATTTCTATCAATCCCTTTCTAGAGCGTAGCGCTCTCATTGCGAAGACGACCTTTACGATTACTGAAAATCTTGTATTGGGTTGTTTGATCGTCATCTTCGTGGTAGTTCTCCTTTTGGGAAACCTTCGTTCAGGTCTGGTAGTGGCGTCTATCATTCCACTGTGTTTGCTGTTTGCGATATCATTGATGTACGTGTTCGGGATCGATGCCAATCTGATGAGCCTTGGAGCAATTGATTTTGGAATCATCATCGATGGTGCGGTGATCATTGTGGAGTTTATTTCTTTTCAGATCACTGCGAAAAGGTCAGAGCTCGCAGGTGTCGAAGATGCCAGTAAACAATCAATGATCGACAAGATCACGTATCAGGGAACCACAAAGATGATGCGCTCTGCAGTGTTTGGTCAGCTCATCATCGTGATTGTTTTCATTCCTATTCTATCCCTGACGGATGTGGAGGGGAAGATGTTCCAGCCGATGGCACTTACTTTTTGCTTTGCATTGATAGGGGCTATGATATTCTGCTTTACGTATGTGCCGGTTGTTGCCAGCTACTTCATCCGACCGTCGAAAACGGACAATCCGACGATCTCCAAACGATTGATGATGCGATTCGAACGTTTCTACGAACCGATCATTCGATGGGCTCTAGATCACCGAAAGGCGGTATTGGGGGCGTCGCTTGGGTTGCTGGCAAGCGTAGGATATTTATTCTCAACAATGGGAGGCGAGTTCATGCCAACGTTGGATGAAGGCGATTTCGTCATTCAGCCAATTTTGAAGACAGGCACATCTCTATCTAAAACGGTCGAGACTACCACGAAAATTGAGAATGTGGTAAGGCGTTTCCCTGAAGTGCAGCAAGTAGTGACCAGAATTGGAGCGGCAGAGGTTCCGACAGATCCGATGTCGATGGAGGAAACGGATGTGATGATTATACTATATGACAAAGGTGAGTGGGATTCAGGGTTAAGTAAGGACGAACTAGCCGACAGAATAAAGGATGCGCTACTTGCCGAAATTCCCGGGGCTGATTATGAATTCACACAACCGATTGAGATGAGATTCAATGAGTTGATTACGGGAGTTCGGGCAGATCTTGCCATTAAGGTCTACGGTGAAGATTTGAGTGTGCTTGCTGAGAAAGCGTCGGAGATCGAACAATTGATCAGGGATGTTGAAGGCGCTGCGGATATTTCTGTGGAGAAGGTGGATGGGCTTCCGCAAATGCAGGTGAAGTATAAGCGTTCTATGATTGCTAAATACGGACTCAATATTGAGGATGTCAACGAGGTGATTTCCATGGCCTTTGCAGGGAAGGTCGCCGGAAGTATTTTTGAAGGTGAGCGAAAGTTCGACTTGGTGGTAAGGTTCTCGCAGGACTTCCGAAAAGACATCACGAATATTGAGGAAACGTTTGTTCCTCTTCCAACGGGAGGAAGAGTGCCCATGAGTTCTCTCGCGGAGATTGTCTACGCAAAGGGCCCGGCTCAGATTTCCAGAGATGATACGAAGCGCAGAATCGTAGTAGGTGTAAATGTTCGTGGAAGGGATTTGCAATCCGTAGTTGATGATGTACAGTCTATTATTGGTCAGAATGTCACTTTGCCGCCTGGCTATTTGATTGACTATGGCGGTCAGTTCGAAAACCTTCAGAGTGCGAGGAGAAGATTGGCGATTGCTGTGCCAATCTCGCTATTCTTGATTTTCATCTTGCTCCATTTTGCACTCGGGTCTGCGAAGGAAGCATTGATGGTTTATAGTGCTATTCCACTCTCTGCCGTTGGTGGCGTGCTACTTCTCTGGTTAAGAGATTTACCGTTTAGCATCTCTGCTGGTGTAGGATTCATTGCGCTGTTTGGTATCGCAGTTCTTAATGGTATTGTCTTGATCGAGCACTTTAAAGAATTGAAAAGAGAGGGTATGGACGACATCAAGGAACGTGTGCTGCTTGGTACAAAACAAAGACTACGACCCGTTCTGCTTACTGCAACAGCAGCTGCATTAGGGTTTCTTCCGATGGCCATTTCAAGCTCGGCCGGAGCAGAGGTACAGCGACCTTTGGCAACGGTTGTCATAGGAGGACTGATCACGGCGACTTTGCTGACGCTCATTGTTTTGCCTGTGCTATACTCCATTTTTGATGAGAAGAACAGCTCATTGAAGCTAAACCCAAAAATGCTTGCGTGGGCTGTGCTGTTGTTTCCAGCACTAACACATGCACAAACCAAAGAATTATCACTTGAAGATGCGATCGAAATAGCGAAGGAAAACAATGCCTTGTTTAAATCGTCTGGGGTGGCTTTGGAAAAAAGTGATGCGTTGATAGGTACTGCCTTTGATTTTGAGAAGAGCAACGTCTACTACAGTTACGATGAGAACAACATTGCATTAAATAATGCACCGCTCAAGGTTTGGGGGATTCAACAAAACTTTGACTTCCCATCCGTTTATGGTGCGCAAAAGAAGTTGCTGGAAAGCCAGTCTAGGATGCAACGAAACCAGCATGCGATCAATGAAAGATTGTTAATTCGGCAGGTTTCACAAGCATATGATGAATTGTTGTATTTGGCGAGCTTAAAAGAAAATTATCAATTTCTGGATAGTATTTATACACGCTTTGCAAATGCGGCTGATCGGAGGTACGAACTGGGGGAATCCAATTATCTGGAAAAACTTAATGCACTAAGTCGGCAGAACGAGGTCAGATTACTTCTGAGCCAATCGGAGAGCGAGGTTAAGTCGGGATACATCAAATTGAGTTCTCTTCTTCAAAGCGATGATCCATTCGAAATTTCAGAACACCCGTTTGCCAAGCTGAGCATAATGCCGATCGATACGGCAAATCATCCATCCTTGCTGTACTACAAGGAGGCACTTACTTCAGTCGATCAGGCGTACAAAGTGGAGAAGAGCAAGCTACTCCCCGGGATCCAATTGGAGTACTTCCAGGGAAACAATAATGCGGCAAATGCACAGTCATATCAGGGATTCCAGATTGGCTTGGGCATTCCGATTTTGTTCGGAGGTAGCAAATCGAGAATTCTTGCTGGGAAACTTGAAAAGGAGCGCCTTCAATATGAAGCGGATGATTTTCAAATAACCTTGAACTCCCGATTTCAACAACTTCGAACAGATCTCACAAAGCAAAATGAGGCACTGCTAATCTATGAGCAAACGGGCAAGCAACTTGCCGCAGCGCTAATTGATGCAGCTACTAAAGGATTTCAGAGTGGAGAGATTGACTTTTTCCAATATGTGCAATCCATGGATCAGGCCGTGAAAATCGAAATCAATTATTTGAATGGGATGAGACAGTACAATCGAACGGTGCTGGAAATCAACTATTTCACCAATTAATAAAAAGACATGAATACGTATAAATCAATAGTATTAACGCTTGTTTCCGGGGTTGTCCTCCTTTCATGTGGCACAGCTGAGAATACTTCAGAGGCTCAGGAGACAAACCTTGAATCATCGAATCTGGTGATCGTTCCTAAATCACAGTTTGCATCTTCCGGGATGAAACTTGGGAAATTGACAGAACAATCCATTCCTACCGTGATATCAACGAGAGGATATGTGGACGTTCCTCCTGGTAGCAAAGCTTCGATTAGTCCATATCATGGAGGCTTTGTCAAGGAGATTGATATTCTTCCAGGTCAACGAGTAAAAAAAGGTGAGCTGTTGTTTACGCTGCAAAATCCTGAGTTTATAGACATGCAGCAGCAATTTCTTGAAGCGAAAGAACAACTGGAATATTTGAAACTGGATTTTGAGCGTCAGCAGACGTTGGCCGAGGAGAACATTGCGTCGCAGAAGAATCTGAAAAAGGCAGAATCTGATTACAAGGTGATGTTGGCCAGATATTCTGGTCTTACGGAACAATTGAAACTCATCAACATCCCCATTAAGAACCTTGAAAATGGAAAGATCCGAACCACAGTCCCGATTTATGCAACGCTTTCAGGTTCAATAACAGCAGTCAACACCACGAAAGGCGCCTTTGTACATGCAGCAGATATTGCTGTTGAAATTACCAATGTGGATCATCTTCATTTGGAGTTGGAGGTATTCGAAAAGGATGCCATGCAGATTGAAGAAGAGCAAGTCATCAATTTTAAAGTACCCGAATCCGGAGGTCAGCTATATACTGGCTTTGTTCATTTGGTTGGTAAATCCGTCGACGGAGACGACCGAACAATCAATGTTCATGGGCACGTTGACGAGAAAGACGAGGATCAATTTATTCCCGGAATGTTTGTGGAAGCAGAAATTGAAACGGACAAAGACACCGGTATCTGTTTACCGGAAAATGCTGTAGCAGAAATGGAGGGAGAAATGTACGTGCTGGTAAAAACCGGGGAAAAGGAAGAGAACCTCTATTTTGAGAAGCAAAAAATTCAGATTGGGAAAGGCGCAGGTGGATGGGTTGAAGTTCTCAATCCGACAGTGCTACAAGGAAAAGAAGTCCTGACTGAGGGGGTATTCAGTTTGATAGGAGGATGACAAGGCTCAAATTGGTCGTATCAATTACATATTTAAATCAACACTAGAACATAAAGAAATGAAATTAACAAATCGAAATCTACATCGGGATACCGCTTACTTCTATGTGGGGCTGATCATCTCCTTCTCAATTTCAGGTATTGCCCTTAATCACAGAGCAAATTGGAATCCTAAGGAGTATGTAGTCTCTTCAAAAGACATCAACGTGCAGGTTCCTGCTGATGCGGAATTGATCAACGAAGCCTTTGTGCAGCAACTTGCCAAGGATTGGGAAATGGAAGAGGATTATCAATCTTTTAGAGTTCGAGACAAAGAGGTTAGGCTGTATTTTGATGGAGCTGTTGCAGACTTCAGCACGACTACTGGTCAGGGAGAATTGGAGTTCGTACGAAAGAGACCGTTGCTAAATGAAATGACATTCCTCCATCAGACAACCAATGAGGGCTGGATTTGGTATTCCGATATCTTCGGACTAGGCATGCTCACGTTGGCAATTACAGGAATGTTCATAGCAAAAGGTAGAGAAAGTTTTAAACGGCGAGGTTGGAAATTTGCACTAGTAGGAATAGTGTTTCCTCTTGTTTTCTTGGTGTTTTTGGCCTGATTTCAAGCATCCTGACCTGCCGGCCCGTTCAGACGGCAGGTCAGGGATATAATTCTCAATTCTCAATTTCTAATTCCCAATTCTCCTACTCATTCCTTAACGTCTCTACAGGATTTACCCTGGTTGCCTGCCAGCATTTTTGAGCGATAGATATTAAAGCGACAGCAAGAGAGGCTGTAAAGGCGAATACAAAAATCGATGGAGCGATATCGATTCTAAACAAGTAATCTTCTAACCATTGATTACCAAAATACCATGAAAATGGCGCGGAAATCACAAATGCGATGCACAGTAGTATGACGAAATCACGTGATATGACATAGACCAAATCCTTAAATGAGGCTCCCATTACTTTCCTTACGCCGATCTCTTTTTGACGCTGATTTACGACATAGGTGATCAATCCGAAGAGACCGATGCCACCAATAAATAGGGCGATAACTGCAAACCAGGTAATGATTTCAGAAAGACGTTGCTCCCGGTCATAAAACTGGCGTATGGATTCATCCATAAAGGTGATCTCTAGCGGATCATTTGGATATACCTCAGTCCAGGCCTCCTCCATTTGCTTCATTGTATTTGAAATATCGTCTAAGTTGATTTTCGCATTGATCGTCAGGTACCGCTCCTCGTTTTGCATGATGAACACAGGATTGATGTTCTCGTACATGCTGGTAGCAAAAAAATCCTTGACGACACCAACGATCCGCTCACCTCCTTGTCTGCTTGCAGAAATTGTTTTCCCAATCGCCTCTTCAGGATCAGTGATGCCCATTTTGCTAATCAATGTTTCGTTTACAAGAACCTCCCTTGAAGAGTCTGAAGCGAAATAATTTCGACCAGCTAACAACTCAAAACCATAGGTATCCAGGTAGTCAGCATCTGCCATTTTCATCTCGGCGATAGGCTGATCGTCGGGATCCATTCCCTCGAACATAAAGGAGGTCATCCAACGGTTCTGTGAGGCAGCCCCACCATTTGCGCGACTAACGGTGGTTACTCCCGGAATATTTAACCAGGCATCTTTGAGCGGTGCAGCCTTCGCTTCAGCACCCCCGGGCAACTGTGCGATGACTACTCCCTCTTTATCGAAACCCATGTCCGCTTGTAGGAAATGGCCAAGCTGAGATTGGACAATGAACAAACCGATAAGCAGTACCTGAGAAATCATAAACTGGAATACTACCAAGGACTTTCGCAGCCAGGAACCACTGCTTTGCGAACCGGAGTTTCCCGATCGTAGTGCACTCATTGGATTAAATCGTGACATAAAGAATGCAGGATACAAACCAGCCAATAAAATTATAATAGTAGCAACTGCTGCGGAGAACAGCCAGAATGTGGTATCTCCGAACAAAACAAAGTCGAAACTGAACCCAACCATTTCCTCGATTGTGGGGTGAAGAAGTTTGGCAATAGGAATGGCTATCAGAAATGAAATCAACGTAAGAACTGCTGTTTCACCAATAAACTTCCGAACCAGTTCCATTCTGCCAACGCCTAGCACCTTTCGGATGCCAACTTCTTTGCTGCGCCGGATTGCGTTGGCGGTCGAAAGATTGATGAAGTTGATGCATGCAGTAATTAGCAGCACTAGCGCAATAAGAGCAAGCCCCCAAACAATGCGATCAGGAATAGTTCTTCCTGAATAATTTCCATACCTGGAATCGAAATGAACAGTCGAAAGGGGTTGAAGTTTCAACGTGATAAAGTTGGCCATTCGCTCACCTGCTAACTTAGTTAGCATTGCAGGTAATTTTGCTTCTAAAGCCGCGATATCGGTGCCTGGAGCTACGGTCACAAAATTGTTTGTACTCATGTCAATAGCACCCCAAACCTCGGCTCTAAGCACATCCTTCATTGTTTCGAGAGAGATCAAAATGGTAAAGGGAAGGTCTGTGGTTGATGGAAAATCTGCTGCAATAGCAGCTACATTGAGCACAAGATCGTCCATTTGCAAAGTTTGACCCACCGCGTCGATGGGGTCCGTTACGCCATAGTACTTGCGAGCAATGGACTCGGTTAAAATTACCTGGTTGGGTTGATCGAACGAGGCGATGTCACCCGCCAGAATCGGGAATGAAAAGAGGTCAAAAAATGATGCAGTGGTTATTGCCACTCCAGTTTCTTCTTGAAATTCTTTGGTACCATCCACGAGAAACTGCCCTGTACGCTGATAGCTTACAAATGCTCCGCCAAGCACCTCTGTGAACTCTTCCTTCATGGCATTCGTGGTGGGAGCGGGGGAGGTTGGAGAATGTCTGATACTGCCACCGCGACTGCTCTCAAAATTGACCCGATAAATCGAGTTGGCATTTTCATGAAAGCTGTCAAAGGACAAGTCATGCTTGGCCATAAGAATGATCATCAGCGCGGAGAAGATCCCCAGCGTTAGCCCGAGGACGTTGATAACGGTGAATAATTTGTCTTTGGAGAAACTTCGGAAGGTTGTTTTCAGGAATGACATTTTCTTGTGAGGTTTTTTGTTCAACACAAGTGTACGATCGACCTCCACAAATAATTGTTAAGGACAGTTAAATGATGTTAATCCTCCTTCTCAGCTTCCAAAATTGATGAAACTCATCATTTACACTGACGGTGTTCATAGCGTATGCTTGACTTTGGAGATAGACTTGCTGAAGTTTTCAGAATCTAATTCACATAAAAATGAAACACGAAGTGCAGACAAAGTGGACCGGTCAGATGAGTTTTGATTCGGTTGTTGACGGTCATACTATCACCATGGATGCTAATCCAGAAGTGGGGGGACAGGATAAAGGGCCAACGCCAAAACCAATGCTGTTGACTTCTTTATCGGGATGTACAGGTATGGATATCGCCTCATTGCTAAAGAAAATGAGAGTTGGAGTAGATGCTATCACTATTGATGTCACCGGGGAATTGACAGACGAACATCCAAAACATTATGAAACAATCCACATCATATATCGGTTTGGCGGAGCAGAACTTAATAGAGCAAAAATTGAAAAAGCAGTAACGCTTTCACAGGACAGGTATTGCGGGGTCAGCTATATGCTTGGGCAAGTGGCAAAGCTGACGTACGAGATTGTTTACGAAGACGAGCTTGTGAATCAATCTGCTATTACAGACTAGCAAGTTTCGCCACCCCTAATTCTTCATTTGTAATTCTCTATTCCGCGTAGCGACTATTTTTGTCCGGATGTCGTACGACAACTATAAGCAGAAGTGCTCAATCGCTACCCAGCAATAAGCGACCTGGCCAAACGAGCGAAAAAGCGGATTCCAAAAGTCGCGTGGGAATACCTGGAAACAGGAACGGGTGAGGAGCTATTGATCAAACGAAACAGGCGCGCTTTCGAAGACATCGTGATGACTCCTCAATTCTGCAAAGGAGCACTCAATCCTAACCTCGAAACGACCATCTTAGGTAAGATGTACAATGCCCCTTTTGGCATAGCTCCAGTCGGACTTACAGGGTTGATGTGGCCGAGAGCGGAGATGTACTTGGCAGAAGCGGCGAAGCAATCCAGTATACCTTTTACCCTAAGTACCCTTGCTACTGAGACACCCGAAACAGTAGGCCCATATGTAGGAGATATGGGATGGTTCCAGTTGTACCCACCGAGGGAAAGAGAGCTACGGAAGAAATTGTTGGATCGTGCAAATAAATCAGGCTTTCATACGCTGGTGATCACTGCCGATGTCCCAACACCTAGTCGACGCGAACGGACAAAACGGGCAGGGTTGAGTACGCCACCCAAAATGACACCCAATTTCCTATGGCAGGGGATCACCCATCCAGCCTGGTCTTTGGGAACGCTAAGAAACGGACTCCCTAAACTTCGGACTGTGGCAGACTATTCGGATTTCAATTCAATGATGTCGGTAGGTGAGTTTGTAAGCAATCAGATGGGAGTAGAGCTATCTTGGGATTATTGCAAAAAAGTGCGAGACGAATGGGAAGGCCCGGTGATAATCAAGGGATTGTTACATCCAGGGGATGTGGAACAAGCGTTGAAGATTGGTTTAGATGGAGTGGTGGTTTCGAATCACGGTGGAAGACAATTTGATGGTGCTCCTTCACCATTGGAGGTACTTCCAGAAATGGTTAGAGCCATTGATGGCAAAATGACGGTGTTGTTTGATAGCGGCGCTCGAACGGGATTGGATATTTTAAAAGCGTTGAGCATCGGTGCCGATTTCGTTTTGCTAGG
>JBDVJN010000070.1:0-28085 GCA_039961455.1 Cyclobacteriaceae bacterium | reverse complement strand
ATTACAACTAAAGCACCCGTTGCTATCGGACTTGTGATTGATTCTGTCAATGCGAATTTTGAAGCAGGATCAAATGGGTATCAAACTGAAGCAAATTCCTTCGCCAGATGCTTTGCAACGGAAGATTTCAAGGAGGGTGTCGATGCATTTCTAAACAAGCGTCCGGCAAACTTCAAAGGCGAGTAAACATTGTCATTACTTAAAAAACTAGCAAGTCAAACAGCAGTTTATGGATTAAGCAGCGTTCTGGGAAGAACGCTCAATTACTTACTCGTTCCTCTTTATACTTCCGTTTTCGCTCCTGGAGAGTATGGTATAGTAACAGAACTTTATGCGTATGTAGCATTTCTAAACATTCTTTACATCTACGGATTGGAGACTGCATATTTCCGCTTTGTGTCTAAGCCTGGCACTCAAAATGCATTCAACATTTCCTTCACGAGTATTTTAATTACATCCATTGTTTTTTCTGGAATCATCTATGTCGTCTCTGACGAAATAGCTTCTGTGCTTCAGTATCCTGAAAAGGGGGACTTCATTCGATGGATGGCATTAATTCTTGGTATTGATGCGATTGTTACAATTCCTTTTGCTAGACTCCGTCAGGAAGGCAAGGCAACCTCTTTTGCTTTTTTTAAACTGTCCAACATTTCGCTAAACATTGGTCTAAATCTGTTCTTTCTGGTTTTTTGCCCATGGATTTTGTCCGACAACCCGGATCACTTTTTATCTGCCGTATATAATCCAAACTTAGGTGTAGGCTACGTACTCTTATCCAATTTGATTGCAAACGCAGTTTACATTCTTTTCTTTATTCCAACTTGGATCAAGGTAAGATTGACTTTCGATTCTGCTGAGTGGAGAAAGATGATGAGGTACGCATGGCCAATACTCATCATTGGGTTTGCCGGAGTGACTAATGAAATGTTGAGCAGAGCTATACTTAAGTATCGGCTTCCAGAAGGATTTTATGCCGCACTGTCAAATATTGAAATTCTTGGAATTTTTGGAGCATGCTACAAACTTTCCATTTTCATGACGTTGGCCGTTCAAGCTTTTCGCTATGCATTTGAGCCTTTCTTCTTTGCTAAGGCCACAGACAAAAATTCTCCCGAATTGTTCAGTAAAATCATGACCTGGTTTGTGATTTTCACTTCTTTTAGTTGGTTGGTAATCACCGCATTCCTTCCGTGGATTGGACCAGTCTTTCTGCGGCAGGATAGCTACTTGCAGGCTTTGTCTGCTGTGCCATGGCTTCTTGGGGGAGGTCTCTTTTTGGGAATCTTCTACAATCTTTCCCTCTGGTACAAACTGACAGACAAGACAAAATACGGAGCAGTAATAAGTGTGATTGGGGCTGCAATTACGCTGATACTTAACTGGATTTTAATTCCGAGATTCGGATACATGGGTAGCGCATATGCCACTTTTGCATCCTATTCTTCGATGGTGATCGTATCATATGTGTGGGGGAAAACGCATTATCCCGTCCCCTACAATCTGGGCAAAATTTCTACCTATCTGGGCCTCGCCATCCTAGGAATTGTTATAAATGGGCAATTTCAAGAATCTATTCTATCTGCTACTTTGATCGTCCTAATCTTCCTAACTTTGGCGATTCTTTTCGAAAGAAGAACATTTCTGAGCCAAAAAGTCAATAGCTAGTAGCACGACAGCTAAACAAATCACATGAATTTAATAATTCCGATGGCGGGTATGGGAAAACGCCTACGCCCTCATACACTGACTACACCCAAACCTTTAATTCCTGTTGCAGGCAAACCGATTGTTCAACGCTTGGTAGAAGACATCGCAAAAGTGGTCCCTGAAAAAATTGAACACATTGGGTTTGTTATCGGTGATTTTAATCAAGAGGTCAAGAATCAACTGGTAGCAATTGCTAATGAGATTGGAGCACAGGCATTTTTCTATGTCCAAGAAACGGCTGAAGGAACTGCTCATGCAATTGCTTGTGCGAATGAACTATTGGTAGGAAAAGTCACGGTGGCATTTTCTGACACGTTGTTTCGAGCTGATTTCGACCTGAATCCTGAAGACGATGGGGTCATTTGGACGAAAACAGTGGATGATCCAAGTTCTTTCGGTGTTGTAAAGACAGGGGCTGATGGAGTGATTACTGATTTCATTGAAAAGCCTGAGGAGTTTGTTTCAGATCAAGCAATAATCGGTATCTACTATTTCAAGAATGGTGAAGGACTGAGACACGAAATCGATTATTTGATTGAAAATGATGTTCGAGGGGGAGGAGAGTTTCAATTGACAATGGCATTAGAAAATCTCAAGAAAAATGGGTTGAAGTTCAAGATTGGCACAGTAAATGAATGGCTTGATTGTGGTAATAAAGACATTACGGTTGAATCTAATTCGAGATATCTTGGTTTCTTATCTGATGAAGATTTGATCGATGAAACGGCCAAGATTGTTAATAGCGAAATAATAGAACCAGTGTATATAGGTAGGGATTCGGTAATAGAAAATTCTAGGATCGGGCCGTACGTTTCGATTGGCTCCAACTGTGAAGTAACAAATTCGTCGATTTCTGAGTCATTAATACAAAATAACTCCAAACTCGAAGACGTTAATTTTGCTAACTCGATGATTGGAAACTTCGTTAAATTGACCGGCGAGCCAAAGTCGGTGAGTTTAGGAGACTTTAGTGAATGGTAATACGGATGCGACTAGTTCTACTTTTTTCATTTTTAATTCTTTCTATCTCTGTTTTTTCGCAGAAGAAGAGAGCAAAAGATGAGGCCACAATACCTCAGACTCAGGAAGATTCTGTACAGTTTGAAGCGGTAATTGTAGAAGCAGAAAAACAACTAATCCTCGAGAACTACGCGAAGGCGATGGAGAGTTTCACTAAAGCTTTGGAAATGAATACTCAGAGTGGGGCTGTCAATTATAAGATCGCCGAGGTCCTAACGAAAAGTAAAGAAGGCCAAAAGGCAATTCCATATAGCATTCGAGCCATTGAATTAGAACCAGAAAACAAGTATTACAGACTTGCACTAGCGAGGCTTTATCAGAGCGTTGGATTCTTTGTTGACGCTACAAAAACATATGAGAAGATTCTCTTGAAGTATCCAGCGGATGAATCTACATTGTATGAATTGGCGGAGCTGTATCAAAATCTTGGACGCACCGAAGAGATGTTCCAAACCTTTGACAAGATTGAGGAGGAACTCGGAGTGAAGCTAGAAATAGTCAGAGAGCGCCAGCGAATCTTGATGAAAAACCGAGACTTGGACGGAGTAATTGCTGAATACAAAAAATTGATCGATGCCTATCCAAACGAAAATGCCTATCGAATTGAATTAATAGATTTTTTGATTCAAAACAAAAGAACTGAACAGGCTAGTTCTGAAATTGAATTGTACGAAAAAGAAAAATCTTCAACTTCGAGAATCACACTTCTCAAAAGTGAGCTTGCGTGGTTAGCAGGAGAAAGGGAGGAAGCATTCATGCTCCTGGAAGAAGCATTTGGAACAAGCGCCCTGGACTTTCAGACAAAATTTCAGATTCTTTCGAACTACCTCTCTTTGACATCGAGGTCTGAGGACCGTGCGCGAATTACTAGAATTTCCAAAAACCTTGCTGATGAGAATCCTAAAGAATACAAGGCCCAAGCATTTGTAGGAGATCTTCTCTATCAAAATGGAGATAAGGAGGCCTGCGTAGAATATTACCTGCGAGCAATCAGGATTAGCCCAGCAAACTTCTCTGTTTGGCAAAACATTATCAATGTGGAAGCAGAACTGAACAAATACGATAGCGTTTTAGTGCATTCGGAAGAAGCATTAGAATACTTTCCAAACCAAGCTCTCCTATACTATTTTGCTGGAACAGGACATTTGATCAACAACAACTACAAAAAATCAATTAGAAGTCTGGAGCAAGGAAAAAAATACACAATAGACCCTGATTTACTAACTGTTTTCTATGGTCAGCTTGGAGATGCCTACAATGGACTTCAGGATCATGAAAAATCAGATCAATCGTACGATAAGGCACTAGAAAATCAACCGACCAACGATCATGTACTTAATAATTATAGCTACTTCTTGTCCCTGAGGAAGAAGGATTTGGACAAGGCTTTAAAAATGTCTACCAAACTTGTGGAGCAACATCCGGAGAATCCGACCTATCTAGATACCCATGGCTGGGTGCTGTATGTGGATGGGCAGTTCAAAGAATCCAAAAAGTTTCTTGAGAAGGCAGTTTTATTGGATGATGATGGAACGATCATTGAGCACTACGGAGATGTTCTGTTCCAGTTAGGAGATGTAGAAGGAGCAATTGTACAATGGGAAAAAGCCCGTTTGTCCGGTGAAGCTTCTGAAAATATTGATAAAAAAATAGCTGACAGAAAATTATATGAATAAGCTAATTTTCTGGTCTCTCATCGGAATGATGTTCCTTACCGCATGTAAGCGAAACACCTCCCTCCTGTCTAGTGACAAAGAAAAACTTGAGATCATTGATCCTGAGTTTAAATACTTAACATCAAAGGCAAAGTTCAAATTTGACCACAATGACAAGAAGGTTTCGGCAACCGCAAATTTCAGAATTCGAAAAGACAGCATTATCTGGGTTTCGATTACACCAGGCTTAGGGTTGGAAGTAGCTCGGGTTCTTGTTGACAGGAAACATGTCTATGTACTCAATAAATTAGACAAAGAGTATTCTGAATTTGATTTTGAGGAGCTATCTAAGGAGTATGGATTCGACTTTAGTTTTGATATGATCCAATCCGTTATTCTTGGAAACTTGACCGAGCCATATAGAAATCAAAAATTGGAGAAAACTGATGCTTATTTTTCCTATCAATCTCAAAAAGGCCAATACAACTTTAATAATTTCATTGGAGCCAAATCACACAAGCTTGAAAAAGTAGAAGTGCTGGATGATTCCACAAAAAATACAATTTCAGTAAATTACCGTGATTTTGTGCTGGTGGACCAAGAGGTATTTCCAAATGAAATATCTGCAGTTATTGACTATGATTCAGAACTTAGGCCCAATACGGAAATTGACATTTCCTATAGTAAGCTCACTATTGAGCCGATACCGCTGTCTTTTCCTTTCAAAGTTCCAAGCAGGTATGGTCGGAAGTAAGTTCGCCGGTCTTTTTCTCATCTTACTGCTCCTAGTTCCCAATATCTCCTCCGCTCAAAAAACTAAGAGTCAACTAGAGAGTGAAAAAAAAGAAAACCTAAAAAGAATTGCAGAGGCTGAACGAATTCTGGAAGAAACAGCTTCTCAAAAAGAAGTGACACTTGGCCAGCTTCAGGCATTGAATCAGCAAATCAGAGCAAGGCAATCATTGATCAACTCCATTGCATCTGAAATCAAAATATTGGATGGTGAAATCTCTGACTTGAGTATCGTGGTAACTGCACTGCAGAGTGATCTGAAAAATCTGAAGCAGGAGTATGCGGACCAAATTTATGCTTCATACAAATCAAACAAAGGTAATAGCCGGCTCACTTTTCTCTTTTCTGCTAAAAGCTTCAATCAACTGATCCAGCGTATGAAGTACATGGAGCAATATGCGGATGCACGGCGTTTGCAAGCTGAGCAAATTGATGAGGTAACCAAGGAACTAAGCGCCCAGAGGAGTCAGGTTCAAGCAAAACGATCAGAACAACAACGATTGTTAAATCAGCAAGTGCGCGAAAGCCGCAAGCTTGCAAATTCTAAGCAGAAACAGTCAGCGCTAATTGCTCAATTAAGTAAAAAAGAGAGACAACTTCGAAAAGAGGTGAATGATCGGAGGAGGGCAATTGAAAAATTAAATACCTTGATTGCCAGCATTGTAGAATCAGAAGTCGAAAAATCCCGAACAGTATCTACCGCAGTTTCTGCTAGCGAAGCGGAACTTTCCAGGTTGTTTGAATCTAACAAGAACAAGATGGGGTGGCCGGTAAATTCAGGTTTTATATCCTCCAAATTTGGAAAGCAGCAGCACCCCGTTCTCAAGAGAATTACGATTATCAACGACGGAGTAGGAATTCAAACGGAGAAAGACACCAAAGTGAAGACGGTATTTGAAGGAGTGGTTTCGACCATTGCGGCAATAGAAAGTATGAACAATATTGTGATCGTTAGACATGGCGACTACTACACAGTGTATGCAAGGCTGAAGACTGTCAACGTTCAGAAAGGTCAGCGAGTACGGACAGATGATATCATTGGAGAAGTTTATACCAACAAGGATGGAATATCAGAGTTGGAGTTTCAAGTGTGGAAAGAAAGGACCAAACTAGACCCAGAAAAATGGTTAGCATTGAAATAAATGTTAACAAACAGCTGTTAATGTCCGTTTCTAAATACCTATCTTTGATCTTCTAAATAATTAAAGCAATGCAGACAGTACTATTATGGATGCCCGGTGGTTGGGAAATGCTGATAATCGCTCTCTTTATTTTAGTATTCTTTGGCGCAAAGAAAATTCCTGAAATTGCCCGGGGAATGGGTAAAGGAATCAGAGAATTTAAGGACGCTACAAAGGAAATAAAGAGTGAGATCGAAGAAGGGACTAAGGACGATTCCAAAGCCTAGCCTTCGTTTACGATTTATCTGATCTTATGATTTCGGATATTTTAAGGAAAATAACGTTTGTATTATCCACCTTCCTCGCTACATGTGTTCTTGCGCAGGAGGAAGAGATTGTTGTCGATTTTATTCCAGACAACACTTTCGACGAAGTTGCTGATCGAATGCAGTGCATCGAGAGTGAAGTCCCCTTAAACTTCAATCAACGAGTAATGGCATTCGTGGACTATTTCTCCATTAGGAATAGAGAATATACGCGCAATATTGTTTTACGTAAAGAACTCTACTTCCCCATTTTTGAAGAGGCGTTGGCTAGGCACGGGCTCCCTGACGAGCTGAAGTACCTCTCAATTGTTGAATCAGGCCTGCGAGCAAATGCAGTCTCTCATGCAAATGCTGTTGGTTTGTGGCAATTCATCTCTTCAACTGGAAAAATGTATGGGCTCAGCAATGGGTGGTACATTGATGAGCGAATGGATCCGTATGAGGCAACCGATGCCGCATGTCGCCATTTGAAAGATCTATATAGAATGTTTGATAGTTGGGAACTAGCACTGGCTGCCTACAACTGTGGACCAGGAAATGTTCGAAAGGCCATCAGACGCAGTGGTTATAAAAAGAAATTTTGGGAGATTTATCGCTACCTCCCCAGAGAAACACGATCTTATGTACCTCAATTTGTAGCTATCACCTATTTATTCAACCACCTCGAACTGCATAATTTCGAGGACAAACCGGAAGAATTTACTCCAGCATGGGATACAATCCTGATCAGTCAGTATTTCCATTTGGAGACCTTTAGTAATCAGTTGGATGGTTGTGTCGAAGACCTGTTAAAACTTAATCCTCAAATCAAACGAGGTGCCCTGCCTGAAGGGACTCGCAAATTCGCCTTGAGAATTCCTGAGGACCTAAAGGGGAAAGTTGTTTCAAATCGCAAGCATTTGTATGACACTGCTTCAAAAGTTGGGAAAAAGCATCTTGAGTACCTGGCCAGAAGCACCCCTGGTAGTACCTACGGAAGGAAAAGAGTTGTTTATCGTGTAAGAAGTGGTGATGTATTAGGCACAATTGCCAGAAAATATCATGTGCGAATTGCGGACCTTAAATCGTGGAATAGAATCAGCGGGAGTATGATCAGGATTGGACAAAGACTCAACATCTATGTGCTCCCAACCTACAGCGAGCAGACAAAAAAATTGTATTCGGTGGATCTTCCTGATGCGGTTAAAAATGAAGACAAAGTAGTTGTGCAGAATGGTGAACAGACATACAGAGTTCAATCTGGCGATTCACTTTGGAGTATTAGCAAGGAAAACAATACCACTATTGAAAAGTTGAAGACAGCTAATAAGCTTGGTTCCAATACAATACAGCCCGGCCAATCACTGGTAATCCCGCTGAGGTAATTTCTTCATATTCTTATTGGGAATAATTTTTGTAGCATTTTTATGTTCAAATGAAATACGGAATGTCAAAGTACTTTTTTGCAATACTAATCTTGTCCCTATTTGGCTGTGGAGAAACTGGGAAAGGCGTTAAATCAGAATTTTTGAAGAATGCTAGAGGAGAGCCGGACGAAATTATTCTCGTCATTGATTCCACTCTATGGGCAGGGACTGACGGATTAGGAATGGAAGTAAAGCGGACATTCCTCGCGCCAATGCTTGGATTACCACAGGATGAGCCATTATTCAATGTGAGCAAAGTGAATCCAAAAAAACTCAATTCCACGCTGAAGTCCGCTACCAACATGGTTTTTGTGACCACACTTGATAGCAGAACAAGTGAAAGTAGAACAATTCAAAAATATTTTACATCGCAAGCATTGAATCAAATAAAGAGAGATACTTCTGTTTTTATGCGAATACGAAAGGATGAGTTTGCACGCGGGCAAAATGTCATGTTTCTATTTGGAGCAACTGAGGAACAACTCGCAACTAAATTGAAAGACAATCGATCGCAGATAAGAGAATTTTTCGAGGAATCGGCCAAGAAAATTGTGCAGAAGAAATTGCTCTCAAAAACGGAAAGATCGCTTGAACAGCAGTTAACAGAAAACCACGGAGTGGAAATGTCTATTCCTTTTGGCTGGGAGCGAGCCAAAGACCTAAAGAATTTTGTTTGGTTTAGAAAACTCGGTGACCAAACGGAGCAGAGTGTGTTCATCTACTATGAGCCCTATCGGGATCGAAACATGTTTAATGACATTGGCGCCTTTAGAGATAGGATTACTAAGACGAACCTGAGGGATAGTGAAAAACCATCAAAATATATTGCTCGTCAGGAGATAATTAATGTTTTTACCGAGCGTGTAAATTTCAATGGAAATTTTGCGGTTGAAGCAAGAAGTCTATGGAGAATAAGTGACAATTCTGGCGGCGGTCCATTTGTTAGTTACACCATCGTGGACGAACCAAACGGAATGATTTACTACGTTGAAGGATATGTGTACTCCCCAGGAACCAAGAAGAAGAATTTTGTTAGGGAGTTGGAGGCAATTTTAGCGACGTTCCGAACACCTAGCGATTTAGCAAAGTAGAGGTGCTAATGGACAAGAATTGACTCCTCCAGAAAAATGGGAGAGCCATTGTCTGCCAATCCTTCCAACCGGATGAAATAGTTTCCGGGCTCACTAGGGAGGTCAAATTTTAAACGACCCTTGCCATCTTTCAGTTCTATCGAAGGATTCCAATGAACGGTGATTCCTAATGGATCTTTCGCCAGATTAGATTTCATGATATCTGTGAACTCAAATTTTTTGGAAGCATAATAGCCAGGAAATTGGAGAAAAACAGATCCAGGTCTTGGAACAGTCTTCGCTAATTCTGCCGGGCGTAAATAGATGGCAATTACCCCATTTGACCCTCTGGTTCCATAAAGAGAAGCCTGAGGTCCTCTTAGTATATCAATATAGTAGACATCAAACGGGTTTAACGAATTGACTGAGGTTTCACTCGTCGGTACTCCATCTAATAAGAATAGGGGAGCCATATTCTCAACTGTGGCTACATTAAATCTCTTTCGACTTCCTAAACCCTGCAGTCTGATTAGTGCAGATGGACCAGAACCAATAATTGCCACCCCAGGTATGTTTCTCATAAATCCAACTACATTTTTCACTCCAACACTCTTTTTAAATACTGTATCTGCGACAATACGAATAGAAGGATTTAGGTATAGGGATTTTGCTTTTACGAAAGGGTCTTTGACTACATTCACTTCCCGTCCTCCTTCAATAACCACTTCATCCAGAAGCGTGAATTCTGAAGAATCTGCCACTTCCAGCAGGTCATCTATCGAGGTAGAGGAAAGATCTGCCAACAGCTGACCGTCGACAATGTCGGGGGATTCCTCCTTGTCAATATCGATGAAGGTATCATCTCTTAATTTACCTTTCTTATTTACTACTCTATGAGCATTAAAGAGAAGGTCAGTCGTATCGGGAAAGTTGATTCCAGGGATTTGAAAATGACCCTGAGGGTCAGTATTCACCTTTACAGAGTTATTTGAAGTAATGGTTGACATGGAAACGAAGCCTTCTCGAGATTTAGACCTGTTATAAAAATCGAAAACACTTCCTGTCAATACAATTCCACTGTCCTCCAAGAGGAAGTTTATGTTCTTTAGGCTATCTGATAAGATTTCGTTCCAGGTAAATCTTTTCCAACCTTGTGTTAGCATCAGTAGGTCCAATTTGTTATGGGCTTCTGCAGTGGCGTTGAAGTAAACAGAGGCTTTTTCAACCCACCCTTTCAGATCAGAGCTAAGCAGTAAATAATTCTGAATGTTTTGATCTTTTGAGTAGTAGTATCCGTTTTCTTTTGTCACTGAGGCAGAAACTGATCCGGTTAGTGGCTTTGCGTTAGCATCAACCACTGCTACGGACAAATCGACAGAGTTACCACTATTGTACACGCTGTCCTTATCCAGGGTAGAGGAGACATCAAGCATACTCAAATTGACAGCAAAAAGTCGTTCAACCGCAGGCTGATCGTTTTGATCAAAGACTGTTAAATGATAAACTCCCGGACTCAATTCTGTTTTATCAAGGTCAATTGAAAATGAAGGAGAGGATGTTTCTATGCCTGTCGAAAATTGAATAGCACCTCTTTGGTGAATGAGTATCGAGCTATTCATTAAGTCTATCCCTACCCCTGTGAGTTTAATTTTGATTTTTTCTGTGGAGTACTCATTTTCAATTGACAGACCATATCCATTTTCAAGGGCGCTAGGTAGATTATATGAGTACTCTTCACCGCTCGTGCTAACCTGGGCAGTGTAGGTCATCCGATTTTGTGGGATGAGATTGAATTTTCCAAAACCCAATTCATTGGTTTCAAATGAAACAACCACTTCGTCATCAGCATTTTTTATCACCCCTTGTACACTAATTCCTTTTCCTGAACGATCAATGGCCTTCATTGCGATCGTGCTTTCAAGACCAACGATCAAATCACCACCTTCAGGGAAAAAGGCCATCTCAAGTTCCTGTACGCTAGCATTCTTTTTTTCAAAGGTGTCCAGACCATTTCCCTTGAAAACATTGAAGGTCGATGAATAAAAATATTCCTGATCAAAATTTCTCATCCAATTGGTAAAGGCTCGTATTGTGTAGGGTCCAGGTTCAAAGGAAATATCCAAATTGAAATCAGCACTCATTCGACTATGCGTTGTGCTGAGCACTCTTTTGGAAACGATTTTTCCATTTGGATCAATTAATTCAACTCGAACCACGGAACTTTTTGCTTTTGAGCGATGCATAGATCCGTCCACCAAATATGCTTTGAACCAAATAGACTCGCCAAGTCGATAGTGCGGTTTGCTTAAGTGCAGGTAGACTTTTTCTTGCGGAAAAATATCGTGGTAGCGAATGAATTTGGCACTTATTGAATCACTAACAGTCAGCATTGATGTGCAGAAAAAAAGTAGGAGCACGAAAGTGCTGGAAAGTAGCTTGCTTTTCATTTTTCTTTGGTTCTCTTCTGAAACAGTTGATTCAAGGTTTATCCTAAAATTAAGAGCAAGTAATTGACTTTCAAGGTACATCCCCAAACTTCTTTTTTCGAACCAATTGTTTATTGAAATTTAGTTGGTGACCTTTGACTTAACATAGACAAGTTGACCAATGAGCCAAAAGATCCGACGTAAAGAAGCCCTCGAATATCACGAAAGCAAGCCACCTGGCAAAATTGAAGTTAACTCTACCAAGTCTGTCAGCAGTCAACATGATTTAGCACTTGCCTACTCCCCTGGGGTCGCAGAGCCCTGTCTGGCAATTGCAGAAACGCCTGAAGATGTTTATCGGTACACTGCGAAAGGGAATTTGGTTGGCGTCATATCCAATGGTACCGCTGTACTAGGATTGGGAAATATTGGACCTGCTGCCTCCAAGCCGGTCATGGAGGGGAAAGGAGTTTTGTTTAAAAAATTTGCTGGCATTGATGTCTTCGACATTGAGGTCAATGAAGAAGATCCTGACAAATTCATTGAGATTGTAAAATCGCTGGAACCAACGTTTGGAGGTATTAACCTTGAAGATATAAAGGCCCCTGAAAGCTTCAAGATTGAACAGACCTTACGAAGGGAAATGAATATTCCAATCATGCATGATGATCAGCATGGCACTGCGATTATTTCAAGTGCGGCGCTCATCAATGCGCTGGAAGTCATCGGAAAAAAGATAGGAGAGATAAAGATCGTTGTAAGTGGAGCAGGAGCTGCGGCGATTGCATGTACGAATCTTTACGTCTCATTGGGTGCCAATAAAAAAAATATAATGATGTCAGATAGTAAAGGCATCATAAGAAAGGATCGTGGAAATCTCGATGAAATCAAAGCTCAGTACGCCACGGAGGAGAAGGTTGATACTCTTGAAGAAGCACTAAAAGGCGCAGATGTCTTCCTGGGCCTTTCCATCGCCAATGTGATGACTACAGAAATGCTCAATGCAATGGGTAAGAATCCGATTGTTTTTGCACTCGCCAACCCAGATCCTGAGATTGCCTATGATCTAGCGATGAAAACAAGGGATGATGTGTTGATGGCAACAGGCAGATCAGATCATCCGAATCAGGTTAATAATGTATTGGGATTCCCCTACATTTTCAGAGGAGCACTAGACGTGAGAGCTTCGGAAATCAATGAAGAAATGAAGTTGGCGGCGGTAAAGTCTATTGCGGATCTTGCCAAAGAGCAAGTGCCAGATATGGTGCTAAAAGCGTACGGGACTTCAAACATGAGATTTGGCAAAGAGTACCTGATTCCAAAACCAATGGATCCACGTTTGATCACAACTATTTCGCCAGCAGTAGCCAAAGCCGCGATGGAAACCAAAGTGGCGGGCAAAGAAATTACTGATTGGAAGCAATACGAAGATGAACTCCTGGAGCGGGTTGGTTTAGATCAGCGGTTGGTTTCCCGACTGGTAAGTCGAGCCAAGCGGAATCCTAAGAAAGTGGTATTCGCGGAAGCTGATCATGTTAACATATTAAAAGCTGCCCAGTTGACGCTGGATTCTGGAATAGGTCAACCCATTTTGATGGGCAAGCGACAAATTATTGACAAGCTGATAAAGGAGAATGATCTCGAGGCAATCAGCGAATGCGAGGTAATTGATCCTCATGAACACCCAGGAAAAGTGGAGGAATTTGCAGAGCAATTTTCCCTTCAGAGAAGAAGAAAAGGCATGACTATGCACATGGCCAGAAAAGCCATGACCAGTAGAACCTACTATGGGATGATGATGGTTGAAAAAGGAGAAGCGGATGTTCTTATCTCAGGACTTTCGAATGACTATCCCAAGACAGTATTGCCAGCACTTCAAATTGTTGGCACCGAAGAGGGCGTGAATCGAGTTGCCGGAATGTACATCGTCAACACTTCACGCGGTAACTTTTTCCTGGCAGATACCAGTGTGAATGTGAATCCAACAGCGGAGGAACTCGTGGAAATAATTGGCTTGACCAGTCGGTCTGTCAAATTCTTTGATACTGAACCTAAGATGGCCGCCCTTTCATATTCAAACTTTGGATCCGCAAAAGGAGAGGTCCCTCAGAAGGTTTCGAAAGCCGTCCATCTTGCCAAAGAAAGATGGCCTGACCTTGTCATTGATGGAGACATTCAAGCGAACATTGCGCTGAACAAAAAGTTGCTGGAAAAACTCTATCCATTTAGTGATTTAGCAGGACATCAGGTGAACACACTAATATTCCCTGATCTCCAATCTGGGAATATTGCCTATAAGACTATGATGGAAATCGGGGGAGCTGAAGTTATTGGGCCAATCTTGATGGGAATGAACAAGTCTGTGCAGGTACTTCAGCTTGGAAGCACTGTTAGGGAAATATACAATATGGTGGCGATTGCCGTTGTGGATGCTGGTGTCACCAAGCGAGAAAAGTTGTAAAAAAGACAAGAGTGAAGTTATCGGACAGGGATTTGATAGCTGAAAAGGTTTGCTGGTCTCATTCGGCTCCAGGATTCAAACAAGAACTAGTAATACTTTAAACACACAGTTAAATACTGTTTTTTATAAATAGATTTGACGCATGATTACCTACCTGAAAGGAAAACTCGCTTACAAAGA
Source organism: Cyclobacteriaceae bacterium (assembly GCA_039961455.1). Taxonomy (GTDB): domain Bacteria; phylum Bacteroidota; class Bacteroidia; order Cytophagales; family Cyclobacteriaceae; genus Ekhidna. The sequence goes on along the minus strand of JBDVJN010000070.1, from coordinate 13,921 downwards.
CCCCACTCACGTTATCATGGATGTTGGGGGTATGGGATATGAAGTTAAAATCAGCCTCAATACCTACTCCCAAATAAAGGATAAAGAAGATCTACTGATCCAGACGTATTTGCATGTAAAGGAAGATTCGCACACACTGTTTGGGTTCTACGAAAAATCTGAGAAGAAACGTTTTCTTGATCTTCTTTCAATAAACGGAGTTGGACCAAGTACGGCGCTTATGATTCTTTCTTCACTGGATGCGAAAGAGTTGCAGGCAGCCATTGCCCACGAGGATATTAAGACCATCCAAAGCGTAAAAGGAATTGGCGGGAAGACCGCTCAGCGAATTATTCTGGAATTGAAGGATAAGATGAAAAAAGAGGGCCTTTTAGATAAAACAATGGAAATTACCCCCCAATTTGATAATACCTTGAAAAATGAGGCGTTATCAGCCTTAACCACTTTGGGTATAAACAAAGCTGCTGCGGATAAAACAATCAATTTGATTATGAGGGAATATGGCGATGATATTAAATTGGAAGAATTAATTAAGCAGGCACTCAAAAGGGCATAACCTAATCGACTAAGAGATTTTTTTTGAAAAGTCAGGCTTATATACTAATCCTTTGTTCAATTTTTGCTTTTGCCTCGCAGGCGAAGGCAGACGTGTTGTTTCAGCAAACACCACAGGACACCACGAGAGCTGACTCAGTACAATTACCTTATGAACCATCAAGACAACCCACGTTTCAGCCAGCGTATAGGTTCGGTGACCCTTTTGCAAATAGGACATCCAGATCACCATTGTTCTTAAGGGACCCCTCTCAACTAGATCTCCAGGTACAGTTCAATCCAGATACACTCTCTGATAATCCTGGCATTAGTTACTCGGTTTATGAAAACATTGGAAATCTTGATTTCCGGCCTGCCTCAACAATGACTTTTCAGGAGTTCAACGACTTTAACAATTCGCAGTTAAATAAAGAATACTTCAAAGAGAAATCGATCGGCTTGGATGGAGAAAGTGCAGTTAGTGGAAGGAGCCTGATTCCTCGACTCTATATCAGCCCGGTATTTGATCGAATTTTTGGAGGAAGTTATGTCGATATCCAACCGAACGGATTTGTGAATCTTGATTTTGGAGCCAGATTCCAGCGTCTGGACAATCCTGCAATTCCTCGAAGACAGCAAAGAAATGGCGGGTTCAACTTTGATCAGCAGATCAGTATGAATGTGGTGGGAAAGGTAGGAGAGAAGCTTGCAATCACAGCCAATTTCGACAACAACAACACCTTCGACTTTCAAAATAACATGAAGGTGGAGTACACCGGATATGAGGAAGACATTATCAAGAAAATTGAAATCGGTAATGTAAGTATGCCCGTGAGCAATTCCTTGATCTCAGGAGCGCAATCACTCTTTGGTATCAAGACCGAATTGCAATTTGGTAAGCTTTGGGTCACGGCGGTCGCTTCGCAGCAGAGAGGTAGGAATGAGACGTTGACAATAGAGAGCGGCTTTCAAGGGCGTGAGTTTGAAGTTCAGGGGTCAGACTACGACGAGAATAGGCACTTTTTTCTAGGGCACTTTTTCAGAGATAACTATGAACGTTGGCTTGCGACGCTTCCGCAAATTACCTCGGGCGTAAATATCAACCGTGTAGAGGTCTACGTCCTGAATCGAAACAACGAAACCCGGACGACTCGAAATATAGTAGCACTCATGGATTTGGGAGAAGGTTCCAATATCCATAGTCAAGATGTGACTGCGGAACCCGGACAGCCGAGTGGCAACCCGGCAAATAATAGAGCAAACAGTTTATTTAATCAGCTGAACGAGTTTGATGTGAATGCAGTAGATGCTGATCTGACCAGCAAATTCCCAAATTTCGAGAGCTCAACCGATTTTGTGAAAGTCACAACAGCACGAAAGCTGGACGAAACAGAATATACGGTCAACAAAGAGCTGGGATATATCACTTTGCTAAGACGGTTGCAGAGTGACGAAGTTCTGGCTGTCTCCTACCAGTATTCCTACAATGGCCCAGTTTATCAAGTTGGGGAAATTCAATCTGACTATTCCGATAGGAAAGATGATGAAGTCATTTATCTGAAGATGTTGCGACCAAATCAAATTGCCACTGAGTTACCAACCTGGGATTTGATGATGAAAAACATCTACAACCTCAATTCAGCTCAGGTCTCACAAGAGGGTTTCCAGCTAAGAGTTATTTATCGCGATGATGTCACCGGACAGGATAATCCGTCATTGCATGAAGGCCAACTACTAAAGGATAGGCCGCTGATTGAAGTTCTGGGGTTAGATCAGCTCAATCAGAATAGGGATAGACAACCAGATGCAAATTTTGATTTCATTGAAGGGGTAACCATTGATACTAGAAATGGGAACATCATTTTTCCTGTACTAGAGCCCTTTGGTAGCCGTTTGGAATCTCAATTTAATCCCGCAAACGAAGGTGATCTGATTGAGAAATTCGTCTATGACGAACTATACTCAAATACCAAGGCAGTTGCGGAACGCGATGCTACCAAAAACAAATTTGTAATTGCAGGTAAACTCACTGCCGGTTCTTCTAGCGAAATTGCACTGCCTGGAATCAATGTGGCAGAAGGTTCGGTCGTGGTCACGGCGGGAGGAACATTGCTTACAGAAGGACTTGACTATAATGTTGACTACAACCTTGGCGTGGTCCGGATCTTGAACGATGGAATTCTGAATTCTGGCAAACAACTGAACATTTCGTATGAGAAAGCCGACCTCTTTAATTTCCAGACACGTACACTGACCGGAGCAAGATTTGATTATCGCTTCAATGAAAACTTCAATATTGGAGCAACTGTTCTGCACTTAAATGAAAGACCAGGAGGAATCAGCAGGTATGCTGTAGGTAGTGAGCCAACTCGAAATACAAAGTATGGTTTTGACATCAATTTCCAACAAGACTCTCGTTTCTTAACCAAAATGGTGGATGCCTTGCCTCTGGTAAGCACCAAAGAGCGATCAAGCGTGACCCTTAATGCCGAGTTTGCCCAGTTGATTCCAGGTACGAGCAATATTGTAAATGGTGAGGGCACTTCCTATATCGATGATTTCGAAAATGCAGTTACTCCAATAAACATTGGAGGATGGCAATCGTGGCAATTGGCATCAACGCCGCGAGTCTTTGACAGTGAATTCTCCTCTTCGGGTTTGGATTTTAATAATAACAAGGCCAAAATTGCCTGGTACACAGTAGACAATAGTATTTTCTATAGATCATTTGGGAATACACGTCCTTCGAACATCACAGATGCTGATCTTGAAAATCATTACGAACGTCCGGTGCTACCGCAGGAAATTTTTCCTCAAAGAGATCCGCTGCAAGTACAGCTGAACGAGCCACTTTTTGACATTGCTTATTTCCCGTCGGAGAGAGGTCAGTACAACTACAACGGATTATTCGCATCAAATCGGCCGGAGGATAACTGGGGAGGAATTACCAGAGCGATTACTAACGAGGTAAACTTCCAGGCAACGAATATTCAATACCTGGAATTCTGGTTGATGGATCCCTTCCTTGAAGGAGATAGAGGTGTGGTAAAAGATGGAGTGTTTAATGTCAATAACACTACGGGAGGCGAACTCATATTCAACTTAGGTAGCGTTTCAGAAGATGTAGCTCCTGACGATCGACATGCTTTTGAGAATGGACTTCCGACGGATGGAGAGCCAATTCCTGATGATGCGATTTCGACCTGGGGTCAAATTACAACGGAACAGTACCTGACTAATTTCTTTGCAAATACGACAGGAGCTCGCGACAATCAAGATGTCGGATTGGACGGATTGAGAGATGAAGACGAAGGCCGAATTGTCGGAAATCCATTTGGAGGCGAGGCGGATCCTTCTGCTGACAACTTTACATACGTGCTGGATGATTCATACGATGCCGTGGATGCTAAGATCGTTCAGCGCTACAAGAGCTGGAACGGTATGGATGGGAATTCGCCAATTTCCACAAGTGGAGGTCAGAATTTTATTCCTGCGTCATCCACGTTACCAGACAATGAAGATATAAACAACGACAACACGATTTCTGACCTGGAGGAGTACTTTGAGTATCGACTCCCCCTTCAACCTGGACAACTTGGCGCAGGCGACGAATTTATTATCGATGAAATCACCTCTCCACAAGGAGCCACATGGTATTTGTACCGAATTCCGATTCAGGATGTCGGGACTCCTATAGGTACGCCTTCCTTTGAGAATATCAAGTACATAAGAATGTATCTGACGGGCTTTAGCCAACCGGTGGTATTGCGAATGGCCAAAATGCAGTTCGTAGGCAGTCAATGGCTTAAGTCTGTTAAATCGCTTAGAGAGGAAGGTTTGAATGAAATTCCCAACACCAACTCCTCAGATTTTCAAGTATCTGTTGTAAGTATCGAAGAGAATAGCACTGCAAATGGCGGGTCTCCGTACGTTCTTCCCCCAGGTCTCGATAGGGATATTGATAATACAACCACCAACAATAGACGGATAAACGAGCAATCCCTGCAGTTATGCGTTGAAGATCTAGATGACAAAGATGCAAGAGCTGTATATAAAAATGTAAGCTTCGATTTGATCAATTATGGTCGAATGAAGATGTTCTTCCATGCAGAATCCTACATGAACGATCGGATCTCGGATGATGAACTGACAGGTTTTATTCGCTTAGGGACAGATGAAGATGAAAACTACTACGAGGTTGAAGTTCCGCTCAAGGTGACTCCGGACGGCATTGATGTTGGTGCTTCTACCGTGAGAAGAGATGTGTGGCCATTAGAAAATGAGATCGACGTCTCCATTAAAGAATTGATAGGTACAAAGTCAGAGCGGAATAGGGCAAGACTTCCCCAGGATGTGCCATTCAGGACATTCTCCAACGATCTTAAGTACAAGTTTGCCATTAAAGGAAATCCAGATATCTCTGCAATTAAGATTCTGATGATTGGAGTGCGGAATCCAGGTAGAAATGCAGATAATATTACTACAGATGATGGACTACCAAAGTCTGTCTGTCTTTGGTCAAATGAATTGAGGGTCACAGATTTTGATAGCAATGCTGGCTGGGCGGCTAATGCCAGAGTAAGCACACAGCTTGCAGACCTGGCGACTATCTCTGCCTCGACGAGATATACCTCGATTGGGTTTGGAAACATACAGCAAAGAATCTCGGAGAGAACGAGAGAAGAGACCAAACAATTTGATGTCTCAGCTAATATCAACGTTGACAAATTTCTTCTTCCCCAAAAGACGGGGCTAGTTGTTCCAATGTTTGTCAGCTATGAAAAGACTACCGTGACTCCACAATTTGACCCGCTCGATCCTGATGTGCCACTAGAGGCATCATTAGAATCGCTCAATTCTGAGCAAGAGCGCGATGCCTATAGACGAATTGTGGAAGACAGGACGGTTCGAAGAAGTATAAACTTCACCAACGTGAGAAAGCAAAAAGTCAACCCTGATTCACCAAAGAGGGTATATGACATAGAAAATTTCGCATTTAGTTATGCTTATAGTGACCAGGTAAGAAGCAACTCTAATACGCAGAGTTTTCTGAACAAATCTGTTTCTGGCGGACTTACCTACAACTACACACCGTCCGCTTTGAGTATTGAACCATTTAAGAATACCGAAAAATTAAATAGTCCATATTTAGCACTGATACAAGATGTAAACCTGTCACCAATTCCGAGCAACTTTTCCTTCTCTGGAAACTTGCGAAGAGATTTCAGGGCTACGCAGTACTACAACAATGAGCTAACAACCGAGGGAATCGACCCTGTCTACGAGCGCCTCTTCACCTTCGTGAGAAACTACTCGCTAAGATGGGATGTAACCAAAAGCCTTGGCTTGACTTACTCCGCTACTGCAAATGCAGTGATTGACGAGCCCGAGGAATTTATTGAAGGAGATATTTCGACGAAGGAGGAAAGAAGATTCATCTGGGACCAGATTGCGAATCTGGGGAGGATGAAGAATTTTGATCAAAGTATCGCCGCCAACTACAAACTCCCGCTTGACAAACTTCCGTTTACCGATTGGATCTCAGCTGATATTAGGTATGCAGTGGGCTATGGATGGATCGCAGGCTCAATCAATCAGCCGGACGGTGAAAATGCAGTTCCAGACTCTCTCTTTTTTGGAAATTTCATAAGTAACCAACGGGATCGAGGGCTGAATTCCCGATTGGATATGGTAAAACTTTATGATAAGGTCACGTTTTTGAAGGATGCTAACACTCCAAAGCCAGCAGGTGAGGGAAGAATCACCGATGGTTTTCTTAGGTTCATCACGATGTTGAAGACGATCAATGGATCCTACAATATCAAAGAAACAACTTCCCTTCCGGGATTCAAGCAGACTCCATTTTTGTTTGGATTGGATAGTGGGTGGAATGCTCCAGGGTTTGACTTTATTTTAGGAAGTCAGGATCCTGGTATTCGGACAAAAGCAGCTGAGAATGACTGGCTTATTGAAAATGAAAACTTGAATTCACCATTTCAGCAAAGCTACGGAACAGACTTAGATGTAAGAGCTGACTTTGAGCCATTTAATACCGTAAAAATCCAGCTTTCATGGAATCGGGGACTTACAAATAACTATCAGGAAATATTTAGGTTTGATGGTACTGGGGGATTCGAAACTCTTTCTCCCACTAGAACAGGAAGCTATTCGACGACTTTTCTAACTATCAATACTGCTTTTGAAAAGGAAACTGAAGATAACTTCTCATCGGCATTCGAAGCATTTGAACAGAATTTGGAAGTGGTACGTGGAAGATTGAATCGGATCAATGATAGTGGCACCTACGATACGCTAGCTCAAGATGTTTTAATCCCTGCCTTTATTTCTGCTTACAGTGGCAAAAGCGCCCAAGATGTTGACCTAACTCCGTTCCCCAAAATTCCCTTACCAAATTGGCGAGTCGATTATACTGGACTGTCAAACATTCCGGCACTTCAGGAAGTATTTTCCTCCATCACCATATCGCATGGATACAACTCGACGTACTCTGTTTCGGGGTTCAACAATCTGATTTATGATAACGACCTCATAGGCCTCCAGAATGATTTGCTTGACTATCCTTTGGCCGAGGTAGATTCTACCGGTAGATTGGTACCAGTCTACTTGATTAATCAGGCGTTAATATCAGAGCAATTTGTTCCATTAATCGGGATTAATGTAAGAACTGTCAACAATATTTCTACCCGAATTGAATTTAAGAAAAGCCGGAACCTTGCACTGAATATGTCAAATGCTCAGGTAACAGAAACCAACAATAATGATGTTACACTGGATTTTGGCTACACTGCTACTGGCTTCAAGCTCCCTTGGAGGTTTCAAGGTCGAACCATCTCACTAGAAAATGATCTGACGATTAGGGTGTCAGCCTCGATTCGAAATTCAAGGACTGTTCAGCGAAAGATAAATGACGAAGATGTTATTACAAATGGTAGTCGAACGTTCCAAATGAGACCTACTTTCACCTACAAATTGAGCGATCAGCTGGATTTGAGTATGTATTTCGAGAGAAATGTGACGGAGCCAAAAGTACTCAGCTCCTTTCGGAGATCAACTTCTGCGTTTGGAATCCAGTTGAGATTTGGACTTTCGCAGTAGTAGGGTCAGAGATCAACTCAGAAAATACTGCTGACTTATACATTAGATATATTGTTAAGCATTATTTTTGGCAACCATTAATTTAAAATCAAGCGAGAATGAATATTCCTGGCGACCTCAAATACACGAAAGATCACGAGTGGATAAAAGTAGATGGTGACATCGCTACTATTGGCATCACTGATTTTGCTCAAGGTGAATTGGGCGATATAGTCTATGTAGAAATTGAAACGGAAGGCGAGAACCTATCCTCTGGAGATGTATTTGGAACGGTTGAGGCTGTGAAGACAGTTTCTGACTTGTTCATGCCTGTCAGTGGTGAGGTAGTCGAGATAAATAGTGGACTGGAGTCGAACCCCGAGAGTGTGAATTCTGATCCCTATGGTGAAGGCTGGATGGTGAAAGTGAAGGTGTCTGATGGACTAGATGACCTACTTTCTGCCGAAGAATACAAAAACGAAGTGGGGGGTTAGGATTTTTGGAATGTTTTTTGTTAAAAAAGAGGGAAACTCTATGTGTCAATTAGCAATTCTTTTGCTGGGGACATATATTTGATGTCGAACTTCTAAAAAAGAAGGAATTATGGAACTGAAGAAAAATCCAAAAGCCGATTTGGCAAAGAAATCAAGCATGTTTCTCAACATCGGATTGTGTGCAAGTTTATTGTTCACAATTGTAGCGTTTGAGTGGCGTTCTTATGATGATTCAGGATTGCTGGATCTTGGAAGTGTGGACGATGACTTTGAGGATATCCTCGAAATTCCACCAACAGAGCAACCACCTCCCCCTCCCCCAAAAATCAAGCTTCCAGAGATTATAGAAGTTCCTGATGAGGAAGAAATTGAGGAAGAGATCGAGGTAGAACTCGATGTTGAGGTAACAGAAGAGACTGTTGTTGAAGAAATTATATTTGAAGAAGCTCCAGAGGAAGAGAACGTAGATGAAATTTTCACCATTGTGGAAGAGCCTGCTGGTTTTCCTGGTGGGTTGGCCGCATTCTACGGATACCTTAAGAAGGAGATGAAGTTTCCAAGACAAGCTCAACGAATGGGAATTGAAGGAAGAGTATTTGTGCAGTTCGTTGTGGAGAGAGATGGTACATTAACTGATATTCATGTAGTGAAGGGAATTGGAGCTGGTTGTGATGAAGAGGCAGTAAGAGTACTAAAAAATTCTCCAAAATGGAAGCCAGGAAAACAAAGAGGAAGAGCTGTTAGACAGAAAATGATTCAGAACATTTTGTTCAAGTTATCAAACTAACATTACGAAGATATTTTTAGAGAAGCCTTTCAAATTTTGAAAGGCTTTTTTTATGCCCTATTCCCAGATTTCATTTTCAAGATCTTTCTTCAAGCTATCAAAATCTGCACGAAACCGATCATAGGAAGAGTCGTCTACCAGGGATTGAATACGTGGAAAAACTGCCTCTGCATAGGAGATCAGATTTTGTTTAAGTGCGATTACGGCATATGATATCAGTAGTTCTGCTGAGTAGGGGTTGATCTCTGTAGCCTCCAAAATGATATTGTAACTCTGTAGGTTGTCTCTCATTTCCAATATGCGTACAGCTTCAATGACCGTTTGCTCCTGGAAAGCATTCTTTGATGCTAAGGCAATCAGCGATTCATCATCCATGTTTTCCAGTCCTGCGTAACTTTCGGAGACGGATGAAGCAGGAAACTGAGCAGATTCGAGATTTGCCAGCACTTGATTTGCCAGTCCAACTAACCCGGGATCTTTTTCAACAGTTGACCGAAGACGCTGCGTAATTTCCTCTTGACGCCCAATTGCAGCTAGTGCCTCTAACTGATTAATTTCAGCACTTAGCTGATCATAGCCTGCCGCTCGTTCAAAAAAATCTAACGCAAGTCTATATGCACCTTGATCAACAGCCATCTTTCCAACATCATTTAGATACCCCCCTTTGTGATGCTGGTAAGAATTTGCCTGTAAATAATCCATCATTTTGAAAGCTTTGTTCACCTCACCTTTTCGGTAGTAGTGAATGGCCAAACCCTTTCTCAACCGGTCATTGAAATTCCCATCTATTGAATTTTCTATCTCAAATGTAGCTAGAGATGAGAGCGTATCGTCCTCAAAGAGTGGGACTGAACTTAGAAGGTAAGCCTGACGGTGCAATACAGGAACGTTGGAGAAATCATCGAATGCAAAGTCAAATGAAGGATCAAACGTATTCACAAGAATGTTGTTTTTGACCCCATGATTTCCGTCCTGATAGTCGGAAGTGAGACTGGCTGAGTCAATACTTTCAAGGTGATGCAGTGTGGCCCACTTATTTAGAAGAGGAGCTTGATTCCAACTGCTACTTGATTTTGCCGCATCAAAATTTTCTAGCGCCTTTTCCCACTCTTCGTTGTGCATTCGAAGAATTCCATAGTTGTTCAGAATCTCTCCATCATCAAACTTTTCTTTTGCTCGCTCAAGCGTGGCTTGCACCTTAACTGGGTTGATTTCCATATCGAGGTTTGCGTAGTTGATATATGCAAATGGTGAGGGGAATCTTCCAGCAGCCTTTTCAAAGTGGGTTTTAGTAAGATACTCATTTCCCTTGTCGGAGTAATTCCATGCCAGTTGGTAATTGGAATGATGTGTATTGTAGCCCAAAAAGCTTGCTTGTTGGTAATACTGATCCGCAAGATCTGGATTGCCAATCGTTTCTTCGAGATTTCCGAGACTGACGTAATAACCCGATTTAAGTAAGCTGTACGGTTCCTGAGTGGATAAGAAATAGAAACCAAGTACTACCACCAAACCACCCAAGCGAGCGGATACATATGGAAAATGTTGCTCTTTGTAAGCAATTTTGTACACCTCAAAACCTTGAAGAAATGCATCAATGAAATTGATGATGAGATACAGGAAAAAGAAGAACCCAAAGCCAATATGGAAGTAAAGAATGAAGTAGTGGAATCCCTCGTAGACTGCATCGTTTCCTCTAAAGAAGGCCAGACCTAAGACTGAGAATAAAACAATTCCTAACCCATAAAAAAGAGCACTGGAAATGTCTCGTGAAGCAAACTTATGGTAGTGATCAGCCTTGAATTTTAACGTCCAGAGAGCAACCACACACGAAATAATCAAAAGAACAAAAGGATCAAAAAAGGAGAAGGAATTGGGAACAATTCCAGATTTGTTCAAATAGTAGAGAATTAGATTTGAAAGATAGAATAGTGACAAGAAGATAAAGTGTTGAAAATTACTTTTGCCACCCCTTCCCCTTGTAACAAGGAAAAGGATTCCAAATACATTTTCCTCGGCAAGTATGAAAAGAAAAAGCAGACCAGCGATTGAGAAGCTAAACAGCGAGTGACTGACAAAATGATCCAGAAATAATGCTGGCTGCGAGATTCCAAATACTGCGATTGCAGCACTTGCCAAAATCAACGTAAGGAACCGCACAAGAAATTTGGCGGTGGGCATGTACTCATTGAAATAAAAAAGTGGCCCAAGAATGGTTATAAAAGGAATTAGAATTACCATTTTACTTTGAAGGCCAAAAAGCCCAATCTCTCCGAGATTTAATCGGTTGAGCAACAGCGTGAAGAGTGCTAAAGAGAACATGAAACTGTATCGTTTCAAGAATGAGGAGGCGGTCATTACCAGGCAAATCCCAATCCATCCAATCGACATAAGTATTGTGTCAAATGTTCTGTTTCTAACAATTGGACCTCCAGTGTAGTTTTCAGTTAATAGGTATTTTTCGCCAATAATTGAGAAGTCGAATAGCTGTCCTTCAATTTCAAGGGCAGGATACTTGATCACTTCTGCTGAAGTTGTGACTTCCCAACCAATGGAGTTTTCATATCCCTGAACGTAAAGCCAAAGCATGGCAAGAAGGCAACCAAAGAACAATACTTGTATGCCTTTCTTAATCTTTTCGTCTATCATTAGTTAAGCTGATGTTTCCGTTTTTGGAGATAAATGATGTGCATTCAATTCGTCTTGAATCACACGATGAACTGCGGTCTTTAGTTTCTTTATTTCTTCTTCTGAAGCATCTTTGGCCCTGATTGGTTCATGGTAAACAATTCGACATTTTCTCCTGCTCATATTGAATACCTCGTTATCAAAGAAGATGTTGTAATTGTCCAGGAAGGTGATCGGAACAATCGCTAGGTTGTTTTCTGCTGCCAATCTAAAAGCACCATCTTGGAAATCCACCATGTGCGGAAATTCTTTGACTCGAATGCCCCCTTCTGGAAAGAAGCCCAGATTAAATCCATTTTCCAGAGCTGCTCGAGCTTTTTTCAAGGTCATCCCGCGACTTCGAACACTTGCTCTATTCACCGTGATGTGCAAATTGTTATACATAAACCCGAAGACGGGAACTTTGCTTAATTGACTTTTCCCCACGAATTTGAACGGCTTAGGAAAAAGTCCAAGACTTGGAATATCCAAATATGAAAAATGGTTCGCGCACAGAATGTATTGCTGTTTTTTGTCAAGCTTAAATCTCCACTCTCTTTTAAGAGGAAGAAATGCAATGGCGAAAAAACACCATGCCCACACGTTGTTAAGCCTTAACGCTAAAAAATGGCCTTTTCTGAAGGGAATACATAAAATGAGCGGAATGATTAAAATCAAAAAGAGAACAGCCATTGAAAAAATGACCCATATTGAATATAGCCTTCGTATTAGTTGCACTCCGGTTAGTAGGTGTATTGGGCCACTAAAATAGGTTCAAAATCCAGCTAGCAGAAAAAAATCATCGGCATTGTAATAATTTAATAGTTTCGTGGACTAATGTTCATATAAAAAATAAAGCATTGAGTTTACTATCAGTAGAAAACATTCATAAGGCCTATAGCGATCATCAAGCGCTGAGCGGTGTGAGCCTTGACATACCTGAAAAGAGCATCTTTGGCCTCTTAGGACCGAATGGAGCAGGAAAAACCACGCTAATCCGGATTATTACAATGATCATCGAGCAAGACCAGGGTAATGTGACCTTGAAGGGCGAGAAGATGACTACTGAGCTGGTACGAAGGATCGGATACCTTCCTGAAGAGCGCGGCCTGTACAAGAAAATGAAAGTAGGGGAGCAGTTGCTGTATCTGGCAAGATTAAAGGGTTTGGATAGAAGCGAGGCAACAAAACGGATAAAGTCATGGTTAGAAAAACTTGAATTGTCTGACTGGTGGAATAAAACGATCGAAGATTTATCCAAGGGGATGGCGCAGAAAGTGCAGTTCATTGCAACAGTCTTGCACGAACCAGATCTTCTGATTCTGGATGAACCGTTTTCTGGATTTGATCCTGTGAATGCGGACATCATAAAAAATGAAATCCTGGAGTTACGTGAAAAAGGTGCGACGATTATCTTCTCCACGCATAGAATGGAATCTGTGGAAGAATTGTGTGATCACATCGCATTGATCAACCAGTCCCAAAAAATCCTGGACGGGAAAAAACTAGATATAAAGGAAAAGTACAGAGATGGTACGTTTATGGTCGAGTATACTGGAAGCTTAACTTCTAATTCGGCCTATGAGTTGCTAAGCAGCGATACCACTGAGCGAGGGCTTACAAGTTCGATTGTTAAAACGTCCTTAAGTGATCCGAACGAATTACTAAAATCGCTGATCTCGAAAGTCGAAATCCACTCCTTTGTGGAGCGGGTACCAAGCGTCAATGAAATTTTCATCTCTCAAGTGAAAGGAGTCAATCATGAATAACATAGGATTAATAATTGCACGAGAATACCTTACCAGGGTCAAAAAGAAGTCCTTCATAATCATGACCTTTTTGGCACCACTTCTATTTGTAGGGATATTCGGCCTAATTGCTTATTTAGGATCGCAAGGTGGAGAAACAAAAAACATAGAAGTCCTGGATGAAAGCGGACTGTTTGCCGAATTGTTTGTTTCTGATGATGACGAAACCTACATATATATTGATGCTCCTCTTGACTCTGCCAAGAAACATGTAGAACAAGGAGCTATTGACGGCCTTATTTACGTACCTAAGTTGGATGATTTAGATAACCCAGAAGATATTTCTTTTTATGCTCCGGGGAATCCAAGTTTGAACCTGGTCCGATCCATTGAGCGAAAAATAGAAAACGAAATAGAAAGCATTAAGCTTTTAAGATCAGGACTTACACAGGAAATGCTAGATGGATTAGAATCCAGTGTTTCCATACACTCCATCAATTTATCCTCGTCCGGGGAAGAGAAGGACAGTAGCTCTGGAACAGCAACAGGCGTAGGCTATGTCGCTGCCTTCATGATTTACATGTTCATTTTTATTT
>JBDVJN010000069.1:0-62452 GCA_039961455.1 Cyclobacteriaceae bacterium | reverse complement strand
TCATATCCACCCGCAGGCTCTCCACCCGCAGTGGTAGGGGTGACAGTAATTTGTCCATTTGGATCGACCGTCCCCCCGACACAAACAGTGAGTTGTTGAGTAACGGCTCCACCATGAGTGATGACAGCAGGAAGTGGATTGATTGTAACAATTAGTGTGTCTGAAGTACATCCTAAAGCTGATGTTGCAACGACTTTGTAAGTGTCATCTACAACGTTAACAAGATTGTTGGTACTGCTTCCAGTTATTATTCCTCCATCTGCAACTTGGGTTCCATTTGAATAAAACCAATCATAGTCGTAGGCGCCTGCAGGAAGTACATCGACAGTAGCAGCTCCTGTATATGATCCTGCATCGCAACTGGTATTGTTCTGAGTACTATTTATAGATAAAACAGGGAATACTTGATTTTGTGTTACTGATTCATTGCTGCTTGCACTACAGCTTAGACCAGCATAAGTAACAACAACGGTATACTCATCTGCAATAAGTCCGCTTACGGTACTCGTTGCTACACCAGCCGGTGCAGAGTTATTAAGTGCATCACCTCCAGTAGCTCCTCCAGCTCCATTAACTAAATCAACTCCATTCAGCTGCCATTGAAATGTGAATCCGCTATTAAACTCTGTACAAACTGTACAAAGTCCATCAGGATCATTGGTGACATGCGCAGTTAACGAACCATTTCCCGTTCCACAGTCAGTTTGAGGGTTAACCTGTGTGATGACAATGTTTGGTACCAATGGTAAGTCAAAAACTTCTTTTGTCAAGGCGATACTTGGGCAGCCAGTATCTTTGTGTTTTGCAACAACTGTATACTTACCAGCATCCAATCCATCAATGAAGTTCTTTCCTAACTGGTCGGTAAATAGGGCAGTAGCACCTACATTGTCACCGTCGAACCATGAAAATAGATAGTTACTAATAACATCGCCGTCAATACTTACAGATACCAAACCATTTGGAGTACCACCTGGCGCACAAGCAGTGTTATCATTAACAAGTTGACTTGAAGAGAAGACTGGAGTCGTTATGTTTTCAATGACCGTAACATCAACAAAATCATTACATAAAAGGTCGTTGTTGGTTACACGTATACGATAGTTTCCAGCATCCAAATTAGTAAATATGGTGCCAGTACTCCCAACAGTTACATTGATATTAGTTAATGGAGTAGCAAAACTGAAACCAGAGAATAGTTCATACAAGTAGTTGCCTGGTTCTGTAATATTCGATGATGATGTCACCGTTATCGAACCTGTTCCGGCGTCACAACTGGTGTCTTCAGTTTTAGATGTGAATATGTTCGGTATGTCCGGTATGTCATTTAGAGAAACCGTCACAGGTCCTGCGCTACAAGAAGTTAATAAATCTTCAGCGGTCAATGTGTAAAAACCAGCTGCTAAGCCTGAGAAGAGGCCCGTTGTATTTTGTTGGAGCTGTGTTACTGTTGAAAAACCGTCGAATAAGGTATAGGTGTAGCTGCCTGCTGGTGTGATAAATCCACTCAGATCTATGCTTCCGTTTGGATTTCCAGCGTCACAACTTGAGTTGTCAGTAGCTCCTGCAATTGGGCATTCAATATCGGCTGTAACTGTTGCTAATGAACCTGTGGATGTCCTAGCGGTGGCATTGTGACCGTTTGAACTTTGGTCTTGAATATTGGCTCCATCTGCTACGGCTGGTCCTGCTACATTATTGAAATTCCAATAGGCGACCAATCCATCTTCGGCACCATTTAACTCTCGACACATTTGTTCATTGATTTCCGCAGAAGTCAACGCTTTGTCATATATCCGTAGCTCATCAAAAGTGCCTTCAAATTTTCCGTATCCTGAATTATTATCTCTTCCTAGATACATAGGATTTCCGGTGTTTATCAGTGTGCCTGTACCTGTATAGTTCGTTTCTCCAAGTAATACCCCGTTTGCATACAACTTCATATCACCGGTTGAAGCTTCCCAAGTACCCGTTACATGTGTCCAGCCTGTGGCAGAATACGCACTGTTTATTCTGCCTCGACCACCGTCACCCTGTGTCTTGATAATGAAGGCCAGCCCATTGTGATTGTCTGACCAAAGAAGTACTTGACCCTCTCCAGTTGCTCCTGAAGAAAATGCTCTGTGATCATTAGCAAAGTTGTTTGGTGTGAAATCTGCCCAATAAGAAATTGTGACTGCATCGGTTACGGGATTAGCTGCACCAAAAAGTTGCGGCAGCTCAACATATCCTTGACCTGTAAGAGTGATACCATTACCTGTGCTGATTTGATTATTTAAAATGAACTCAGGTTGTACAAAACCATCTGTCACCATAACAGTTGTGGTGTCTGTACAAGAAGTTGCTGTTTCTTCAACTATGATCGTATACGTTCCGGACTTAAGAGCTGTCATCTCCCATTCTCCAACACCAAAAACTCCTCCATCTGTTGCATTCGGAATCTGATATTGGGCTAGAGTATTATTTCCAATAAACCAGGTGTAGTCAAAGCCGGGTTGACCCACCGAGCCATTAACGGTAGCTTCTGCAATACCGTTCCCTGTAGTTGAGCAAGTACTGTTCGGTGCAGTTTCGTTAGCAGTTAGTATTGGAGCTGCAGCATCATCCAACATTGGCTCTGTTACGGGAGACGATGGACAACTTGAACTAATCTGTGTTGCTCTCACTGTATAATCACCTATATCAGATACGGTGTAGATAGGTCCTGTGAAGTCAGCGACAGGCTTAATCCCAGGCCCGTCAAACCATTCGAAGATGTAGTCGGCTGTATTTCCGGCAACATTTGCTGAAAGTGTACCATTTCCACCGCAAGTATTAATATTGGTTACAACAATTGTTGGGTCAGGAGGGAAGGCCAGACCAGACGAGACTGCAAGTGCGGCGGAGGTGACGCAACCAGAAAAAGCCTCTGTTACATCCACTGTATAGCTTTGGTTTGTAAGGTTTGATAAAGTATCTCCCGTACTGATCGTAGTATTTGTCGCATCATTGGTGATCCTCCAGTTGAAGCCATACCCATCAGCAGTAGATAAGCTGTCTTGTGCAGGATTTGCTATTGAAGCAGGAAATGTCCCATTTAGCGTTGTCGTATATACGAAGGCTGTCAAAGAACCATTAGGAATGGCACAGTCTGTAAGAGGCGCGACTTCATAAATCCAGCTGTGAACTTCATATGGGGGTGTGCTCGTAGCATTAAGATTATCAATGGTAATACCAACGGTGTCGGAACTGCAGCCGGTACCGGGAAAGGATGAAATCACTTCGTAATTTCCAGCGGCTAGTTGAGGGAAAACTCCTCCAGTATACAACGTGTCAGTATAGTTTCCCGCATTGAACCAGAAGAAATTAAATCCGTCAGCTTCGCTTTGCTCTTTGATTATGTCAGGTCCTGTTCCGAATACATGAACATTATCAATGTAATGATTTTCAGCATCGCTCGTATTGTGAATTTTGGCAATTATAACAAGTAAAGAGTCGGTACTGCTGCCGCTTTGGTTGATGTCTGTTTGAGCAGCTTGGACGTAGGTAAAGTCATCTTGAGTATTACCATTCTGGATGAACTCACCGCTGGAAGTGAGTACATTGTTCACATCATACAATTCGTATTCAAGAATGACCTGATCATACCATTCGCTACTTGAACCCTCTTGATCTCCATCCTCAAATACGTCTACCGTAATTGAAATGTCAGTATGGTCTGAAATGTCAATACTTTCTGATGTCCATGTCACAACACCAACACCGAATTTAGTACCAGTCTTGTTGGCTCGGAACATCTTGGAGCTATTATAAGTAGACACTCCGTAAAAGTCAGGACTGTTTGTTCCAGGATCAGATGTCCACGCTGTTGCGTCCATATCTGATTTATCTCCGGCGGTTCTATCGTCAAAATTCTCAAGATAGATGCTCTCTTCGTTTCCCGGTGTTGGGCCAAAGTAAAATGCTCTAGCACTTCCATTTGGTGTTAATGTAAGGTCGCACCGACGATCATCTTCTAATTTTTCAACTGACAGATTGAAGGTGGAGAAAGTTATTGGAACAAAATTGTAGTTATTTCCTGTCTCGCATTCGGGTATCACTGCATTTGGAAGATCTTCGAAGGCTGCGGCAATGGGAGGAGTGCCTCCAAGGTCATTGACTACTACGTACAGCGGGTAATTACCACCAATTCCATTGATTGTCTGGACTATGTCTCGCTCTTCCCCAACTTGAAAATTCAATAGAACTTCAACTTTTGTGTCGAGATAGATGGCGTTTGCAGTGGTCGGGTTTCCTGCGTAATACGAAACAGGTAACCCTCCGGAAACATCAGTATCGCCATTGTTTCCAATTGTAAAAGTCACTGTTATTTCAGCATCTGGACACAAGGCATTGGTAGCGGATATTGAGTTGCCAAGAAGCGTAATATCAGGAGATACAAACTCAACGCAACCACCTTCATCCAATATGGGTGTCTGCGTCAAGAAAGTATTGAGTGGCCGACTGGGAAAAGGAATAGTTGATCCATCCGAATACTCGCAAATGCCGTCAGAGAAGACCAATGTATGATCCTGAAGTTCTGCAGGAACTGTCAAATCATCATTAATATTCACATTGAAATACCCATGCTGATTCCAAACAGATCGAGCGGGCATCCATGCCTCTCCATCTGATCCAAAAACTCTAATATGACCAAACTGTGTATTTGAATAGGGCGAAAAGCTAGTGGCATCATTGAAGTAGCAAGCAACACATATTTCACTAGCACCATCTCCATCAACATCTGCAACGACAGGGTATTCTTCATTTGTTCGTGAAACACAAGCCAGCTCATTTCTTGTGGCACCATTTAATCCATCAAGAATCAAGACTGATTCCTCACTTCGGTAAACAACTTCAACAACACCATCGCCATCAAAGTCAAAAAGTGTACATCCTGTAAAACCTGAAGATCCTTCTTTGATCCCTACGATCCAATGAACACCAAAATTTTCGTCCAATGAATACAACTTCTGATTCATTACGAAATTTGCATTCATCTGACCATCTCCATCCAAATCACCAATGTTAATCCGACCAGGACCTCTTGAGAAATTGTTAGATGCGTCATGGTAGGTGACAACGGTGGAATTAGCAACATCCCAAAAGAAAATAGTTGTCTCCCCGGAGTAGTTAGATCCTAGTGCTCCTGACATTAGGACATCCACATTGCCATCCAAATTATAATCTGCTGCGGAAACGGCTGACCAGTTGGTATCTCCCCAGCTTCCATAGTATTTTGGATGATAAGTTCTTGTTTCACCTTGGGCAGCAAGGTCATCATCCATGTCTCTGACAAGAGTTCTCGTTCCAGCTCCAATATTGATTGCCCAAATTTCATTTCCCGTAACCAATTCCAGACCGGAGCAGTCAGCACAGAAAGCATCAGGTAAAATATCAATAGCGATCGGCCCGTTTACGTAATCTTTTTCCCAGTCTCCTGAACCTGTCACGATAATGGCTCCGGTTCGAGCGTTCACAATCTCGTTCATGTAGTAAATCTCAGGAACACCATCCTCATTAAAATCGGCAAAACCTGCAATTCCCATATCATTTCGGGAAGCCTTCTCTGCCCAAATGACATTTAGCTCATGATCGTACAAGATCATATCATCCCCGTTGTTCTGTGTGATCAATATGTCAGCTGCTTCGTCCTCGAAGACGTTCGCAATGGCGGGAGTGTTTTCAGGGTCAAAAGGAACATTTGCGCTAAACATGGTAGCACCAGAAGAGCCATTCAAAATGAACACCTTATCAGTCATATTGTTCATAGTGATGACTTCAGGAATCCCATTGCCATCAAGGTCACCAATAGCAGGGGAAACGTGACTGGTGGCAGTCTCATCTGCAGAGTGCCATTCCTCGGTGATGTTGAAGCTCGTTACATCTACATCTTCAAAA
This sequence comes from Cyclobacteriaceae bacterium, assembly GCA_039961455.1. Lineage (GTDB taxonomy): Bacteria > Bacteroidota > Bacteroidia > Cytophagales > Cyclobacteriaceae > Ekhidna. The sequence continues at coordinate 56,533 of JBDVJN010000069.1, read as the reverse complement.
CAAACAACTGAATTTCCGAAGAAGAAATCATCGCAAGAATTTTGCGATGCACACTCCGGATCGAAGCAGTCAATTAGACCATCGCCATCGTCATCAACACCGTTCGTGCAGTTTTCTTGGGAAGTGGCAATGAAAAAGGAGAAGAAAAAGAGGGCTGCTAAAATAGGTTTCCTATAGCTATTCATTATGGTAGTTGAAATGGATTCAGTCATTTATACACTAATTAGGCGGATTGTAACCCTTCGGGCAAGGTAGCTAAACCCCCTGATAATCAAAAGATATACCTACCCATCGTAAAGTTAAGCATAAATTTCAAACAGAATTATATTAATATATAATATAATTATTTCAAGTAAAATTTTAGATGAAATGGTAGGTTTAGCCGTTGAATTTGCAGTTTCCTTAGATTAACGAGCAAGCAAAATACTGCCAGATTTAGACATATCTGAGTCGTCACATTTCAATACAAAATAATATAATCCTTCTGGCACATTGCTGCCACCAGACGTGCCATCCCAGACCTCATTATTTACAAATGGTGACTTCTTCACAAGGATATTTCTTCCTCTCGAATCGAAGATAAAAATCTCGCATCCGTTGAGGACGTCTGTATTAAGGATTTCCCAGGAATCATTCAATCCATCGCCGTTAGGTGAAAAAGTTTTTCTTGGTCTAATATTATCAAGGTTTATTGTAACTGTTGTGGCCACTTGGCAGTTGTTTGCATCGATCCCTGTAAGAGTGACTGTTGTCATTGCCGTAGATGGAAATACTGTTACGGTCGTTGCCGTAGAATCATCAACAATGGAGCTGGGTGACCATGCAACGCCAGAGACAATATTTTCAGCAGTCAGCACAATGGAATTAGCCTCCTCAAGGGTTACTGTGTCGCTAGAAACGTCTTGGTCAGGAGAGGAGATATCTGCAGCTGTTGGAAAATTTTTAATCTTGACACTGTCTTTAACTGTACAACCAATAGTGGTTGTGATCTCAAGCACTGCATACACTGAATCAACTCCTATCAACGTTGATGCACTCGCAGTGGCATTTGTGCTAACGTTGCCATTTACCGACCAAGAATAACTTGCAATATCAGCAGCAGCAGGGGAGGTCACACCGACGATCAGACTTTCTGCCTGGCATTTCTGTGTGCCATCCGTAGCATCAAAGGTGATGGTCGGTTCCGGTGAAACGGTGACCGTCCGGACAACGCTGTTTGAACACGCTGTAACGTCCGTAGGGTCGTAGCTGGTCGTTAGGGTTAATTGATAGGTTCCTTCAGTTGCAAGTGTTACGTCAAACACATCTCCAGTGAAATTAACTGGTGCAGTTACTGGGGATGTACCAACGATAGTCCAGTCATTGATTGCTGTAAATCCTGATTGAACAGTAGAAGTGGAAGTAAAAGTTGTTGCGAAATTTACACAAGTCTCCGTTGGGCCATTGAGGCTGGCGACGGGTTCGGTTAATTCAGTAACTGTGTAAATGTCAGATTCATTGGTACACATATTAACATCGGTAATCTCAACGCTGTAGTCGCCGGTCTGATCGGCAGTATACGTGCTACTGGTTGCTCCGGAAATGGCACCATTATTTCGCTTCCATTGGTAAGTCAGACCAGGAAGGTTGGATGTCTCGAGTTGTGGGTCGTTTGCCGTATCACTGCAGAAACTATCATTTCCGTTGTTAAATATCTGGAGTGCTGGTGGTTGCACAACCACAATAGACTGCATCACATCATCACTTGAACAATCACCACTATTTCGAACTCTTACTGAATATGTTCCTGCATTGCTAGTCTGAACCGGGGATAAACTAATGGTTGATGATGTCTGTGTAGAGCCATCAGGTAGTGTCCATAGGTAGTTATCGTAGTTATTTGCCGCTGTCGAAATAGTGACATTGTCACCTGCACATAGAGTTCCTGCAGGAAGCACTTGTATAACAGGGTTGGTGGTTGGCACTGCGTCGTCTAAAGTATATGTCTGCTCGGTAAATGCAGTAGTACACAAACCATCTGCCGAAGTAATAGTAACTCGAATTGTTGTAGTTGCGCCGCTCCCAATTTGGAAGGTTTCGGAGTTGACGCCTGTGATAAAATTATTCCCGTCTCCCGTGATATTATTAGGAGGCGTAACTTCCCAGTTATACATTGCTCCGGGAGAATTTGTGGTTGTAATTGTGAACTGATCGGGTGTGTCGCAAAAGGAAGTTTCCGTTGAGAGGGGAGAGAGTACAGGTGCAACACAATTTCGATTCATGAAAACTCCTAACTTCCCAGTTGCACCAGGACTGACGTCGGTGGTGTAGGCGATGTCTGGTTTGGCATCCCCGTTCAAATCACCAACCGAGACGTTTTGGGTTGTGCTTGCAGTAGTTATCTGCTGCTCTGTTCCGAAGGAAACATTTCCAGATGTTGAGGAATTGGGCACTACTACGATGTTACCGACCGCAAAGGAGGAAATGATATCCAACTTTCCATCCCCATTGATATCTCCAAGATCTACGCCGAACGGAGAGGCACTGGAAATGGAAATGTTTTCTCCTGCATCAAATGTAATTGAGCTTCCGCTTGTTGAATTTCGAAACGTGGTAATTAGTCCTGTATTTCGACTCACTACAACAATGTCAATCAAACCGTCTTCATCAAAGTCACCAGCTGCTACATCATTCGTTTGCCCCCCATTGGTGACAGATGCCTGAGCTTCGAAACTAAGAGACCCAACGATACTTCTGTTTTTTAGAATATGAATGCGGGTGCTATTCTCTCTAAATGGCATTGAAATTATATCCGGTCTTCCGTCATTATTCAAATCTGCGATTCCCAAAACTCCTGAAAGATCGCCGTCAGCCAAGATCTCATCAGGTGATGCAAAAGAGAAATTACCAGTACCTGAGCTGGTGTTTCGAAATATGTGCAGGGTATTGTCAGTATCGTTTCCGACTGCTAAGTCATTCTTGCCATCGCCATCAAAGTCTGCTGCTCTAACCACTCTCGAAATTCTATTGCCGCTTCCTGAGGTATTTGGTAGTCGTAGCGATAGCGCTGAGAGAGGAGTAAGGCTGATGGTGCCTGGAGTGCTTTGGTTTCTATATATGAAAATATGCTTAACGTTAGTGCCCTGATTTGTTGTAAATATTAATTCAGGTTTCCCGTCATTGTCAAGGTCGGCGCAAGTGGTAGAAATAAACCCACTAAGATTTTCCGCATTGTTGATGTTGGCCTGCTTAACGAAGGAAGTCGCTGTTCCTGCTGGTCCACTTTGGTTTAGATACACGGATATTTCGCTTTTTGAATTGTCTGCCACGCTATGAGCCACTGCTACATCGTTTAATCCTAACGCATCACCATCAAGATCACAGAGACAGATATCGTTTGCATCGGTTTCTGTAGACGAAAGTGTATATTCTGTGTCGTAGTCCGTAATAGTTGACCCCACATAGCTGATATAAAACTGTTGGGATGACTGTGCAATCAAGGTGTTGTTTAGCACGGTTACTGAGCCATGCGTTACTCCTGCAGGTACCACCGCCTCCATTACATTACCAGTGCCGGAAACGCTTGTTGCTTCCACTCCTCCGAAAAAGACTCTTCCCCCAAGGTTTGATCCTGAAATGGTAACAGTCGCACCCACTTCGATATGGGTGGGGGCTATGCTGTTGATCAAGGGCTGCTGAGCCAGTGCCATTGATGATAGAGCTAAGAAGAATATATAAATGATTTTTTTCATTATTCAGTCACTTGTAGCACCCATGCCTTGGCCAGGACAGGTGTTTTTCTCATTTCATCTCGTCGTGCCCTGGTTCTGACAACATCTCCTGAACTATAGACAACTACATAGTAGTAGCCTCTGGCACTTGAATACCCAACGATTGTATCGTGGTAACCTTGCTGGAATAATTTATCACTATAGTCCTCAGCGTGTACGAATTCATTAAAGGCTCCAGCTACTACGAAATTCCCTGCTGGTAATTCGAGCAGATGATTTCCTCTCTTAACTGTAACATGGTCATTGGAGGTTGCTAAATCGTCATGCGTTCTAAAATCTTCTGTTAACTCAGGATCACCCTTGGCAACCTCAGCTTGCTCCACTTCTGTTAGTTCAGGGTTACTGGCAATTGTTTCTGCCTGCTGCTCGTTAATTACTCGATCCCATTTGATTACGGTCTCAGTGGTTCCATCAGGATTTGTGCGCTCGTATTTTACACCAATTTCTTTGGTTCCATCTTCCAGCTCGCGCTCCAAGTGGCCGTCGGGAGCTACAACCATGTTTGTTGCATCTGCTGCAGGAACCCAGCTGAGCACTACATCTTTGCCACCTACGCTGTTTGGCTTCTCTAGCCTAATCCCAACTTCATTTTCTCCAAACTGGTTAGTCCTTGTAAGTGTATCTTCTTCTTGATGGTCCCAATCATCAGAGTTCTGTTGGCCCGTATTAGTGGCGACTGAAGGATCGGTGCCAGCAGAAAGGGGTGGTGTGGTGGTTCCTACAATGCCCAGAGCATCACTATCTTCCGTTTGTCTACTATTTTGAAGAGCGGCAATTTGCTTTTGACGCTCTAACTCAGCAAGCCTTGCTCGTTCTTCAGCAGAATGTTGATGACTCTTTATAAAAGAAGAAACATGTTCGACGTGATCTTTCTTGGTTCCAAGATGATACCCAACATTGATTTCAAAAGTTGGTCCTAATTCTGATGAGATATTAGGATTTCCAAGCTCATATGCGAAGCCTATTCCAATCTTTTCTTTGACTTTAGCCCCAAACAACCCAATAATACCAGCGTCTTGCCTATAAGACCCTCCAACCCAAATGATATGCTTTAAGTGGGCGATAATTGTACCTTCAAATTGATGCGGCACGACATTGCTATATCTATATATCAAATGTGGTTCAATGGCAAAGTCACCACTAATGTGTCCTCTATAGTTTGTCTTAATTAGGATGTTGTCCAGCGGAGTTACATTAATAGGAGCAAAATCCGTCTGTGTTACCACGTCGTAGGTAAACAGGTTTGGTATCGAGAAACCTATGTTAAAATGACCAAAATGATAGGTCATTCCAAAATCTCCAATCAGGAATGAGTTTTTATCAAGGAAATTTACGAATGCCTGATCATCTGGAGAGTCAAATTCGGAAATATTGACCGAATTGACACCACCGCCAACGGATAAACCGAAGCGAAGGAAATGTGTGCGATCAATGTTCACCAAATAGCCAGCGGAAATTTTTCCCGCAGAGGTCGATAGTAGTCCTTGACTCACATTAAAAGCAGATGCACCAAACGCAATTCCACCTTCTAGTGGTACATGAAAACTAGCGTGCATTGTTTGTGGCGCACCATCAATATTCGTCCATTGCTGCCTGTACATCACGAAAAGGGCAGTGTGTCCTTCTACACCCGCATAGGCGGGATTGTACACATACGGATTCATGAAAAACTGATTGTAAACTTGAGGTTGTTGGGCGAATGAATTGAAGCTAATCAGAACTGTGAAGAGACAAATAGCAAATTGTCGAGTTCCAATATATAAACGACTTACAGTGACTCTGGAGTGTCTCAAATGTGATTATTTACTTATATATAACTCAAAACAAAGGTGAAAATTATTAAAAAAAACCCATTTAGCCTTACCCGTAACAAACTATAAACGAAACCCAGTCTCTTGTTCACATTGAAAACCAATTAAATATTATCCAGCATTACAAGTCGATTTACAGTATAATTTTGAAATTTGATCATATCAGTGCGGATGTTTTCGTAATATTACAACGATAATCTATGTCACTTTTAATGAAGAAAAGTCTCTCCGTAATAATATTGCTTGTGGTTTTTCAGACTGCAAACGCACAATACTGGTTCGGGCCGAAGATCGGAATCAACTACATTAACCCAATCTACCAAGAGGATTCATTTGAAGATGAACTATATGATGTTGAGAATGATCTTGATTTCCAGTTTGGATTCGCTTTAAATTATACAGCGACAGATCTATACTCTGTGTACACGGAAATTATCTATGAACGCATGGATAGAAGGCTGACCAACCAGGAGTCAAATCCAATACTCTCTATAAGTAACGCTTCCAATAGTTTCATAACGATACCTGTGATGTTGCGTGTCAGCCTTGGGAGACTGCCATTTCATTATTATGTTAACGGAGGACCGAAAATAAGCTATTGGTTGGCTAGCAAGGGCGAAGTTGTGCTATCCTCGTTCGAGGAAAATATTGACCCTGAAACAAACGAAGTGATACCCTTGACGTACAAAGTCACTTTCAATTCAAAAAAGGAAAATGGAGATGATCTCTTGCTAATGAGCAATCCCAATAGGCTTCAGTTTGGGTTAGCTGCTGGTGCCGGTGCTTTTTTCGATCTGGCAACAGGAGCTAGACTTATGGTTGATTTCAGGTATACTTTCGGTCATTCCAATTTGGGATTTGACACGATTGGCGATTCATTCGATTTTCCAGACGACCTATATGTTGAGAGTTTTGAGTACACCATGAACACCCTATCAGTCTCGGTCGGTTACCTGTTCGGCTACAATTCACAGTTTAAACGGAAAGGACGAAGCACAGATAAGGAAAGTAATAGAAAGAAGAAATAATAGTACTTTTCTAATATTCGTAGTCGACATTGAGTAGACGACCCGTCTTTCGACCAGAAATCCACCACAAATTTCGAAGTATTACCTAATTTAGTCTGACGCCTAAAAACCTGCTATCGTGTTACAAGCATTTTTAAAATTTCTTGGGGGAGAGGATGGAGAAGAGAAAGAAATGATCCTTTTGTTGGGAAAGGGTTTTTTCATGGGTATTCTGCTTGCAACATACGATATAGGTGGAACAACCCTTTTTGTCAGTGTGATGGGAGAGGGATGGCTGGATGTAGGATTTTTTGCCGCTGGAGGGGCTGGGATAATAACGACTGTATTATTTGTACAGCTTCAAAAGAAAATCAACTTTTCCACGCTTGTTCTTTCTACTACCTTTCTTATTCTCGTATTCATCGGTGGCTTAAGATTAGCTTTTGAGTTTGTTGAGTATGATTCAACCTTGGTAGGCGAGTTTCAGATTCTTCCCTTTGTCTTATTTGCCATGATTGGCCCCATAAATACGATAACACTGTTGGGTTTCTGGGGACTGTTCGGTAGAATATTTGACTTGCGGCAGTCGAAGCGAATCATTGGAGGAATTGATACGGGTCAATTAATGGCAACAATGATTGCTTTTTTTAGCATTCCTCTGTTAACGGCAACCGGCCTTGTTAACGAAACGTACGATTTGCTGATCGTCTCCTCTATTGCAGCGGTTGGAGTGTTTGTTTTTACATTACTGCTGACATTAAATTTCAACATTGACAAGGCCACGAAGGCTGCACAAGGCCAGGATGTAAAGAAAGTACGCTTTGGAGATTTGATTAAGGATAAATATCTACGACTTTTATCTGTTTTCTTGATTTTCTCAATGGGTGCGGCAGTTTTTGTGGACTACACCTATTTGTCATCTACTAGTATCATGTATACAGATGAAAAGGAATTGTCCACGTTTCTTTCCTTCTTCTCCGGAACAGTTATCATCATGTCATTCTTAATTCAAAGCTTTCTAAACGATATGATCATTGGGCGTTTTGGATTGAAAGTGGCTTTGATGACCATGCCTTTCATTTTAGCTCTCTTTACGCTAGGAGCAATTATAACAGGGCATATTTTTGAATATGAAGTTAAAACGGACGAATTCATATTGTTTTTCGTACTAATCGCAGTAGGGAAAGCTTTCACAGCGGCACTTAAAGACGCATTGGAAAACCCTGCTTTCAAACTGTTTTTCCTACCTCTTGATATCAAAATTCGGTTTGATATTCAAACAAGAATAGAAGGAGTTGTGAATGAACTAGCAGTGCTAGTTGCAGGTGCTGCCCAAATGGGTCTCGGACTATTGGTATTCTTTAAGCTGATCCATTATTCGTACTTCATCTTGCTGTTGGCTGGCGGAGTGGTGTATCTGGCGGCGAAGCTGTTTGAAGAATATAAGAAGACGCTGAAGGAAACGCTGGAAAAACAAAAACAAAGCTTGGAAGGGGAAGGCAAGAGGAATGACAATAACACAATAAACATTCTCAAAAACGAAGTACGAGAAAAAGATCCAAAGAAAGTACTAAATGCATTGAAGCTTTTTGAGAAATTGGAGCCCATTGAGTTTGAATTTGCGCTATTGGATTTGCTAAACGCCAGGTTACCCGAATTGCGGATATATGCCTACCAGAAGCTTGGGGATCGACTTTGTTGGGAAGCGTTAGAAATCATTGAAAAAGACATAAAGTCCGAAGGGAACGAAGCAGTGCTTGTTCACGCAAACAAAGCTTTTGAATTGCTAAAAGAGGCTGAGTCATTTAATTTGACAGACGTCAGTATCAAGAACCTTGTAAGATCTACGGAAGCATCTGATCGGGTGAAGGGAGCACGAATGCTTGTGAAGGCTAAGGAGGATAGACACATTGCTTATATCATTGAGCTGTTGAGGGACATTAATCCAGAGGTACGTTCATCCGCAATGATTACTGCTGGTAAAGTACGTAGACCGGAACTATGGCCAATACTAATTGAGAACTTACATCTTGCCACTTACGGGAATGTAGCTATGTCAGCGCTAAAGGCAGCAGGAGAAAGTGCTTTCCATACGATCGATACCGCCTTTTATAAGACAGGTCAGTATCATGCCACCATGATCCGTATCATCCAGATTTTGGGTCGAATAGGAGGTAGGGGCGCAACAGAATTACTGTGGAAAAAAATTGATTTTCCAGATAGAAAAATTGTATCTCAGTTGCTGCTGTCATTAAGCTATATTGGATTCGTTGGTCGCGATTTTCAGGCGGCTAGGATTAAGATTGCAGTTGAGTCGGAAATTGGAGATATCGCTTGGAACATGAAGTCTTCTCTGGAGATTCCAAATGAGGAGGATATTGATTTGAGCATTAAGAAAGCGATGATCGAAGAGGACAAGAAGAACTACGACAACATCTTTATGTTGCTTGGGATGATTTACGATCCGCAAAGTGTGTTGCTAACGAAGGAAAACATTGTAGCTGGCTCTACTGAGAGTATAACTTTCGCCGTTGAGATGATGGATATTTTCGTTGAAGAAGAATTGAAGCCAAAACTCCTCCCTGTTATGGACGAGCTAAAAGTGAGTGAGCGATTGATGAAGCTTCAAAACTACTACCCACCAGAGCAGTTCGAATCCTACGCAGATTTACTTCTTCAAATCATCAACCGTGACTATAACCGTATCAATCGATTTACTAAGGCATTAGCAATGTTCCGAATCAGTCAGCTCAGTGACACGGTCACATCAGATTTGATTGCAAATCTTTTTAATCCGGACCCTTTACTATTACAGACAGCTGCATACGTAATATATTCGCTTGACAAAACTGCCTATCACGAACACACCAAAAGACTAAAGCCAACAATCAAGAAAGAGCTTGATAAAGCAATACTACCACCAGTGTTTAGGGGGGATGATGAGGAATACCACCAAAAACTCTTACTGATTGAGCGTGTAATTCTACTCAAGGACCTCGAAATTTTCAAGGCTGTTCCTGGTGAGCTAATTACCTATCTGGCGGAGTGTTTTGAGGAAATAAAAGTTAAACTAGGAACTACCTTGCTAAGTGAGGGGGACAGTGGAATGGAGCCTATGTACCTCATATTAGACGGTAGCGTGGATATTTATAAAGGAGATCAAAAAGTTGAGGAGCTTGGGAAGAATGGGATTTTTGGGGAGAAAAATTTGATAGAGTCTGATAAGATGGACTTCACAGCTCTGACCAGAAATGAGTGTACTTTACTTCTAATAAGGAAAGAAGAGTTACTTAACCTTATGTCAAAGCACATGGAATTGATAAACTGCTGGTTAGATATCTTAAATGAAGAAGTAGGAGAAGAAGATAAGATGGAAATTGTTGACGCACTATTTGGATAAGAATAAATGATAGGTCATTTTTTTAATAGTATAAAATTCAGTTATTTCACTTTTGAAATCACTACCAAACTCATAACTAAATGAGTGAAAACCGTACAATAGCATTACTGTATTCAGAGAAGGATGATCAGCCTTTTGAAGGAACCGCCAAGGGTTGGGTGAGTAACTTTCATAAGTTCCTGACCACCTTGATGTATCAAATCACCAGGGAAAATCCGGAGATTAGATTGATGTCTGAGGAGGCCTTCGATTCTAGTAAATTAGATGATTGCGCCGCGGTGATAGCTATCTTATCACAGAATTTAGCTGCTAATAAGAGCATTACTGAATCGCTGAACAAGTACAGCAAAGGCTTAAAAGATGATGGCAATTTGGTTGCTGATGGAATAGCCCGCTTTTTCAAAGTACTTAAATATCCTTTCGATGCTGATTCGCACCTTCCTGAGTTGGAAGATCTCCTTACTTACGATTTCTATCTCGTAGATCCGCTTACTGGAGACCCACAAGAATTTACAAGGTTTTTCGGCAATGATGCAGAGAGAAGCTATTGGATGAAGCTAGTTGACATGGCTTATGATATCAACCATGTGCTTCATGCAAAATCTGATGGTGCTGACGTTGGATATGAGACTATTCCTCGTGAAAAAACCGTCTATCTGGCAAGTACTGGTGTTGATATGGTTATTCAGCGAGACATCATTAAGAGAGAACTTCTTCGACATGGTTACAAAGTACTGCCTGATCATTCGCTACCCAAGGAGGCGAAGGCGCTGGACCGGATGATTCGAGAAGATCTGGACAGATGTCGATTGTCAATACACCTGGTAGGAGAGGATTACGGATATAAACCTAGAGGTTCAGAGCTATCTGTGGTAGATATCCAAAATAGGGTTGCATCTGATCATACATATCAGATGGTAGAGAAGAATAAAAGCCTAAAGGACGAAGAGAAAGAACCATTTAGCAGACTTGTGTGGGTTTCTCCTGATCTGAAGAATGTAACTGAGCGACAGAAAATATTTATTGAGGATTTGAAGAGTGATGCCGCTGCTTTGGAAGAAGCTGAAGTGCTTCAAATCACTTTACAAGAGCTGAAGTCCATCATTCGAGAGGAATTGGTAACAGGTGGAAGATTTAAAAACAAAAGGGACATCAAAGGGTTCAACCAGGAAGCTCAGGTTGACCAATCAAAGATTATTTATCTAATCGCCGATCGAAGAGATGTCGATGCTACAGCTGAAATGCAGGAATACCTGAAAAAGCAAGGGTTCAGTGTGGTTTCCCCTAGCTATGAAGGTGATTTAGTTGATTTGCGATATATACACCAAGAAAACTTACGCAGATGTGATGCCTCAATTATCTATTTTGGTGATTCATCTGAAGAATGGATACGTACGAAACTGCAGGATTTATTGAAAGCCCCTGGTTTCGGTAGAATTAAGCCTATGATGGCAAAAGCTGTTTACCTCCGAGGATCAAAGGAAGTGGACGCAGAGCACTATGAAAAAAACAACGCTATGGTTTTGGGAAACAATGGAAATTTCACTCCAGAGCACTTGAAACCTTTTCTAACTAAAATGGAAAGCAAATGAGCGAAAAAGAAATTGACATCCACGGACAGGACGATGTTCAGGATATCGTTGACATTACCCAATTAATCAATCCATTTCCTGGTCTGAGACCTTTTGGAATTGAGGAGAGTCACTTGTTTTTTGGCCGTGAAGGTCAGAGTGATGAAATTCTTGGTAAACTGTCAGAAAATAAATTTGTAGCTATTCTTGGTGCCTCGGGTAGCGGGAAATCTTCACTCATGTTCTGTGGGCTAATCCCTACTTTATATGGCGGCTTCATGACGGACGCTGGGTCCAATTGGAGAATTGTGGTAACAAGACCTGGAGGAGGACCAATTGACAACTTGGCGGAGTCACTACTTATTCGCGATAGGGAATACTCGAACCTGAATGAGGAAGACAAACTCATCCGAAAAACCATTATAGGAACAGTCCTCAGAAGTAGCTCACTTGGGCTTGTGGAGGTGGTAAGGCAGTTAAAAGCGGATGACCACCAGAATATCTTGATCCTTGTCGATCAGTTTGAAGAACTTTTTAGATATCGAAAGCTGGAATCTGCAACGTCAGATTTAGACGAATCGTCGGCCTTCGTGAATCTATTGCTAGAGGCGATCCATCAGTACGATGAGCCAATCTACATTGCTCTGACTATGCGTTCGGATTTCATTGGTGAATGTGCACAGTATCCTGATTTGACACAGATGATCAATGATTCTCACTACTTGATTCCACAAATGACCAGGGATCAGAAGAGAACTGCAATTGAAGGTCCAGTTGCAGTAGGAGGTGGAAAAATTGCTCCACGTTTGACGCAGCAGTTACTAAATGATGTGGGCGACAGCCCTGATCAACTGCCTATTTTGCAGCATGCATTGATGAGAACGTGGGCCTATTGGACAGATAATAGAAAAGTGGGAGAGCTCATTGACCTGAGACACTACAATTCAATTGGAACACTTCGAGAAGCTCTTTCCTTGCATGCAAATGAAGCATTTGATTCACTAAGTAAGAGAGAGAAAGAAATATGTGAAGTAATGTTTAAGGGCCTTACTGAGCGTGGGTCTGAAAACCAGGGGATTAGACGGCCGACGAAATTGGCAACCATTGCTGCAATTGCAGGTGTGAGCGAGGACGAGGTTGTTCGGGTCGTGGATCGATTTAGAGAGCCAGGAAGATCATTGCTAATGCCACCATTTGGAATTAGGCTTGAGTCCGAGACGGTAATTGACATCTCTCACGAGAGTTTAATGCGAATCTGGGTTCGATTGAAAAGATGGCTGGATGAAGAATCCAAAGCTGCGGAAATGTATTTGAAGCTTTCCGAAGCAGCTGAAAGGTACCAAGAAGGAAAAGCAGGCCTATGGCAAATGCCCGACCTTCAATTGGCCTTGAACTGGAGAGAGGAAAACAGGCCAACACTTGTTTGGGGTCAGCGATACAATCCGGCATTTGAACGTACGATGGTGTTCTTAGAGACATCTGAGAAGGCCTACTTAACGGAGCAACGAAATAAAGAAATTCTTCAGAAACGCCAAGTTCGAAGAATGCGAATTACAGCTGTGGTGCTTTCCATAGCAGCGCTTGTGTCGCTTACTTTTATGGTGTATGGTTTCGTAAAGGCAAGTGAAGCGGAGAAGAATTTGGTCGTGGCAAAGGAACAAGAAGAACTCGCAAAGGCAGAAACTGCAAGAGCAGAGGTACAATCAGAATTGGCAATAAAGCGTGCAGCAGAAGCAGAAGAAGCCAGAGCTGAGTCAGACCTGCAAAGAGAGAAGGCTGAAACAGCCACTTTGGAGGCCCAAGAAAATGCGATAGCTGCAAATAATGCTAGAGCTGCTGCGGAAGTTCAAAGACTTGCTGCTGTGGAAGCTCAAGCTGCTGCGGAAGAAGCAAAAGAGCAGGCAGATGAGCAGACAAAGATAGCTGTGGAGCAGAAGGCTGCTGCGGATGCCGCTACGCTTAGAGCAGAGCAGGCTCGGTACCAAGCGATTGCGCAATCCATGGCGATTAAAGCAAAAACAATTGTTGCAGAAGATTCAATGACTGCTCAATTGAAAGGGCTGGTTGCCCGTCAGGCCTACCTTTTCTATGAGGAATACAAGGAAGAAGGTAAGGACTACAATGGTGATATCTATTCAGGGGTGTACAGTGCCTTACAGGGACTTTATGAAATTGAAGCCGCAGCAAACGGAGCAGCTGATGCAAAGTATGTAGGAGATTCTACACTTAGTTACTACCATAAAGCTATACCAAAAGATGCTGCAAATACTGAGGTAGGTGTTCGTTCGGTTGTCTACGCGCAAGATGGCAAGAGTTTCTACTCTGCAGGGAGTAATGGAGAGGTGTTGAAATGGGATGTGGAGACTAGAGTACCTACACAATTCTTCAAGCGTCCAGATGTAGAGATCGCCAGATTGGTCAATGTAAGTGAGGACGAAAGATACCTCGCACTTGGAACTCAGGATGATCACATTTTGATCTTTAATGCGCAATTGCCAGGCAGTGAACCAACCATTTTGGATGGTCACGCTGGAGGCATCATCTATGACTTGGTATTCTTACCTGATAATTCTGGGTTTATTTCTGTAGGAAGTGACAACCGAATACTAAGGAGTGATTTTAGGACAAGCCAAGAACTGGCAAAAGTTCCTGCCAGAATCAAAACGTTAGATATTTCCCCAGATGCCAGGACACTTGTGGGAGGCGCCATGGATGGAAATGTGTATAAGTGGGATCTTACCAACATGTCAGTGGAACCCTCCACGATTGATAGAAAGTCGAAAGCAAGGGTGACCTCGGTTAAGTTTAGTAATAAGGGAAATTCCATAGCTATTGGTGATGAAAAGGGAATTGTGATTTTTTACAATGTATTCTTTTCGCAGCAAATAGGACCAAACCTGACAGGTTTCAGAGCGCCTGTGACGGATATTGAGTTTAGCCCGGATGATAGATTGATTTTGGCTACTTCTGTAAACAAGCAATCCAGAATTTGGGATACCCAAAACATTTTTGAGCTTCCAACGGTGCTCAACGATTATCCTGGTGAAAAAGAATCTGGTTGGGTATACGATGCTAGTTTTAGCCCAGACGGCCATTACTTCTTAACTGCTGCTGGAGACGGAAATATTAGACGATATCCTACAACTGTTCACGCAATGGCAGAGGAAATATGTGAACATATTACCCTGGGAAATATGTCCAAACCTGAGTGGCAACAATATGTTGGAGACCCTGATGAGCTTCCATTTGTTGAAACTTGTGAAGGTCTTGATCGGCGTCCGGAATAATTAAGAAAAGAACGAAAGGATAGATGAGGTTTACATTTATATGTTTGGCAGTTTTGTGCTCCTATGTGACGATTGGACAGACTGCTCAGTGTACGAGGCGGTTGACAGATGCTGAGGAAGCGTTTGATCAGGGGCGTTTGCAAGACGTTTTAGATGCCCTGGACAAAAAGGGAGCAGCGAAGGATTGTTTTGCTGCCTTCACCATACCTGAAAGAATCCGAGCTGAAAAGTTACTGACCAAGGCTTACCTGTTTACGGACAACCCTGCAGAAGCAGAAAAGTCGTTGGTTGATCTTTTGCATGTAGACAAGGAACACCAGCTGGCAAAAGATGACCCTGCAGAACTTCATCACCTGTACAGCCAATTCAAAACGGAGCCAATTTTTAGAGTAGGGTTTCGGGCCGGTATTAATAAATCGTTTGTAAAAGTTTTGCAGAACTTTGGAAATACGCAAGTAGCTAAGCAGTATAACGGTGCCGGACCAAATGAAACAGGCATTGGGGTAGGTTTTCATGCGGAAGCACTGGTAGAACGTCACATCAAAAATGGAATTGAAATTGGAACTGGTTTTCAGTTCAGAAGTGCATCGTATGAATTCGATGCAAGTTTTATCCCGGGTCAGGAAGCCGATTTTTATATCACGGGTAAAAATCGAAGTAGTATGCTCAGAGTTCCATTGCTAGCAAGATACAATTTCAACTATGACAAAAAGACGGTCGATGGAATCCGACTCAACAAGATGTGGTATGTTTTCGCTGGAGGTTCTTTTGACTATGTTGTAGATGCACAGTATCTGAACACAGCAAGAACTGGTGGTACAGCTTTTACACTTAATGCTCCCAAAAATAGCCTTACCTCGGCAGGAGACAATAATGTTAGCCAGGTGGCTAGGAGCAATGCTTCGATTTTTGGCGGTGGTGGACTTAAAATCAGATTTGGTAGATCGAAGGTTGACTTTATCACCTTCGAGGTTAGATACGACAATTCGTTATTCAATTACATCGACCCTGCGAATAGGTATGCAAACAAAGACCTTAACATTGACCTTGGGTTTGTTGAAGATGACCTGACAATCAATACTGTTTCCATCTCTGTGGGATACACAAAATCTTTCTATAAGCCTACCAAGCGTAAAGAGTACCGTTAGAAATATGAAAAAACTGTTTTACATAGCAGCTCTGTCTCTTTTTATATCGTGTCAGATTGAAGATGACAATGCTCCAGGTCCGGAGGAGAGTTTTATTAAATACTTGGGTGTTATTGCTGATCAGGAAGCGAAAGATATTGAGCCTATCTACGCGGATGATGGAGTAACCCTGGATGGTTTCGTAATCTTTGGGACTCAGAAACAAGCTGATTCTCTTGATTCAGATTATTACATTGTAAGGACAGATGCTTTAGGAAATATTGAGACAACTGCAACCATTGATCCTAATGGTGCAGTCGAGGGTCTAGATCTCGATGGGAATGACCAGGATGATGTTCTGACTGGAAATGAGATAGCTGGGCAAATTGAGGTACTGCCGGGAGGTGGATTTATTGCAATTGGAAGCACATCTGTAACTGATCAGGCAAAGGATCTGACTGATTTTAGATTCATTTCACTGGTAGTATTGGATGCAGAGTTGAATGTACTGCGTGAGGTTACTGCTTTCAATGAGAATTCAACTCGAACTACTCCGCTAAATCTGGAGGGTAATGATATAACCGTACTTTCTGATGGCTCATTGTTGATCGTCGGGGCAATTGAAACGCTGGATGGTGACACGGATTATTACTACCGAAAACTGGACGGTGGTACAGATGCGATATCCTTTACAAAAACACTGGGACTAGCTGGAGCTGCCAATGATGACGTGTTGGTTCGGGCATTTGAAACGGATAAGCAAACCATCGCGCTGTTTGGTTATTCTGAAAGAATTGGAAATGCCGGGCAAATCGGGACCAATGTCAGCTATGTGGAAGTGAACCAAAATGGCAACCCGACAGGGGGCTCGGGAAACTTTGGTATTCCGGACACAGTGGATGCGTCCAATGTTCTCAGGGTCTTTAACGATGTGTTGACTGACGTAGTTGAAAAGCCGGGTGGCTACATGGCTGTGGGAACTGCAACCATTGATGCAAGTAGCTTTGCCTTTTTCATGGATATTGATTTTGATGGTATTTCCAGGAGAAAGGGGCGACTACTAAGCGAGTTTGACCCTACGTTAACCACAAAAGCCTTCGGTGTTTCTACCACGATCACAAATGATTTTGTAGTTGTTGGACAGTATACCAACTTTCGATTTGGTCTGGAGCAACGAGGTGAAGAAGCTATGTTCCAACGAATTAACCAGGTAGGAGAGAAAGTAGAAGGGTTTGAGTCTAATTACGGTCTTGGAGACGGTAATGACAATGCTGCTGATGTTATCACGCTTGCTGACGGAAAGATCGTCGTTGCGACTACGATAGACTTTGGCGGTGGAATACGGATGATTGGCCTCATTAAACTCAATGATACAGGTGAACTTGACCGCTAAATGGGTCCGCTTTTTGCGTCAAATTAGCCTCTTCTAAGATTAGTTCAATATTTTTCTGATTTATATAAATAATCTAATATTTTATCGGAAAAATGATAGATTATTTTGAATTGTATTTTCCTTTCCAGAACTTCACAATCTGTTTAAATTTAGGGTTACGTATGACCTCTAATCAAACCAGTTACTGTTACTACTACCGCTTTTTAAATTTCAACCAATGAAGATATTTAGCCAGTTACCACCTGTTTCTAAGAACTTTCTTTTATATAAAAAACTCAGCCTCTTCTTGATTGCCCTTTTGTCTTTTTTAATGGTGGAGGCGCAGGATTGTCCAGTTACATTTGTTTTGAATGAACAAACTTCAGGTAGTGCCTATGCGCATGTTGCACAGACATTTACTGCTACTTGTGATGGATATGTAAAGTCTATTCAGTTGGAGCCGAGCTCATTATCAGGCGCCATTACAAATGGTACCATTTACGTGTTCAGTGGGAATGATGGGAATGATTTCTCTGGAACGTCACTAGGAGAATTGAATGGTGTTACTATTACTGCCGCTCAAACGACGTACGATCTTAGTAGTTTAAATATTCTTTTATCGAATACTGATCAAATTACAGTGATGCTTTCTTCAGGAGCATCAGGAATGACCGGTTCGGAGACTTTTTTTATACAAAGAACTAATGGTGATGAAGATGCAGGAGAAACAGCATGGTTTGGAACTAATCCCAGTGGGTCGAGTAATGAATTGATTTCAGTTTTGGAAATCGATGGAACTGCTCCTAGCATAGATGGGGCTGGTTCGACACCAAACGATGATGCAACAGATGGTGATCCTGGAAATGATATTGTAGTTGATTTTGATGAAGATATAATAGCTGGATCTGCAGGGTCAATTGATCTAAGGCTAGTTGGTGGTTCTTCTGTAGAAACGTTTGACATAACTACCGAGGTTGGATCTGTTACTCCCGGAGCTGGTGAGATAGGTATAGTTGGAGATAAATTGTACATAAACCCGACAAGCAATCTTGATGGAAATACTGCTTACTCCATTCAATACCCCGTTGATATTCTTGAAGATGCTGTAGGAAATGGAGTTGCGGCTGTAAGTGATGATGTCACTTACAATTTCACTACCACTGCTGATCCAATTTTGATAAGTGCTTTGTATGATGTGCTGACGGGTAATTTGGTGGTAACGGGAACGGGCTTTGTGGCCAATGGAGGTTCTGATGTAGATGTGACTGGTTTGACCTTAACGGGTCAGACTAGCGGTACCCGCACGTTGACGGTAGCTACAACAGATCCAGCGATCAGTTCAGATACGGAATTCACGGTAGTGATAGCGGGAGCGGATAAGACAGCAGTCGATGCGTTATTGAATGCAAATGGAACGGACTCAGATGATTTGGTAACATACAATTTGGATGGAGCTGATGGCTGGATGCCTGGCTTTGGGGGCAATGAGGCGGATGCCATAGCAGGAATTACAGTAAGTAACATAGTTCCTCTGCTATCAAATGTATCAACCGCACCAGTCAGCAATACAGGAGTGGATTTATTGTATCAATCAGATGAAGCTGGTACAATGTACTATGTAATTCGAGATGATGCTACAGTTGTGTTGCCTGCTAACGTAGTAGATGCATCGGGAGCCAACGTTGGCGGTGGAAGTGGTTCTTTCGCCGTTACAGCACTGGGAAGCATCGAAACGGAGAATTTGACTGTGGCACTCATTGATGGAACTACCTACTATATAAGTATTGTAGTTCAATCAGGTGGGACAAACAGCATAGTTTCTACTTCCAATTGGGTAGCAGATAATGCCCCACCCACTGTCACCTCGCTAGATATCTATGATACTGATTTTGATGGATTTATTGATAGAATTGACATTGTCTTTGACGATATTATTGACACTGATGATGGTGTTGCACCTGGAATCGCTGATTTTAATGGAGGCTTGTTACTTCCTGATGGAACTGTCGTAGCCTCGGGAACGGTTTCGGATCCAGGAGTATCTCCTACTAATACAGTGCAAATAACTGGAATTAGTGATCAAGTGACAGCTAATACAGCAAGTAATCTTACAGCTATCAGCGATTTAACCGGACTATGGGCTGATGATGCAGGAAACCTCATAACCGCTGCTGGTGATGATGGAGCAACAGTGAACGACAATGCGGCACCGGCTCTCCTTGACGCAGCTTTTTATGATGATGCGCCTGCGACCAGGGATGGTTTGATTGATAGAATTGTTTTCACTTGGAGTGAGGCTACCTTTGGTGTGGGAGGGTTGGACGCTACAGATTTTGGAGTTGGTGTGGTCTTACCTGATGGAAATACCGCCTCTTTTGCCGGAGCAACACTAGGGGGAGATGGTAGTACATCAATGAATGTTACCGGGATCACTGGCCAGGTTAGTCCAGCCACAAGTACATTGGATATTTATACTGCGGGATCACCTGCGACTTTCAACATCGATGGAATTACAAACGGATTTACGGATGGTGCTAACACTACTTCAAATCCCGATGATAACGAAACTCACACAGATGTAGCAAACCCTATCCTGATTGGGTCGGTCCCTGTAGATGATGCACCCAGCGTTGGACTGACTAGTAATATTTCCTTTGCTTTTAGTGAAAATGTTGATAAGGAAACCGGTAACGTAACGATTATTGAGACAGGTGTAGGAAACCACGTTGCTCCTATTGATGTAACCACAGGCTCAGTAACAGGTGGAGGAAATGATACAATCGTTGTGGTGGTCGGTACTCCCTTTATCATAACGACCAATTATCACGTGCTAGCTGATGCGACGACCTTTGATGATCCTTCAGGCAATTCGTGGGATGGCATTCCATCTGATGCTACAGTTTTTAATTTCACGACAACTAGTGCAGATCTTGGTCCTGGTGACCTGGCCTTCACTGGATATGACGAAAATGTGTCTGGAGATGCATTTATGATCGTTTTATTAAGAGATTTTGATGGATCAGGAACACCTATTACGGTTACGTTTACCGATGAAGAATATAGTGGAACATCATTTGGCACAGGAGAAGGCTATATCACATGGACTATAAGTACACTAATTCCAGCTGGTACAGAAATTTTATTCACTAACCTTGATGGTGGATCAACAACGGCAACGATTACTGGCGGACCGGGAGGGACTGCACCAATAACGGGATCATTCAATCTCGCAAATTCCGACGAAGGCCTATGGGCCATAATTGGACCCAGGACAGCTCCAGAAGCATTTTTATCGGCCATTAGTACTGCACAATTAGATGATTTTTCTTCGTTGTCGGGAACGGGTTTGGATGTTGACGCAACAAATGGCACATCAGATGATTTTTATGTTCTGAGTCAGACTGCTGATGCAGACTTCATGCGATACAGCACTAATACTGCAGTTGATCGACGTGGGGAAAATGATTTTGCCAACTTCTGGACTAAGTTGCGAGATGAAAGTGGTAATTGGGCTACTGCTGGTAATGGTAGTTTTATTGGTACAACGCTTCTAGATTTCGCAATAGATGATGACCAGCCACTGGTTGCCTCCATTGTTCGAAATACACCATCGACTTCACCAACAAATGCGGATGTCATAAGCTGGGACGTTACGTTTTCGGACCTTGTGGAGCTTGATGCAGTAGGAACTTCGGTTACGAACGTGGATATGACTGATTTCACATTGACTGGTCCAACAGGTGCAACCATAGGTGTTACTGGAAGTGGGTTGGCATATACAGTTACTGCCAGTGGGGGAGATATTGCCGGCCTTAATAATACCGTCACGCTTGGATTTTCTGGAGGTCAGGATATACAAGATGCAGTTGGTAATATTTTGGACGTAGCTGGATCAACACCAACTCCAAATGATAATACCTTTGTGGTTGATAATGCCGCCCCAATCTTTGTTGCTCCTTTTGCTAATACTCTTACGGTAGAAGGCTTCACCTTAAACGTGCAACAGAATGAAATAGGAACAATTGACTATGTGATTGTTCCATTTGGAGATACTGCCCCGACAGCACAAGAGGTGGATGATTTGCAGGCAAGTGGGGGAGGTGCTCCAATTCAGAGTGGGACAATCGTAATAAACCCTGAAAACTCCAATACCACCGAGGTTATAACATCGCTCACTTCTGCTACAATGTACGATGTCTGGTTTATTGGATTTGATGAAGCAGGCAACCGACAGGTAACACCGACGCAGATTGATGATGTAACTACACTGGGTTTTGACATGAATTCAAACGTTTTGGTCTCTGCGGGTGGGGAGGATAATGCCATTGACTATACTGCGCATCAAGAGACCACCCTTTCAGATGTAACTGGGGTGAACTTGATGAACATTCTTGTTACAGATGCAGGGTCTGCGGATGGTGTTCCTACCATATTAGAGTCTTTGGATTTTTCCATTCTCAATGATGCGAACCTTAAAGTACTGGCTTTATTTGATGGTACAAATAAATTGGATGAGGTGACTGGACCTTTTGCCGGTACTGTGAGTTTCACCAGTTTAGGTTATTCGGTTGCCAATGGAAATACTACCACCGGAATCCTGAATTTACGTGGTAGTTTTCAGGCGGCTGTCACTGACAATCAGCAGGTTCAGTTTACAATAACAGGAGCAACAGATAATGCCAGTGGTTCTAAATTCGGAGCGCTTGGTGGTGGCAGTTCCTCAGTAGCGGGCTCAGACAACCTAATTACTGTGAGTTCAACCATTTGGGGTTTCGCGCAGCAGCCTACGGACGTAACCATAGGAGAAGTTATGGCTCCCGCGGTAGTGGTTATCGCAACAGATGCCTTAGGTCAAAGTATTGATGTGGATTATGCTGGAACTAACCCAAGTATCACTTCTAACTTTACAATGAGCCCTGTGACCATTCCTGTGACTATTGTTTCAGGATCTGGAACTGTAGGTGCAATTACGCATACTACAAGTCAAGGATCAACTCAGTTGACAGCTGCTGAGAGTGGAGCGCCCTTCTTGACAAATGGTACAAGTGACCTTTTTACTGTGCGGCCGTTAGATACAGATTCTGACATTCGTATTGTTGCCGGTGGAGAGACGTCTGACATTGATTATGCAAGTCATCAGGATCCTAGTATTCCAAATAATACGGTTGGTGTTAGTTTGGCCACTATTCGAATCGATGATCAAATGTCTGGTGATCTATTACCCACCATTCTCGATCAGCTAGATCTGAGTATTACGAATGACGCATATCTGAGGAGACTTGCACTCTATGACGGTGCAGCTCTAGTTCAGGACCTCAATGTGGCAGGACCCACCATATCTTTCACAAATAATGTTTCAACTGCTGATGGGGCAATGAAAACCCTTACTTTGAGAGGTACTTTCATTGCGGCAGTTGTGGATAATCAAAAGGTTTCGTTTACTATAACAGGCGCAACCGCGCAAACAGGTGGTTCTTCCGTTTTTGGCGCGATTACGGGTGGAACGACCTCAATTTCAAATCAAGATAACCAGATCGAAGTCACAGCGGACCGATTGGCTTTCAGTTCAATTACGACCGCACAGTTTTTTGATGTCAACTTCAGTGCAACGGTGGAGGCCCAGGACGCAAACGCCAACATTGATTTGGACAACACGGCTACAATTACGATTGCTAAAAACTCAGGCCCATCAAATTTGACGGGTACGGTTACAAGTCTATCGCTGGGTGCTGGTACCAGAACGTATTCTGATCTTCAATTTGATAATTTGGGAGGATTACCTGCGGCCCATACACTAATTGCTACTGATGATGGTTTGTCCCTGACTCAGGGAATAAGCGGAGCTATTACCATCACTACCCCGGATACTGATTCCCGTATTGATTCAAGTCCAACACTAAATGAACTTGCCGTCGTCCTTAATTCAACTTCTACCTCATCTCCCGGCCAGGATGTCTTTGACTTCCTGATCACAGATTTGGGAACTTCCGATTTGGTTGGAACCTTGATTACTGGAGTAACTTTCCGACAAGGGGTAGGGCCGACAGGCACATCAACGGAACTTTTGGACTGGCAAGAAGTTTTTCAAGGCGCACAACTTACCGATGGGATAAATACCATTACGGGTGTTATTAATCCCACATCCATTGTATTTTCCTCGATTCCAACTACTGCTGGGCTGCTGGGCGAAGTACCAGACAATACAAATAAAACCTACACACTTAGCGTTTGGGTACGGTCTAGTTTTGGTGGAACAGTTTCAGGTGAATTTGATGATAAATTCATTGAATTTTTAATTGATGACCCAGACATAACCACTGGGCTATCGAGTAGCACCCTAGATGTTGGTGGTGCAGTCAATCTTGAGATCTCAAGTACGCAAATTGATACAGAGGTTACATCGGATCGACTAGCGCTGACCGCAGTGCCTTCACAACTCTACGTAGACTTCCCTTTTTCTATTGAGGTTTCCGCAACCGATATAAATGGGAATGTGGATTTAGATGATAATTCAAACGTAACCATAAGTAAGAATTCTGGTCTGGGAACTCTTACGGGAACCACAGGGCCAATCGCACTATTTAATGGTGTCTTTACCTGGACTGATTTACAGGTTGATATGTTTGATAATTCTCCTGGGTATCACTTTAACGTAATGGACAATAGTGCGGTAGTAGTATTACCAGTCAACACAGGAGCTCCAATTCCTACTGTGCTGCCAGATGCTACATCCAGTATTGCTGCCATTGGCGGTGAACAGATCGTTCAAATTGAGGCCGTGGGCTTTGATGGATCAGTCGGCTCACTGAACACGTCTAATGCGGAAAGCGTTTATACATTTAGTGTAACGGATGCAGGGCCAGATGGAATTCCAACGATCATTAATCAGGTTAGAGTGGATGTTATTGGTGGCAGCCCAGTTGCCGAACTAAAAGCCATAGGAATCTTCGATGGAAGCACACAGCTGGGTAGTTCTTTGGCGGCCTCAAACACTGTCATAGCTTTGAGTCCACCGATAACTGTTGCTGATGGAGCTTCCGCGAACTTTGATGTATATGTGTCTTTTGCAGATACGTACACGGATAATCAACAATTCCAGTTCAGGGTTGCGGATGCCAATTTCACTCAGCCGGGGACAGCGTCTTCTACGGTGGACGGTAGCTCCACATTGAACAGCTCGACGGCTGGAAATAGAAATGAAATTAATGTGACAGCGACTAACTTAACTGTGACATCTATTGATGATCCAGTTACAGTTGATGTTGGATTTGATGCTACAGTTGAGGCAAGAGATATCAAAGATAATATTGATCTGGATTTTGCAGAGACCATCACTGCGACTACTGAAACGGGAGCAGGAACCGTCGGGGGTACGGCAACAATCTCTCCAGGAGCTGGCACGGGTGTATATACCTGGAGTGGTGGGACTCAACTGCAGCTTGATGATGGAGGCTTTCACAACATTAGATTCAGAGCCACGACAACAACTGCCGTAACAGGAACAACAGCAACGAGCAGTATAGCTGATATACTGGCAATTTTCAATACATCTGACATTGTTATTGATCCTGGATTTACCTTCCCAACGTTCTTTAACTACACTCAGTACGATGAAAGTTCGAACGCAGGAAGCATTGTATTTGCTTCTGGAGAATCACTTGTGGTTGGCCAATATTTGGTCAGAGATGGAGGTGCAGGGAATGACACAGATGGACTTGGGACTCAAATTTCAGCAATCCAATTTTCCCTGGATACTGATGCCCAAAATGACATTGCTTCTTTGGCACTGTTTACTGGCGGAGGAACTCAACTTGGGGTCCAGCAAGGAGCGGGTGCTACGGTTACATTCAGTGGGTTTACAGACCTAATTGCCGATACTGATGATCAAACGTATGTACTAAAAGCTACCTTCAATCAGAATGGTTCTATTAATGATGGCGACCAGCACCAATACACAGTGAGCTCAATCACAGGTGACAACGAATTAAGCAGTCTTTCAGGTATTGGAAATAATTCGCCAGGTCTTGCAACACCTACCGCAGGAAATGTCAATACAATTGATGTGGTCTCAGATCGAATTAACTTTACTGTGGATCCAGGAACTGGAGCACCTACCTATGAACGATTTTCGGAAACCATAGGAGCCTTTACCGTTCAGGCGCAGGATATTAATGGAAACCGTGATACGGACGAAACCTCAACACTGAACATTACTGGACAAAATGGTGCTGGCGGTCTTGGAGGAGTTCCAACTATTGGTGGCGGATCCACAATGACACTTGTAAGCGGGCAGGATTCACATTCAATTACCATAGATTCTGAACATGAAAACTTGGAGCTGGTCATATCAGATGCCGATGGTACCGCTGGGAGTAGGAGTGGTTCAACCACATTATCGAATAATGGGGTTTCATTGCTAATTGATGTGTATGATACTACAAGCCCTACTATTGTTGATCCGACGGGAGTGGATCTTGTTCCCTTTGATGGTGAGACAGGCGTTTCCCTCACGACAGCAGATTTGACCATAACCTTTTCTGAAGATGTGGTAGTCAACCCTTCGGGTGGAGTGATCGTAATCGAAGGCAATACATCCCCAATTACAGAGCAAATAATATTGGATATAGCCACAGCAGATGTTGCTGTCGCTGGGAATGTCGTGACACTTGACTTTCCTGGTTCTCTTACTTCTGGAGTAACCTATTATGTGATCATTCCTGCCAATACATTTAATGATAACCCGAACAACAACCCTGCTATTGGTGGAAATGTTAATGGATTTGCTGGATACACAGCCGATACCGATTGGAACTGGGATATGGAGACAGTTTTAACCATTCAGGCTACTTCTGTTGCTGGTAATCAAATTACTCTTGAGTTCAATGAAAATGTTCAAATAAGTGGAAGCGCAGTTACCACATTGGGTTATTTCGCAGTAACAGATCAGGGCGGAGCAGGAGCTGCTCAGAGTTTGGTGTCAATTACGGATAACTCCACAGGAGATGACGAGCTGGAGATAAATTTGACAAATATCGCAACTGCAGTTGGAGATCTTGAAATAACCTACGTTGATTTAACGGGAGGTGCTTCACCAGGGGTTGCACAGGATGGAATTCCAACGAATGAATTAGATAATCTTCTGGCGGGTAGCGGTCCAATTGTGGATATTGACAATGTAAGTCCTCTGCTCACAGGTGCAAGCGAATTCAGCCTTACAGAACTCTATTTGTTCTTTGATGAGGACATTACAATAACAACGAATGTGCCGACCGATTTTGTTGTTACAGATGGTCAAGGAACACCTTTTCTAGCTTCAGGTTTAACAGACGATGTTGCTGCTGATATGAGATTAGAACTTGACATTGCCAATCTTAGTTCCGCGGTTGGAAATCTCACGGTTACATATAATCAGTCTACAAGTTTGATCGAAGACTTTGGTTCGAATGCACTGAATAATGGGCTTTTTGCTACGATAGTGCGTGACGTAACAAAGCCAAAGTACATATCAGCAAGTCAGACAGATGCCAATCATATCAATGTTACATTCGATGAGGATGTCCAGACAAATGGCACGAACCCGACTGATTTTACTGTTACTGACGGAGCGGGAAATTCTTACGTCGTTTTTGTGCAATCGGATGGTGCTGCTAATGATACAGATATTGAATTGCTTACCGCTGACATGACCAATGCTTTAGGTAATTTGACGGTTACCTATACCAATTCTAACAATGAAATTTCCGATTTTGGGGGGAATGTTGCGGATGGCGATGTGCAAAGTATCATACTTGATGTGGTGCAACCAACTTTTGTCAGTGCAGTAAAAGACAACGATACCCAGATTACTGTCACTTTTGATCAGCCTGTACAACCTGTAGGTGCAGGAACCGTCGGGTTCACTATTGTTGATGCTGACGGAGGACCTGCGTTCCCCGTTACTGTTCAAGCAGATGGATCTGTGCAGGACAATGATATCGTTTTGACAGTTGGAGGAGGCTTATCCACAGCAGTGGGAGATATCTTCGTGTCTTACACGGACCCAGGAGGAGGCAATGATCAAATCGTCGATTTTGCTGGAAATGTGGCAGTTAGCCCTGTTTCGAACATTACCATTGACTTGGACTTTCTTGCCCTTCCAGATACCACAGAGAATGTCACACCAACCTCGGCCGTTTCGTGGTATGAACCGAACAATGTTAGAGGGGATAATCTTTTCATGTACAGAACGCAAGATGGACTGATGCAGCCGAATGGGCAGATGCCGATACGGATAACGCCTAAAATTGATCAAAGTACGATCACTGTGTATGATGATGCTGGCTTAACTAATGCCGTAATTACCCGCACAAATGTTTCCAGTGTTCCTGGTACCGGTACTACACCAACAGTTGCCGATTTCATGACAGGATCATTTGTCGATTTCAGCGGAGATGATGACAGCGGAGTATTTACCTTTTATATAACAGAAACAGCAATTGGTGGAGCGACTCCAAGTGAGGGACCCGCAATAAAATATTCTATTGCATTGTTGGACAGTGTGCGAAACTCTCAGAATAGTAGTAGTTTCGGAGCTGAAGATGCGGTTGGTACTAGTTTGCAATTAACAACGAATCAGCCTGATCAAAGTCTGCTGTTTACTGGAGATGGGTTAGTCAATATTAGCTATAACAACACGACCACGTTTGTCTCCGATGCGGACTTTGTACCATTCTTTGCAACTGCGGGGTCGCGCCAGGTCTCCTTATCACTGCAAAATGATACAACTGGAGTTACTGCACTCTTTAGCCCACCAGAGTTGGCTTTTGTGGTCACTGAAATTTCAGCTGCCCTTGATGCGGGACAGACAAAGAATTTTGCCCAGAATGGCGGCGCTGCAACAATCCTTCTAAATCAAGATCCTGCAAATATTGATGTCTTTCCTTTCGATGTAGATGGCCCAGACCCTGATTTTCAGGATGTAGAAGTGTACTACATCCTTAACGGCGTGCCAAACACTGTGTTGGGACTTCTTGGCACCGCGCCAAATGGTGTAGAAGCCGGAGTTAACGGAGGCGACATTGGTGGTGGAGATAACGCAGTGGATATCAACTCAGTTCTTAGTTATACTCCTGGAACACCAATAGATGGATTATCAGGAGTACCAATCAACGTGGACGGTGCTTCTTGGAGCTTCAATCCTTCTCAGTTCAGGAATTATTGGTATACCACAGCACCAGCAAATGTTGTTGATACGCTTCGATTTGTTGGACGTTCACAGGCTGATATAGGGAAAAGTTTGGCAAAAGTAACGGAAGGTGATGTGTATCTTTTTCCTGTGCCGGCGGTTACGGTTACCACTCCAGCACTTGGTACGGTCTACTGTGAAGATGAAAGTGTTGTGAATGTGGAAGCAAATATTTTCACATACAACGGAACTCTGGGTGTAGATAGTACAGGGTTAATTACCAATGGCTATATGCTGTATTTCCTAGATGTAGGTGGGTCTGGAATCTATGAATTTCTAGCAGATTCAACCGCGGGAGGATCTAGTGGGGTTGTGAATACATTTGACCCTACCCGTATCAACGAAATCGAAAGGACTTCGATCGGTAAAGCATTGGGTGTTGGGGCTGGTTCATACCGAATTGATTACACATCTTTACCACAGACGGTCGTAGGTACGATTGGTTCTGGATCAGTTTTCTTCGAGGTACGTGAAGTGCCAAGTCCGCCGATCTTGGAAGTTTCAGCTGCCTCCGATCTGCACGGTGGTCTTGATGATAATATGGGATCACCAAGCTTGCTGGATGATAGATACATCTTTGAGTACTGTAGTGGTGAGACGGTGGAAATCTTAGATGTGGATGAAAACGCGGCCACTGGAACTCCTGCTGACGGAGTTAATACTGAATACTATTGGTATGATTTTACTGATCAGTCGTTGGTGTTTGGTCCAAGTCAAACGCTTTCACCAGATATACTCTTTGGAATTTCAAATCCTTCGGGGAATATCACAGAGGAATTGTATGTGACAAGAATTGTGAATGGCTGTGAGTCTGACTCCGTGAGAGTTACCATACGAATATTCAATGATCCTGATACACCAGATATAGATGAAACAGCGGATCCTGATATTTTTGCCAATGGAATTGATGAGTATTACTTCGAGTATTGCTCCGATAATTTCACTGCCTTTGACAATTTGATTTTGACAAATAATCTAGCAGATCCAGACGGAAGATTCTACATAGAAAATAGAAACTATTTTGAAATTCTGGATGCAGATAAGATGGCACTTCCGTCAATTGGATACATTCCAGGATCTGAAATACCTGGATATTTGATTGATCTGAACTCTGGTCCGTACATGGCTGACAATAGCATTTCAGGGTCACCAAGCGGTATTACTAGTACAGAGTACTTTATTGTTAAGCATGTCGCAGATAGTACCTTCTCAGGAGGTACAGCGGCTCAATGGGATGGGTGTAAAAGTGATACGGTCAGTATTTTCACTAGAATTTACACGGTACCTCAAGTGCCAGCATTCAACGATTTTACAGGGAACGTTCATGATTTGAATGGGGATGGCTCGGTCGTGCAGTATTATATGTGTCGAAATGATGATTTAGATCTACCAATAGATGTTGGGTTGAATGTTCCGTCGGGGACCAGCAATTTTGTCTATGAGTGGTTCGAAGATGCAGGGGCCGTGACTCCTATAGTTACTGACGACAGAGAAGGAGAACGATTGTCACTCAATGACCTGAATAATATAGGATTCCAAGAGGATATTATAGCTGAGACATCCTACACATATTATGTTCGTTTGAATTCGAATATTAATGAGGACTCTGGTTTTGGTGGATGTACAACTTCTGGATTGAAGCAGGTGAATATTACCGTTTTCCCTGATGTACTGGAGCCACAAATTAGCTTAGGTGCAGCTCCAGATCTCCTTTCCATCAGTACTGATGTTGGAAATTTTGATTTTGAGTTTAATTTCTGCGTGACAGCAGGTGAAGGTCTGGATCCAAATACCGAATTTCAGACTAGCTTCTCGAGTGCATATGCGGGATCGCAGGGAGAAATTCTAGAATGGTTTCCAGCAAATGCAAACGGTGATGGTCTTATTGGTACATCTATTATATCAAAGTCACTTACTGAGGCCCCAATTGATCCAAGTTATATGGTTACGGCAAATGAATTGAGAATTCAAAACACAGAAAATGAATCCTTTGAATTCGCTGTAATTTACAATACGGAGAGAGTTCCTGGCTTCACCGATTTTACAGGATGCTTTAGTATTGATACTGCATTTGTAAGAGTAAACGTGAGCACGATTCCTGCAACTGAATTCACTTTTACGGGTATTACAGAAGATCCAACAAGCGTAGGGGGAACTATATTTGATTTTGATGATCCGAATAACTCTGCCATTGCTCCAGGGGGAGTTGTTTTTGTACTAAAAGATGACAACGGAACTATTATAAATGGCTCGGACCCGCTTCGTACTACCTCTACTCTACCGTATCAGTACAATTATTCTTTCCCATCTCATGGACTGTACGATGGAGAGCTGACAATTACTACTGTTGCGGGATGTACGTTTACGGAGATACGTAGATTCCAGATACTCGAAAAAATTGTTGTGACAGGTTCTTACACTGAAGATTTTGATGGTGTTAACGCAGGAGGGTGGTTTGAAGAATTTCAATTAGATGGCGGTTTGGATGGCAGTTTGTATCCTGGAGATACAACAAGAATTTCTTCATGGAAGCATGGAGTTCCAACCGGAACCAATATTGACGGTACGTATGATAATAAGGGAAGTGCTTGGTCAACAACTGGAATGACGGAACTTGATGAGGATATTGATGATCCAGCCAATACGATCCTGACAAATGATGGCAGTTATGTGGGTGGAGAGCAGTCTTTTGTTTATTCACCTTCGTTTGATATATCAAGCTTATTAAACCCAGCGATCTTGATAAGAACCTTTAGAGATTTTGATGGAATCAAGGATGGAGTTGTGTTCCAATTCTCTGTGGATGATGGTGATACCTGGAGCGCATTGGGTGATTACAACCTAAGTTTGGAATTTCCATCTTCTGGTCAAAACTGGTATAATGAGAGCGCGATTTCGAGTGCACCAGGGGGTATCAGTGTGCAAGGTGGATCAGGCTTTAATGCAGGTCGAGTAGGATGGGCAGACCAGGAGGTCCCTGCAGAGGGATGGGTGGAAAGTACACATGCCCTGACAATTGCGGATCGAACTAATATTAGATTCAGATTTGCATTGGGAGCATCTGGAGCGTTCGATGATGCTAAGTCAGGAAATGGGTTTGCTTTTGACGGTATGGAAATCTTTGACTTGGGTAGAACGGTACTTATTGAGCAGTTTTCCTCATCAATTTCCGACAATAGTAAAACGGTGAATGATAGCTTCCTTTCGATAGATCCGCTTGTGGGTATCGATGACGATCAGGTTATGTGGCTCAACTACTTCACCGACTTTGTTAATGATGACGTGGATACTGATCCTGTCAATGCCAGAAATTCAGTTGACCCTGGAGCCAGAGCCACTTACTATGGAGTAGACGATGTTCCAAAATCTGTGCTAGACGGTGTATTGTTTGAACAAAAGTCACAGACTGTAAGAAGTTGGGCAACCAATGATGTCAACATTGCAGCACTTGCTCCAGCATTCTTTGAGTTCCCTGAAATTACAAATACCGTATCAGTGGAAGGGACGCTTTCAGTTGATGTTACCTTTACATCGAAGGATACACTATCAAATGCTGACTTCTCTTTCGTTCTGGCAATCGTGGAAAAAAGAGTTGCCGCAGCCAATTTTGGAGGGATTGGAGTTTATACGGCCAACACTGATACGTTAAGAAATGTAGTGCGCGTTTTGCTTCCTGGACCAGCAGGTTGGAACTATGTAGGAAGAGTTGATAGTGATCCTGTAGGAAACCCAGATGAAAGTGTCTTCAACTATTCGATTGACTGGGTGATAACCAATGTGTATGATGAAAGTCAACTGAGGGTAATTGCTTTTGCGCAAGACAATGAGACGAAGGAAATACTTCAATCTGGATTTCTGGATGTACCGACTCCATCTAATTTAGCTTTAGGGTTGGGAGATGAAAGATCATTTTCTGTCTATCCAAACCCGAGTGATGATCAGCTTAACATTGAATTCAAATCCGCATTAGATAAGGAAAATAATTGGATTCTTTACGATCAAACAGGCAAGGAAATACTTACAGGAATTATTGAGAAAGGATCGAAACTGTTTAGTCTAAATACGGAAAAGGTCCCATCTGGAATGTACTTTATAAATATCTATAGTGAATTGGAGCATCAGAAAGTAGCTCGAGTGGTGATCGTCCACTAGGGTGGATGGTTATAAAAAACAAAAAACCTGCATCATATCGATGCAGGTTTTTTTATGTGCCATGGTTATTGCGCTTTCTACTAGACCACTACATTCACTATTTTCTTCGGCACCACAATCACCTTCCTTGCGCTTTTCCCATCGAGCCACTTCTGGACCACCTCGTTAGAGAGTACTTCTTGCTCGATTACATCACTTTTTGTGCCTGTAGGAAAGCTAATTTTCACTCGCATTTTCCCATTGATAGATACAGGATACTCGAACTCATCCTCTATTAAATACTTCTCATTAAACAGAGGGTAGGAGCTTGCCACGATTGATTTTGAGTTTCCTAGCATGTGCCACAATTCCTCACAAATGTGTGGAGCGTATGGAGAAAGGGCAATAGTTAAGGGTTCTAGAATTGCCTTTTTTCTACAGCTCAAACCAAAAAGTTCATTTACTGCAATCATGAAGGTACTCACAGAAGTATTAAGTGATAATTTATCAATGTCATCTTCAATTTTCTTGATCACCTGATGTAAAACCTTCAGCTCCTTGTCAGTGGGTTCCTCTTCCGATACCGAAAATTCATCCTGCTCGTGGAACAATGACCAGAATTTCTTCAAAAATTTGAAAACTCCTTCTATTCCATTTGTGTTCCAGGGTTTACTTGCCTCAATAGGGCCCAGAAACATCTCATACATTCTGAGCGTATCTGCGCCATATTTCGAAATAAGAGAATCTGGATTTACAACGTTGTACTTCCCCTTGGACATTTTCTCAACTTCCCAACCACATTTGTAAACACCATCTTCCAATTCAAAAGTGGCGTCCCGAGCGTCCATTCTTGATTTTTTGAACCCCTCTACATCAAGTATGTCGTTCCTTACAAGACTAATATCTACATGTATGGTAGATACCTCATACTTGTCTTTCAATCCGTAGGAGACAAATTTGTTCTCGCCCTTTACTCTATAGGCAAAGCTTGACCTTCCTTGGATCATTCCTTGATTGATCAGTTTCTGAAAAGGCTCTTCAGTTGAAACGTACCCTTGGTCAAACAGAAATTTATGCCAGAACCTCGCGTATAAAAGATGGAGTACAGCATGCTCCGCTCCACCAATATAGAAATCAACGTTCATCCAGTATTTTTCTTTGGATGAATCTACAAATGCATCGTTGTTTCCATTGTCGAGATACCGTAAATAATACCAACAGCTACCGCCCCATTGTGGCATTGTGTTTGTCTCTCTTTTTGCTGGACCATCACAGGTAGGGCAGGTGGTATTGACCCAGTCAGTAGCATGGGCCAACGGAGATTGTCCATCTTCTGTTGGTAGGTATGATTCTACCTCGGGTAAAACAAGTGGCAGTTGATCTTCGGGAAGTGCAACTGTGCCACATTTTTCACAATGAACAATCGGAATGGGTTCTCCCCAATATCGCTGACGACTGAAAATCCAATCTCTCAGTTTGTAGTTAGTCGCTCCTTTTCCATGACCCTCCTTTTCCAACTTATCAATGATGACTCCTTGAAATGCCTTACTGTCCAATCCGTCAAATTCGGCAGAATTAATGATAGTACCATGTCCAGTAAAGGGCTCTTCCTGATCCTTCGATTCTTTTCCATCTTTCGAGACAACTTGCACAATGGGTAAACCAAATTTGCTTGCAAACTCAAAATCCCTTTCATCTCCGCCTGGTACCGCCATGATGGCTCCAGTTCCGTAGGAGATCAACACATAGTCTGAGATCCAGATTGGTATCTCTTCACCATTTACTGGATTGATTGCCTTTGCACCGGTGAAAACTCCTGTTTTGGTCTTATCTAATTCGGTTCTTTCAAGATCACTTTTTAGGCTCGCTTGCTCTACATATTGGTTTACTTGCTCCTTTTGCTCTTTCGAGCAAATTTTCTGAACTAGAGAATGTTCTGGAGCAATTACCATGTAGGTAGCTCCATAAATGGTATCAGGTCGAGTCGTGTAAATCTTTATCGCGGAGTTTGAACCCTTGATCTTGAAGTCAATCTCAGCACCTTTGCTTTTTCCAATCCAGTTGCTTTGAGATAATTTGATGGACTCAGGCCAATCCAACCCATCCAAATCTTCCAGTAGACGATCTGCGTAATCTGTAATCTTAAGGACCCATTGTTTTAATTTCCTTCTTGTTACTGGATTTCCACAACGCTCACAGCATCCGCTCTTCACTTCTTCATTGGCAAGCACTGCTTTATCATTTGGGCACCAGTTGATCATGGAGTCCGCTTCATATGCAAGTCCAGCTTCGTACAACTTTAGGAAAATCCATTGGGTCCATTTGTAAAAAGAAGGATCGCTCGTTCTGACTTCTCGAGACCAGTCATAGCTAAATCCCAAACTTGAAAGCTGTTCAATATATCGACTGATGTTCTGTTCTGTGCTGATTGCAGGATGTTGACCAGTTTTGATAGCATGTTGTTCTGCAGGCAGCCCAAAGGAATCGAACCCCATGGGATGAAGAACATTAAAGCCTTTGAGTCTCTTAAATCTGGCGACGATATCGGATGCTATGTAGCCTAGCGGGTGACCAACGTGAAGCCCAGATCCAGACGGGTATGGAAACATATCCAGCACGTAGTACTTTGGCTTATCGGAAGTATCAGGTACTTTGTAGATATCCTCTTCTTTCCAAAACTTCTGCCATTTTTGCTCTATCTCCTGAAAGCTGTATCCTGCCATATTTGCGAATTCAAAATTTAAGCTGGCAAAGGTAAAATAAGGTTGCTAAGAATTAACTACTGATTGGAAACCCTTTTATTTTGCTGCTGTCTTTATTGCAAACACTTTAGGATCATACACAAAATGAAAAGACTAATAATCATAATTGGAATATTGACAGGTGCATACACCGTGTTCGCTCAAGAGCCTGATACTGTTCGAGTACCACAGAAAGAGGTGCCTGCTGACACAACTACACAACAGGTAGAACCAAAAATAGAGGTGGAAGAGGCCAGCGACGAAACGCCAAAAATAATCTACTATCAAAGCACTGAGCCTGAACGTCAGAAGAGACGGAGGCAGGATATTAAGACGTTAAGTGGTTCCATGAGCCACAGCGGGGGCTTTGGAGCACTGTCATTTAGAAGTACGAAATTTAGAGATGAATCATTGGTCTTAGGCGGACTGCGAGGGGGTTGGATCATAAATAGAACACTCGGAATTGGAATAGAAGGTCATGGTATTATTCCAACAGCGAAGTTCATGGATATTGATTCTCTTAATGAAGTCAATATTCTTGGTGGGTATGGAGGAATGTTTCTTGAATTGATTTTCTTCTCAAATGAGGTGGTCCATGTAACTTTCCCAGTTTCGGGAGGAGCTGGCTGGCTTGGTTACCACTTGGTTTCCGAGGACAATACAGTGCCATTTCCTTCGGACAAGGAAGTGGATGGTGATGTCTTCTGGTATGTAGAACCGGGGGCGAATCTGGAATTCAATATCAGCAGAAATTTCAGGCTAGATTTTGGTGTGAGCAAGCGATTTACTCAGGACCTGGAACTCATAAATACAAAGGCAGATGCATTTGATAATTTGAACTACTACATCACACTCAAAATAGGAGGGTTTTAAGACTATATTTATTTGGTTCGCTCACGAATTAAGCTCACCTTCCTGAAGGTGAGCTTTTTCATGTATATCTATTTTCTAAAAAGAGGCTCAAGCTTTTCGTTGTAGCTTTTCGACTCCCAGTTTGCTTTGTATTCTTGATCTGAAATATGCTCACTTCTACCGGCACTGATGATTTTGGCTTTGATGTAAAGAGTAGGTCTGAAGTGAATGTCTTTCGAATAGTTCGAACTGAAAATATCTAATCCATACAGTTCTCCCTTTTTTACCATTTCAAGGACTAAGCCCTTGTTGTTACTTGGGTCTTGTGCCCACGATGCTATTTCACTTCGATTGAGAAGGAGAGGAATATATCCCTCGAAAGTGAATTCAAATGGCAGACGGAACATGTCTGAGTAGCCGTATGCTCCGCCTTCTTCGGTGGTAGAAGCCCCTGGAGATGACCAAAACTGAGGTGTGTTATTTGCTTGGGTCCATGTAGCCTCCTCTTCCACAAACAAAGGGGCAGATGGAGTCTGATTTTTAACCCCCAACCAGTTATCTTGAGTTGCATCAACCATACTCGACGCTCCTCGTAGATATAAAACAGCTTCTACAATTTGATATGCACTTGTGCCAATCTGGCTCTGAACTTTATCAATTTCGGGAAAGTACAGTAATCCATGGTAATCAATTGCACCCTCTTCCACACTGATCATTTCCCCAGTTTCTGTAGGGTTTTCATCACTAATTGCGACATCTCTAACACCCTTGTAACCGTCAAAGTCTTCTGAGAAATAGAATTCGTACACATCATCTGAATTGCCATTGGTGCCGTCACCTCCATTGCAAACATGAGATGTTGCATCAATTTCCTTAGCTTGCAAAGCTCCATCTGAATTATCATCGATACCTGTATTAATGGTTAAGCCACCATTTAAGCAACCATTTTGATTGCCGGAGAAAGGGGAGATTGAAATGAGGCTGTTTCTTCCGTTCGTTCCGTTGCTACCATCTGAACCATCAAGTCCATTGCAGACAAAATAAGTGTACTGGATTTCCTCTGTATCGAGATTTCCATTTCCATTTGCATCAAGCCCCACCTCAATTTTTAGCCCAGCATTCGAACAATTGTCTCCTGTAGATTCTGGTGTTGCTCGTGTGATGCTCGAAAATCCTCCTGAGCCATCGGAACCAGATGTGCCGTCTGCTCCGTTGCAGATATAGAAACTGGATTGTACTTCATCGGTATCCAAAAGACCATCGAGGTTTTGGTCAGTGCCAACGCTTATATGGACGCCTCCAAATTCGCAGTTCTCTCCGGGATCTTCTGTTGGAGTGGTTGCAAGTAGTGGTGCAGCTGAAGATGCACCGTTTAGTCCATTACAGATAAAACTAGTGGCATTGATCTCGTTGTCGTCAAGGAGCCCATTGGAATTAACATCAAGACCAGCGGAAATTCTTATTCCGCCTGATTGGCAGTTTTCTCCAGTTAATTCATCCTCAAGGTTTACGATTGATTGGAGACCGTCAACACCATCTTCTGGTGGAACTGTTTCATCTGTACATTGAACTGTGAGACATAGTAGCACTAGTACTAAAGTGTGTTTGGTGAGTGATTTTAGCATGATTGTAGTTTAAGTATCTCAAAAATAGTAAATATTATTATTCAAAGAAAAAATAATACTATTCTGATTAATGATTTCTAATTCTCGAACATCAAGTGTTCAAAAGTGGTCACTTACTTATAGCTAAAAGATTACAACACCTTGTTAATCAATATGTTGATTGATTTGGCATCTTTTATGACATAAACATAGAAACCAAAAAAGATCATGCTAACTCCATTGAAACTCTTCCTACGTTCTGTTAGAAGACAGAAGCTCTTTTCATTCATAAATATCTTGGGATTAACAGTTGGTTTCCTCTGTACAATCTTGATTTACCTCTACGTTGAGAATGAAACTTCCTACGATCAGTTTCACGAAAATGGTGATCGGATTTACAGGGTTAATCAGACGTTTATCTGGGGGGAAGATGATTCCAATATTTTCTCTTCTACTGGTCCTGGAGTGGCGCATGCCATTTCTCTGGATTTGCCAGAGGTCGAACAAGTAGCACGTGTGCATACTCCTGAACTCATGCCTCTTAGAGTCACAGAAGGATCGAATGAGAAATTTTTCCATGATGAAGACGTCCTTGCCGCAGATTCAAGTTTTTTGAGTGTCTTTTCGTATCCCCTGAAATACGGAGATAGAAGTACAGCGCTACTTTATCCGAACTCAGTTATAATTTCCGAGGCGGCGGCAAATAGGTATTTTGGTGTGGATAATCCGGTTGGAATGCTCATGGATCTTGGAGGTGGCGAGGTGAGAGAAACATTTAAGGTTACTGGGGTTGTGGCTGAAACGGATCAGAATTCTTACATCGAGTTCGATCTTATAATTTCCTTAAATAGTATTGATAGAATCAGCAGATCGAACTGGAGCTGGATGTGGACCACGTTCGAAACATTCATCGTTTTGAATGAGCAAGCCAATGTCGCGGATGTTCAGAAGAAGCTGGATGAACTTCCTGAAAAACATGCGGTTCAAACTCTTCAAGTGATGGGATATACGTATGATGAGTACATCGAATCTGGCAAGGAGTGGAATCTATATTTACAACCATTTCAAGATGTTCATCTTTATTCCAACAATATTTATAACCGTTTAAACACCGTTGGTAATCACAAAATTGTGAAGGCATTGGGAGGTTCTGCTATCTTCATTATCATTCTTTCTTGTATCAATTTTATCAATTTATCAACCTCGCAATTCACCTCAAAAGCCAAGAATGTCGCATTGCGGAAAGTGCTCGGTAGCGGCAAAGGTGCCCTACGAAAGATCTACCTCACGGAAGCATTTATGTATTGCGCTGTTTCTGCCACGATAAGTCTGGGACTGCTGTTTTATGTTCTCCCGTTTTTCAATACAATGGTAGGCTTGGACCTATCATTTTCGCCGTTCCAAAATCCAAGTATTCTACTCTTCCTATTAGTAATAATTGGTAGTGTCAGTCTGCTATCTGGTTTGTATCCCGCGCTATTCTTTTCTGCATTCAAGCCCATTTCGGCTATGAGAGGTGAGTTGAAAACAGGCAACAAGGGCTCAAGGTTGCGTAGCGGAATGATGGTGGTTCAGTATGTGCTGTCCTTACTGCTTATCATTTGCTCTGGCGTTGTTTATCAACAACTAAAGTATGTGTACAATGCAGATTTGGGTTTTAAGAAGGAGCAAGTCGTTACAGTCGATAATGTTCATTGGATGAGTTCCTCTAGTGAGTTTGCAGAAGAATTGACCAAGATCGAAGGAGTTAATACGGCGGCTCGCTGCGATGCGACACCACTATTGGTATACAATGGCGACCAATTCATGCCGGATAAGAAGGACGGTGGATCAGTGGCTCTCAACTATACATTAGGTGATGAAAATTACATTCCGCTGCTTGAGCTGGAAATGTTGGTAGGTAGAAATTTCGATCGATCCTTTGCTGATGATGTTAACGGAATCGTACTCAATGAAAGTGCGGTGCTGAGCATTGGTTGGACCTTGGATGAAAGTATTTTGAATAAGAAAATTTCTAACTGGAGTGGAACATTCCATGTGATTGGGGTTGTGAAGGATTTCAACTATTGGGCCTTGGCTGCAATCGAACCATTTGCAATTTTCCATGACGAATCAAACGCACAAGGGGGGAGACCAATTTCGCGAGTTGCAGTGAGTTTAGAAGTGAATTCGTCTGATCAAGTGAGGAAGGTTTTAGGTGAGATTGAAACCAAGTGGACTGAGTTCTTACCAAACAGGCCATTTGAATATACGATCCTCGATCAAGTTTTTGAATCAAGTTATGAAAGTGAAAATCGGTTTGGAAATGTCCTTACAATGTTCACCACATTGACATTGGTTATTGCAGGATTAGGGCTTTTAGGTATGGTAATTTTTACCATAGAACAGAAAACCAAAGAGATCGGAATTCGCAAGGTCCTCGGAGCATCGATGCTTGGCATAGCCTCACTCTTTACCAAGGGGTATGTAAAGTTGTTAGGTATTGCATTTTTGATAGCAGTTCCGGTTGGTTACTATCTAATGCAGCAGTGGTTGTTTGACTTTGAATACAGAATTACAATTTCGCCAATGATTTTTGTATTGGCTGGTGGATCTTTACTTTTAATTTCAATAGTAATCTCGTCGTACCATTCAATTAAGGCCTCGCTGCTAAATCCGGCTGAGGTACTAAAGGACGAATAAGCAAGTTTACCTAGCGGAAGCTTTGAGGATTTCTAAGGCTGTAGAGACATGTTTGGCGGGTTGCGTTGCCGAAGAGAAAACATTTAGCACAAAACCATTCTTGTCTATGATGAAAGTTACCCGACCGGGGAGAAGGCCTAGTATATTTCGCTTCACACCAAAAGCCTTTTCAGCCGTACGATTATTATCGCTTAGCAAAGTGAAGGGCAGTCGGCGTTTCTCTGCTACCTGCTTGTGAGAGGATGTACTATCTCCACTAATGCCGATAACCTCAGCTCCAAATTCCAGAAATTCTTCATAGCTATCTCGAAAGGAACATGCTTCGATGGTACAACCTGGAGTATTATTTTTTGGATAGAAATAGATCACCATTGCTTTGTGCCCCGTAAATGCCCGGAGAGAGACGATTTCCTCATCTTGATTGGATAACTTAATGTCCGGTACTGGGTCACCGATTTTTAGCATCTTTCTTTTTTATAGATAACAGAAGAATAGGCAGTATTGTAATGTCAACTAAAAGCGCTACCAGCAGCGAAAGACTTATAAAGAGACCAAGGTAATAGGTGGCACCGAACTCTGATAGCAGGAACAGGGAGAAACCAGCGATCATGATTATCGAGGTAATCAACATTGCGCTTCCAGCATGGAAAAAAGTTGCTTGAAGTGCTTCTTTTCTATCACTTATTTCATTTTTCACGTAGTAACTCATCATATGTATGGTGTCATCAACCGCGATCCCAAATGCAATGGTAAAAATGATTGCCGTGGTCATTTTCAAGGAAATACCTAACCAACCAAGTACTCCTGCTACAATCAATAGAGGGACAATATTGGGAATGAGACTAATGATTAATAGTTTGATCGATCTGAAGTAAAGCCCTAAAATCGTTCCAATAATAACAATCGCTATGAATAGACCAAGCAGAAGGTTCTTTGATAAAAGTTCATGGCTTTTATCGATTAGAAAAGTAGTCCCGGTTATTCGATAGCTGATCTTAGAATGATCGATGTTTCTTTTAAGGAATTCTAACATCTTTTCATTTCTGACAGTAGTCTCATAGGATCCATACTCGGGAAAAAAACCAACAATGCGGCAAGCTCTTTGATCCTCAGAAATTAAATGTCTCAATAGGTCTGGCTCGATCCTGCGAGTCAGAGATACAGCCTTCTGGAAGTTTTTGTCATTGCCAGGGTATAAGAAATTTTCATTTAACCCACCGTGATTGACCTGATTTAAATACTTTAATATGATGCTCGGGGACTGAACTCTCGCAATTGGATATTGACTAGTCAGATATTCTTCGATTTTGAGGATTTCATCCATCACCCCCTTATCCCAAACAGTAAGCGAATCCTTGGTGTCAATTCTCATCTCGTACGGTTTGGACCCTCCCAGATAGCTATCTGCATATTCGAAATTTGATCGTACCTGCGAATCCTTTGGAAGATCGTCAAGCAGATAAGCATTGATCTTCAGCTGGCTAATTCCCGGAACCAGAATAAGAATCACAAGAATCATGAAAGCAGCAACCTTGTTTCTATTATTTAGGAGATAATGCTGAAACGATTGTGGAATCTGAACAACTTTCCTATCAACCTTAATTGGAATGAAAGATGAAGCAAAAATTCCGAAGGAGAATGTGATTATGAATGCGATCAAAATTCCACATGCAGCAAATAGACCCAAAATCTGGATAGGTTCTGTATTGATCAAAAGTAGACTGAGGAATCCTATAGCTGTGGTGACAGAAGTGAGTAATGTGGGAATCCAGACAATACTGACAGATTCTTTCAGTCTGTCTTTTAAAGTGCTCTTTTTCGATTTGTAAATGGCGTTTAATAGGTGGACAGCATCTGACATAGAACTGAAAAAGATGATTGGAGGCAGGAGGGAACTCAACAAGTTGATCTTGATGCCGAGAAACCCAATCAATCCAAATAGCCAGATCAGTGAAAAAAAGCTTATTAAAAATGGTAGTAGAGCTGTCTTGAGATTTTTGAAAATGAAAAGTAAAAGCGATAGACTCAGAATAATTGATCCAACCAGGAATTTTGCAAAGTCAGACTGAATAAGATCTATGAATTCGTTCTGGGCAGTCAGTTTCCCTACCATTCGGACCTTATTTAGGCCTACGGTGGCTGCCAGGCCTTCAATTTGATCTACCAAAATTCTGCTTGATTCCTGATCTGCAAAATGGAAATGATTAATGGAGATCAGTAGAGATTTTCGATCCTTTCCAAAAGAGTATTGATAGAGGGGATTTGAGAAAATTCGTATGCTGTCCTGTCTTAGTACCTGCGGCTTATCGATATGGAGGAGTGGAAAAGCGAATAACCCAGCAGGTCCATTAACGAGGTGTTGCCGAGAGATCGGAGAAGCAACTCGTGCCACAAATTCAAGGTTTGTCAGGGAGTCCTCG
The DNA here is from genome assembly GCA_039961455.1 of Cyclobacteriaceae bacterium. GTDB lineage: Bacteria > Bacteroidota > Bacteroidia > Cytophagales > Cyclobacteriaceae > Ekhidna. Next base: position 13,534 of record JBDVJN010000069.1, on the reverse strand, counting down.
AACTCTTTGACTTTTTGTAAGAAACCCTGGTCGAATATTTCAGGAGATTCCAAAATGATAAGCAGAAAATCATTGTCATATCCAAATTGCTCCTTGTGAATTTCATAGAATTGGCTATCTGGATCGCCTTTTGGGAAGAACTTTTCAAACTCAAAATCAAAGGAAATGAACTGCAGATTCCAGCCCAACCCTAAAGTGATTGCCCCAAAGGTTAGGATTGAAATGAGCTTGCCTTTCTTGGAGCTGACCCAGTCAATATATTTATTTAGAATAGGGCTCAGGTGATTATCTCTTAAGTTAATTTTACAGTCAAATAACGATCAATTATGCAACAATACCTCAACTTGATGCAACATATCCTCGATGAGGGTGTGGATAAAAATGATAGAACTGGGACTGGGACCAGAAGCGTCTTCGGCTATCAGATGAGGTTCGATCTAAGCAAGGGATTTCCCTGCATTACTACGAAAAAATTGCACCTCCGATCCATTATTCATGAATTGCTCTGGTTTCTAAAGGGCGATCAAAACATTAAGTACTTAAAGGACCATGGTGTGTCAATATGGGACGATTGGGCTGATGAAGATGGTAACCTTGGGCCAGTGTATGGAGTGCAATGGAGAAGTTGGGAGGGAGCCGATGGCAGGAAGATCGATCAAATCAAAAATCTCATTCATGATATTAAAACGAACCCTGACTCAAGACGACACATTGTGAGTGCATGGAATGTTGCAGATATTAACAAAATGGCGCTTCCACCTTGTCATACACTTTTTCACTTTTATGTGGCTAACAATAAATTGAGCTGCCAGCTTTATCAACGGAGTGCAGATGTCTTTCTTGGAGTTCCATTTAATATTGCATCATATGCTTTGTTTACCATGATGATTGCGCAAGCCTGCGGTTTGGAGGTTGGAGATTTTGTGCACACATTTGGTGATGCCCACTTGTATTCAAACCACATGGAGCAGGCAGAATTGCAATTGAGTAGAGAAATCAGAGCTCTACCAACAATGAAAATTAATCCTGATGTGAACGACATATTTGATTTCACCTATGAGGATTTTGAACTTCAAAATTACGATCCGCACCCCCACATTAAGGGTGCCGTTGCAGTGTAACTTTCTTATACCTGAAATTGTCTATTAATTAACCCTGAATCATGGCAGAGCGAAGCGGCATATTTGATATGATTGGACCCGTTATGATTGGCCCCTCAAGTTCACATACAGCAGGAGTTGTACGAATTGGACGGGTCGTGAATCGGGTGCTAGGCGCAGTTCCAGATCAAGCTGAAATCATTTTCTATAATTCCTTTGCAAGGACCTACGAAGGTCATGGGAGTGATCGCGCTATCCTGGCTGGTATGATGAATTACATGACGGATGATAAACGCATAAAGAATGCAATTGATCTAACAAAAGAGGTCGGTCTTTCGTTCAAATTCAGGTCAATCGGCAGTGCCACACTCTATCACCCTAACTCTGTCAGTGTGGTTGCAAGTAAGGATGGTAAAAAGGTACAGGTGATGGGTGAAAGTAGAGGAGGAGGAGTGATTAGAATTAAGGAAGTAAATGGCTTTGATTCTAATTTCACTGCAAGCCTACATACGCTGCTGATCGAAGCTGATGATATGAGAGGAAGTATTGCTTTTGTAGCTGACGTTTTGTCTCATGAAGATTGTAACATTGCGACGATGACGGTTTCTCGAAGGGGAAAAAATGATCGTGCTTGTTTGATTTTGGAAATGGATTCAAGATTGGACGATCTAACGTTAAAGTATATTAAGAAGAGGTCATGGGTACACGATGTGCTCTATATTCCGGATATTGACAAATAACCTATGAAACACCTGCTCACAATGTTGGCTTTATGTGCTTGCTTGTTTACCGCACAAGCCCAAGACAAGAGAGTACTCTCACTCGAAGAGTGTATCTCGATTGCAGTGGAAAACAACCTGTCTGTTCAGAGAAGCCAACTAAACCTGTCAACGGCAAGAGTGAACTACGAGAATGCGAAAGGGCAGCGCTACCCAACATTGAATGCGAATGGAAATTTCGGATACAATTGGGGACGAGGAATTGATCCTACAACCAACCAATTTACTACCCAGCGAATTAATTTTAATGGCGTGTCAGCTAATAGTAGCTTGCCGTTGATTCAAGGTCTTCAAACGACTAACAATATTCGTCAAAATAAATTGGATGTGGAGGCTAGCGAACTTGATGTGAAAAAGGCTAGCAACGATATTTCCCTGAGTATTTCGTTGACGTATCTAAATGTGATTTTCAATAAGGAACTTCTTGAAAATGCACGATTCCAGCTTGAATCTGGGGAGCAGCAATTGGATCGAACAAGAAAATTGGTGCAGTCAGGAGCGCTGCCGGTTTCTAGCGAACTTCAGTTAGTGAGTCAGGTGGCAACCAATGAGGTAAATCTAATCATAGCGGAGAATAACCTTGACCTGGCACTTTTAAGTTTGAAACAGGCATTACTACTGCCGTCAAATGATGAAATTGATATTGTAATCCCTGAAATCGAAATTGATCAGGCAGAAATAGAAGAAACCTCCGTTTCTGATATCTACAATGCGGCTCTCGATAGTCAGCCTGAAATTGAAAGTGCAGATAAACGAGTACAGAGTGCGAATCTCGGTTTGGCAGTATCCAAAGGTTCGATGTTTCCGTCTCTGAACTTAAATGGGGGCATCAATACCAACTATTCAGATGCATTTAGAACTTTTGACGTTACGAATATCACTCCTACCGGCTTCACACCAACAGCTTTCCAAACCGCAAGTGGAGAGGCAATCGTTGAACAGGAATTTGATGTGGAATTGGAAGGAACAACAGTACCTTTTTCGGACCAGTACAGCGATAATCTTAGTAAGTCTTTATCAGTCGGCTTGTTTGTACCAATCTTCAACGGCTTCAATACGCGATCTTCTATTCAGCGATCAAAAATTAATGTACAGCAAGCAGAAATATCGGCCGTTGAGCAAAGAAACGTTTTGTATCAAAGTATTGAATCTGCCTATAGAAATGCAATTGCTGCAGCCAAGACTTTTTCAGCTTCGCAAAGGCAGGTGGAGGCACTTGAAGAGACATTCAGATCGATCGAGAATCAATACAACCTGGGATCATCAAACTTCACTGATTATCAGGTCGCAAGTAACAATCTGTTTCAAGCTAGATCCGATCTTTCCCGAGCCAAGTATGATTTCGTATTCAAGCAAAAAGTCCTGGACTTTTATCAGGGCAAACCTCTAACATTCTAACACCTATCACATAATTCAGACAATAATAGAAATGGCTAAGAAGAAAAAATCTAAAAACCGAATCTTATACATCCTGGGAGGGGCTGTGGTTCTTCTCCTGATCTTCGCAGTGGTAGGCAAGTCGCAAGGCTGGGTAGGCAAGAAGAAAGAGATCAGTGTTGAAATCGCCGCTGCAGAGAATGCAACCATTGTTGAGAAGGTAAGTGCGTCGGGGGCAGTACAACCTGTTGTTGAGGTCAAAATTAGCCCGGAAGTTTCCGGAGAAGTTATAGATCTCAAAGTTGAGGAGGGAGACTCTGTCAGCAAGGGAGATTTTATTCTCAAGATTCGTCCTGATAATTTTGAATCTGCTCTACAAAGAGCTAGCGCCAATTTAAATCAACAACTTGCCAACAAAGCGCAAGCGAGTGCAAGCGAAGCTAGAGCAAGGGCGAATTTCACAAGGGCAGATCAAGAGTTTAAGCGACAGAAAAATCTGTTCGACCAGAAGGTAATTTCGGAAGCAGACTACCAATTGGCAGATGCTAACTTCAAAATCGCAGTGCAAGATCTAGAATCAGCTATTCAAAGCGTTAAAGCGGCGGAATACATTGTTCAGAGTTCGAGAGCTACCGTATCCGAAGCAAGAGAAAACTTGGACTTGACTACGATCACGGCTCCAATGAGCGGGATCGTTTCAAAACTTCCAATTGAAATTGGAGAGACGGTATTGGGTACCTCTCAATTTCAGGGAACAGAAATTCTACGTATTGCAGACCTTTCCAAAATGGAAGTTAAAGTCGATGTCAATGAAAATGATATCATTCGAATTAGCGAAGGTGACACGGCTTTGATTGACGTTGATTCATACTCGTACATGGATAAAACATTTAAAGGGATAGTTACGCAGATTGCCAATACGGCGAATGACAAAGTCTCATCGGACGCGGTCACAGAGTTTGAAGTGTTAATTCAAATCCTGCCTGGCTCATATCAAGATCTTGTACTTGAGCAAGGTGAGAAATACCCCTTTAAGCCTGGCATGACAGCTAGTGTAGATATAATGACGGAGACCAGAGTTGACGTGCTAAGTGTACCACTTTCAGCAGTGACGACCAGAAGCGCTAAGGAGGAGGAAGAGGATGAAGGAAGAGATAGAAATAATAACTCAGATGATGACGATGAAGAGCAAGATGAGGATGAAGAATTGCTGGAAATTGTTTTTGTCTATGAAGGTGGAAAAGCAGTTCAGACAGAGGTGAAAACCGGAATAAGTGATTTTGAGCGAATTGAGATTCTGACTGGAGTTGAATCAGGACAGGAAGTGGTCACTGGACCTTTTTTAGCTGTATCAAAAAGACTTAAAAATGGAGATGCTGTAGCCCCACCTGAGAAGAAAGAAGAACCCGAGGATTCTGATGACAACTAGGTTTGTGCAAATGCAACGTTAAAAAGCTCTAAATAGGTTTTTTTTGTAAAAAGAGTGTTAGTCTTCTTTTCAGAGTGTCGCTGATCCATCAAAATGGAATATTTAATCATTTCTGATAAGGGATTCTTATATTAAAGTTGCTCATATCCTATATACTTGTAATCACGGTTAACAAACTAATAGTTATGAAGAAAATCTTATACGTTTCCCTGTCTTTATCATTGTTTCTCACATCATGTAGCAGTGACGATGATCCATCGGTAAGCCCGATAGTGGGACTTTGGGTTTTAGATAGAATTACAGTTTCTGATCCTCCAGCGGGATATCAATTTGCTATAAACACAACACCTACCTCAATTTATGGTGAAACAAGCTATGAAATAGAGTTTTTTGCAGATAATACTTATGAGAGAATTGTGAGGACAGCGAATCGGTTCGAAGATGATGGAACATGGACTTTAAATGGAGACGAATTAGACTTGGATCAGGAAAATGCAAATATTGAAGGCTTGCCAGTCACCTTTGACGTAGACGGTGACATCGATGAGCGCGGAATGACTTTAATCACTAAGGATGGTTGGCTTGCCTGGCCACCACTTATTGTCAACGATCCTGTTGCATTGGACACAGCAGATACTCAGGAGAAACTACAAGCATTATTTGCGGAATATGGTGAGTTAGTAACCAGTACTTTCACCTTAGATTTTGAATTAGATAATTAGGAGTTTCGGAGAGAGATGGATAGAGGTCTTATATGAGGTTTGGTATTTTTTTCATCTTTCTACTATATGCTACCCTTTCTATTGGACAAGGGCGGTTGATTGGCAAAGTCGTAGATTCAAGTGGTGAACCACTCATTGGTGTCACGGTGTTCAACGAAAAAACCAAAGACGGAGCAATTACAGATATAGACGGGAACTACTCTTTGTCTGTGAGTAGTGGTGATGTCCTTCGGTTTCAAATGCTGGGGATGAAAACCCAGCGAATTACCTTTTCAAATCAATCTTCCATAAATGTTGATCTAGAAGAAGATGTCTTGGTCAACGAGGAGGTAGTTATTACGGGGTTTCAGACGGTAAATCGAAAGCTATTTACCGGTGCATCGGAAAGCCTGAAAATGGACGACATTAGACCTCAAGGAATGGTAGATGTGAGCCGAGTGCTAGAAGGACAGGCAGCCGGGGTTAATGTTGACAATGTCTCAGGTACCTTTGGTACATCACCTCGAATTAGAATTAGAGGAAATGCATCACTTAATGGTAGCAACCAACCGCTCTTTGTGGTTGATGGAGTCATACTCGAAGACCTTTCCAATGTAAACACTGAAGATCTCATATCTGGGAATGCAAATACCTTAGTGAGCTCTTCAATCGCCAATCTTAACCCAAGCGACATTGAGTCTTTTCAAATACTGAAAGATGCGTCTGCTACCGCCATCTATGGTGCTAGAGCTGCAAATGGAGTTATTGTGATTACGACTAAGCGAGGAAAGAGTGGACAATTACGAGTGAATTACAATGCTAGCTTTTCCGCAAAACTGAGACCAACCTACAATCAATTTGATTTGTTGAATTCTGCCGAAGAGCTTTCGGTCTACCGAGAATTGTCCCAAAAAGGAATTGTCGATATCGGATCTGCTGTGCAAGCCAGAAATTATGGCTCGCTTGGCAAGATGTACACGTTGATTGCAAATCATGAGCTTGATTGGGGTCCCGGTGGAGGATTAAATGAACAATTTCTCAATCAATATGAAAATGCAAATACGGATTGGTTTGATGTTTTGTTTAGAGACGTTGGACTTCAGCAACAGCATTCACTCAGTTTTACAGCAGGAAGTGAAAAGAGCAACAGCTACTATTCAATTAGCTATTTGGATGATCAGGGACAAACAACAGCTGACAAGGTTAACCGATTTACCGGAACAGCGAGAAACACTTACTTCATTTCCGATCGCTTTACTTTCGGATTAAAACTAAGCGCGAGCTATCGTGATCAGAAAGCACCTGGGACTAGGAATAGAGAATTAGATCCGATTACAGGGCAGTTTAATAGGGACTTTGATATCAACCCGTATAGCTATAGCCTAAATACAGCACGATCTATTAGACCATACGATGAAAATGGGGACCGGGAATTCTTCCGAAGAAACTTCGCACCTTTTAATATTCTGCATGAATTGGAAAATAATTTCTTGGAGATACGTGTGCTGGATGTATCGGCACAGACGGATTTTGAAGTAAACCCAACAGACAATCTTTCGCTAAAGGGAGTGTTACAAGTGAGATATGCAAATACGGAGCGTGATCATGCTATTACTGAAAACTCTAACCAGGCTGAGGCTTTCCGAGCCAATGGAACTCAGTTTATTCAAGCTGCTAACAATTTACTATTCGCTGATCCGGACAATCCAGGATTGAATCCAGTTGTTGTTCTGCCACAGGGAGGTTTTAACTACTTGGATCAAACTGATTTACTGAACCTTTTTAGCAGAGTTAGCGCCGATTGGTCAAAAACGTTTAACGGAATTCATGAAATAAGTGGCCTTGCAGGCCAAGAGCTTAGACTTACGAATAGAACCACTTCGACAGTTACTGGTTTAGGAGTAATATATGAAAGTGGTGGCGTGGTGGTCACAGATCCTAATATCATCGAGTTCTTTAACCTTCAAAATATCGACTATTTTGGTTTGAGTGAGGAAAGAGATCGATTCGTAGGATGGTTTATCAACGGTGGATATTCCTACAAATCAAAGTATGTGGCCAATTTCACTTTCCGCTATGACGGATCAAATCAACTGGGAAAAAGCCAGCAAGCACGATTCCTTCCAACCTACAATGTTAGTGGAGCTTGGAATGCCTATAACGAGAACTTCATAAATCGCCTGCCGATAATTTCAGACTTAAGAGTTAGGGCCACATATGGCGTCTCTGGAAACCTTCCCCCAAGTGCTAGCGCAATTCTGAACCTACAATCAGATGTTACTATCAGGCCAACAGATGTAGAGCCGCTTCTATTTATAGAAGATCTTACCAACACTGATCTAACCTGGGAAAAGCTTAATGAGTTTAATGTGGGAATTGACTTTTCACTCTTCAATAAGAAAGTGGATGTGACCGCTGACTACTATCAACGGCAATCTTTTGATCTGATTGGAGTTATCCAGACAAGTGGAATAGGAGGCCAAGGCTTGAAATTTGGAAACTTCGCCGATATGGAAATCAATGGATTTGAGTTTTCAATTAATTCTACAAACTATAAGCAAGGAAATTTCACCTGGAGTTCAAACCTCAACATGGGGCATAGCAAAGACAGAATTACGAATCTTGATTTTGGTTCCCGATTTGTTGATGCAATTGGTCAGGGCGGTGCAGCGGCTATAGGCAGACCCAGAAGATCACTTTATTCTGCAGAATTTGCAGGATTGAACAATTCAGGTGTGCCAACATTTATCAATAAGGACGGAGAACAGGTTTTACAATTCGATTTGCAGGAAAGACAGGACCTTGAAGACGCCTTGATTTTTGAAGGATCGACAGAACCTAGAACCTCCGGTGGATTTACCAATACATTTACCTATAAGGGCTTGAGCTTGAGTGTGTTGTTATCTTATAAGTTGGGTTACAAGATTAGATTAAACGATGCCTTTTTTGAGACATACAGTGATTTTGACGCCTTGCCAGGACAATTAGTTGATCGTTGGTCAGTTCCTGGCGATGAGGCCTTGACTAACATTCCGGTGATTGTTGATAGGAATGTCGCACAAGCTGATGGCAATGTTGTGCTAGCGTACCGACTGTTTAATAAAAGTACAGAAAGAGTTGCCGATGGAGATTATGTGAGGCTAAAAACGGTTCGTTTGAGTTATAATATACCGAGCACTTTTACTCAGAGAATAGGACTTGCGTCTGGGAATGTGTCTTTGGAAGCACAGAATCTGGTACTGCTTTATTCTGACAGAGAAAATTTACGAGGGCAAGATCCCGAGTTTTTTAGTTCTGGAGGTGTTTCGCTGCCACAGCCAAAATTGATCACATTTTCAATAAATGTTGGATTTTGATGATTAAGTTAAAAAAGTCATATCGTATTAATTTGGTAGTAATGCTCTTGGGAGTTGTGCTCTACTCATGCAATGACTTTCTTGATGAGAATCCTGATAATAGGGTAGGTCTCGATGACCTTGACAAAGCAGCTCAATTACTCGTTAGTGCGTATTCAATCGCCAGCCCAAATTTTACTGATTGGATGACCGATGATGTTCAATTTACAGTGGGAACGAATCAGAGGCTTAGTCATCAGCAAATTTACACTTGGGATGACGTTACAACAGGCCCTACGGAGCAAGACTCCCCTGATTTCTACTGGTTCGAAACATACAATGCTATCGCTCATGCTAACGAGGTCTTGGCTATTCTTGACGATCTGGTGGTTACCGACGAGGATGAAGCTCGGAGAGATGCAATTAAAGGAGAAGCGCTTTTGGTTAGAGCATATGGACATTTCATGCTTGTAAATATGTTTGGTGAGCACTTTAGTTCAAGTGCTGGTCGAGGGGTACCGTATATCAGAGAACCAGAGACGGAGTTCCTTGCCGAATATGAGCGACTTTCTGTGCGTAGAGTGTATGATCGTGTTGAAGAAGACATGTTGGAAGGGCTTGATCTTATTGATGATAGCTTTTTTGAAAACTCAGGAAAATACCATTTCAACAGAAACGCGGCTTTAGCGTTTGCCTCCAGGTTTTATCTATTTAAGGGTAATTTCCAGCTATGTCGACAGTACAGTGATGAACTCCTGGGCTCAAATCCTGGTGCCTTTGTTCGCGATCTAACCTCTCAGGAGTTCAATGTGGCTGGAGCATCGATCACAGAATACCCCCGACTGTATAGCGCTCCTGAGCAAGCTGCGAACTTACTCTTGATGCGCAAAATCTCGCTAGTTCAGAGGACAGATTTTGCTTTTGGCCCAGATCAGGGCTTTTACAGTTCGCTTTTCAACGCCTCCATTTTTGGAGGGCTTACAGATGAACGGGAAAATCCTGCGTTGGTGAAAGGGTTCAATGCAGTGTACCCTTCTAGATATCAAAGTCTATTTGAGAGAAGCAGCCTCAATTCCAATGTCGGCTTTCCGTATTACATACACATGGCATTCACTGGAGAGGAGGTAGTGCTAAATAGAGCGGAGGCTAACGCTTATCTTGGAGATCTTGATGCTGCAATTGCAGACCTTCAAGTGCTGAGCAATCGTAGGTTTAGTGGTGGCACACCAACGATTACCTTAGCTGTATTGCAGAATTTTTACAATAGCACTGATGATTTAAATAATATTTTGTCCTACCTGCTTTTTCTTGAAAGAAGGAAAGAATTTATGATGCAGGGTATGAGATGGTGGGATATCAAAAGGTATGGACTAGCGGTGACGCATGATTTGGCAGATGGATCCACTATTAGTTTGGATGCAAATGATCCAAGAAAAGTATTACAGATTCCGCAGTCAGCAATAGATGTGGGTGGACTTAGACCAAATCCAAGATGATGGGCAAAGTGAAAAATATATATGGATATTACCTTGGAGCAGTAATGCTGCTTACACTTTCGGGATGCTATCCCGATGAGGGTTTGAACGTTCCTGTCAATGAAGATCAAATTGCTGTTGAGACCGCTTTGGATCAATACATCAATGATAAGTTTGTGACAGAATATGGAATGGCCATTCGATATCGTTTCTCTGATAATTTTGTTGACCCAGGTCAATCAGTAGCTCCATCAAGGATAGAGTCTGTACGTCCCATGCTTGATTTCATTGAAGAATTCTGGATTAACCCATACAAAGACGTTCAGAACGGTGAGGAGTTCTTCAGAAACCACGTTCCAGCAGAGATCATCTTTCTCGGTGGTGTGATTTACGATGCAAATGGAAATTTGCTTTTGGGACTTGCAGAAGCAGGTGCGAAGATTACGTTTACCGATGTTAATTCTGTAGATCCAACCGATTCAGTTTGGAGAAGAAGGCAATTAAACACTGTCTATCATGAATTTGCACATACAGTTCACCAGCGATACAAGCTTCCAAATGCATTCGAAACAATTGCAGCAGAGGGCTACACCGGTCCGGGATCTTGGTTTGTGCTTACAGATGATGATGCTTTGCAAAGAGGTTTCGTCTCACCTTACTCCACAAGTTCACCAAATGAAGATTTTGCGGAGTGTGTCTCTTTTTTCTTATTTGATCCAAACTTTGAGACGAATTTCATGGATATGGAGGCTGGGTGTGTCACCGAGGATTGCGTTGGCAGAAATGATGGTAGACTAAGAATAGCTGAGAAAATTGCTGCAATTAAAGATCATTATAAAAAAGTCACTGGAGTAGATTTAGAAAGTTTGAGGGCGGCAATTCAAAGTAAGTTATGATGAAAAAGTGGACCATCGTGACTCTTTTTTCTATTCTCCTGATCAGCTGTGCTGTTGATAACGATGCAAAACTGCCCTCTGTTGAGGAGCGGGCAAACGACGCGATTAATGATTTAATAGACGACCTAACTGCACCACAGAATGGATGGGTACTGTCCTATCGACCAACGAGCCAGACAGGTATTTTCTTCATTCTATTGGATTTTAACGAAGATGGTACTGTACGAATTCAATCAGATGTAACTGCGAACAATGGAGAGTTTCGGGATCAGGTTAACTCTTATCGGATAGATAGCTCGCAAGGCTTAGAGCTGATTATTGAAAGTTATGGTGTTTTTCACTATTTGTTTGAACTCGAACAAAATTCATTTGGAGCAGAGTTTGAGTTCATCTTAGTTGAGGAAGAAGGGAACAACCTGATCTTTAGAAGTAAGAGTGATCAAGGATCTGACGTAACTATCCTGACGTTTGAAGAAGCGGGACCAACAGCAAGTAGTAGTATTACAGAAGAGGCCCTTGGCTTTCTTAAACAAGGGATTTTCCATCAAGATAATCTTGGTAATACCGGGAGTATGGGACACTTCAATTTTCATATACCCGCCAACAACCACACAATTTCTGTTACGTTGAATCTTGATCGTCGAGTGATAAAGTTTCTTGGTATTGCCGAAGGACTTGATATGCCTTCGGTTGTTGCTGCTAATTCTATAAGTAATCTAAATAGGGAAATTCGATTTAGCTTGTCAAATGAAAGTATCGTTTTGGATCAAGCTGTGCAGATCAACTTTGGCGGTAGTTCGTATCAGATTGATCAAATTCCCATCGGAAACTTCTCAACATCGCAAGAGAGCTTTTGCACGGGTCAGCAAGAGACAATTGTGAATTTATCTGGTAGTGGCGATTTGGGTACATTCAATGCTCAGAGTAGCCTCTTTCAAGTTAGTAATGAGTTCCAACCATCTCCAGATGATGTTTATGGTGTCAATTACGTATTTATTTTTGATGAAGCTGACAATTCGATTAGTGATCAGCTCGAGGCAGTTTTCCCAGATGTGGTTGCTTTTCAATGGTACTACAATTTTGAAATAGATGCTGATAGTATTCTAAATGCTGTTGGTTTTGTAACAGTAGATGAATTCAATAACGCAGAATTCTACCTGCGCGGGTTTGACGTTGTGCAAACAGGAAACAATCTGCAGATGACCTTCAATGGGAAAGACCTCATCACTAACGATAGTCCAACCGCCGAACAACTAGCAGGTTTAGATCAACTAACGGATCAGATTTTCTCTGGCGGTGAAGTATATGTTATGGAAATACTCAATCAGGGTGGTCTTTTTGAGTTTTACAATCCTTGCAATAAGTACAAAGGCTTCGTGCTCTAGTTCATTTCTAAGGCGGCGTCAACTGCTTCCACAATTTCTTGCATTTTCATCGTTGTGTACCTTCCAGAGGTTGCATAGACAATTTCATTTTTAGGGTTTATCACGAAGAAGTAGGGCAAATCTCTCCCCTGAAAGTTTAGTGCCTTTTTATACGCTTTGAGTGGCCCTTTATAAAAAAGAACGTAAGGCTGTAAACGCTTGTCAATGGTTTTTTGCAGCTTCTTCATCACTTTTTCGTAAGCTGGTCGCTTGGCGCCCGTGAACATTGGTATGAAATAACAATTCACATCGTATGAGAAATCAAAGACTGAGGGCTTTTCTGGCTTGTAAATAAATTGATTGTACATCGGCTCAAACCAGGTCTTTAAATCTTTCTCAGAGGCTTTTGTATAAGCAAGCCCTACGATAGTGAATTTATCTGCCAAGTCTGAAGGAATGTCAATGATAACGTTTGTCAGGGATTCCGTTTCCATTGCAGGAAAATCAGAGCCGACTTGTGCTGTGGCCTTTATAGATAAAAAAGCTAAGAATGGTATTAGAATTTTTTGCATACGATAAGAGGATATATTTTGTCCCAAGATAGTAAAATGAACGTAGCAGTTCTTAATTGTATTGTCTGGTTGATCATTTTCAAAACATTTATACGCAGCTTCCCGTTATGCATAGATAATCTAAGTATATAATTAACTAATGTATGATATCATTTTCAAAATCACTGGTTGCTGCGTCTTCAAAACCGCTTATCCTCGGCGTACTTCAAGAGGGTAAATCCTATGGCTACAGTATTATTCAGCGAATGAAGACAATCTCTAATGGTAAAATCGAATGGGCTGATGGAATGTTGTACCCAGTCCTACATCGACTTGAAAAAGAGGGATTAATTAAATCAGAATGGATTCTTTCTGAGACAGGCAGACATCGAAAATATTATTCCATTACGGAAGCTGGCAAAGCGGCTTTACATGATGAAAAGGCGAACTGGATGAGCATGCATGAGGTGATGCTCAACCTGTGGTCCATTGACACTTCAACATCCCAGTAAGATGAAACAGGATAT
>JBDVJN010000068.1:0-16812 GCA_039961455.1 Cyclobacteriaceae bacterium | reverse complement strand
AATGCCTTGGTCAAATTTTCTGCCTCCTTTGTCATCCGATCATTGAGTTCCCTCAATCCAATAATTTGCTCGCGAAGGGCCGTATTCCGTTCAAGACCATCTTTATTCGTTTGCTCTATTTTCTTCTCAAAATCAGTAAGTTTCTGACCCAGTGGATGCAAAAGGTCGTGCAGATTTGTCTTGTTTTGATCGGTGAATTTTTTGCTTTTTTCCTCAAAAATATCGTTTGCCAGATTTTTGAACTCAACGGCAAACTTCTCCTGCAATTGGCCTAACTCCCCTTTCTGTTCTTCAAGTCGCTGCTGCAAATTTTGATAGTTTGCCTTTAGCGAGGCATTTTGACTATTCAATTGTATTACTTCTTCTCTCTCTAGTCTCAGATCATCGTTTAGAGATACTAACTCTTGTGCATATTTTTTAGATCGCTCAATCTCTAGCTTCAATTGAATCTTTATTTCATCGGATCCGGATACCTCATTGTTTCTTCGGGCCTTCACAAAAAGCCACCCCAGCGGAATTCCAACTAGAAGCCCAACAGCGAGAAATATTAAATTGGAAATATCCATCATTCAAAAATACCCAATTTTGCTAAAAAAATTAGTTTTTCAGCTAATGTTAATTCAGTTCTCGGAGATAAGACTGAATCGCATTCTCAAGTCCCATGTAGATGGCATCGCAAAACAATGCATGTCCAATGGACACTTCATCTATGTATGGAAGAGTTTCTATCAGATACTTAAGATTGTTTAGATCAAGATCGTGGCCGGCATTGATCCCCAAGCCAAGCTCCTGCGCATGATCGGCAGCCACTTTGTAGTCTGCAATGGCCCTTTCTCGATCTTCAAGATAGGTGGAAGCATACATCTCGGTATACAGTTCAACTCTGTCTGTTCCACATTTCATAGCTCCATTCATCATGGCCTTTTCAGGTTCAATGAAGATAGAAGTTCGTACACCCCAATTCTTTAGTTGATTGATCGTCTTAATCAAGAATTCTTCATTCTCAATGGTGTTCCAACCAGCATTGGAAGTCAAAACATCTGGGGGATCAGGTACCAATGTTGCTTGAGTAGGCCTTACTTCCTCGATGATTTTCATGAAACGCTCATCCGGATAGCCTTCAATGTTAAACTCAGTGGTCACAATGTCCTTTAAGTCAAAAACATCTCGTTTCGTGATATGACGCTCATTAGGTCTCGGATGCACGGTGATCCCCTGTGCTCCAAAACGCTCGCAGTCTTTCGCCACCTGTACTATATTAGGGTTGTCTCCACCTCGAGCATTTCTAAGCGTCGCAACCTTATTGATATTTACACTAAGTTTTGTCATAACTTAGGAATGAATTTTCATAGGAAATTGTTCCACTCAAAATTAACTAACTAGAAAGCAACATGGCAAAAACAGCACTTAAAGGAAATGAAGTAAATACAAGTGGAAATCTTCCTGAAATAGGAAGTCAGGCGCCGGATTTCAATCTTGTAAATCGGGATCTTTCTCTTCTTTCATTGTCCGACTTGAAAGGAAGTAAAGTTGTTCTGAATATTTACCCAAGCGTTGACACTGGCACTTGCGCTATGTCTACGGTGCGGTTTAACAAGGAAGCATCAAGTCTCTCAAACACAAAAATTGTTTGCGTTTCAAAAGACTTACCATTCGCGTTTGGCAGATACTGTGAAGCAGAGGGCATTGAAAATTTAGTAACGGCCTCTAATTTCAGAGACAATGGCTCGTTTGGAAATTCGTATGGCGTAGAAATACTTGATGGCCCGTTGACAGGATTAAATGCAAGGGCAATTGTTGTTCTTAACGAAGATGGTAAGGTCACCCATACAGAGCTTGTTTCTGAAATCGTTAATGAGCCGGATTACGACAAAGCCTTGGCAGCCATTTAAACGAAACAAAAAATCAAATTAGCTGTTTTGTTTTAGTTGAAAGTAACCTTCTCGGCTCTTTCTACATCAGTAGATAATTAAACCTTGTTAACATTGAAACCAATTCACACTTGGTACGTCTTTGGTTAGGGTTTAAGTAAATCCTAGTGTACTAACTCAAAAACAAAAAGGACTAATTTGAAACGTTTTGTCACCCTCCTAATCATTCTTGCGAGCACAAAAGCTCAGGCTCAGGAGAAATTTACAATTAATGGTTATGTGAAAGATGCAGCTAATGGTGAGGCTTTGATTGGAGCAACTGTTCTGGTCAGGGAAATCAATGGCGGCAACATTACCAATGTCTATGGTTTCTACTCAATCACGGTTCCTCCGGGCGACTATACGGTAGAATATCGATACATTGGTTTTCTTTCCCAGACAATGCAAATTTCGCTTAATGACAATCAACGAATTGACATTGAGCTAACTGAAGAAAGCACACAACTGCAAGAAGTTGTGGTCACCGCCGAACCCGAGGACGAAAATGTGTCCTCCGTGGAGATGAGTGTAGCCCATTTAGATATCAAAACGATAAGCAAAATTCCGTCTTTTCTTGGCGAGGTTGATGTTGTGAAGAGCATCCAACTTCTGCCTGGTGTTAGTACTGTGGGAGAAGGCGCATCTGGGTTTAACGTGCGAGGTGGAAGTGTTGGACAAAATCTCGTACTTCTGGATGAGGCTCCTGTCTACAACTCGTCGCACATGCTCGGTTTCTTTTCCGTCTTTAATCCTGACGCGGTTAAAGATGTGAAACTCTATAAGGGTGGTATTCCAGCTAGATTCGGAGGAAGGCTTTCATCGGTGCTTGATATCCGAATGAAGGAAGGAAACAATAAAAAAATGGAGATAAATGGTGGTGTTGGTACGATCTTCAGTCGATTGGCTATCGAGGGTCCCATCAAAAAGGAAAAGGCCTCCTTTATCATCGCCGGACGGCGATCGTACATTGATGTCCTCGCCAGACCATTTACAAACACATTCGACAACGGAGCGGCACTGTACTTCTATGATCTCA
The DNA here is from genome assembly GCA_039961455.1 of Cyclobacteriaceae bacterium. Taxonomy (GTDB): domain Bacteria; phylum Bacteroidota; class Bacteroidia; order Cytophagales; family Cyclobacteriaceae; genus Ekhidna. The sequence goes on along the minus strand of JBDVJN010000068.1, from coordinate 13,866 downwards.
CGACGAAAGCGAACTACAATATCTCTGACAAAGACAGGGTGTTCATCTCGGGATACTTTGGTCGGGATGTTTTCAACTTTGACGAACGCCAGGGGATAAACTGGGGGAGTAAGACGGCAACACTAAGGTGGAATCATCTTTTTAGTGAGCGCCTTTTCTCAAACCTCACTTTTTACCTGAGTGACTACGATTATGAACTTGCCTTTGGCGAAAATGACAGGGACAAATTCGAATGGACATCAAACATAACGACATACGATATCAAGCCTGAGTTCACCTTCTTTATGAATACAAAAAATGAACTCACTTTTGGCGCTGAAGCTCTGCTCTATAGATTTAGCCCGGCAGATGCACTTGGGGCCAGCGACGGCGAGCTTGTAGAATTCAGCGTTCCTCACAAACGAGCAGCAGAATATGGACTATACGTAGGGAATGAGCAAACAGTGAGCGACAAACTCACCCTACAATATGGCACCAGACTTTCGGGGTTTAAGCACCTGGGGCCTGGTTCTTATTATACCTTCAACGATACCATCCCCGGATTCAGACGAAGTCCCACAGATATTCAACAGGCTGATGACTGGGAGACAATCAAGAATTATGTTAACCTGGAACCCAGATTCTCTGCAAAATATCAACTTTCAAAAACCTCTTCGGTAAAGGCAAGTTTCAATCGAACTGCCCAGTACATTCATCTGGTCTCCAACACTACTGCTTCAAATCCTCTGGATATTTGGACACCAAGCACAAACAATATCAAACCGCAAACCGGACTGCAATGGGCCGCAGGGTATTTTCGTAATTTCAAGGACAATGCCTACGAGTTCTCGGTGGAGACCTATTACCGTCGAACAAAAAATCAGATTGACTACATCGATGGTGCCGAGCTATTTATCAATGAGCTAATCGAGGGTGATGTCCTGGCAGGAGATGGTCGGGCTTATGGTCTTGAGTTTTATGTGAAGAAAAACGAAGGCCGCATGAATGGATGGGTCAGCTACACGTTGGGTAGATCGGAGCTAAAGATAGATGGAATTAATTTTTTGAATGACTTAGAAAATCGTCAGGGAAACTGGTATCCGGCTCGGTACGATCAGCTACATAATTTCAAAGCAACTGGTTTTTACGAGCTAAGCAATCGAGTATCACTGTCGGCAAACTTCACCTATCTCACAGGTACACCAACGACATTTCCAACACACAGATACCAGATTGATTATCTGACGATTCCTGAGAATTCAGCAAACACAAGGAACAACCTAAGGATTCCTGATTATCATCGTTTGGATCTCTCTGTTACAATTCTTGGCAGGGCCATTTCCAAAAGAGGCAAGGTCAGGAAAAACAGAGACTCCTGGGTTATCACATTCTATAACTTGTACAACAGAAAGAATCCTTTTTCTATCTACTTCTGGCAGGGGGATGAAAGATACGCCATAGATGCTGTGGCAGAAACCAGAGCTACCCAAGTATCCATACTAGGAGCCATTGTCCCTTCATTCACTTACAATTTCAAGTTTTGATCATGAAGAATATTTTCAAAATAGTACTACTCTCTTCTGTTATCGCATGTGAGCAAGACATCACGACCGGGCTTCCTGAGAGTGCTCCGTTGGTGGCTTTTGATGCATGGATCTACCACGCTGCCACACCTCAAACAATAGATATTTACACTACGAACACCTACTTCGATAGTTCGGAGCCGGCAGGAATCGGAGGAGCGACAGTTGTGGTTTCAAACGTAAATGATGCTGCCGAAACGTACACATTTACAGAGGCCGCCGCAGGCAAGTATGTCTGGAACCCTACAACACCAACCGACACATTCGCCACTATTGGCGGAGTATACGCTCTGAATATTCAAATTGGAGGAACAACCTACGAATCTCTGACGAATCTTGCTGCTGTCCCTTCGATCGACAGTATCTACTGGCGCTTTGATGAGGAAGATGCCTTTATAGAAGACTCATATTTCGCTAATTTCTGGTCCAGGGATCTGGAAGGCCCAGGAGATACTTACTGGATCAAGTCATGGAAGAATGGTGAACTCCTCAGCAAGCCTGATGAGATAAACATCGCATATGATGCTGCTTTTTCGGAGGATGGCGATGCAGATGGTCTGTTCTTCATTCAACCCATCCGTGAACTCATAAATCCATTTGAATTTGATGATGATGATATACTCATAAATCCCTTTGAGCTGGGGGACTCCATCTATGTCGAGCTTAACTCAATTTCCCAGGAAGCTTTCTTCTTTCTTCAGCAAGTTCAAGTGCAGACTGCACGAGATGGTGGGTTTGGGGAATTATTCGCTGTGCCTTTGGCAAACATTCAGTCAAATATCTTTTCTGACAATTCGAATGAAAAAGTAGTCGGCTTTTTCAATATTTCCGCAATATCATCTATGGGAAAGCTTTTTACCGAAGATGATATCAGAATCATAGACTAACAGAGTCCGGAATTATTTTAAATCAATTTTAAGTTCCAAAAATCCAAAGACAGATCCTTTCTCGTAGGTAGTTGAAATAATAAACACAACTATGAGAAAAGTAATTTTATCACTGGGTTTTGCCTTGTCCGCAGCCTCGGTGATTTATCTGGTAGGCGCAGACCACATTGATGCACCTGCCGTCGGCTCACTCACCTCAGGCAGCACTGTAACTGATATTACAGACTATTTTGCCTTCGAGAGTCCGTCTAATTCCGACAATTATGTCTTTGTATGCAATGTTGCAGGTCTTACTGCTCCCACTGCAACCGGCGATCTCTCATTCAGCGCTAACATGATGTACGAATTCAACATTGACAACAATGGCGACAATGTTGAAGACCTGGTCATTCAAACGGTTTTTGATGAAAACGGAAAAGCAATTTCCTATGGCCCGGTAGCACCGACCACACCTGGAGCAACTAGTGTTGTTGAAACTTCAGGGACAGTAGTGGAAGTGGAGGTTACCGCATACGGCGAAACTGCGAAGGTCGGATCCAGCAACGGAATCAGCCTATTTGCCGGCCCAAGAGACGATCCGTTTTTTATGGATTTTTTCAAATTCGTAAGCATCGTAAATGGTGTTGGTGCTTCACTTTCTGACGACACCAATACCGGAGAGTACGATCCGAACCGAGATTCCGATCCGGATACTGAGGGTGTTCAACCATATCCAGCAGCTTTTGAGGAAGTTGGAACTGATGCATTTGCTGGAAGTAATGTTCTCTCTGTAGTAATAGAGGTGCCCAAATCTATGCTTGGATCAAGTGACACATTCAGCTCCTGGGTGGAGAGTAAAGCGATTGTACAATAACAAATGAAAATCAAATGAAAAATCAAAAATTTACATACTCGACAATCGGTAGCATTTTCGGTCTGGCGGTCATGCTAATATTTTCTTCATGTGGCGATGATGATAGTCCTGCGCCAGTTCCCGATGTATATGCTACAGTGGATCAAATGGGAAGGCCTGCCATCAACACGGTTTTCAATTTCTTTGGGACTGCGGATGTGAAAAATGCCTACAATTTGACACTTCCGTCGAATGGAAGCTCAAACGCTGCGGCTTTTAAGGGAATACTGGATGCATTGCAGACCTATATTTTCCTTGATCCTGACCAGTTTGAAAACATTCTCGGAATCGGGAATGAAGCACTGGCTGGAGTCCTCGCTGTGGATGTGCTATCGTCTGATAAGACGTCCGCCTCAGCTTATGGAAGTTTGAACGGAAGAGCCCTGGCGGATGACGTGATAGATGTCACCTTATTGTTAGCCTTTTCTGATCAGTCTGAAGCAGGAGCAAGTAATACAGTGAAGGATGGCGTCTCTTCAGATAATGTGAATGCAAATGATAAAACATTCAGTGACGTATTTCCATACCTGGCAACGCCACATTAATAATTCTACTCATTGTTGAGGGGAGGGATCAGTCCCTCTTCTTTACACAACCTCAAAAACAAAAATGCGATCTCTTATACTCATAAGTCTAATCTCAATCCTGTCATCTTGCACAAAGCCAGAGGGTTCCGATCCTATTTGCAACCCTGCAGACTACGAGATATTTCTTACTTCTCCTTCGACAAATACTGTCGAACGACTTAAAAAAGAATGTGAATTCTGGTCTGAGAAAATCAGTGGAGAACCAAGGGGTTTCCTTTACCATCAAAAACTTGGGGCTGCTCAGGCGAGTCTTTTTGAAAAAACGGGGAATATTGATTTTCTTAATGAATCTGCCGAATCCTTTAAGGTTGCGAGCCAGCTGGTCTTTGGGAAGCATAAGGCTGACAACCTACTTACTCAAAGTAGTCTGGCAATCAAAAAACACAATTTTGATCAAGCCAATCATTTTGCCTTGAAGGCCAGAGGACTTGCTACTGAAAAATTTGCGGCTTACATGATGCAGTTCGATTCCGAAATGGAACTTGGAAATTACGAGCTGGCAAAAAGTATCCTTGATAGAAATACAAATTTTCAGTCATTCGATTTCCTTGTACGACTATCAAAATTCAAAGACCATGAAGGCAATTTGGACTCCGCCATTTTCTATATGGAAAAAGCATATCAAATGGTCCTACGTGAAGAATCCAGTCGAGCAATTTGGGCAACAGCTAACCTTGGAGATATGTATGGACATGCGGGACGCGTTAGTGATTCCTATCAAAAATATCTGGAAGCTCTCGATCAAAACGCTACGTATGATTATGCTTTAAAGGGCATTGCATGGATTGCCTATTCAGCTGACAGGAACCCAAAAGAAGCTGGGCGAATCTTAGACGTTCTCGCTCGACGAACTGGACTTCCGGACAACCTACTACTATTAACCGAAATGGCTGACGCAAATGGTGACAAAGAGCTGGGAAAAGAATACATTCAAAGCTTTTTGGAAGAGGCACGAAAGGAAAAATACGGAGCTATGTACAATAAGTACCTGGTCAATCTCTATTCTGAAGAAATCAACAACTATGACCAGGCTATCGAACTCGCTCTTCAGGAAGTTGGACGTCGATCCACTCCTGCAACAAACGATTGGCTTGCCTGGGCTTACTACTTAAGCGGTCAAAGTCAAAAAGCACTCAAGGTATATCTCGAGAAAGTTGAAGGAAAAACGTATGAGCCAGAAGTGCTGTATCACATGGGTGTCGTGTACAAAAACGCTGGTATGGAAAAACAAGGTCTAAAGTTGCTAAACGAAGCACTCGAAGCTTCTTATGAACTTGGACCTCAAATAAGCAGGAAAATAGAAGTGGAGCTAAGCAGCCAATTAGCCTACAAATATTGAGGAAAAACGGTAAGCACTGTTTTATAGCTGGTTGACTGGATCCCGATCATTTGGTTGGGGTCCTTTTTATTTATGTTATAAAATTGATTTATAGAAGTTTCTAAGACTAATTCCGGTGAGCAACTAACAGATACCACCTCCAAATCAGAACCTCATTGTAACCCACGACTACAATCTCCGGTTCGTACCATCATCTTACGACTTATAACTACCGTCGTCGAAGATCAATCACACTTAACACATAATATCTATTAGGAAAGGACTAAGAGGTGAATCAGAGATTCGAGAGTTTTCACACATTCCCCAACACCTGCATGGTCTCAAGCGACGGATTCTCGCTTCCTCCTTTTGGCTCTATCGTAACGGCAAAGGCGGCGGCTCCAGTACCAATTGACTTCATTTGAACGAGCAGACTTGAACTACCAGCATCGAAAACTCCTGCATCTACCGGCTTGCCATCAATGATCGCCCAAAGTTGATATTGTTGATTCTCTGAAAGTTCCTTCAATTCCTGAATGCTGAGGTAGACATCTTGTGTGTTTTCATTCCAATAGATGGTGGCCAATGCTCCGGGGGAGTTGTCGGTCCCATTCATAACTATACGACTAAACGCAGAGTTATTCATAATTGCGACTGCATCTTGAATATCGTTCAACTGCAGGTTTACGGTATTGTAGTTGTCTGCAAATTGTTGATTTTGTGCTATCAAATCAGACAATCTTCCCTCTGCCGATTTCCACTTACTCCAGTAATCAAATGCAGTTATGGTTGACGCGAGAGCTATCAGCACCGAAGCTGCTGCAGCATACTTTAAAGAAAGTGATTCAGACTTGCTTCTCGAAATGGAAACCACTGGAGTCTCCGGTGAAGAAACTGCTGAAACGATTTTATCTCTGGCGTCTGAGGGAGGTGCCACCGCAGTGCCAAAAGCCAGCGCCTCAATAGAGAGTTCAATTCGCACAATTTCCTCGCGTACCTCCGGATGCTCCCGAGCCTTTTTTTCCACTTCCGACCTTTCGGCTCCAGAAAGCTGATCCAGGACGTAAGATTCCAAAATGCCCGACGATATGTATTCTTCGCTGCTCACTCTACATCTAATATTTTTCTCATAGTGACGAGAGCCATTCTCAAACGAGTCTTAATCGTTCCTAAAGGTATCCCAAATTCTTTTTCAATTTCTGATTGCGTATACCCTTTGAAATAAACCATTTCAAGAACAAATCTCTCCTCATCTCTTAGGCCCTGCATTGCTTCCTGCATTCCAATTCCATCAATATTCTGATGGGTTGCTCCTTCACTTCTGGTATTTACGTAATCTCCAATGTCATCAGTTTTCTGCGCTTTCTTCAATTCCTTTGAACGAAGTTTATCAATCGCTAGATTCCTGGTAACGTTAACCATCCAGGTAAAAAAGCGTCCCTTAGAAGAGTCATACTGATCAATTTTATCCCAGAATTTCATAAAGGCATCCTGTAGGACTTCTTTTGCAATGTCTTCTTCCTGAACGATTCGAAGAATAGATCCGTAGATAGCACCGGAGTAGTTGTCATACAGATAATTCAAAGCCTCAGGCCTTCGCTCCTGTATTTCTTTGACTAGTTGGTCTTGATCTATTGAATGATTATGTGCAGACACTGCTGAGTGTGTTCAAGCTAAAAACTCAACTTCTAAATTTCCGAAAGAGCACCTTGAGTAGTTCCTTAACTTCATTTGATTGCATATCCCATGTGAACTCTTTCGCATACCCTTGGACCAAGAACTCGACAGCATCATCAAAAGTATTATAGTCTTCTAGCTCATATAGCGCATTCTGGAATGAAACCTGATCGTCTCTAAAGAGCTCTTTCACAAACATAAACTGATGGTTTACTGATATCAGTTCCATCATGCTGCTTGCTTTCTTCTCCTCTAAATCCTCTACAACTGTCTTCTCCGGTTTTTCAAATTGATCGTTTATGGTTTCTGCGTCAGACTTCCCTTCGTCCGTGGTTTGTTCTTCTGGCTCAGATGGCCGCTCCTCTGGCTCTGGAGACAAAACGCCTTCCGGCACTCCTGCTCCTTCGTCAGCTTCTGGTACAACACTGTCCTCGGGTGCAACTTCCTCAGGCTCCGCTGCTGGTTTTTGTGCTTCAGCCTCGAAAGTCTCTTCTTCGAATGGCTCTGTCATTTGCTGGTCTGCTCCCGGTTGTTCCTCAACCTCAGAAACGCTCTTCTGAACGGAGAGTTCATCATTTTCGTCTCCCCATTTCATTCCACTGGACGCCTCCTTCTTGACATCTACCTTTACTTCAGTCGAACTTTTTTGAGCCTTCTCTGCGGCTTGGAAACGTTCCTCGTTCGCGTCATTCTCAGCAGGCTCGTCATTGTCAAAAACCTCGTTTTCCTCATATTCATCGAAATCTTCTGGAAAACTTTCACTTAAGACCTGATCTGCTTTTATTGGTAGGATACCTGAAAGAAGTTTTACTTCAGCTGCTAGCCCAGCGGAAGAATCAAATGGCTCAAATTCATCAGTCAATTCATCAATTGCGTCTTGAGCACTAAGCCCACGCATATCCGACAAGAAATTTTGAATCTCTTTTTTATAAATCTTTATGTACTTGATATTTTCTTCAATAAAAGCATCATCAATTTTGTCGACATCTGTCCCATCCAGATCAATCTCCAAATATGCCTGAGGTGAGGCCGCAAGATAGATGGCATCTTTTACCGCATGATTTAGCAGTAGCTGAAATCTGTTTTTATGTACTTCTATGTTTTGGGAAAGTACATTCATGAATTCCACCAATGCATCCTTCACACTATCATTCTCATAGTTGAAAAATGGGCTTTCCAACTTCTTGGATTCCCCTTGCCAATATTGGAAAATTAGTTTTATAATAAAAAGGTTGGCTTGCTTGGATGGAGTGACTTTTAGAATTTCTTTTCCCGTGATAGAAATTTTGTCTTCCGTGAAAAATGAATCGGTTATTTTCGATGCAAACTTTTCACAGTAGCTGTCAATAAAATCTTCGTTTAACTTTTTTTGCATTTCTAATTAGAGAAGGGTATGATTAACATCATCTTAGATAACCTCCAAAGTAAAAGGATTATTAGCAAGGATAAAAGCGAAAAATTGCTTCATATCTTACTTCGCGAAACAGATTGGATGCATGCTTGCGGGGGCAAGGGAAAATGCACCTCATGTAAAATGAAAATACTAGAAGGAGCAGATAATCTTTCAGAAATAACGGAAGCAGAAAGGAAGTACAGAAAAATGAACAAATTACAAATGGATGAGCGTCTCGCATGTCAGGTATCTACTCATGGAGATTTACGGATTCGCGTCCAAAAGGAAAATCAGCTCCCACATCTGACCTATTCAAAGTAAATGTTTGTAGAACCACATATCGGAAGCGGATACTCCAGCAGGGGCGGTTGGATTGAAGTAGTTTGTGGATCCATGTTTTCTGGAAAAACAGAAGAATTGATCCGAAGACTTACACGTGCCCTGATTGCGAATCAACGAGTCGAGATCTTTAAGCCGGCCATTGACAAGCGCTACGACAAGAAGAAAATCGTTTCTCATAAAGACTCTGCTATAGAATCAAGTCCAGTAAACTTTGCAAACGATATTTTACTACGTGTCAGTGACTGTGAGGTAGTCGGAATTGATGAGGCTCAATTTTTTGATGATGAGATTGTCACCGTTGCTGACGAGCTTGCCAACCAAGGAAAAAGAGTTATTGTTGCTGGTCTTGATATGGATTTTAAAGGTAGGCCGTTTAAGCCTATGGATTCGCTGATGTCAATAGCGGAGTACATCACAAAAGTTCATGCTGTTTGCATGAAGTGTGGGAGTGTCGCTTCCTATTCCCATAGACGAACGAAATCCAAACAGACCATTGTTTTAGGTGAAAAAGATGTTTATGAGGCGCTTTGCAGGAATTGCTTTTTTGAAGCTAGGGCTCAGCAGTAGTCTGCTGCTAGCCATACAAACTCAGGCCCAGGATATTCCTGTAGGTACGTGGCGAACTCACTTTAGCTATCAAAGTGTCCAAATACTGGAAAAAACTTCGGATAAGATTTTTTGTGCTGCCAAGAATGGGCTTTTTTCCGTTGACTTTTCGGATAATTCTACAAGAAAACTTTCAAAGATTGATGGTTTGTCAGACGTTGGAGTTTCTTCTCTGCATTTCAACCAGGCCGAGAATGTCCTTGCAATTGGCTATCGTTCGGGATCTGTGGATTTCGTATTCGAATCCAACATTGTTACCCTCAAGGAGATAGCTAACTCGGGGTTGGAAGGAGAAAAGAAGATTAATGATATTGCTGTGTATGAATCCAGTACGCTTCTCGCTACTGGCCTTGGTATCGTAGTCGTGGACAATGGAGCCACGGTTATCAAGGAGAATTTTACGCAAATTGGTCCTGGTGGCGTGGAGGTTGCAGCTACGGAAATAGAAATTTTGGGAAACACCCTATTTGCAAAAACCGGCGAGGGTCTGCAAAATGGCGATCTCAACTCCAATTTGCTAGACTTCAATAATTGGACGCATCATGCCACAACTACAGATCTGGAAAATTTAACAACTGTTGGTTCGGAACTCTATGCCAATAGGAATCTCGATTTGTTTCAATTTGAAAACAATGCTTGGATAGATACCGGAGTGGACCTCCCAGCAAGTGCAAGCAAGCTACACACAGCCGACGGTAAGCTACTGACAGTCGCAAATCAGTCTATATTTGAACTTTCAGGAGGTCAGTTTACTGCAATCGCGTCTAGTGCCAGCACGCTGGTAAACGACGTTGAAAGCGTGAATGGGTCGTATTGGCTAGCGGATGATGTTCTCGGGTTGATTACATCTGAAGGAACACCGCTTTCTCCCAAGGGTCCCTTGCATGATCAGTATTCCAGGTTCAGAACAATTAACAATAGCGTCTACGGATTTCATGCTCCACCTATTGATGGATATGATGGAAGTATCAAAGTGGAAGGGTATTCAGTTTTTGAAGAGGGCGAATGGACGATTAGGGAAATTGAAGGTTTTCGCAACGTTTCGGATATTGCTCAGTTTGAAGGTGTCACCTACTTCTCTTCCATTGGGGATGGGCTATTCAACCAATCCAACAGTGAAATAGTCAAAGATATCCCGCAAAGTGATACATCCTCAGACACGGTGATTTCTGCTATGGAGTCTAAAAAAGATCTTTGGCTTGCGTCCTTCGGCAATACAAATCCCATTCATCGGTTCGATGGGCAGCAATGGGTTTCATACTCCTCCGCATTACTTCTTGATGATGAGTATCTGGATATTTCGACCTCTGAAACTGGCGTTTTTTGGGGTAGAACAAACGATGGGCGAATGGTCGTTTTCAATCCTGGCGAAAATAGAACACTAAATTTAACTGGGCTTCCTGGACAACTCCAAAATTTCGAAATCAGCATCGAGGATGACGTCTGGATAGCAACCTCTGACGGCCCAGCAATGTATGCGGATGCTTCCTTCATATTTGAAAGTACCGAGATAATCCTCCCTACTTTTGAAAGCAGTGTACTTTTTGAAAACGAGCAAATAAATGCCATTGAAACTGATGGCGGGAACCGTGTTTGGTTTGCAACAGAGCGCGGCCTTTGGATATTTAATGAAAATACTTCCGAGCAAGTCGCAATGTTCGACATCAACAATAGCCCCATACCATCTAACAAAGTATCTGGGCTGGCTTACAGTCCTTCCAACGGAGAAATGTTCATCACTACCGACAAAGGAATGATTTCCTACCGCAGTGCCTCTTCTACCGGTAGTCGTTCTCACAGCAACGTGAATGTGTTTCCCAATCCGGTACCTCCTAATTACGAAGGACTTATTGGAATTGAAGGTCTTGCCAAAAATACCTTTATTAAAATCACAGACCTAAATGGGAACTTGGTGAAGGAGCTAAAGGCGAACGGTAGTTCAGCTTCCTGGGATTTAAGAAATCTTGGGAACCAGGAGGTTGTTACTGGAGTGTATTTGATTTTCAGTTCCACTCAAGATGGGCTAGAGACTTACGTGGGGAAAATTGCTATAATCCGATAATGGTAATCAAAACCAACGGAATCGTTCTGAATTACATCAAGTATGGAGATACGAGCATTATCGTTCGGATTTTCACGGAAGAGCTGGGCTATGGGTCCTTTATCGTCAATTCGATAAGGAGCCAGAAATCAAAAAAGAGCATTGGTCATTTTCAGCCGTTTTCTATTCTCGAACTTGTCGTTTATGTAAAGGAGTCTCGTGACCTTCAACGTGTTTCCGATTTTAAGAATCATATTCCCTTTCATGCCATTCATCAGAATTTCACAAAAAGTGCCATTACACTTTTCCTAACGGAGGTGCTCTCCAAACTTCTTCAAAACGAACCTTCATCAAATCCTGATTTATATCACTTCATCTCGAAATCAATAAAAGAATTCGATGCTTTGTCTTCTGGAGTTGAGAATTTTCATCTTCAGTTCTTATTAAAAATTGCTACACATCTTGGTTTCGCATTCGATGAGTTTGAAACCCTCTTTACCTCAATTGACAAGTTAGTTCCACATGCCGAGGGGGAGCACGTCCTGGAAAAGTTGATCATTGAGCCGTATGGGATTTCCCTAGAAGCAAACCGAACTACTCGAAATGAAATTATTGACATCCTGCTTGATTATTTTCAACATCACATGAATTTGCCACGGCCTAAATCTCTAACTGTGTTAAGAAGTGTTCTAAACTGAGATTCGTTTTGATTTCTTTCTTAAATTTAGAAGCTCAAGACTCAAGAAACCTATGCCAGAAATTCTATTTGATCACATTCCCTCACTCGACCTTAACGATTTTACATCTGGGTCTGCAGAACGAAAACAAGAATTTGTAAAGAAGCTTGGTGAAGCATACAACAACATTGGCTTTGTGTCTATCAAAAATCACGGCCTATCAGATGAATTGGTAGGTAACTTATATTCATCCATAGAAACATTTTTCAAACTTCCAGACGACTTAAAGAAGAAGTATGAAAAGACCGATCTCTATGGTCAAAGAGGATACATAAGCAAGGGCAAGGAAAAAGCCAAAGGTAGAAATACTGGCGATTTGAAAGAATTTTATCATGTCGGCCAGCCTGATGAAAACAAATTATCTGACTACCCTTCTAACATTTGGCCAGACGAAGTTGGCACTCTAAAAGAATCTGCCTCGGAAGCTTTTAAAACACTGCAGGCTGCGGGAATCCAAATGCTCCGAGCAATAGCTATTTACCTGGAACTTCCTGAAAACTATTTTGATGACAAAGTTGCGAAAGGCAACAGTATACTTCGTCCAATCCACTATTTCCCGATAGAAAACCCAGAAGAAATTACTGAAGATGCAGTCCGTGCTGCCGAGCATGGTGACATAAACTTGATCACACTGCTAATGGGTGCCAGTGCGGACGGGCTTGAAGTACTAAGAAGAGATGGTAAGTGGATTCCGATTACAGCACTGCCTGATCAAATTGTGGTGAATGTGGGGGACATGTTGGAACGTCTTACCAATCATAAGCTAAAATCCACAATACACCGGGTCGTCAACCCTCCTAAGGAATTAATGAACACTTCACGTTTTTCCATTCCATTTTTTATGCACCCCGTTTCCGAAATGGATTTAGCATGCCTGGAAAACTGTATTGATGAGAATCATCCGAAAGACTTTGAGAACATTTTAGCTGGAGAATTCCTAAATCAACGACTACGGGAAATAGGATTGAAAAGCTAATGACAATTCGAAGGGTTCGAAATATCATTTTCCTTAAAGATGTAATCTTCCTTTCCGTTACGGCTTTTGGAGGGCCTCAAGGTCACCTAGCAATGTTTCTTGACCTTATGGTGAAAAAAAGAGGCTACCTCACAGAAGAGGATTTAATTGAGCTGTTCGCTTTGTGTCAGGTACTCCCAGGGCCTACGTCAACTCAAACCATTACGGCTCTCGGATTCAAGATCGGTGGGCCTAACCTGGCGTACCTAACACTTCTTGTCTGGATGTTGCCAGCCGTAGCGATAATGACAACTGCTGCTATCATTGTCAATACCAACATAGACCTCGGCTTTATGCGATTTATTCTTCCCATGGTGGTGGGAATTGTGGCATTCTCCGCATATAGAATAGCAACTAAGGTGGTCACAACTAAATTGGGTTTAGTCCTTATGCTGATCTCAGCAATTGCATCCTACGTACTCAAGTCACCGTATGCTTTTCCCGCATTGATTATTATGGGTGGCTTGGTAACTACCATCAACTACAAAAAACATTCAATTGAAGAAAAAGAGAGAATTAAAATTCAATGGTCTAATCTCATTCTTTGGATCACAGTATTAGTATTTGCCGCTGGACTGGGCGGTGTTACACAATATTTGCCTATTAAGATCTTCGAAAATTTCTATCGTAACGGCAGTCTGATTTTTGGTGGAGGGCAGGTACTTGTTCCTCTCTTGTATACTGAGTTTGTTGAGTTTAAAGATTATCTCACCTCAGAACAGTTTATCTCTGGCTATGGATTTGTTCAGGCAATACCCGGTCCTGTGTTTTCTTTTTCCGCTTATGTAGGAGGTCTTAGTATGAATGAG
>JBDVJN010000067.1:0-32731 GCA_039961455.1 Cyclobacteriaceae bacterium | reverse complement strand
CGGTTGATTTCTTTGATTTAGGAATTGTGACAGACACAAAAGACAGGCAATCTGATGAGGAGAACACCAATCTCCCGGAACAAGAAATTGAACGCAGAGCCACAATTCACAGCAGTGGGGTGATTGTCAATCTTGAGGAAGAATTGGGGGATGGTGAATTCGAACGCTTCAGTTAGTCTTAATTTAAATTGTATATTTAACCGTTATATGTAAATAATTTGTCACCAATAAATAGAAAAGCCATGGAAAGAAACTTTATGAAAGAACTATTCAACCGTCGCAGTAGATGGTATATTCCGATTTTTGCCATCATCTTATTTTGTGGAAATTCCGCAGATGCCCAATTGTCAGACAAATGGCGGTTTAATGGATACTCGAGTTTTGAGTATGAGCATCTGATTTCTGATGAAGGTAATAGTGATCCAAATGGATCTTTCGATGCTGACTTGATTGACCTTGTCGTCAACGTGGATGTCACTTCCAGATTGAGATTCGCGACCGATATAACCTGGGAGCACGGGACTGCTACGGAGGAAGGCATTGGAAATGCAGCCGTTGAGTATGCATTTCCAGAATACACAATTCGAAACTGGCTAAAATTTAGAGTCGGAAAGATGTTTGTGCCTTTTGGTATTTACAATGAAATCCACACAGCCAAACCTGCTTTCCTGGCAGTAAAAGAGCCGCTTAGTACCAACAAGCCGGACAAATTTGGCGGAGACGAACGCTTTTATCCTCGATGGGCTACGGGTGTGGCGCTGCTTGGAAATTTCTCTCTCAATGAGATTCAGTTTGAGTACAATCTTCAGGTAAGCAATGGATACCAGGAAAACACAAATCCATTTGAAGAAGATGACAATGAAGAGAAAGCGATTGCCGCACGACTGCTAGTTCAACCTACACCTGGCTTGAAGATTGGTTTTTCCTCGTACAACGATAAGCTTTCTGAGCTGGACACCGTAAGTGTGGACACTGGGGAGCGCACCAAGCTTTCAAGTTTTAGTACGCATGTTGAATACAACATTGACGACTTCGGCCTGGAGTTTGAATACATCACTGGGAAAACGGATCCGTCGACGGGTGGAGAATTGAAGAAGAATGGTCTTGAAGGGATGCTGTACTATAGCTTAGGTAAGCGGTTCACACCCTACGTGCGATATGAAAGTCTAGATCCGGATGATGATACAGATGATGATAATGCCAACATGATAAGTTTTGGATTGAATACGGAGATTGATGACAATTACTTTTTGAAGCTTCAATTCAACAGGATCTCTTCAGGAGATAACAACAGCAGATTTGGAGGAGTTGATTTTTCTGAATTTCAGGCAGCAGTAGTGCTGGGATTTTAAAAGGACTAAAATTTACAGAAATGAAAAATATCAAATTTTATATACCAGTCTTACTTCTGGCTCTTTTGGCGGGAGTTCCGAACACAGTTCAAGCTCAAAATGACTTTGTTGTCATTGTAAACAACACCGTTCAGGAAGAGTCACTTACGAAGAGTAACATGAGAAGAATTTATTTTGGCTTTACTACCCAATGGAAAAATTTCGAACGAGTGAAGCCTTCCTATATGGAAATATCAAATGCTGCTTTCTGGAATTACATCTCCACAGAGAAGGGGAAATTTAAAAACTTCTGGACGAAAAAAGTCTTTTCAGGAAACGGAGTTGCACCTGATGAATTTAGTAGCGGAAAAGATGTGATCGATTTTGTTTCGAGAACCAATGGAGCAATTGGAATCATACCAAGTTCAGCCCAAGGTGATATAGGTGCCAACTGTAGAGTGATTTCGCTCCAGTGACGATAAGAAGTTTGTTCTAGAGAACAAAAACTGTGATCAGAATCCCTGCGAATGTGGGGATTTTTTTGTTTGTCATTCCTCCTTGAAACGAACTCTGACACGTACTTTATCTTGTTCGGGAATATTATTTCTTAGTGCTGGACTCCAGTCCGGCCCATTGCGGACTAACCTAATGGCCTCTTCGTCACAACCGTATCCCAGACTTCTTTTTACATTGATATTGGCGATTTCGCCAGTTGCGGAAATTGTTAGTTCTAGTGCGACGACTCCCTCGATTTGATTTATCCTGGCTGCATTGGGGTACTGAAGGTTGTCCTTTATGTATTGTTTGTACGTCTTAGCTTTATTTATGGGCTCTGCTGGAGAATACAATTCTCCCTGTGGTTCAGATTCCCCATAACCTGTTACTACCACTTCTGAAAGCTCCGTCATCGCACTTCCGAGCTGCAAGTCCAAGGTATCGCTATTGCCAATTTCCACCTCTTGTGAAGCAAATCCAACGGAAAGAAATTCTAGCGTTGCCCCTTCCACAGTTTGCAGCTGATACTTTCCGGCAAAATCAGAAACTGTTCCAGTTGTGCTACCTTTTATCACAACATTAACACCAGGAAGCGCTTCTCCAAAATCGTCAGTAATCGTTCCTGAAATTGTCCTTGAGTTGTTTAGAAGCGACGACCTTGCTCTGGCTGCTGCTGGTCGAGTAGCTAATCTTGCAACTTCCTTCTTTTGTCCTGCTTGTTCATCTCTTTTTGATTTCGTCTCCTCAATCGCGAATGATTTAGACACTGCACCAGCAGCCTGTAGTGATTGATTTTCTAACACAGTGACCTCTGCCTCTACGTCGCCATCATCTTCAAAGGCAGCAATCGTATCATCTGCTTCGAAGCTGGCACTATTCTGAAGCGTTACAGTTGATTCTTCCAGAATAACATCCGCAATCAGAGCATCTGTTTGTACCTCAGAAGGGACTTCATTTATTGCAACCTGAGATTCTTCGGCCTCAGCGATCTGAATTGGTTTTTCCTCTGTTACGGATTCATTTGTGTCAGTCTCTTGAACTTCTGATACATTGGCCTCTGCCAATATTTTTGTTTCTGCAATGGATCCCACAGTGTCTTTACGATAAAACGTATCTGAATTTTGCTGAACTTCTATTTCTTCAGCACGCTCCTCTACTACCTCTGTTTCTATTGCAAGTTCTTCATCCTGGTCTAACGAACCTACAAGAAGCCAAAGTGCAAGTGAGCTTATAGTGAGTAAGGACACTACAGCTGCCATGCGCATAAGTGAAAAGCCAGTTTTTTTCTCACTCGAAATACGACTTTGCAATTTTTCAATATCGGAGAACACTTGCTCTGAATCATGCTCTTCGAATCCTTCCGATGCCTCCTGAGCAAAAGGATCATTCAACACCTCACGCTCGAACGCATGAGCTTCCGCATTGCTCATCTTTCCGGTGAGGTACCTCTGAAATTGATCCTTATCGTTTTTGTCAGTCGACATTTTTACTTTCTATGCAAATCTTCAAATTCCGCTTTCCATTTTGGATATGACTTTTTACTTTTTTTAGTTCAATACCCGTTTTTTCATTCACTTCCTGATAACTCTTCTTTTCAAGGAAAAACAGCTCAACGCACTTCCTCTGCTCACTTTTTAGTTCCTCAATGCATTCCCCAAGTGCTTCAAGCTTAGTCTCCATTACATCTTCTTCACTATTAAGATGCGCGACAACATCACTTTCCATAAAAACGGTTGAGTTTTTTTCTGGATTCGATTTTCTCAATTCCATTAGGCAATAGTTCTTGCTGACCATGTACAGCCAGCTTTTGAAATGCTGAACTTCGGTGGTCAAAAGTGTCTTGCTGATTTTTTCATAAATAGACATCGCTGCATCCTGACTCTCTTCCCTTGATTTCAGATACTTCAGACACAAAGCATATACCAGATGAAGGTAGCTATTAAAAAGCTTCCCCAAGAGCTCTGAATGGCCTGTACTACGGTATTCCTTAAGAATTTCTTCATCCGATCTTGATATGGATTTTTCCTTGCTCAAAAAAAAGTTGAATTTTTTTTATGGAATATCAGACGAGGCTGCATCTCAATAGCAAACATTAAAAATGAAGGTATGAAAAAGTTGTTAATAATTCTATCAATAATTCTGGTGTCCAAGGTTGATGCCAAATATGTAAATGGGACAGTCTATGATGAAAATGGACAAGGCATCGCTATGGTAAATGTTCTCATAAAAGGAACTTCTAATTCAGTTGTTACAGACATCAATGGATTCTATTCTATTGATGTGAAAGACGAAAAATCAATTTTGATTTTTTCTCAACCCGGATTTGTAACTCAAAAAATTAAAGTTGGGAACAAGAAGATTGTTGACGTGACACTAAAGTATGAAGTTGTTGAATATGAGGAGGATGCACTAAGTGAAGTCGTTGCTTCACCCCGACATATGAGGAAGGAGAGTAATAAATCATACATGAGGTCAAGCGGAGCGGTAGGCAGAAGTTTCCCAATGGGAGGAATAGCTTATGACCAGGCGCTAAACCACAATACTGAGGAGTATGCCACTATCCATGAAAATGGTTTTAGAAAAGTATTGGACAAACCACTTTCTACTTTTTCCATAGACGTTGATGCTGCCTCTTATAGCAACATGAGAAGATTTATTAACAATGGTCAGTTGCCCCCGAAAGACGCAGTGAGAATTGAAGAAATGATCAACTATTTCGGATACGACTATAAAAACCCAAGCGCCAAGGATCCTTTTTCAATAAACACGGAGTTAAGCCGAGCGCCGTGGAATGAAGAACACCTGATTGTCCAGGTTGGACTCCAAGGCAAGAAGATTGAAATGGATAATCTCCCAGCCTCCAACATTGTGTTTTTGATCGATGTATCCGGATCCATGAGTGCACCGAACAAATTACCACTATTGAAGTCTGCTTTCAAATTGCTGGCAAATGAGCTAAGACCTCAAGACAAAGTATCGATAGTCGTGTATGCTGGAGCTGCTGGTCTTGTTCTTCCTCCAACCGATGGAAATGACAAAGAGACCATGATAAAAGCATTGGATAAGTTAAACGCTGGTGGATCTACTGCTGGTGGAGCCGGTATCAAGCTCGCCTACAAAACGGCAATGGAAAACTTTGTCGAAGGAGGGAATAACCGAATAGTACTTGCGACAGATGGAGACTTCAATATCGGAGCTTCCAGCAACGGAGAAATGGAGCGATTGATTGAAGAAAAGAGAAAAGGCGGTGTGTTTTTGACAGTACTCGGATTCGGAATGGGCAATTACAAAGATTCCAAGATGGAGATTCTTGCTGACAAGGGAAATGGAAACTATGCCTACATCGACAACATGCGTGAGGCTAAGAAGGTGTTGGTGAATGAATTTGGAGGAACACTTTTCACAATTGCAAAAGATGTTAAGATCCAGGTAGAATTCAACCCTTCTGTTGTTCAGGCATATCGACTTATTGGGTATGAGAACAGAAGATTGAATGATGAAGATTTTAATGATGACAAAAAGGATGCAGGCGAGCTTGGAAGTGGCCATACTGTGACAGCACTGTATGAAGTAATTCCAACAGGTGTAGATAGTGAGTTTGTGAAGAACATTGATCCTTTGAAATATCAGGAGAAGTCAAATCCGATTGCGATGGATTCTGATGAATTGCTAACGGTGAAATTCCGATACAAGGAGCCAGAGGGAAGCAAAAGCAAACTGATTACAAAAATTGTTCAGAACGAGGTTCGCAAATCTGGTGACAACCTGAATTGGTCAATGGCTGTAGCGGGATTTGGAATGTTGCTGAGAGATTCTGAATATAAGGGTGATATGACCTATGCTTCCGTATTGGAAATGGCAAAAGGTTCGAAAGGGAAGGATGCATTTGGTTATAGAAGAGAATTTATTGAGTTGGTTGATTTGGCTAAAAGTATGAGCCCAAGACAATAGGTAGTTTTTTATTGAGTTTTGACTTAGGCAGTTCGGGAGCGAGCTGCCTTTTTTTACCTAAAGACTTTCCAGTCCTCAGCAAACTGTTTGTGCCCTTTGTGTTGTCTTAGTGTACTTAGTGCTAAAAAACCGTATAATTGAACAATGGAAAAAGTCCAACTCGGAAAGTCAGATCTGCACATTTCACAAATCGTCTTCGGAGCATGGGCAATTGGTGGGGTAGCATGGGGAAAGTGCGATGATGATGACGCGCTTGCAGCTTTGAAGCAAAGTATCGACCTTGGAATAACCTCCATTGACACCGCTCCAATGTACGGATTGGGTCACAGCGAAAAGATCGTTGGCAAACTAGTAAAGGATGTAGGACGTGATAAAGTCGAAATTTTGACCAAGTTCGGCCTGAATTGGAAAACACAAAAAGGAGAATATCTCTTAGATCGAGCAGGCCCGGATGGTGTCCAAAAGCAGGTGTATTCTTATGCAGGTAAAGATGGGATTATTCAGGAATTGGAAGATAGCCTGAAGCTTTTGAATACTGATTACGTCGACTTGTATCAAATCCATCGACCAGATGCTACTACCCCGATCGAAGAAACGATGGAAGCTGTGCAAGAATTAATTCAGCAGGGAAAAGTGCGAGCTTTCGGCGTTTCCAACCACTCCGTTGATTTGATGAAAAGGGCGGAGATGATCGCTCCAATTGCGTCAAGCCAGTCTCCGTATAGCATGATCTATCGAAAAATCGAAAAAGACATCGTTCCACATTGTGTTGAAAATGGTATTGGAATTTTGGCATACAGCCCTTTGCAGAGAGGTCTGCTGACAGGAAAAATTACTTCTGACTACAAATTTGCTGAAGACGATCACCGACCCACCACAAAATGGTTTAAAGAACCGAACCTCTCGAGAACCAATGAGTTTCTTCAAAAAATAAAACCGATAGCCGACAATCGTGGTTTCACGCTTGGACAGTTAGTGATTAACTGGACGCTGCAAAGACAGGGAATCACTGCGGCATTAGTTGGTGCTAGAAATCAAGACCAGGCAGCTCAAAATGCAAAGTCACTGGACTTTACTCTTTCAGAGGAGGAGATTAAAGAGATCAACGCAGAATTAGAAAAAGTAGTGATTGAGGATTAATACTATTCGTCCCTTAAGGCTTTGATCGGATTTGCAAGTGCTGTTTTGATTGCTCTTGCCCCAATTGTCAACAAGGAAATTATTGCAAGAAGTGAGGCAGCAAGGAGAAGAACAGAAAAATCGAATTCAATTCGATAGGCAAATTCATTTAGCCATGCGCTTAAAATATAATAGACAGTTGGAGCTGCGATAATTGAGGCGATCGCTATCAATCCCAGGTATCGCTTGGAAAATAGGATTAAAAGCGAACTCACTGAAGCACCCAGTACTTTCCGAATTCCAACCTCTTTAATTCTTTTGTTTACCATAAATGCAATCAAACCGTAAAGTCCAAGGCAGGCGAGAAGAACTGCAAGTATTGAGAATCCTGATATGAGAAGTGATAGTTTTTCCTCGTTTTGATACAATTGATTCATGTGATCGTCCATCAATTGCATTTCCAGAGGCGCACCATTGCTAACTTCATTCCAACGAGATTCAATTAAATCCAGGCTCTCAGCTAGATTTCCGGGTGCAACCTTCACGTACATATTCTGGAGGTCAATGAAGGGCATAATCATAACTACTGGGGCTATTTCGCTATGCAAGGATGAAAAATTGAAATCTTCAACCACACCTATTACGGTTCTGTGGCGATCGAAAAATTGAACTTTTTCTCCCACAGGATTATCGAATCCCAAATGCTTTGCGCATGCTTCATTTATGATGATACTTCCCAATGAGTCGGTGCCAAACTCTTCTGAAAATGTTCGACCTGTTTTTAGTTCGATTCCCATCGTATTGAGAAAATCATACCCCACCTGGCTGCCGTGCACCTGCTTATAATCAGGCTCATCGCGAACCAAAATCCCGTTGACTGGCCATGGATCGCCGAGAATACGTTCGCTTCGACTGACACTTTGTGTTTGAGAATTCTGATGAAGGTCTTCTTTGAATCGGTGATAGAAAGCTCGCATATCCTGAGGTAAGAGTTTCATTGAAACAACATATGAGCTTTCAAATCCGAGGGATTGGTTTCTCAGATATTGAATTTGTTGGTAGATAATTATTGTTGATGAAATTAGAGCGACTGAGATGATAAATTGAAGGCTGATCAGTCCGTTGGTCAACCATGCTGAGCCCCGTCCAGTTTTCAACCCATGCTTGAGTGCACTGGAGACCCGAAGGTTAGTCAGCAACATAGCTGGATACAAGCCTGCAAGAACACCAAGAACTGTGATAAAAAGAAGGGCGATAGGAATTGAGATAAACAGGAGAGTCGAACTCAGCTCTAAATCCCAATTCAGGAGATCCTTTATTTGAGTAAATAGTGCAAAAAACAGCACATAAGCCAGCACAGTGCTAATAAAAGTAATCATCACTGATTCTAGCAGAAGCTGAACAAGTAGCTTACTTTTTTCTTCACCCAATACCTTTTTTATTCCTACTTCTTTGCCCCTTGTTAGGCTGGTGGCTACGGTGATATTCATCAAGTTAAATGATGCTATAAAGAGAATAAGGAGCGCAATGACGGCCAGAGCGTAGATTGAATATTTATTTCCGCTTCTCATATGACTTGCTAGGTCATCGGTCATTCCTGTTGACCCCAGGTAAATTTCTTCAAGTGGTTGGACTATTGTTCTAAATGGCGTTTCATTGTCGGGGTCAGCTTCTCGATAAAGAGCATCAAGCTTGTTTTGCAATTCTTGCCCTCCTGAAGCATTTTGCAATTCCACGTATGAGACAAAACCCAGCCACCACCAGCTAGTAAGATCGGACAGATAGCCTTCAGGAACAGTGTAGGTTTCAAACGAAATTAAGAAGTCAAATTTGATATGTGAATTGGAGGGAATGGGCTCTAAAATTCCTGTTACCTTCAGTAGAACATTGTTGTTCATTGTAATCAACTTTCCTGTAGGGTCTTTCTCTCCAAAATACTTTTTAGCAAGATGAGATGTAATTACAATTGAATTTGGCTCATCCAGCGCAGTTTTGGTATTTCCTGAAACAAGAGGGAAAGTGAATACTTCCAAAAAAGAGGAATCAGCATAAAAGCCATGATTCTCAAAGTAGACCTGATGACCGTTTCTCAGGGACGTGCGACCCGTATATCTGAGCTGTGTTGCCCGTTTGATTTCAGGAAACATTTCCGGTATCCCAGGCACCAGAGCTGGTGGGGAATTGATATATGTGGTTTCACTACCTGAATTGTCAGCAAAAATCATGTTGATGCGGAAAATATTGTCTCCGTTCTGATGCTGCTGATCAAAATTGAGTTCATGTTGCAGGAAAAAGGAAATCAATAGACAACTAAACAGGCCTATGCTAAGTCCAACAATGTTGATGAGCGCATAGCTCTTGTGTTTCTTTAGAAAACGGACGGGAGTTTTAAAGTAATTTCTAAACATAATTGATGTCTCCTTAGATTGGTTGTTACTGGTGGTGAATCGGTTATAGAATTTCAAAACAGTAATCCAATAAAGCAACTTTGCTTTGATGGTGCCTTTATGTTTGAAGTCGTATTCAAACTGCTCATGTAGATCTCCGATAATGGATTCGTACAGATCATTGCGACAGTACCAGCGGAAAAGCTTATCAGCAAATTTTGGAGGCTTGACCTTCTTCATGTGCCTTCCATTACAAATGCTGGAATAGAGTCCCACAGTCTTAACCTGGAGTCCTTGGCTTCTTTCAGAGCTACCTTTCCAGCCTGCTCAATTACGAAATTTCGTTTCCTTCTTCCCCCTCTCGTGGCACTCGACGAGCCAACAACTGAGGAAACTAGTCCCTTTTCTTCCAAACGATACAGAGTTGTATGGACGTTGCTGAGATTAACAGAGCGTCCCATCTCCTCAATGGCTGTTTTTATGGAGAAACCGTAAGCTTGGTCATGCTGCGCTGCAACCAGAAGCAAGACCACTTCCTCAAATTCACCAAGGATTTTTTTCATTAGTTACTGTTTTGTGTAAGTAATGAATTAATACGATTGAATTGATGAAATGTTATGGAATTCATCAAAGTGTGACAGATCATGACAGCATGAGGGCGGAGCTGGTACAGTTAAGGTTACTGCTTATATGCTTCAGGTTAGCTCCTGTAGTATTGAGGTGATAGTCTGTACATTTCAGGGTATAGTCTGTACTGTTTGGATTATGATCTGCACTCCTTAGGTGAGCTTCTGTACTGTTAAGGTGACCACCGATACTTTTCAGGGTACACTCTATATCGTTGCGGTTGTTAGTTATACAAGCATGGTGAATGCCTGTACCATTTCACTTACTATTTATATAATGGATTTAACCACCTAACAAGACATGCAAAAGTTGGCCTGAAAGTTCAGGATTAGCATGTTGGAAAAAAATTACCTTGAAACAATAATTTTCCGACTAATCCATTCATTGTTAATCAGCATCCTCAATGTGTAGATGCCTGAAGTAAACTGAGTTGTCGAAGCTTCTAAAGAATGATCAAGAATTTGGAATTTGATATTAACCTCTTTTCCAACAGGATCGAAGAAATGAACTTCTTGAACCTTATCGGCTTTGCCCAATTCAATTCTTAGCTCAACATCAACTGGATTAGGATATACTCTAACTCCTTCTCTAATACTTTCAGAGGACGAGAGGGGATTATTAAGGTCTTCAACCAATGCAATTACAATTGCGACGTCCTTATCGAATCCTCTTTCGTTTCCAAATGCATCTTTTTGACTAACTACACTGTTAGATGGGCTCGGGTGCTGTATGGACATGAAAAGATATTTGTAGTCTGGTGTGAAGGTTAAGCCAGTTGGTTCGCTGCTTAGTGGAGCCTGCGCAAATATTTTCACTTTCGGGTTGTTTTGGGTATGTCCATTCTCTACCACCCAGATATAATTTCTTCCACCATCCTGAGTGACCCACAAATTTCCTAAATCATCAAAAACTAGATTGTCGTTTCCTGATCCCCAAGGTTCTATTCCGCCATCAATCTCATAGCTTTGACCACCAACGTATGTTTCAAAATTTATTACAGTTGTACCTGTAAGAGGATCGCTATCATCAAATCTGTATACCCGATCTTCGCTCTTTACTGCTAGGTACACTTTCCCGTCAATTGGACTTATGTCCACATCTTCCACTCCAGCAAACACGGTCGCACCGACATTAGCCGATTGACTAAGCGTTGAATTTTGCTCTGAAGCAGTGGAATTACCTAGTAGAATCCATTCACCTGAACCATTCTTTGATCCTTTGTAGACGTAAAGTTTACCAGAACTCAAATTCTCAGCTACGTCAGCTACAAATTTGTATAGGTAACCTACTCCATCGTCTACTCCCTGATAGACCGTTCTTCGATTTTCGTGAATTATTGCATTTTCGTGCTTGAAATTCCCAAGCGCCCAGAGCTTATCGGCTCCCACCAATCCTCCTTCCTGATCAATAATTTTTTTGGTGACAGGATCAATTTCAGTTGACCAACCCAGGTCATAGTAGGAATCACCGTTTAAATCAGAAGAGGTGGTTTCTTCACACGTAATGATGGTACCCCAAGGAGTTATTGCACCTGAACAATTTCTTGCCGTTCCAGCAACAGGGGTAAAGTCTACAGCTTTAGATCTGGTTACGATCCAATTTTTAATAGAAATGTCTAGTTCGATATCCAAAATGGTGACCCCTCCTGGAGTTGCTTCAGAATTAATTGAGAGATATCCCTTGGTGCTACTTCCTTCAATCGACACATACCCTGTGAAATCACAATTGTCTGGCAATGCCCCGCCTTCCGTTAGCTCATCACCGTGTTCGATGATATATTGAAAATGGTGTGAGGATGGTAACTTGAAAGTCTGATTTTGTTCTCCTGGAGTGATTGACTCAAACTCACTCAAATGTTGCGAAGCGAGTGCAAGATTTATACAGAACAGTATGATGGACAAACAAAACTTACTTTCCATTTCAAATAGTGATCTTGTTGAAGTTAGTGAATTTACGCTTCAACCTTGTGTTCAAGGAAGAAATACCTCAAGCTCCCAACATCGGCAAATTCTTCACCTTATGATACTTCAAAGCCATACCGATACAACGTTTCAATTCTGCCTCAGGAATTTCATCATCCAAACCAAATACGATCGCTCGGGTAGTTTCGAATTTGAATGTGTCATTGTACATCATTTTAAATGTACTAACCAGTTTGCTTGTGCACTTAAAATACATAGCGTACTGATCGGGTTTCTTCTCTTTCCAATCCATACGTAGTGTGCTACCATGCTTTGTGAGATAACTTGGCTCTCCCCACTTCAACGTTTCTTCGAGTTTGTCTAAACCCTCAATTTCACTCGCAGTATCCAAAACCAACTGACGCAGACGTCGCATTTTTGGCTGAATATGTTTGGGGTAATTATCAAAAACACCCTCAACGTCAGGGGACGTACTCAAATCAATTACACTTTTTGCCATTCTTTAATGCTATTAATTACCAATTCACTAGTCTGCTTTTTCATTCCTAATTCACTATTCAACTAATTAACCACTTTACCAGTTAACTACTCACTAATCCACCATCTTCGCCAAAATCTCCTTCATCATCTTCGCAGCCAGATAAGCGGTCATTTTCTGAAAATCTTTGTCCGGATTGTACTCGACGATATCAGCTCCAACTACTTCTGCATCTAAATTCTGAATCAGATCTATGACCTGTCTTGATGAAAGGCCACCCGGTTCGTGGTGAGACACACCAGGAGCATAGGCTGGATCGAATGCATCCATGTCAAGCGATATGTACAATGGATTTTCAAATGTCCGAATCTTTGTCAAATCCAGATTCTTCATCTGGTGAACCTCAACGTCGAACTTCTCAGCCTGCTCTTTCTGATGTACTGTCATGGTTCTAATTCCTACCTGAACCAATCGTTTAGCTAATCCATTTTCCATGATTCTTGCAAATGGACACGCATGGGAATATTTGTCGCCTTCGAATTCGTCATACAAGTCACCATGTGCATCGATATGAAGAATATCCAGCACAGGGTATTTTTCGTGATGAGCTTTTATCAGGGGAAACGTAATGGAGTGATCTCCACCCAAAGTCAGTAGCTTCCCCTCACCTGCCAAATTTCCACTAGTAATTGTCTCGATGTTAAAGTACTCCTCAATCTCAAAGTCTCCTTTGTCATCAATCGACATTTTGGAAACATCCTTGAGATCTTCGGTGAACATATTGGCAGAGTCGCTATACAATGCCTCCCGAATCAATGCAGGAGCTTTCGCTGGCCCACGTTGAAAGGAAGATTTTTCGTCAAATTGAATGCCTTGGAGGATGATGTTGTTCATTTGGATAGTCTAATAACAAAGTGCCAATGACAATTATATGTTGTTTGAAACATTGGGAGATCAAATTGTTTAATGAGATATTTCAAACTTGTCGATTGCTCGAAGTTGATCAGCGTTCGAATTCAATTCTTCCTCAAGATCAAAATCATCCTGAAGGCCAAGCCAGAATTTGGGTGTGTTTCCAAAATACCGACTCAATCTCAATGCAGTATCTGCTGTTATTCTTCTATTCTTCTTTAGAATTTCACTGATACGAGTTTGAGGGATGTTCAGATCTTTTGATAGTTTGTATGCCGTTATTCCCAAAGGAGATAAAAACTCTTCAGCGAGTACTTCTCCGGGATGTATGTTTGGTAGCTTTTCCATTTTAATCTTTAGTGGTAATCAATAATCTCTACTTCATGCGCATTTCCATTATTCCATATGAAAACGATTCTCCATTGGTCGTTGATTCGAATACTGTAAAAATTCTTCAACTTTCCACCAAGTTTTTCTAGTCGATTGGATGGTGGAATTCTCAAATCCGCTATGTTTTGAGAATTGTTAAGCATTCTTAATTTTCTTCGTCCGTTAGTCTGTATTTCCAAAGGCCATTTTTTCACCCTTTCGCCATTCCAAACCCTTTCAGTTGAATTCGAGCCAAATGTTAATATCATACTAACGCCTTACGTTACTAACGTTAAAAGTAAGTAATAAGTTTGGGAAACCAATAAAACTGTTATTTACAAGGTTCCGGCTTTTCGTAGATTAAGATGCTCAAAATCTCACATTCAACCCAAGCAGAAAATTCCTTCCTGCCTGCGGATAATAGTTGTTCTGCTGATACAAGATATCCGCTCCGTAGTAGTATCCCCATGTGTACCCATTTGAGGAATATTCCTCATCATGTACATTATTAACCAACAATGACAATCCGATATTTTGAACGCCCTTGACACTGAAATCATAAGACAGCCGAATGTCATTGGTCAAGTACGACTCGATTGCCCGATCGTCGTTAGACGTATTGTCCAGAAACTGTTTGCCCACATATTTGGTCAACAATTGAAATGTCAATCCCTCAGTTGGAGAATAGCTCAAATCACTTCCACTGATCACGTTTGGTGAGAATGAGATATCCGAATCTGTATGCTCGATTTCACCGAAGCTGGCAGAGACAATCTCGGAAAATCTGTCAATCTTGTTTTTACTCAATGTAAGGTTCGCCGACCATGTCAAATTCTCTGAGAGTTTATAAATCCCCGATAGCTCGACACCCATGCGGAAACTTTTCGGAACATTCGTTCTGATCGGTGCACCGACATCATTCACTTCTCCAGTTACTACCAACTGGTTTTCATAGTTCATGTAGTAGTAATTCGCTTCGTAAGAGAACTTGGATCCTCGTGAGCGAACTCCAACTTCAAGATTCTGAAGTGTTTCGTGCTCGGGTTCCGTTCCTGCGCTGGCGTCAATAAAGTCTGAACGAACAGGCTCACGATTTCCTATCGCAAAAGATGCATAGGCATTTGTAGTGTTGTTCACAGCGTAAGTCAATCCGACCTTAGGATTGAAGAAGGTGAAATCAGTGTCGATATCATAAGCCGATCGATCACTGTCGAGGCCTGCCGTTTCATAATTGATTGTTCGCACTTGAGCATCACCAAACAAATTAAATCGATCACCAACCTGATAATTGACTTTCAGAAACGTGTTAAAATCTTTCTTCACACCATTCCCATCATAATAACGATCTCGTATGTCAACATTTCCAGCAAACTGCGCCCAGATGATTTCTCCAAAGTGATCCCCATCGTATTTGTTCCAGGCACCACCAAGGGTTAAGTCCAGATCCTCAGAACCGTAATTCAGAGCATACGTCACCCCGTAAAAGTGATTATCCAGCCACCGCCTTCTCACAATGTCTGATGCGGAAATTGTTTCTGTACCCACAACTACATCAGCCAGACCATAATCTGCTAAGTCGTCATTTTCCCTAAACTGCTCAAAGAATCCGCGCCCACGAGTGTAGTGCACTGCTCCAGTCAAATCCCAATTATCAGCTAGCGTGTGCGCTAGATGCAGCTGGTAGTGATCTTGACGATAATTATCAACCTCATTATCGTAGGTGTAGTAATTAAAGCTCCGCCCGGAATTCCGAAGATTAGCTTCAAGCTCTGGCGTTCCATATTCCCCACTGAAATCAATCAGCTCCTGCAACTCTGCCGAACCCCCGGTAATCCGTGCCTCCGGAGTTCCGTACCACGCTTGCTGGGTAATTTCCTGACCACCAAAAAGAACGGCCTTGAACATGGTCTTTTCCCCATAACGACCACCCGATAAATAGTAAGATTTCAGATCAGCTGCCGATCGGTCTATGAATCCGTCAGAAGTGATTTTGGAAAGACGTGCCTCAAAATTGAAGACATCGTTCATCAAACCTGTGTTATAAACCACATTGGTTTTCCACGTGTTGAAGCTCCCAACCGTGTTCGACGTTTCGAAAAACGGATCAATAGACACATTAGTCGATTGGAGGTTTACTGTGGCTCCAAAAGCCGCTGCACCATTCGAGGAGGTACCAACACCCCGTTGAATCTGGATGTTGCTCACCGAAGAAGAAAAGTCTGGCATATTCACCCAAAAGACCCCATGAGATTCTGAGTCATTTATAGGAACTCCATTTACAGTTACATTGATTCTTGTCGCATCGCTGCCGCGAATTCGCATGCCTGTATAGCCAATTCCAGCTCCCGCATCCGAGGTAGTCACCAGAGAAGGGGAGAAGTTCAATAAAATCGGAAGGTCTTGCCCCAGGTTTCTGGAGTTCAATTCCTTCGCAGAGATTTCCGAGTAAGTAGTTGGCGTATTTTCGTTCGCCCGCGTCGCATAGACAATCACATCGTCCAGTTGCCTCACTTTGAGGCTGTCTTGACAAAGCGCACCAAACGATACCACAAGCGCGCTCGCCATCAATAAAAATTTCATATCAAAAACACTTAAAAATTAAACCATGAGAAGAGGGGACTTCCCACAATGGTTATCATACATGGCCGACTTTCGTCTGCCTTCCTACGCCGGCATTATCCGGATCAGGTTCCTGGGTATGATCTCAGCCGCTTTTCGGCACCCCGTATTATCGCAAATGTAAGATGAAATGATCTAAGATGTGACTACCCTCCTCAGGCTACTGTGGAAGATTTTGGCTTCATTTGAAATTTCGTTGAATCTACAGGTGAATTACTTCATCATACGCAGCAGCAGCAGCTTCCATCACGGCCTCACTCATGGTCGGGTGTGGGTGTACTGTCTTGATAATATCATGCCCTGTTGTTTCCAGTTTTCTAGCAGCAACAGCCTCTGCGATCATCTCGGTAACATTGTTTCCGATCATGTGGGCACCAAGCCACTCGCCATATTTTGCATCGAAGATCACTTTCACAAATCCGTCAGAAGCTCCAGCGGCTTTGGCTTTCCCTGATGCGGAGAATGGGAACTTCCCAACTTTCACTTCGTATCCTGCTTCTATTGCAGCTTTTTCGGTATAGCCAACAGAAGCAACTTCCGGTGAACAGTACGTACATCCAGGTATGTTATTGTAATCAATAGGCTCAACGTGCATTCCTTTGATTTTCTCCACACAAAGAATTCCTTCGGCAGAAGCTACGTGTGCCAATGCTTGGCCTTTTACGATATCCCCAATGGCATAGACGCCATCGATGTTCGTTTTATAATAATCGTCAACAAGAACTTTTCCTTTCTCCGTTTTTACTCCAACATCCTCGAGTCCCATGTTCTCAATGTTTGTTGCTACTCCAACGGCAGACAATACAACATCACATGAAATGACCTCTTCTCCCTTCTTTGTTTTTACTGTCACTTTACAACCTGCACCTTTCGTATCTACCTTGGTCACCTCCGAACTCGTCATGATATTCATGCCTGATTTTTTGAATGTCCTTGCCAATTGCTTGCTCACATCTTCATCCTCCACCGGAACAATTCGATCCATAAATTCTACGACGGTCACTTCAGTACCAAGTGATTTGTAGAAGTAGGCAAACTCAACGCCAATTGCCCCTGAACCAACAACCACCATTTTCTTTGGTTGCTTTGGTAAAACCATGGCTTCTCTATATCCAATGATCTTTTTCCCATCGATTGGTAAGTTTGGTAGTTCGCGTGATCTGCCTCCAGTTGCAAGGATTATGTGGTCTGCATCATAAGTGGTGATCTTTCCACTTTCGTCCTTCACATCAACTTTTTTCCCTTTTTTCAACGTTCCGTGTCCAGCAATGTGATCAATTTTGTTTTTCTTAAAAAGGAATTGAATACCCTTGCTCATACCATCGGCAACATCTCTACTTCGCTTAACCATTCCTGCAAAGTCGGCCTTCGCACCTTTTACTTCAACACCGTAGTCAGCTGCATGATTTATGTATTCAAAAACCTGAGCACTCTTCAAAAGAGCTTTCGTCGGGATACATCCCCAGTTAAGGCAAATGCCACCAAGCTCAGATCGTTCAACTACTCCAACCTTCATTCCAAGCTGCGAAGCTCGAATCGCCGCTACATATCCGCCAGGTCCACTTCCGATTACAATAAGATCATATTTTGATGCCATGTTCTTTCCTTTAAAATTGAGGCGCAAAGGTAATATCTCAACCGATTTTTACACCACTATTGTCCTATCCTCTTTCCATTTTTGAATTTTTGAATGGTTTGAGGTCTCCCGACATCAGGAGCAAGGGGCGGGTCTGAGTATGGTACTCGTTGATTATGAGGAAATCTGAATTTGATGGGTAGTTTTTTGCCCTTGTAATTTCTATAAACGTATTGCGCCAGCTTGTAGCTTTCCCCTGCGTAGTACAGTTCTTTATAGATCGAGATTTCTTTGCGAAATAGGAATTCGTACTTCCGAGTAAACCAAAAATAATAATCAGCAAGATTGTTAATCAAATAGTATTTGCCCTGGCATTCATAGACAGTTATTCCATCATTCTTGATGGAATAAGAGTTGCTTAGCAATCCTACCCCTTTGATAAGTGGCTGTGGTCCCCGGGCGTAAGCCGCTGAATCATACCAATCATCCCACATGACCTTTCGAGTTCTTCGTTTTTCTTGACCAAAAGATGCAAAAACAATTATTATCAACACTAAAGCAGTAAAATGTTTCATAGTATTTCGCCTTGTTTTATTTCCACGCACCATAATTAATGGTATTTACAAGGCCCAACTATTATGCCAAGTTCTTTGCTTCTCAGGTATTAATTTAGCGGTCAGAAAAAGACAACTATGAAACTACTAGAAGGAAAAACGGCCCTAGTCACCGGGGCTTCAAAAGGTATCGGACGGGCAATCGCTAACAAATTTGCGGAGCAAGGTGCTAACGTTGCGTTTACTTATTTGTCGAGTGTAGAAAAAGGGGAGGCGTTGGAGAAGGAATTGAAAAGCAATGGTGTAAATGCAAAAGGGTACAGGTCAGATGCTTCTGATTTCACCGCTGCTCAAGAGCTTATTAGTGGTGTTATCGAGGAATTTGGATCGCTGGATATTTTGGTGAATAATGCTGGAATCACAAGGGACAATCTTTTGATGAGAATGGCTGAGGATCAATGGGACGAAATTATGACCGTTAATCTTAAGTCTTGCTTTAATACCGTAAAGGCTGCCTCCAAACCCTTAATGAAGCAAAGAAGTGGTTCAATAATAAATATGTCATCTGTTGTAGGTGTGAAAGGAAATCCCGGTCAAGCAAACTATGCTGCATCAAAGGCTGGAATCATTGGATTCAGCAAATCCGTAGCATTAGAACTCGGCTCAAGAGGGATTCGTTGCAATGTGATCGCGCCCGGATTTATCGAGACGGAAATGACAGATGCGCTTGATGAAAAAACAGTACAAAGTTGGAGAGACGCGATTCCTTTGAAAAGGGGTGGCTCACCAGAGGATGTGGCCAATGCTTGCGTTTTCTTGGGTTCCGATTTATCTTCCTACGTTACCGGTCAGGTGGTTCAGGTAGATGGAGGAATGCTAACCTAAATCTTCGTTGAACTTGTAAGAATTTGAAACCCGTCCATAAAGCGGGTTTTTTTGATAAAATTCTACAATTAAACTATTAGAAGATTTTTTATAATTTATTTTATAATAAATTAGTCATGGATTAAGTTATTTATTCAAACACTCACTAATGCCACTCACAGAACTCACCGGTCCTCTTGGCAAGAAGAGGGCTGCACACTTATTGAGAAGGACATGCCTTGGCGGATCTATTTCCGAAATAGAGGCCTTCTCACTACTTACTCCTGCCGAGGCTGTTCAGCAACTGTTTGATTCTGACCTACCAGACCCGGTTCTACCCTTGGATCGAGCTACTGGGCTGGAATGGATCACTACAGGAAATACACAGAGTGAAGAATTTGAACTTCAACAGTTTTTCCTTGCCTGGCATCTCGGACAATCACTTGGTAATGGGATAGAGGATTCGAAAAAGCTTGCGTACATCTTTCGTGAGCGATTGGTATTTTTTATGCACACCCACTTTACAACCAAGCGATCTGTGGTTGGAAATTCCAGGGCACTATACTTTCAGCAAGCACTTTTTAGATTGTTTGCATTTGACTCTGAAGACATTACTCTTCCCCCAGAAGATCCTGATGATCCGGCATCGATGGAGACCATCGTTCCCCGCAACTTCAAACAGCTAACCAAAAAGATCAGCGTTGACAATGCAATGCTCATTTTTTTAGATGGTCGTTTTAATGTGAAGGGGAGCCCCAATGAGAATTACGCCAGGGAGCTTTTAGAGCTCTATGCTATTGGACGGGGGCTGGAAGGAAATGTACCCGAGCCAGCATTTGTGGGAGACTACTTTAACTACACGGAAGAGGACGTCCAGGCAGGAGCGAAAGTACTATCGGGTTTTGATACAGACACTACGTTTTCAACGATTGATGCAGAAACTGGGCTGCCCCGGGGTGCTGCCAGAGGGGGTGTAACTGCATCCAGTCATGAGGAGGGTCCGAAAACCTTTAGTAGTCGATTGGGAACTGCAACAGTCACGCCAGATCCTCTACTTCTGCTAGGTGGGAGTCCCACTGAAGAAAGTGCCTTGGATGAAATAAGCCAGTTTGTGGACATAGTGTACAATCAGCCTGAAACTGCAAGACATATCTGTCGAGAGATCTACCGTTTCTTCGTCTATCACCAAATTGATCAAGCGCTCCATGACGATATTATTCAGGATATGGCGGATACCTTCACTGCTAATGAATTCAAACTTCAGTCTGTTCTGGAAGTCTTACTGACAAGTACTCATTTTTATGAAGCAGGTCCAGGCAGCGACGATAATAATTTTGGAAGCATTATTAAATCTCCGCTTGATCTGGTTTTAGGTTTTATGCGCAACTTCCAGATTCAGCTTCCTGACTATGAAGCGGACCTTGACAACTACTACAATTTCGCTACCGATATACTTCGTGAAATTGACAGGCAGGGTATGGCTTACTACGAACCATTTGAAGTGGCTGGATACGCAGCCTATCATCAATTTCCAATTTTCAACCGAAGCTGGATTACAACTAACTACCTAACCAATAGGTACAATTTTATACGAGGATCCATCGTAGCTCAAGTTATTCCGGAAATGGGTCAGATAGATATACTAGCATTTGTCCAAGCAAACTTCAGTGATGCAATTGCTAGCAATGCGCGTGATCTAATCATAGCTATCTCAGAGTACTTTCTACCTACTGCTGAGAATCTTTCCTTTGACACGCCCGATGTTGGCGAGCTTACGGTTGAACGGTTAAATTATTTTCTGAGTGCCTTCCTATCTGCTCCTGAAATCGATGCCGATCCGGAAGCCGCTTGGACCTTTAGGTGGCAAAACGGAGTCGATAACGAGGTGGTCTCTAATCAGCTCACTTCGCTTTTCAATGCCATGTTGCAGTCACCAGAATATCAACTAATGTAATGAGGTACAGAATGATTGAATCCCCAAAACCACTACGATGATGAAGCGAAGAAATTTTCTAAAAAAGATAGGATTCGCAGCAGGAGTACCGATTGCATTTCAAGGAGTACCTCTCACCGTTATGGGTTCTCATCAAAGGTTGCAGCGACTTGCTGCCCAAAGTGACAATGATCGGGTCATCATCATGATCCAATTGCACGGAGGAAATGATGGACTAAATACGGTAATCCCTCTTTCCAATTACGACGAATATTATAGCAGAAGGGCCAATATTGCGATCCCGTACAAAGTTGGAAACCGCACATTGATTCCGCTTGACAGTACCATTGCTGCTGAAGATCAGGTAGGTGTTCACCCAGACATGCATGATTTCAAGCACCTTTACGACGTAGGCAAGGCTGCGGTTTTTCAAGGGGTCTCTTATGAAAACAACAATGGATCACATTTTCGTGGCAGGGATATTTGGTTTATGGGCGGTGATTCCGACGAATATCTTTCTTCTGGTTGGATTGGAAGATACCTAGGAAAGGAGTACGAACCCTTAAGTTATCCTGCTGACTTCCCTACAACTGAGATGCCAGACCCATTGGCATTGGAAATGGGTAATGATGTTTCATTACTCTTTCATCAAGAGGGGAACATCCCAACTTCTATTTCACTTGGGAGTAACCCAAGTAATCTTGAGAGTCTCATCAATCAACTAGAGGGTTTTGTCGACGAAGGAATTGATCCTAGAGGAAACCCTCCAGGCTTTCTCAACAATTCTCCTTATGGACAGGAAATGAATTGGATTCTGGGTCTAGAAGAGAAATCTGAAACATATATCCGAAGGCTATCGGAGATTTACGACTCAGCTGCTGAAACCTCCGTCACATACCCTGAAACTTATCCGTTTAATAGCCCGACTGGTGCAAAAAGAAACCCGTTAAGCAATCAATTGAAATTGATAGCGCGCCTAATGGCAGGCGGTGTAAAAACAAAGGTCTTTCTGGTAAAAATGGGGGGATTTGATACCCACGCCAGCCAGGTAGAAAGTAATGATCCTACGATGGGTTTGCATGGAGCTTTGCTTTATCACATTTCTTCGGCAATGCGTGCATTTCTTTCAGACTTAAGATCCAGAGGTATGGAAGATCGGGCACTCGCATTGACCATGTCCGAGTTTGGAAGAAGAATAGGTTCAAACGGGAGCTACGGAACAGATCACGGAACAGGCGGCCCTATTCTTATGTTTGGACTTGGTGTGAAGCAGGGTATCTATGGTACAGTTCCAGATGTCTCCCAAAGCAATGTGGGTCTTCAATTTGATTACCGTCAGGTCTACTCCAACATTTTACATGACTGGATGGGTGTTGACAAAGACGTCATTACTAACGATATCTTTTTCAGAAACTTTATTGATGGCGCAAACCCTGCAGGCGGAAATTATGAGCCTATGGATCTTATCAAGGAAGTAATCCTGGGAGAGAAAGATGTACTAAAATCCAAATACCGTATTCAATCGCTGTATCCGAATCCAGCAACCAACTACACCCAGGTTAAAATTCAGGTTAACAATTACCAGGATGTAAAACTTCAATTGATTGATGTCAATGGGCGAATTGTATCTGAATTTGTAAGGAGGGTATCTCCTGGTGAGCATACCTTTTCTTTTATGCTCGATGGGGTTAATCCAGGATTCTATTTTATAAAAGCTAAATCACAACTACTAGATGATACAAAAAGACTTCTTGTTAGGAAATAAAATACTAATCACTGGTATTTTCTGCTTGATTTCACTTGGAGTTATGGGGCAGAAGAAGCCTCCTAAGAATCCCCTTGAATCATTCCTCGATACCCAGTTTTGGCTGGGGCTAAGAATGGGAGTTAATTACACGCAGGCTTTTCCGGAAACCTCCTATGAAGGAATTAGTCCCATTAACTACACAGCGGATGACCCGACAAAATCATATGATGATTTTTCCCTTTCGGGTGCCCACATGGGGTTGGAAATGAATTTTTACCATCGTGGTTTCTCTGCCTCTTTTCAGCCAGCCTTCAAAAGAAGTCGGTATAGTTACTCTAGCGGTTTCGTGTGGGAAGGAGCTCAGGTTAATTCAAGATTTGAGACGAACTACAAGGCGGAACAACGCCTCGATCTGATAGAACTTCCATTGATGATCAAGGGAGATATCATTAGAAAAGGTAAAATTCGGCCATTCCTGATGATAGGAGGGTTTTACTCACTAATTACATCCGTTCAAAAGGATGTGGACGTTTCGCAGATTGACTATTCCTCAGGCACCCCTCTTGAATCTTCAAGTGGGACTGTGACCATCGGTGTCAAAGATGCGTTCCAGAATTTCTATGGTATTGCTGGTGGAGCCGGGGTGAACCTGGATTACTGGAACATAAGAACCGTCTTCGAAGTAGCCTATCAAAGAGCGCTAAGCTCTGCTACGAAGCCTGGAGTTTTGCAAAACGAACTTGCCTCTCTTGGAGATGTGAATGACGAGCTGAGATTACGAGATATCAGTGTATCGCTAAGTTTTGTATTCCCATTCAGATTTATCGATCAACAATTCAAAGCCTTATAGATCAGGAGAAGTCATGAGAAAAGCAATTCAATATCCAATTTCTAAAAAAATGAAAACTCGCATCTATCAGGCCTTGGTCATTCTTCTTTTTGTTGGATGTTCAGATGATGGCCCAACACTTTCAGAGTCGTTCTTCAAAATCTATGATGATTCAAACATTGATCTTTCCTATCACCCAATTGATGTCGTGGAAACGGTGGATGGATTCATCATTTTATCCGGTACAGAGCTTACCAATACTGACTTTCAAGGAGTTCAGTTAATTAAGGTTGATGAAGAAGGGAATTTTTTAGTCGAAACGTCGCTAGCTAGCTACGTCGCTCCAGTTGGAAACGTGTACATGTTGGACAGTATCAGCTATTTCTTTGTCATGAATCCTACCACATTACAGGCTGTATTAGTTGGGGTAAACCCGCAGCTTGAGGTAACGTTGGAGACCACAATAGGTGGAGCCAATTATCCATTGGCATCATCTCTAACTTCATCCAACGAACTACTCCTACTGAGCTATGATCCTCTTAATCTCAACTCCGAAATTAGTTTGGTTGGTTTGGACGGCAGCCTATCAAGTAGCGCTAGTTACACTATTGGAGCCGGGAGTGATGTGGAAGAAAAGGTGATCAATCATCTTCTTCAGGTTGGTCAATCTCTCCCTTTCTTTTGTGGAGAACGATCGGCTGGAAACTACTATTTCAATGGGTTTTATAACTTCAGTTTCTCACTGGTCTTCACGGATTTTGCTGCTAGTCCGTCTGGAGTTGTCCAAGGTCAATCGACCAACGCTGGCATTCGGGCAGCACTGCCAATTTCAGGTAATAACTTTGCCATTGCTGGCTATCAATTTGATGAAAATTTTCAGCTCTCGTCTTCTACCCTCGATCCAACAGGAATAGCGTCAAGTGTAGATTTGTTCCCTGGTGATATGGCTGAGCTTAAACCCTACACTCCTAGCAAAATAATCAGTTACACCACAGGTTCTGAGGACTATACTGTGTTTGCTGCAGAAACAAAGGCTCGTCAAATTGTTCTCTATTTTTATGACTCGATAGGAGAAGTGGCTGGTATCAAAGAAGTCGGATTTCTAAATCCGTATACGTTAGCTTCTGTCAAAGCGACAAAAGACAATTCATTGACAGTTCTCGGAACCACTTTTGCGGCAGGTAGATTTGAGCGCATTGCACTTACTAAACTATCCGCCTCGGAAATAGGAGACATTCTGAAATAATATCTTAATATTAGTTTATACGTATTGTTCTTTTTGAATTAGCTTTCGATTCATGCAGAAAAACCTTCTTCAATTTGATCAATCTGAATGGTGGATCCTCCTCCTAGTCATCGTTTCCGTTGGTCTTACGTGGTTTCTGTACAGCATTCGAAATACCGCATGGAATGAAAGGCAGAATTGGATTCTATCAGTAATTAGATTCATTTCCATTTTTCTTTCACTTTCTCTGCTCCTTGAGCCATTCATAAATCAAAGAATAACTCGAACTGAGAAGCCCATCGTGGCAATTGCTGTTGATAATTCTCAATCAGTGATGGCGAGGACGACTGATTCTGTTGAGTTTAGAAATAAACTACAGAGCCTGACCGAAAACTTGAAAAATGAAGATTTCGAAGTTCGAACGTTCGGTCTCAATGATAGCGACTCTCTTCGGTTTGATCATCCAACCACTGACCTGTTTTCCTTACAGCAAACTGTCTCGAATGCTATGGAAGGACGAAATTGGGTCAGCACCATTTTGTTATCAGATGGGATATTTAACGCCGGCAGTTCACCAATTTACAAGCAGTATCCAGTACCGCAGTTTACTGTCGGACTTGGTGACACAATCCCGCCAAAAGACATCAACATCTCAAGGGTACTTTACAATCGGGTAAGTTTCAAGGGTAACGAAACTCCCATCAAATTTGAGATTACCCAAAATGGTTTTGATGGGCAGGAGGTTACCTTCAACCTAACGGAAAAGGGGAAAGTTTTAGATAAGCAAACAGTTAAATTAGATCGTCCTATTCAGGAATTGGAATTCGTAATTAAATCTGAAGAAGAAGGTTTGAGAAGAATGGCGATCAGCACAACTGTTCGAAACGGAGAATTTGTTGCTGAAAACAATCGGTCTCCAATCTTTATGGAAGTCATCGATGGCCGTCAAAAAGTGCTGGTTGTGGCTAGTGCTCCACACCCTGACATCAAAGCCATTCGTTCTGTGCTAATCAGTACAGACAACTATCAAGTTGATTTGTACACACCTAGTTTAGGCGATGAAAGACCATCGGATATATACGATGTAGTGATTTATCACGGGGCATTTTCTGGGCGCATTCCTTTCACTCCCAAAGAGACTCCGGGACTCTGGTACATTCTAGGGGAGAAAAGCTCCTTGAACCAACTGAACAACTCTGTCCCATTTTTTAACATTCGCCGTCGGGGATCACAAACGGACAATGTAACTGCCAGCTTTAATCAGGCATTTAGCAAATTCAGTCTTCCCGATAGCAGAGGCATCTTTGATGACTACCCGCCTATTTCCATTCCTTTTGGAGACTATAACCTTAGCGGCCCTACGGAAGTACTGCTTTATCAACGGGTGGGAAGCATAGCAACCAGAAAACCTTTGTTCGCATTTTATGACGATGGATCTCAAAAAGGTGCAATATTGGCAGGGCAAAACATTTGGAAATGGAAACTTCAGGAGTCAGCGATCAATGGGAATTCCAACCTGTTCCGAGACATAGTAACGAAAACTGTCCAATTCTTAAGCGTCAAAAATGACAAACAACAGTTTAGGTTTAGAAGTAGGGGAAATAACTTCTCCGACTTGCAGTCTGTCCTTTTTGATTCTGAAGTTTACAATGACATTTATGAGCGTATTTACGGAAATAGAATATCCCTGACGATCACTTCGACCAATTCTGAATCGCAGGAATATGAATTCATTGACTCAGAATACAACTCTTCTTTCAGTGTCCCTGCACTTCAAAGTGGCATTTACACCTACAGAGCTTCAGTGCAAGTGGGAGAAAAAAGCTTCACAGACAGAGGTCAATTTCTTATTGAAGAGATTAACAGAGAATATCTAAATCTGACCGCCGACCACAATTTACTTCGGAATTTGTCTCAAAGAACAGGGGCAGAGTACACACATTACGCAAATGCGGATCAGGTGATTGAAAAAATAAGAGCAAGGAATTTCAAAAGCATTGTTAAAAGTTCGGAAAGCTATTTCCCTTTGACACAAAGTAGATGGATGCTCTTAATTATCCTGCTGCTCTTCTCGGGGGAGTGGTTCCTAAGGAAGTATTGGGGCGGCTACTAGAGTTAAAGATTTTACTTAACCCCTTCTGTCCTTCATTTATCGATAAAAGCTGAGCAAATATTTACTACCTCAAAACTTGGTATTGATCTTGTATAGGTCTTCTTGATAGAAATTGTTTAGACCTATATCTTAGCGCACTTTATATCAAAGAACGAGCAAATCTCATATGGATAAGCACAGTCTGGTGAATACTCGTACGTTTCCTTTTGCTTGGCCCTGGGCGGATGTGAACAACAATCGAATTCCGCTTATGAGTGCAATTGTCAAGAGGAAATTTTCTTATTTGTACTTGCTAACAGTTTGGGGAATCATTGTCACGCTAGGCTATGGAGAAAACTCAAAATGCAGCGAAACCTGGAAAACAGTGTTGCAGTGTGAGTATTCTTTTTGGGTAAGGAATCTTACGGAGAATCCTCTGATCTTTTTAAGGAACGTATTCACAACTTCACTAGTCCACAACAATTGGGATCACATTCTATTCGTTACGATCGCTGGCGTTTTTATTGTCATTCAGTCGTACGAAGTCCGATTTGGTGCCAAAGAAACGGCCTTTATGTTTCTATTCGGTTATTTTTTAGTAGCCGGACTATTCGGCATCTTTTACACGTGGGGTTTGGCTATGTGGCCTGATAGTGAATTTTTCCTAATTTCTTTTAGCAGAAATTGGACTGGTGGGTCCCTTGGCTTAATGTTCTTGTTTGGCGGTCTGGTTTATGTTAGCAAGAGGCCGTTGCTTCTCATTAGTCTTCCTTTCATTTTTGAGTCCTGGAACTACTTCATTAATGGCATAAAACCTCATATTACGATGATGCACCTGGTAAGTGTACTTTTTGGGTTGGCTGCCAAAGCAACACTGGAGCATTATAGATCGAGATCTAAACAGTTGGAAAAATGATTCGCAGACAAACTAATTCCCTCAATTCTTCAAGAAGAGTTCACCAAATGCTTATCTGGTTTTGTGCTTTAATATTCCTAACGAACGCAAACTTTTCCACTGCCCAGAAGGCTTCGCATCCATTCAAGCCTGGTGAGAAATTGAAGTATTCCATGAACTACGGTTGGTTTGAGGTTGGAAGTGCAGAAGCATGGATCGATCCCGAGCTTCAATACATTGATAGCCAAGCATACTATGTGGTGCAATTGACAGCAGCAACTACCTCTTGGGCAAAATTTTTTAAGCCTGTAAATGCGTGCTTTGAAACCCTCGTGAACGTAGAAACATTGCAGCCATTGATTTCCAGACGAGATCTCAAGTTTGGCAAGGATATAGATGTCCGGACAGATCGGTTTTCCTATGATGATTCTCTTAAAATACGTACCTACATTGAAGATATCAATAAAAACAGGTACCATGAATACAAGTTGCAAGACACTCCCTTGCTCGACTTTTTGAGCACATATCTCCACATCCGAAGCATGAAACTAGTTGGGGAAAACCGGCCGATCAAAGTCGGTACATTCTATTCAAATACACTGTACGAATTTCAAATGATACCAGGAGATCAACGCCAATACAATAGGAGGAATGCCCGTGAATACAGCCTTCAATTTCCTAAGAACGAGATGTTTGGAAAAGGGAAGCATGGAAAATTGATATTGTCAGATGACTGGACTAAACTCCCCCTGCGGATTGACATAAATCTAATTCTTGGTAGCTTCTACTTTAAACTTGAAGAGCAGAGTTAACGCAGTTAGAAACTAATCACAGCACCAAAATAGGAGGTTCTTCTGGAGTATAATGACTCTTCCTTAGCTGTGTAGTCAAAGTTGTAGTCATACGTTCTCAGGTTCTGAGTATCCAGAACGTTGCTGATACTTGCAAAAACAATCACATTTATCTTTTCAGAAATTGGAAGCATTTTGCTAAGCGAGAAGCTGATATTGGAGTAGCCGGATAACCGTTGCTCCTGATCTGCGAAGAAGGGTTCAAAGACATTGAGTGTAGCATCGAAATTTGCTCCTTCTACCGGCGAGAATGGAAGTCCCTCTCTA
This sequence comes from Cyclobacteriaceae bacterium, assembly GCA_039961455.1. Classification (GTDB taxonomy): domain Bacteria; phylum Bacteroidota; class Bacteroidia; order Cytophagales; family Cyclobacteriaceae; genus Ekhidna. Next base: position 3,688 of record JBDVJN010000067.1, on the reverse strand, counting down.
GCCACAAGGATTCCCTCAATCGTCCAAAAACTTCCGGGAGAATACGTGATGTTTCCACGGACAAAATAACTCAAATCATACTGGTAGCTTTCATTTTCATCAGCCCCCGCATCCAACCAGGTGAGAGAGGTGGAAGCTTTGAACTTTGGAGAAAAACGATAATCAATAAAGAGCTCTGCTCCCTTTGCCGTGTAGCCTCCATCATCGATCCTATTCTTTTTGTCAAACAGGGAAAAAGCCGCCTGCAGTTGATCCTTTTCATATTTAATGTCCATGGAGACTTGATCGCTTTCAGAAGTGAAGGATTCACTTGTGTTCTCTCGCAAACCATTCTTAAAATAGGTGCCTATTCCTGCAGTTATCAACCAGGCATTGCTTGCGTAAGCGATATTTAATTGCCTGCTGAAGTAATCCTTTTGCTCTGCTATTGGCACGTTCTTCCTGGCTCCTGATCCGATTGTTATTTTGTCGGAGGCTGCAAACTTGAGGTAGACAAACCCCTCCGCTGTCTCGGATTTTCCATTTTCGCTCACCTCGGAAGTTGGGTGGTCACGTCCAAGTGCGTAGGAGAACTCATGGAAATTACCCTTGACCGTCGACTTCCGAAGATCATAGCTCAATCCAGCTTTCAAACTGATTTTAGCGTTGCTGCGTAAATAATTCAAACCTCCAAAAAAATCCTTTTGCTCAACATTAAATTTCGAACTTGAGAATTCGTAATCGCCGTTGCTAGTGCTTAAACCATTGTTTAGACTCAGAGTCCCCTTTCCCAAGGATTTTTCCAATGAACTGACCAAAAAGCTCCTTTGCTTTTTTTGATCAAAAACACCAACAAAACTTGGATGCTCAAAATTGAATTCATAGCCCTCCAACACAGTATAGTTCAAAATCTTCCAGTTAAAAGCGGCTTTGGAACCATACCAATAAACGCCAAGATCGCCGGACTTAAAGGATTTTATAGCTTCAAGTGAGGTTTCATTTACAGCTTTGATCGCGGCACTAGGCTGCCAATTTGAAAAGAGCTTCAGGCTTTGGTTCTTAGATATCTTTTGCTCGCGAGTAACTCCAATGCTGGCCAGGCTCAGCACAACAGAATTTGCATTGTCCTCCAAGATCCTATCATCTGTCGACAATGATATTATTCCTGAGGAAGTATTGCCAAACTCCAGTGGAGGGTTTCCGGGGAATACTACAACATCTCGGATAATCGCTGTATTAAAAATACTAAAAGTACCAATCCCATTGAGCTGAGAGTATCTCACCGCATCATACACCGGGACATTATTTAGAAAAACACTCGTTTCCAAAGGACTGCTGCCACGCAAACTAATGTTTGCTGATTCATCCGTGGTGGTTGCAGAAGGCAGCGAATTAACTGCCAGTATCGGATCAGCCTTTGCCGAAGGGTTCGTATATATGTCCATCTTATTGATTTTCATGTACTTAAATTCCTCAGCAATAGGCCGTTGCGCAGTAATAACTACGACATCTCCTTCGATCTCCATGGGTTCCAGCTCAATGACGGCAGACTCTGAAAGTCCGACAACAACTTCTTCAAATCCGATGAAGGAGATTATTAGTGAGTCAGGCGTTGAAGGGTCAACCTGCAAAGTGAAGATTCCATCAACTCCCGCAATCGCACCATTCCTCCAATCGTTCATCAGGTAAATATGAGCGCCGATAAGTCCTTCACCTGTTTCCTTATCAACAATTCGCCCTGAAACAGTGCTTTGAGCACTCAATAAAAGTGAACACATCGATAGTAGAAGTATTCCCGGACCCTTGATCTTCATGCTACTCATCTATTGAAGCAAGCATCGACATAGCCCACCCGTACTCAGGCTCAACTTTCAGCGCCTTATTGAGAGTCTTCTTTGCCTGCGCAATTTTCTCCGTTTTCTTATATGCCATTGAGAGGTTAACAAGGCTTTCCAGGTAGAGCCAGTTATTTGCTACATTTCCCATTTTCTCATAGAGAGAAACAGCCCGTTCAAATTCCTTTACGGCTTCCTCAGGATTACCACCAAACATCTCCGGTGTGTACAATTTTGATCCTCCAGCCACCTTATGCACCAGTGGTGAATCATCCTGCTCTTTGAGAGCATCCGCTACCAAAGAGGAACTTTTTGAGCCATACAGCATTCCCTTCATAGGGCTGTACGCCATGACCAACCCGTAGATCGCTGATAACACGGCTTTGGGCTCACCCCAATCTGGTTTCTCTTCGATGATACTCTTTAACAAGTCGACGGTCTGGTCTACATTGTCATCAAATGTCTCCTCGTCCTTTGTTGCCATTGTACTATTTAGTAACCCATACATTGCCATTGCCTTTTCAAAGCTCTCCGATCCGTGGTTCTTATCAGCAACCGAAATGCTGCGATCCCACATCACTTTGCTTGACTTTATATAAGCCCCATATTGTATTTCATCGAGGGACTGTCCCACCGAAATACCTGCTACTGTTAGTAGTAAAACCGAAATTGAATGTTTCATAATTATTTGTTTAATTCTTGATTGCTTAATTGTCAACACAGGGAATTCCTGCCCGAGTGTCTGAGATCTTAAAGTCATTTTTAATTGATCTTCTTCCCTTCTGCCCAAATACCTACTATGTTTTTTGAATGCTTTATATCGATGGTAGGATCGCCATCAACCAGATTGAAATTTGCTACATGACCTATTTGAATCGTTCCAAAACTCTCTATAGAAAAGGCTGTGCTCACATTTGATGTGGCTGTTTTAAGAGCCTCCACCGGTGTTAGCCCTGCCTCCACAAAAAGCTCCATCTCTTTGTGCAAACTAAGACCGTAGTCTAAACCAACATTTGGTGCGTCGGTCCCTGCCAATAGCAAAATACCTCCTTCTGACAATTTCCTCACTTCGCTCAATAGCTCGGTTAAAGACAGACCAGAGTACTCGCTCTCACTCTCTTCGTAGCGGCTAATAACCCCCTGCATAACAGTCAGTGTAGGAATCACGAAAGTTCCCTTGCCTTTTGCTTCTACAATGAATGGTTCCTTCATAAGGGAATCGCTCCACAAGTGAACCAATCCATCAATACTTTTCGTGACTACGTCGAGGGCATCTCTAAACTTTGAGATATGGGCCACAGCGAGTTTCGAATTTGAATGGCTTGCATTGATCACCCTTTCAACCTGCTCAATACTGAGAGTGGCTCGTTTGTGCTCATAGATTATTTTGATGTAATCTGAACCCTGATCAAGAACTTCCTTGACAAATTCTTCGGGAGATCGATCTCTGCTGATTACTGGCACATCAAACCAGTACTGTGTACCATGTCCCCCTTCCACTGTAGCTGCAGATCCGGAGGAATAAAATTTAGCAAGGCCTTCGGTCAGTTTCGTGTTCCTTAAGGGAGCGGTTTCTGCTGCTGACGAATGCATGTCCAGTACCGCAAAAACTCCGGCTTCCATTGCATTTTTGAGATGATAGGGAATCCATGCATGAACATGAGCATTAATCAACCCCGGGATAACTGTCTTGCCCTCCCCATCCACTACAATCGTAGAAGCATTGTATTTAGGTAGGTTCGTGTCTATCCTTGAGATGATACTATCAACTACCAGGATGTCCGTATTCTCAATTACTTTAAATCCATCGAACAACCGGACGTCTTTGATAAGATAACTCGATTGTGCCTTCGATAAGAAAGCTACGATCATCA
>JBDVJN010000066.1:0-13886 GCA_039961455.1 Cyclobacteriaceae bacterium | reverse complement strand
CTGGTCAACGATTCTACAATTTTCCCGTATGCTTTGGACAGCATGTCGTTACCCACATCCTGGCAAGAATTAATTCTCCTCTTCAGCGCAATTCAAGGTGTGATCTTGTCGATTGCTCTGGGCAGTAAATTGAAATCCAGTTCGCCAGCAAATAAAGTGTTGATTCTCTTCATTCTCAGTCTGGTCTTTCTCCTCTTTTCCGGATCCCTTCCAAAAAATGAATGGTTCAAATTCGTAAAATTGGCAATGGGGTATATCGGAGATACAGTCGCATTCCTGTACGGCCCCCTGCTTTATTTGTACACTCGAAAACTGTTACTTGTTAAAATGGAAAGACGTGAGTGGCCTCACTTAGTGCCAGCCATGATTTTTTTCGTGATCAACATCGTTGCAAATAGCATTGGCTATAGTAACCTTGGAGCAACCTTCAATAGAGTATTTTGGCTTGTGGTAAGTGCCTGTGCTTTCACTCAACTATTTGCTTATCTGTATTTGTCTGTAAGAACAGTCTTGTACTATAAGAGGACGGTTCAGCAGGAGTTGTCCTACAAGCCTTACGTAGACTATTTGCTGACCATCATAGGGTTCGTCACTTTTAGTCTCCTCCTGTTCCTTGCAAACTTTATCAGCGAGGTATTTGGTTTGAGTTTTGATGTCAAGTTTATCGATTACAATGTAGCCTGGATCAGCATTTCATTGCTGACATTCATTCTTGGATACTATGCCATAATAAACCCTGAACTTTTCAGGGTCAAACCAAGATCACACTCCTCCAATTCAAGTGATTCACCGGAAATATCAAAGATCAAAGAGGATCTCACCGCCTTAATGACGGACGACCAACTTTACCTTGACCCCGAACTTTCGCTTGCTGCGGTAGCGTCCAAACTTAGTGCACGAAAAGAGATTGTGTCGCGAGTGATCAATCAGGAGATGTCTTCATCTTTCTATCGGTTTGTGAATGAATACCGTGTGCAAGAGTTTAAGCGACTGGTAGGAAAAGAGAATACGAAACACATCACACACCTTGGGCTTGCTTTTGAAGCTGGCTTCAAATCGAAAACGACTTTCTACAAGGCATTCAAGGATGTGACAGGAGGAACACCGTCCGAATTCTTAGGAAAGTCCTGATTTGTATGACGAAAATGTTCGTCTGAATGCAGGCGAACCTTCCTTGTTTGTATGTCCTTCATTTTTGGAAAAACTCAAAATCTACAGGAATGAAAAACAAACAATCATTGACCATTGCAGTCATTTTTTTGCTCGTAATTTCTAACGAGGTTAGATCACAATCAAAAGTCGGGAGGGATGGTGCCATGAATTTTGCTGCTTATTCAGCACAATTCATGGATTCTTTCGAAGCAAGAGACCTCGATCGCTTTGTCTCTTTTTACGATGATTCTGTTTTGTACAGAGACCCGGCGTACGGTTCTAGCGATGTGTTCTCAAATGCTCAGCTAAGGAGAATGTTCAATGGTCTTTTATCCCCAACTGGAGGGTGGAAATTTAAAGTGCTCACGGAAGCTCCAGATGCAAAAAGAGAAACGTTGATGGTGCTTATTGATGTTACCGACCCCGAGGGGGTCAATAATGAGTACGCTGGATGGTTCAGATTTAAGAATGGAAAAATTGTAGAGCAAATTGATTTCACCACATACCCAGTGGACGTGATGCTCACAACCCCGAGATACAAAAAATATTTTGAAGATAAAAAACTGGAAATCAAGCCAACATCAGGGGGAAAGTAGAAGGGGAGTTGTGGGCGGAATAGATTTTAAACAAAGGAAGGTTAACATGTGATGACCTCATGAACGGGAAGAGACTCGTTTGATCTTTGAAGGGAAAACGACACTCAATGTGGATAATGAATCTTGCAAGCTCCGCTAGTGATTTTTATTTGTAAAGGTAAAAGTTGATCATACCTTTGAGGATATTGAAGAGGATTTGGAAATTTCAGTTTTCATTCTCAAAAAATAGAACAGTGATCAAATGAGTAAAGTCTTTTTAATCGTTAGTGTGTTTTTTCTGGGAATATTGACTTCCTGTTTTGACACCTCATTGCCAACACTGCCAAGTTTTGAAGAGCAGCTAGCAATTGATACCGAGAAGATTGATAGTCATTTGACAGCAAATGATATAGTTACAGAAATACATGAATCAAAAATTAGATATATCGTTACCGAGGAGGGTGTCGGTAGTTCTCCGACCGTAAGGGATAGTGTCAATGTAAAGTACACTGCAAAACTATTGGACGGAACGTTGGTCGATTCAAGTGTTGAAGGAACCACGTTCCACCTTGCTCGATTAGTTCAGGCATGGCAAATAATGCTGCCCCTGATAAAAACAGGAGGACAGATCACAATTTATTCGCCCTCGGTATACAGTTATGGCCGTTCAGCTAGAGGTCCAATACCATCCAATGCCAATATCATCTTTGATGTTGAGCTTGTGGAGGTCATAGAAAATTAGTCCAATCTCAATTCTATTTCATATCCACTGATTGAGATCAGAACTGGATTGCTAGCATTGCCTGAATTTGAGGAAGCTTCAATTTCTAGTTGATCACCATCTTGGATATACCTCGTTACGTTCATGTCGGCTTTATCAATATTTACGCTTCCGTACTTGGTGTTGGATACCAATTTATAAGGTCTTCCACTTGTCTCAATGGCTGTGTCGATGTACTTACCGGTAATTTCAATAGAGGAAACTTCAGCACCAATGGCATCGATATCTACGCTTCCTTCGTAGCCTTCCGTCACCGAGAAACTTTTGTTTACAACACCGATCTTGTAGTTTACATATTTCGATTCCTCAGCCCTTAACGCACCAAGAATTTCTAAATCGAAATCGTCTTCATAGGATTTTATGAGCCGCAGGGATTCGATGGATGACGCTTCGAATTTCCCGTACTTGCTTTCTTCTAAAACTAATCTTCCAATTGACCTTGCCTCAATGTCGAATTCGTAGGTTGTTAGTTTTGACTCATCGAGCGATTCAGTGATTTCCAACTTCCCGTACTTGAGATTTCCTTCTAGCAAGGAAAGTGTCCCAATTTCAAAATCTGTTTCATAGGATACAATTTCAGTGTCACCAAGTTCTTCGATAGTCAATTCGGAATACTTAGTATCTATGATTAATTCGCCAATGGTGTTTGCCGTGAGCTCTTGTTCATAGAGTTCCATATTGGCTATTTGAATTGACTTGAATCGAGCGGTTCCATATTTAAGCTTGAGTTCCGCTCCTCCAATGGACTCAGCTTCTAAATCTCCCGAATACTGATCAATTTCAACCTCATTGAATGTCCCAATTAGTTTCAGATCTCTATACGAATTTTTGATCCTTAACTCGTTTGAGGCTGGTACTTTCAGTTTATATTCCAATTTTAATTCATCCTCATTGAAGTCGATTTGAATGCCAATGAACTTGGTGCCTAGTTGGAATTTGTTTGGCTCGTCAAGATTTGTTTTTATTAGTAACTCACCGGGGCCCTCTGTAATGTTAGAAAAAACTTCTTCTTCAAATGAGTCAAGAAATCTCTGAACTCTGTCATTTATTTTACCGTCAAATCGGAGTGTTGCTTCCACAAAGACCTCATTTTTATCCCATGCCTCTACAACCACATCCGTGTACTTTGCCTGAAGATTGATTAAATCACCAGGACTAACCTCATAAGTTGCACTAGCGGTTCTTGTCTCTCCGTCTTTTGGGTCTGTTGCCGAAAGAGTGTAGCAAAAACTAAATGCTAAGAGTATCAGTATTGTCTTTTTCATCATTGTTGAATTTTTTTGTCCTATTTATCTCAAGCTCCAATTTCTTGAGAAGCTTTATTTTCTTTTCGTAGTAGTCTACAAGAGCCTTTACCAGCTGATCCTGATCTGCCACCTGTCCAATGTCCCTTCTGTAGAGTTCATTGATTTCCTCCAGAGTCTTCATCTCTTCAACAATCCAACCGAATTCATCATTTTCACTTACGTCTTCAAGGTTGACATTCATTTCCAGACCAGCAATTTCAGTTTTATAATTACTCTCAAGCGCCTTGTATTCTTTTGATATATCTCCTAGAGAGGCTAACTGATTCACTTTGTTCTGGAGTGAAAGTGAATAAATAAGTAGTACAATGGACGTCGAAATAAAAACCATCGCAGCTATTTTCCACCATTGAAAGGAACCAGAAGCAGCTTTGGAATCATTTTTCCAATCAGATTTTATCCTATCCCATATTTCAGGGGGTGGAGACTCTAAGTCCAACTGATTCTTTTGTTTTTTTATGATATCTTCAATTCGCATAAATTCTTTCTAGTTTCTTTTTCAACAATACTTTGGCATGTCGGAATTGTGTTTTTGACGTCGACTCACTTATTCCCATTTGTGCAGCGATTTCTGCGTGTTTATATCCTTCGAACAAGTGCAAACTCAGCACGCTTCGGCATCCGTCTGGCAATTCTTTGATTGCATTGTGTAGAATCTCCGGTTCGATTGATAATCCATCCTCCATCTCTTCCTCTAGCTCCTCAGTCTCGTTTGTGATTTCATCAAATTCGTATTTTCTTTTTCTCAGGTACTCTACCCCTGTATTTACCACTATTCGTTTCAGCCAACCTGCAAAGGCTTTCGTATCATCTAAGTTGTCAATCTTTTTGAAAGCCTTAACAAATGCTTCCTGAAGTAGGTCTTTCGCAATCTCTGAGTCATTGGTAATTCTAATTAGTGTATTGTACATCGCCTTAGAGTAACTATTGTAGATATTGAATGCCGCCAATTCATTGCCTTGCTTCAATTGATTAATCCATACTTGTTGAAGATCGCTCACTTGCTAATGATCAGCTTTTGATAATAGGATGGGGGTACTTCTAAAAGGTTGTATGAAGATAAAAAGAAAACAGCCTGAATTACTACAGCTAGTTGCAGAACAAAGCAGAGATGCTGTCAAAATTGGATGGAGCCCGGTAGACCGCTCAAGATATTCCGCAGGCTGCTTGAGGTAATTACTTTTCAAAAGTAGCATGAGCATGAAAGTAGCTAAGGACTAAATCATCACTATTCTTTGCTTGAGTGTTTCGTACAACAGGGGTAAAAGCGTGATCGAAAATAGCTCCTTTTTGTTCCACAAATCATTAAGTTGGGAATCACCCTCAAATACATCAAATGATACTTCTTAAAGAAGGAGAGGTTACAATTTGCACTGCTGCAACACTGAATTGCCCAACTTTGTGTGAAACCTTCATGGACAGAGAATTTGTGTGACGTCAGCATAGGTTGCGATCGGCCCCCAGATTTCTACACATTGCTGTAAGCATCCTATCCTGGGTATTGAAACAGCAACCCGGATATCTGCCCTGTCATAACAAACAATTTCGTCAGTCACTGCATAGGCATGAAAATAGCCTAGTGCTGACAAGGCATCATTAGTACTTACGATGTTACCAACAACTGGGGCAAACGGGCGATCAAATAATCCCCCAGATCTGTCAAGTTGATCTCCTAGTTTATTCCAAAAATTGTAACTATCTGATGACATAGCCTTCAATTGAACTATTGCAATGTATTCATGCTTAAAATCAATGGGGATTGACACCGCATTGATCATGTAATTGCTTAGGCTAAACCCTTGATTTGTCGACAGCTTGATAGCGTTCCCGGGCTCCCTGAATTGCCAGCATTGAGTCCGCCATGGTGGTGGGGGATCACAGAGTCCATATCCTACTTCAACCTTGGCCCACCCACTATTTTCTACCTTTAAATAGTGTGTTGCTTCAGTATTCTCTACTTCGATATTTATGTCATGATAGACAAGCCGATTAACTCCATTGCTTTGTTCAACAAACTTTTCAACAAACTCAGCCTCGATACTTGCAATTGAGATTGGTGCAGGAATTACTTCCAAAGACGACTGGTACTCTTCTCCATTTGATAATTTAATATCCAGTTGGTAGGCCTTTCCAATCTTACCAACAATTTGTCCAGCGATGGTTTGGTAACGACCAGCAATGCTTGTCTCAACAAGTTGAACTGATGGGCCATCGAGTTCGGAAATTGTTACCACGGCATTAGCACCAAGTGTATTTGTGGTAATTCCATTGAGTTCTGCCAAAGTTGTCAGTCGAACACTATAAACCTCGGGTTGATTACTGATATATCCTTCAACTACAAGTTGTGATTCGCCTCTTTTTAGGTCAAAACTGGTCTCTTCGAGACACGAAATAAGTAGCCAAGGTAGCAAAAAGAAAAGCTTCCCGAAATTTATTCTCTTCATAAACAATTCGTTGTCTAGCATGACATACCTCAACTTATCTTCTATATAACAACCTTAAACAATACTCCAATGACCCGTAGCTAATTTTATTCACAAGCGGGACTTTACTGACAAAAAAGATCAGCAATATTGTCAAAAGTGGCAGGAGCCCAAACACTTGTACATAATGTAGGACATGGTATTGGCCCAGGAGACGTCACTGTCCCTTCGATCTCTGAACGGTCGAAGCATACTATCTCTGTCGAGGTCGCGTATGCGTGAAAATAACCTAGAGCAGGTTTATTATTACTAGTGTTTGTTATGTTTCCAACGATTGGGGCAAAAGGTCTATCAAATAGTCCACCTTCCCTGTTGAGCTGGCTATTTACTGATTGCCAAAATCTGAAATTTGAGGAACTTATAGCGTGAATTTTCGAGATGGCAACGTATGGCCTTTTGGCATCGAAAGGCACTATTGCCGATAGAATTGTATAATCCCCTTTGCTTAATGCAAGATTAGTTCCTATAGGAAGAGTTCTTTGAAGTGAGCTCCTCAACGACCAGCAAACTGATGGGCCAGCTGCTGGGGGCGCGAAAAGTCCGCAATCTCCATACCCAATCTCAACCTCTGCCCAACCACTATTTTCAAGTAGATAAAAGTAGTCATCTTCTTGATTTTCAAGGTCAATAGTAATTTCATGAAATATGCTTGTGCTGAATGTTCCATTTTCCTGCTGAATGGTTTCCTTCTTTAGTGATGCTGTCCCACCTAGTGTGGTTATAGGATCCTGGATAGTTTCAAATGTGGAGATATACTCGTCGCCATTGGCTAATTGAACTAAGAGTTGATAAGATTTACCCACTTGACCAACTAGTGCTCCGGCGAGTAATTGGTAAGTGCCAGGGACGGTTTCTGTCAATGTGACTTTTGGACCATCAAATTCCTGTATCTGCACAGTAGCCCCTACGCCTAGTACATTACCACCTAGACCATTAAGTGTTGAAATAGTTGATAGTTTGACTGTATGGACTTCATTTTGATTGTTAATATATCCATCTACTACTAAATTTGGCACGTCTTCGGATATTTCCACATCTATTTCCTGAAGACATGATGTTAAAGCAATCAAAGAAAGGTATAGCCAACCACTACTTTTCATACGTATTGTTAAGAGTTACAATTTCTTCATGTGAAATAATTGATCCGTTGGTGAGTTGGAAAACTGCACTTATCAAGACTGTAGTATTGTATGCGGGTAGATCAATACTGAACTTGTATGCATCATCATCGGGATTTAGTTGAGGGTTCCAGTAGAGGACCGATGGGAAGAACGGCTCCGATGACGTTTTCAATGGTGAAATAGCCCTGGAACTAGGTGTAAAGCCTTTAAATTCAACCTTATTCAAATAAGAACCGTGCTCAAAATCATTTTTAGTAATGACCGAGATAATACCCCCAAGCGCGTAATCACCGTAGGCAACAAGTTTTGTTAATTCGTTTAGTACTTCTATGTAGGCGATTTCATGAGGTGGAAGCTCAAAGATTTCCTTGTCCCTAGCAGGAATGCCATTGATGAGCAGTAAAGGAAGTTGAGTTAGGGTCTTTCTGAGTTCTGGAGAAAATACTCTCAGCCTATTCTTGACAAGAAAAGCATGTGGTACAATTTCTTTGAATACTTCCTTGGTTGTCTTAAGAGCAACGTAATCTTCAAGTTTTATAAGATGATCAGGATTCTTAAGAAGGGGTTTTGGTTCCTCAGGAGACCAAATAGGTTTTTTCTCATTGGTAGTGTAGCCGCTCTGAACTTTCTTTCGGAGCATTCTTATTCTTACTATTTCTGCTAATTGGGTTGAGTCAAGGTAGAATTTGCTTTCGCAGACAAGTGGGTTGGACCCCAATCCTTCTGTCGGTAGCAGAACGTTGATTGTGATCGATTTTGAGGTGTCTTGGCTTAATGCTTGGATATATCCTTCAAATTTCCCACTGACGTCTAGGTTGAAAAAGCCAAACTTCCCAAATTCATTGGTTTTCGTATAGCTAAAAACAAGTTTGTCTTGTGTATAGGAAAAAATAACAGGGCAATCTACAATTGGATCGTTATTTTGATCGGTAACTGTGCCAGTGACTTGATACCCGTACAGCCAATCTTGAAGATTTTGATCAGAGACCATATGCTGAGTTTCTAGATTGCAAGGAGCCTGCGAAATAGGTCTAATGTTTGAATCTAGAGAAAGGGGGTTTTGCTTTAAATCCGTAACTGAAACTGATACATTCTTAATGGCAGAGCTTAGGGGGGCTGTGGGCTGAAATTTTAAATGTGCTTGGTTTTGATTCTGGATGACGTTGAAGTCAATGCTTGATTCTGCGCTTCTTGGTAAGAGTCGGTCCCGGGGTTGTCCCATTTTCACTTGTGACCAATCATCTTCATTGAGAATAAGGATATTCGAAGTATGCGTAACTATAGAATTATGATAGTTTGCTATTTGAAAAATATAGTAACCACTCTTCGTATTCTCAGGAATAACAATTTGAAACGACGTATTTCCTTTTGTAACAAAAAGTAGTTCCCTGGCGATCAGAGTATTTTCCTCGGAGTATATGCTAATGTAGTAGCTATGAGAAAGGAGACTCTGATTTGAAAAATATGCAACACCACTAATAGTTTCGCCTTCAAAAAAAGCTGATTGGCTTAGATGTAAATTTTGAGCTTCCGCCAACGCTACGCACGCCATTACTAGAATGATAAGTATTTTTTTACGGGCGCTCATTCAAATTTAAAATTATAGGTGAAGGAGGGAATGGCGTTTCCTAAAACTGAAAGCCTGAAAGTCCTAGGTGCTGTATTATTGACAGCCTTAGTGACAACAGAAAACGGATTTCGTCTGCCATAGAGATTGTAAATAGAAAAGGTGAAACTGTTTGACCATCTCTTGTTTTTCTTGTTGCTGCCTTCAAGAGTGAATGAAATATCAAAACGATGATTGTTGCCGATTCTAAAATTATTTCTACCCTGAACATTAAAAATTCTTACACCATTTAATGCGTAGGATGAATTTGGCAATGTTACAGGTCTTCCTGAGTTGAATACAAAATTTGAGGACATAGACCACAGTCGCGAGAGTTGGAAGTTGGCAGAAAAGTTAAGGTTATGCGGTCTATCAAAATCAGCTAGAAACTTTTGACCACTATTAATTTGTTCTTCTTGAAATGTGCTTGTAGCTACAAATTGAGTTTTGGAATAAAAGTAGCTCATCCAACCGGTGACCTTTCCGCTTAACTTCCTAACTAGAAACTCAATCCCTGCAGATTCTCCTGAGCTTGTTAAAATATCGGCCTCAATTAGATCATTCATCAGTATTTCAGCACCTGTTTTCGGAATATTTATTTGATCGAAATTTTTGTAGTAAAGCTCCACCGAAGTCTCCCATTTGTTGTCAGCAAAGTTTTTGAAGAGTCCAATAGAGAATTGGTCAGAAATTGCAGGTACTAGGTTGTTACTTGTGGGTAGCCAAAGGTCCGTTGGCAAAGAAGCTGTAGAGTTTGAGAATAAGTGTTCGTACTGAACAGCTCTGGCATAGCTACCTTTGAGAGAGGCAGAATTCGACAATCTCCAGTTAGCAGATAGGCGTGGCTCTAATTGAGAATAGAGCTTGGTCAGATTTTGACTGCTTATCGTATCCAGGATAGAAAACTCAGATCGAGCTAAATTCGGGTCAAATTCAAGAAGATTAGATTCTTTAAGGAAGTAGTTTGACATCCTCAGGCCTGTGACCAACTCCAAGCGATTATTGATCTTAAATCTGTTCTCTGCAAACAAGGCAAATTCAAGCGATTTGTTGCTACCGAGATCACGAGATTCGATGGGGGACGCATTTACAGGATCAATTTTCCCGAAACTGAAGGTGGTACTTTTTAGCTCAGTTCCGAAAATATAGGTTAGGCGCTCAGTTCGTCGAAGATCAAGACTGATCTTTAATCCATCAGACGAAATGCCATTCTGGAAGTCAAATTCCCTAAACTGGGATCTAGAATCAAGCTCAGCGGCATAGTTGGAGTGATAGGCATGAAGCTTGCCGAAGAGACTCATACTAAACTGATGATCCCAATCGAGAGAAGCTAGTTCGGAGGAATATGTAAATGAGGTATCCGAGCCGAAATCGTAGAAGTCGTGACTCCGATATGCATTTGCCTTGAACACGTCCTTTTCACCTAACGAATAGATTGCTTTTACATTTCCATCATAAAAATTGGCAGAACTCTTTTTCACATCAAGGTCGTCAACAGATTTTAAAATCCAGGTGGGATCACTATATCTGCCCCCAACAACTACAGAAAGTTTCTCCTTAACAATTGGTAGGTTAATAAATGCTTTGTTGGAAACGGGTCCTACACCACCAGAAATCTTAATTTTGTCTGCCTGTGGGTTTTTGATATCTACACTTACGACGCTGGATAGTTTCCCGCCATACTGTGCTGGTATATTTCCCTTATAAACAGTGAAATCATTGACAAGGTCAGGATTGAAAATCGAGAAAAACCCCAGTAAATGTGAAGAATTGTAAAGGGGGACCCCGTCCATCAGAATAAGATTCTGATCAATCGCTCCACCTCTAACACTGAATCCAGTAGCACCTTCACCTACGGTCTGAACTCCAGGAAGTGAAAGTATGATGCGCGAAATATCAGTCTCACCCATCAAACTTGGCAGTTTTCTAATGCTCTCCAAGGTAAAGGACACTTTGCCAGGATTCGAATCGGCAAGGTTCTCGTCTTGACTTCTTCCGGTGATCACAACATCATCCAGTTCAACTACGCGTTCGAAGATTTCAATGTCATATTCCTGATTTTCGTACAATTGCATCACGTCTCGACTCAAGTCAGAACTAATGGATTTCGCGGTAATGAGATATGTGCCTGCATTAAACTCAAAGCTGTAATTTCCCTCCAAATCGGTAACTGTAGCCAGTTCGAGTTCCGGTATACGTACTATAGAATTTGCTACTGGTTCATTGGTGTTTCCATCAACAACTTTCCCCTTTAGGGTCACTAGATAGTTCTTAGTACCGATATTCTGATTGGAAAAAGCCACGTAGACATTGTCAACCAATTTTTCGATACTTAGATCCTCGTCTTTTAGAACATAATTGAGAGCCTCCAGCAGTGGGCGATTTTCGATAGTCAGTGATACGTCAGTTTCACTGACCCACTCTGATTTGTAGTAAATGGAGAAATTGTATTTCTCTTCAAGATCTGAAAGAATAAAGCTTAAGCTTTTGCTCTCAAAAGACTCATTGACTAAAATATCTTCTTGCGCCATTCCAAGGAAGGACATAAGGAAACTGAAAAGAAAAACTAGTCCTTTTGGAAGATCGCTGGTCACTAATTATGATTTAGGATGTAGGTTGCTAAATACGTCTGTTGTTATTTGGGCTTTTTTACAATTACAATACAACCCAGAAATTCATTCCCCTATATATTTTTTATTCTTTTTCGGGGCGCCATCCATGATTTCTTCATTTGCAAACTCTTCAAACTTCTGAAAGTTATCGTTGAACCTTTTTGCAAGGTCATTGGCCTTTTTGTAAAAAGCTACATCATCCTTCCATGTTTCTCTAGGGCTAAGGATTTCTCCTGGTACACCTGGACATGTCATTGGGATCTCCGCTCCGAAAATGGAATGTGTCCTAAATCCAACATTATCTAGTGATCCGTTGAGAACGGACGTAATCATTGCACGTGTGTACTTTAAGCTGATCCTGCTTCCGACTCCATATGGCCCGCCGGTCCATCCCGTATTTACTAACCAGACGTTTACTTCGTTTTCGTCCATTTTTGCTCCCAGCATCTCCGCGTACTTGGTTGGGTGCAAAGGAAGAAACGGTGCTCCGAAACATGCTGAGAATACTGGTTCAGGTTCAGTCACTCCAGCTTCAGTTCCTGCAACTTTCGAAGTGTAGCCTGAAATGAAGTGATACATTGCTTGTCCTTTGGAGAGTCGCTGGATAGGAGGGATTACACCGAAGGCATCACAGGTCAAAAAGAAGATGTTTCGAGGAATGCCCCCGATGGAAGGATCTACTGCATTTCGAATATGGTGTAAGGGATATGATGCCCTGGTGTTTTCAGTGACAGAGGAATTTTCGTAATCAACTTCTCTGTTTCCTTCCTTGAATCTTGTGTTTTCAAGAATGGCTCCATACTGGATGGCGTTATAAATATCCGGCTCCTTTTCAGCAGATAGGTCGATCACTTTAGCATAACAGCCACCTTCGAAATTGAAGACGTTCTTGGCAGTCCATCCATGCTCGTCATCACCAATCAAAAGCCTATTTGGGTCGGCAGACAGCGTAGTTTTACCGGTTCCTGAAAGACCAAAGAAGATCGAAGTGTCTTGTTCTTCTATTCCCATGTTCGCTGAACAGTGCATACTAAGTACTCCGTCCTCATGTGGTAGAAGGTAGTTCAGTACCGAAAAAATCCCTTTTTTCATTTCTCCCGAGTAAGCAGTTCCACCGATGATAATCATTCGTTTGGTGAAGTTGACAATTGCGAAATTTGATTGTCTTGTGCCATCTACTTCTGGGTCAGCTTCAAATTCTGGAACGCAAAGGATGGTGAAATTTGGATCGAACTCTTTGAGTTTATAATCCTCAGGTCTCAGAAACATGTTGTAAGCAAACAAATTGTGCCAAGCCATGGTATTAATAACTCTCACCCTTAAACGATGAGTTTTGTCAGCACCGGCATATGCCTCCCGTACGTACACCTTTTTGTCTTCGACAAACTTCAACATCTTTTGAAATAGCTTGTCGAAATCATCTGGCGAAAAAGGGATATTGATATTTCCCCACCACACAGAATCTTTGGTTTTTTCATCTTCAACAATGAATCTGTCTTTGGGAGATCTACCAGTGAACTTTCCAGTGTCACACATTAGGGCACCAGTAGATGTTAGTACGCCTTCATTATTTTTTAATGTCTCTTCAATCAGCTCGGATTGACTTAGATTCCATCTGGCCTCACGAACATTGATTCCAAGACTTGATAGATCATTTTTGCTTGATTTTACGCCGAATTCTTGCATTATTTTTTGAGTGTTACTGGATTTTAAATAGCCTACTGAGATGACTTGCAAACGTTTGCGCGAAGTTAGGTCAACTCACTCTTTCTCGAAAAAAGGATCGACGATTTCTTTTTTTGTTGGCTCGGTCATAAGGCTTACTGCCACCAATGCAATGATGGATGCTAATAATGCAGGAATTGCAATCATTTTGGAATCATATGGAAAAGACATGATACCGAAATCAATGGGTTCCGTTGCATAAACACGGTTCAAGACTTCGATTAAAATCACTGTCAGCATACCAGCTAGAATTGATGCAATACCACCTTGCTTGGTGACTCGCTTCCAAAAGAAGGTTGCGAGAAGGGCTGGAGCCAGTGCCGCACCGATCATGGTGTAGGATATGAATGCCATCGCGAGTATTTCTTCAAACTGCGTCATGATGAGGTATGCCACGAAGCCTAGCACAACAATCGCCGTTCGCTGGATCAAAAGTTTCTTTTTTTCAGAAGGATTCTTTATGAAATATTTTTCCAGAATATCTCTTGAAAAATTTGTGGACGTCACCATTAGAAAGGTATTTCCCG
>JBDVJN010000065.1:0-29315 GCA_039961455.1 Cyclobacteriaceae bacterium | reverse complement strand
CTAACAGTGCATGAGTGCCCACCAAAATTGTAATTACTCCGGACATCAACCCTTCATGAATAAGCTTTCTTTCTGAAGTGGGAGTAGAGCCTGTGAGTCGGGCAATGTGGAGACCCATTTGTTTGGCTTGTTCTTGTAGCCCTTTGAAATGCTGCTCGGCTAAAATCTCTGTGGGAGCCATAAATGCGCATTGGTAGCCACTTCCAATGGCAATAAGCATCGACAAAAAGGCGACCATTGTTTTTCCACTGCCAACATCCCCTTGAACAAGGCGATTCATCTGTTGACCGGATCTAATATCAGCGTAGATTTCCTTGATCACCTTTTTCTGAGCATCGGTCAACTCAAAAGGAAGATAGTTTTCATAGTACTGGTTAAGAAGATCACTTTTGTTCAAAACTGCACCTTTATACTTTTCAGTTCTGGCAATTTTGAGTTTGATTAGCCTGAGTTGAACAAAGAAGAGCTCCTCAAACTTTAGTCTGTTCTGCGCTTGACTGAGTTGATGCGAAGTTCGCGGGAAGTGGTTAGCGACAACCGCAGTTTTTTTATCAATCAATGCAAACTGGTTAGTTAGATTTTCCGGCAAGGTTTCTTGTATATGATTGACCGCCTCCACGAGCAGGACTTTCATCACTTTGCTGAAGAATTTGCTCTCCATCCCCTTTTTCTTCAACTTTTCTGATGTGTGGTAAATGGGCTGAAGATAGCCGCCTTTTGTATTTTTTTCGGTTTGTATTTCAACTTCTGGATGTGCAATATTGAGCTTGCCCCCGAAGGCGTTGGCTTTTCCAAAAACGACATATTTAACACCTATTGTCAAACTCTTCCTGATCCATTGCGCACCTTTAAACCAGACCATTTCGATGGTTCCCGTATCATCAGAAAAACGACCAACGAGTCTGGTTTTTCTCCCAACGCCAATGTTTGCAAAAGATTTAAACTCTCCGATTATCTGTATATAGGGTAGGTCGGCAGTGAGCTCATCTATTTTGTAAAATTTGCTGCGATCTTCGTGCCGAAAGGGGTAATGCTGGAGAAGGTCTCCAAAAGTGAAGATTTGCAATTCTTTGTTGAGCGACTCTGCCCGTTGTGGGCCGACACCTTTCAGAAACTCTATGGGCCGATCAAAGAAGCCATGCATGCAGCTAATTTACGTGAAGCATAAAAAAGAGCGCCGAAAATTCAGCGCTCTTTAGTGCGGGTGCTCGGATTTATTTTTTTGTCAAATTTTGATTGTATAGTTGCAAGATTTCCTCCTTCGAAAGTGTTTTGTTGTAGACAGCTACATCATCAACTTCTCCTCCAAAGAAAAAATGATTGTCACCACCACCGATTTGGAAGTTTCCTGTTGAACCGTCCGTCAAAGGCGTTGCTTTATCGTAACTGAAGGTCTCAACTGCGTCTTGGTAAAATGTGATATTAGTGTCGTCAAGCGTGAAAGCGAGAAACGTCCACTCATCCGCCACATAATCCTCGCCCAGCCTGGCAAAATTTGTTCCCGTGGCGGTGGAAGAGTAAACGAACACTGAATATCCTTGAGAACCATCACCCAACTCTCCGGTGTCGAAGATGTAACCATCCACTCTATCAGTTTTTGAAACTAGCATTCTGTTCTTTACAAATGAACTAGACCGAGTCCAAAGACCAACTGTAATTTGATCACTGATCTGTAGCTCGGTGGGGTTTCCCATGTCAATGTAGTCGTCTACTCCATCAAAAGAATATGCCTGATTTTGATTTCCGAAGCGATCGGTTACTAACGTCGCTCCGTTAGACACTCCATGCAAACCGCTTCCGCTTTCATCATTGGCATTTCCGTCGAATGGATAAAATCCGATTAAGCCATCTCTGGGGATGTCAACTATGTATTCGAAATCAAAAGAACTTTCAATCGATTGTTCACCAATGCTAACCGACACTTTTCCAACTCCAGAACCCTCGGGAATAGTGGCTGTTAGCTGGTTTGTAGTTGCGCTATTGACAATTGCTTCTACACCATTTACAGACACAATATTGCTTTGAAGATCTGGGCTAAAGTTTTCGCCCAGTATTGTTAACTCGTCACCTGCTGCTGCAATGGACGGAGTGAAACTGTTAATTGCGGGAACAAGCACCTCAAAGTCGGATGAAGAAACAACAGTGCTTCCGTTTACTGATACTGATACTTTCCCGTTTGTGGCCGCTAAAGGAGCCACAACGATAATTGTCTCTTCTGTGGCAGAGACGATTTTAGCAACGGCACCGTTAAACATCACCTCATTTTCGGTAAGTGTAGAGCTAAAATTTGTTCCTGTAATTGTCACCTCTGCTCCGACAGTGCCAGCAAGCGGATCAATGGAGGTAATTGAAAGCAACGAAAGCACTGTGAAATCTGAGCTTGATGCTCCAGAAAGCCCATTTACCTCAACCATTAATTTACCAGTGGTTGCTTCGTCAGGAACGGATACTGTTATGCTTGTTTTTGTAACCTCCGTAATGATGGCCGCAACGTCGTTGAACATTACTTTGTTTTCTTCCAGTGTCTCACTATAATTCTCTCCTGTGATCAAAACCACATCACCAGGTCGCCCTTTTTGTGGTTCAAAAGAATCTACGGTTGGTGCTTCTGATTGTGTTATGATGAAATCAAAACTCGAAACGACGGCAAGATCATCTACAGTGATAATGATTTTGCCGGTGGTGGCATCTGCAGGAACGATAGCAGTAAGCGTGTTCTTTGCGGCTGATTTAATTTCAGCGGTCACTCCATTAAACTGCACAGTATTTTCTGTCGGTGTCTTACCAAAATTGCTTCCGGTGATAATTACCTCATCACCTGCAATCCCTGCTGAAGGGCTAATTCCAGTTATCTCCGGTACTGGGGAAGTGATCTCGCCATCTTGCAGACACGAATTCACTATCAGTGCAATTCCCAAAAGGGAGAGCATTTTTGCTCCATGTCGTAATCTTAACATAAGTCTAAAGTTTCTTTGTTTAGTTATAATTCGTTGACAGACGCAAAGTTGGATTCGAAGTTGACTTTTGGAAGAAAATTTCAGGTAGACATTTAGTAAGCATGGAGGTTTTATGAACCGTGAGAAGCCATAGAGGCTATTTGTCCAACTTGCAGAGCCAAGAAAACTGAGTAGTGAAGACTACTCCGCCCATTCTAAAGTCATCAAAAGTTGGATGATGTCTTTTTTAAGGTAATCAATGACGGGCGCCAGAGAATCATTTTTGGTGGCCGTTTTGAAATATAATGCTCCCCTTAGAAAATGGTCGATACTATCTGAAACATGAAATTGCACCTGTGTAGGCACCTCACCCTCCAATTCAGTAAATGAGGCAAACATTCCGTTTGGTAGTTCAAGAATTGACTCATCAATCGCATATGCCTTGACATTGTGTTGCGAGGTTAGTCTGTAAGAGTCAGTCAAGTACTCTCGAATGATTGAATCGGTAACAGGCTTGTATGTGATCTGGATGTTAGCATCCATTTCGGGATAAAACAGATTGATCCAGTATCGTTCGGCGATCCAGCTGCTGTCTTTGAGAACTTGTGCGTGTTTTGAGTAATCAAATTGATACGGAAAGGTATCTGCCAGGCTTAAGTACTCGGCCTCTGGTAAGTCGATTCTATTATATCCTTTTGGCTTTGGTAAATACTCTGAGCTGCAAGAAAGGAGAAGGAAAGAAACTAGTACTAGGTGTCTCATTAGTCTTCGATTTCAGAAACGTGTTCTTTTTCTGATTTGATATAGACTTTGACTTTTTTAATTCTTCTCGTGTCTACAGCAACAATGGTAAAGAGAAAACCTTTATAGTTAATTTTTTCTCCAGCATGAGGAAGAACAGAGTTAATTTCTAAAAGTAAACCACCTAACGATTCACTTTCACCCTTCACTTCATCGAATATGGAACTATCCGCATCAGTAATTTTGCAAAAATCATTGAGCGAAGTTTTACCTTCGAAGATAAATGTTTGACTGTCGACCTTCTGGTATGAAATCTCACTTTCATCATCAAATTCATCATTGATTTCGCCCACAATCTCTTCAATAACATCCTCCATAGTTATCAGGCCGGACGTGCCGCCATATTCATCTACCACAATTGCCATGTGAACTTGTTTTTCCTGAAAATCTCTAAACAAATCATCTATCTTCTTGCTTTCCGGAATGAAAAACCCTTCGCGCAAAAGGCTACACCAATCAAAAGTGTCTTCATTGTTCAAGTGAGGGAGTAGGTCTTTAATGTAGAGAATACCCTCGATCTTATCTACGGTCTCATTGAAAACAGGAATTCGTGAATAGCCAGTTTTGTTAACTATATCCATTAACTCATGAAAATTCGTTTCCCTATCGATAGAAGTGATATCCATTCTGGATTTCATTACCTGCTTGGCTGACAGGGTTCCAAAGTTCACGATTCCTTTTAGGATTCCCTTTTCCTCTTCGGTCACAGCCTCCTTTTCTACCGAGATTTCCAACGCCTGATTCATTTCTTCAACGGACAAATTGTAACCTTTTTTCTCCATTCTCTTTTCAATCAAACCTGTTAACGTCATTAATAACCAAGATGCCGGGAGGAACAATTTGTCAAAGACAACCAGCAAACCGGAGGTCTTTCGAGCAAATCCAATTCCATTGTGATTAGCATAAACTTTTGGAATGATTTCCCCAAAGAAAATAATCATCGCGGTGATAGCAATCGTAAGTATTGCGATCGTTACACCTTCTCTTCCTTGCGGTCCAACGATGCGCCAAGTGGCAAAAGTGGAGATGGTTACAATGAATATGTTGACAAGGTTGTTTGCTATCAGGATGGTTGCAAGTAACCTCTTGGGATTGTAGAGTAATCGACTGATCCTTTGTTCTCCTTTATCCTCTGAGTTTTTGCATTTTGCGATCTGGTCGTGTGTTAGCGAGAAGAAAGCAACTTCGGACCCCGAAATTAACGCAGAGAGAAGCAGCAGTACCAGTAGTACTAATCCGATTAATAAGAAGAAGGAGAATGGCACTTCAGCCATTATACTTAACAAAAACGTGGGGAGCGGGTCGTCCGGTGTTTCCAATTAATTGTTCTTTCGTTCAAAAAGGGAGGTCATCAGTTGCATCTGCAACTGGTGCACTCGGCGCTGCCTGTGGTGCTTGTGGCTCTGCTGCAGGCTGTTGATACGTGTTTTCCTGGTATGGTGTTCCACCACCTCCCGATGAGTTGCTTCCACCACCAAGCATGGTCATATTATCGCCAACTACCTCAGTTGTATATCTGGTGACTCCATCCTTTTCCCACGATCTTGTTTTGAGCTTTCCTTCAATGTAGATCATATCTCCTTTTTTCACATACTTCTCTACTACCTCTGCCAATCCTCTCCACAAAACAATATTGTGCCATTCTGTGGTCTCTCTTTTTTCGCCAGTATTCCTGTCTTTGTACGTTTCAGATGTTGCCATAGAAAAATTTGCAACAGTTGCACCATTTTCTAAGTGTCTTACTTCTGGGTCTTTTCCCAATCGACCAACAAGGATTACTTTATTTACTCCAGACATAGTTCGTTACGATTTAATTCCGATTTTCTCTAAGTAGTTAACGATTAACTTAGGTTTCGGCAAATTTACAATTTCCTCAACGGAATATGGTTTTCCAAAGGGACTCTTTACTTTTTTTATTTGTTCTGTATTTAGCGTGATTCTGTAAAAAACCGCTTTGATTTTTTGATGGCTCAGAAGGTGTTGAAACACTTCACTTTCTTCTTCGATTACAAAATCGTGGTTGATTAATTTTTTGGCGTTTTCAAACACCTCATCTCTGTCCATGTCACCTTCAATCAAATTGAAATCGTAGAGGTGAGCCCAAACATCGCTTTTGTTTCGCTGACGCATTAGAAAATGGGAACCATCATTAAACACCAAATAATGAAGAAAACGGTCTCTCACATTTGTTTTCTTAGTTTTGACTGGAAGCTGGTCCTGTAAGTTCTTTTGCATTGCTATGCAGTCCAGATTGAAACCGCATTGCGAACAGTCCGGTGAAGGAGTGCATACCTTGGATCCATACTCCATCATCGCCTGGTTGAAATTGCCAGGAGATGTATGCGAAATGTATTTCGAAAGAACGTTTTCGAAAATCGTTCGGGTTTTCTGTTTTCCAATGTCCTCAGCAATGCCAAAGTATCTGCTGGCAAAACGAAAAACATTCCCATCTACCACTGGTTTTGGTTCGTTGAAACAGATGGAAGCGATCGCTGCAGCTGTGTACGGACCAACCCCCTTTAGCTTTACAATCTCCAGATATGTCTTTGGAAAAACACCCCTTAACGTGTTTGCTACAAATTTTGCAGTCGCATGGAGGTTCCTTGCCCTTGAATAGTAGCCTAGGCCCTGCCATAACCGTAGTACTTCAGTCTCCTCAGCATTGGCAAGGTCTGCAATCGTGGGATATGTCTCAACAAATTTCAGATAGTATGGCGTACCCTGATCTACCCGAGTTTGCTGGAGTATAATCTCGGATAGCCATACCTTATATGGGTCCTTGCTTTTACGCCAGGGCAGGTCTCGCTTTCTTTCTGTGTACCAGTGAATTAGCTTTTCGGAAAAGGATTGAGCTTTGATAATTTAAATGTCGTCTTTTCTTTTTTTATATGAAGGTGCAAAATTAATTTTGGCGACCTAATTTATAACTACCCACCTAAAAATCAGAGTGTTGTGACTAAAGCTGACGTAATAAATGAAATTGCTGATAAGACCGGAATTGATAAGGCGGACGTTCAAGCGTCAGTCGAAGCATTCTTTTCCGTTGTTAAAGGCAATATGGCCAACGGAGAGAATGTCTATGTAAGAGGATTCGGAAGCTTTGTTAACAAAAAACGGGCAAAGAAAATAGCGAGAAACATTTCTAAGAATACAGCTATTGTCATCGAGGAGCATTTTATTCCTTCCTTTAAGCCCTCAAAGCTATTTGTAGAGAAGATTAAAAAGAGCAACAAAATCAGGTAGTTGAATAAATCACAGATCTTTTTATCGGTTGGAGCACTTGCGCTCGTAGTTATTTTATACCAACTTCCTAGAGTCGTGGTGGAGAATGATCAACTTCAGGAGGTTGCCGCAAGTGCAGAGAGTCATGGTATGAAAATCCCCTCTGATGTAAGGTCACGCATGTTGGAGTTAAGAAGATTGATGGGAGAGGAAGAAAATGTGGATAAAAAAATTAACTTTGCGCACTCTTTAGCGAGCTACTATCTGGACTACGGTGTTTTGGATAGTGCAATTACTCTGGGAGAAGGGATGGAAAAGTGGTTGAACGAACCCTCAGAGCTCGTTGCAGATGTTTACTTTAAAGCTTTTGAGCGGTCACAAAGCCAATCAGAAGCTCAGGAGTATTCGGAAAAAGCGAAGAGTGTTTTAGAAAAATTGTTGGATAAAGATCCATCAAATCTCTTGCTAAAAAACAAACTAGCCATGACACTGGTAACGAGTGAGAATCCAATGACTGGAATCGCTCTCTTACGAGAAGTGCTAGCCGCTGACGAAAACAACCGTCAAGCAATTTTGAATTTGGGATTGCTCTCCATTCAAAGCGGCCAGTTTGATAGAGCAAGAGAACGTTTTGAGAAACTTGTATTGTTGGATACGTCAGACCAGGAAGCAAGGCTTTACCTGGCAGTTTCAATGATTGAGATAAATGAACAATCGCAGGCAAAACTGCTTTTGGAAGAAATATTAAGTTCGGAAGATTCGATCCCAGCCATAAAAATGATGGCAACAGATTATCTGAAAGGACTGTAAAACATTTAGAAATTTAAAAATTAGAAAACTATGCCGTGTGGTAAGAAAAGGAAGAGACACAAGATCTCTACTCACAAGAGAAAGAAAAGACTGAGAAAGAACAGACACAAAAAGAAGTAGGACATTCAAACTAATTCGCTATGAGTAATGAACTAATCATTGACTCAACTCGCGAAGAATGTCGAATTGCTTTATTAAAGAATAGAAGGCTGGTTGAATTCCACCAAGATGGTGGTGGACATTCGTTTAATGTAGGAGACATTTATTTAGGTTCGGTAAAGAAAGTTGTTCAAGGATTGAATGCTGCCTTTGTTGATCTTGGATATGAAAAAGATGCATTCTTACATTACCTGGATTTAGGCCCTCAGGTTCAATCCTTAAATAAGTTTACGAAGCTCACTTTAGCAAAAAAACTCAACAGCGGAAAGCTCGCAGGTTTCAAAAAAGAGCAAGACATAAACAAGCTTGGCAAAATGAGCCAGGTCCTGACCAAAGGACAAAAGATCCTTGTTCAGGTTGTGAAGGAACCAATTTCTACAAAAGGCCCACGACTTTCATGTGAGTTGTCACTAGCAGGAAGATACCTAATCATGGTACCTTTCTCCAACGCTGTTAGCATATCTAAAAAGATCACTGATTCTAACGAGCGAAAAAGACTGAGCAGACTTATTAGCTCAATCAAACCCGAGGGATTTGGTGTAATAATCAGAACTGTAGCCCAGGGAAAAGAAGTAAAAGAACTTGATACAGACCTCCGAAATCTCTTTGAAAAATGGGACAACGGAATGAAAGCCCTGCAGACCGCCAAAGTGCGTGACAAGGTGATCGGGGAAATGAATCGAGCAAATTCTATTCTCCGAGATGTCCTGAACGAGAGCTTTGACAGCATTCTCGTAGATGATAAGGACCTGTATCAGGAGATAAAAACCTTCATTAGAGGGATAGCTCCAGATAAGGAGAAAATTCTCAAGCACTATACCGCAAAGACGAAGATTTTTGAAGCACTTGGGGTAGAAAAACAACTCAAGACGTCTTTTGGACAATCTGTGAGTATGCAAACTGGTGGTTACTTGATCATCGAGCATACCGAAGCTCTTCATGTTGTAGATGTGAACAGCGGAAACAAATCCAACCGAGAGGATAACCAGGAGGATACCGCGTTGAAAGTAAATATGGAGGCTGCAGAAGAGATTGCACGCCAATTGCGCCTTCGAGATATGGGCGGAATTATTGTCATTGATTTCATTGACATGCGTAGAGTTGAGAACAAGAAGAAACTCTATGCTAAGATGAAGGATGAGATGAAGGATGATCGATCTAAGCATACTATTCTCCCCCTTTCGAAGTTTGGCTTGATGGAAATCACAAGACAAAGGGTTCGCCCGGAGGTTAATATCACAACTCGGGAAATCTGCCCATCATGTAGTGGTACTGGTAAGATCTCAGCATCGATCCAAATTGCAGATCAGATTGACAATACGTTGAAGTACATCATCGAGTCTCAAAATGAGAAGAAGATTACCATTTCAATGCATCCGTATCTGTTCGCCTACTTTACAGCTGGAATTTTTTCTCGAAGAGTTAAATGGTTTTCGAAATATTTTCGTTGGATTAATCTGGTGGAAGACAGTTCTATGGCCTTGACTGAGTATGAGATACTAAACTCTCAAGGGGAGCCAATACAGATTTAGGCAGCCATTTGATTGAGATTATCACCTAAAATGCAAACCTTTGGGTGATTTCGATATGAAAAAGCTCTTATTTATAGCGATAGCGATTTTGCTAATGGGACTTCAAGTGGAGGCACAACTACTTGAGGACAATCAAAGCCGTCTAAAAACCGCGAAGGTTAAGAGTTCTGGATTCCTATTTTTTCGAAATAAAAATAAGGTCAGAAGAGCACCGGGGGCCAATCGGCAAAAAGTAGTTGGACAGACCAGTCCAAGATTTTCGCAAGGTAGGGTTAGCTTTAAGAGTAAAGGTATTGCGCCGAGATATTCTTCGGGCTCGCCATTTCGGTCAAGGGATTATCGAATCACACCAAGGTACTCTTCGGGGAGCCCGTTTCGAGGTTCTCAATATCGTGTTACGCCTCGCTATTCTTCAGGTAATCCTTTTCGAGGTTCGCAGTATCGAGTCACACCACGCTATTCTCCCGGCAATCCATTCAGGGGGTCAGAGTATAAGGTAAGCCCCAGGTATTCAGCGGGAAATCCGTTCCGAGGATCTAAGTATAAGGCAAGCCCCAGATACTCGCCTGGCAATCCATTTCGAGGATCTAAATTCAAAGTTAGCCCTCGATATTCGCAAGGAATGCCATTTAGAGCTAGGGACTATAAAATTTCTCCCAGGTATTCTCCTAGCAATCCATTTCGAGGAATGAGCTTTAAGGTTTCTCCGAGATACTCTCAGGGAATGCCATTTCAACCCTTTGAATTTAAAGTGAAACCAAGATATTCTACCGGCAAGAACAGGTTCATTATACACAAAGGATACCGAGAGCAGCACAGATACTACAATGTCACAGCAGACTATCGAGGTAACATGAAAATTTCAAGACGTGGCCCTGGAGACCAGCATCCAAGTAGCAACTACCATTTTGCCATGAAGTTCACGAGCCCTCAGGTTCGGAAGATGTTTAGGAAATGGAATATTTTCTGGGTGCGCGTTAATGGGAACAAGGAAGCGTCAGATGGTGTTAAAGCCTCAGTAAGAAGTCCAAAGTTTGACAAAAACGAAAAGGATATCTGGAATAATTAATAGTATGAATTGGAATACCCTGAATAGTGTAAATCAACTGGAAGAACTCAAACAAAGTTCTATTGCGGAGCCAGTCTTGATTTTCAAGCACAGTACTAGATGCTCAATTAGTTCGATGTCCCTGAACAGACTTGAAAGAAAATGGGAGGACACTGACATTCAA
Source organism: Cyclobacteriaceae bacterium (assembly GCA_039961455.1). Classification (GTDB taxonomy): domain Bacteria; phylum Bacteroidota; class Bacteroidia; order Cytophagales; family Cyclobacteriaceae; genus Ekhidna. The sequence goes on along the minus strand of JBDVJN010000065.1, from coordinate 18,623 downwards.
GCCTATTTCCTGGATCTTATCTCGCATCGAGATGTTTCAAATGCTGTTGAGCGTGAATTTGGAGTTTTACATCAATCTCCACAAGCGCTACTGATAAAAGGGGGTAAAGTCGTTCATCATTCTTCCCACTCAGGTATTGATTTTGACGAAATTAGTTCGATCGCCAAGGACACAGAAACTGTTTAGGGGAGAGATCGTTAACTTTGTTCTATTAGACGATGAAGAAGGTTGCTATTCTATTTGTGCTGCTGTTACCTTTCATCACAACTGCTCAGTTGTTTGATGGCGAGGACTACGAGTATAATTCTGAGATTATCTGGGGAATTAATAAAAACACCAACGGAGGACTTATTGGCGGATTGATGGTGCGATATAGTCGTTCCCATGGCGATAATTTTTATGAGACCTTTGGTTTGGAACTTTCCAATGTAAAACATCCAAGCGAAAGCAGGTATGTTGGCGCTCAAGGGCAAAGCTTCATCTACGGGAAAACAAATTACCTCTACGCCATTCGATTGCAATATGGCCGAGAGAAGTTGCTTTTCAAGAAAGCTACTCAGCAAGGTGTTCAAATTAGTGCCGGTGCTTCAGCAGGCCCTACTTTTGGACTGGTAAATCCCTACTACATTTTAGCCCCGGACGGGCAATATGAAAAATTTGATCCAGACCGCAGGCCATCTCCAGAATCAATTGCGGGTCCAGGGAAGTTATTGCAAGGCTTGGGGGAGACTGACCTTGTTCCTGGTTTGAACGTCAAAGCATCAACCTCCTTTGAGTTTGGAACGTATCGAAGTAATGTTGCAGGTATTGAGTTAGGGTTTATGGTAGAAACGTACACAAAAAAGGTAATCCTAGTTCCTACTCAAAGTAACCGATCTACGTTCACCTCCGTATTTTTTACTCTCTTCTGGGGAACTAGAAAGTAATTTTTTCACTTCTCCTTTCACTACCTTTGTTTATCGAAATTTTAACTCAATTATGATTGATTTACCTGTCGTAGATAGTCCAGAGAAAAAGAGAAAGCCAGACTGGTTGCATGTTAAGTTGCCTGTTGGAGAGAATTACGCAAAGGTTAGGAGGTTAGTAGATCAACATAAACTTCACACCATTTGTGAGAGTGGAAATTGTCCCAATATGGGAGAATGTTGGGGTGAGGGAACTGCTACTTTTATGATTTTGGGAAATGTTTGCACAAGAAGTTGCACGTTTTGCGCAGTGGCAACAGGCAGACCACCAGAGTACGATGAGGAGGAACCCAAGAGAGTTGCTGAGGCGATTAAATTGATGGGAGTTAAACACGCGGTTCTTACCTCTGTGAATAGAGATGAGCTGAAGGATAGAGGAGCTGAAATTTGGTACCAGACAGTTGTAGAAACCAAGAAAGAATCGCCACAGACCACCATCGAAACGTTAATTCCGGATGTGAAAAACAACTGGGATGCTTTGCATCGCATGATCGAAGGAGGACAAGAGGTTGTTTCCCACAATATGGAAACTGTCGAGAGCCTATATAGGCGAGTACGACCTCAGGCAAAATATGCAAGAAGTCTGGAACAGACCAAAATCACAAAGGAAGCAGGAAAAAGAACAAAATCGGGGATTATGCTTGGGCTGGGAGAGCAGGACGAAGAAGTGTACAAAGCAATTGATGATCTAGTTGCTCACGGGTTGGATATTTTAACGCTAGGGCAATACCTACAGCCGACCAAACGCCATATTGAAGTTGCTGAATTTGTTCACCCGGACAAGTTTGAGCATTTCAAAGAGGAAGGTCTGCGAAGAGGATTAAAATATGTAGAGTCTGGACCATTGGTTCGGTCGTCGTATCATGCGGAGCGGCATGTGAACGTGCCTATTTAGGGCTTCTTTCTCAGAACCTGGCCGGCTCGCAACATTTGAGATTCAGCATTTTCACATTAATGATAGGATAAGGAAAATGGATTGCTTATGGGCTTTTCCTCAGTTGGAAAACGCGTTATAGAAGAGAAAATTGAAAAGATGCACAAACTTTTCAAATATTATCAAATGATAAGATAGGTTCGTCGAATTTGTTTCCCGTCGTCCGATTTAACTTCATAATTTCGGGCATGCGAAAACCTAATAACCTACCACTATATTTTCTATATCTATTTAGTGCTCTTAATGCTTTTTCATGCTTTGCCCAATATACTGGAACGTCATTTGAGAATGCAAGACGGACCAAAGAAGCAACGTTTGTCTACATCTACGACGAAGTCTATGGGTTCACAGCTAAGAATGAGACCGGTTTGGTTTCAGGAGTGCTTGTGGACATGATGCAGGAGTTTGAAGCTTTTGTACGAGCCAAGGAAGGCATCCAAATTACGTCGGAATTCATTGATGAAAGAGATTTTGACTTATTTCTCAAAAATGTAAGAACTGGCAATGGAGCAGTTTTTGGCTTGAGTAACATTAGCATCAATGAGGAGAGAAAAAAGATCTATTCTTTTAGCCCGCCCTATTTAGAAAACGTCTCTGTTCTAGTTTCTAATGCGGGAGCTCCAATGCTAGGAAGTATGGATGATATTGCAGTTTTGTTCGAAGGAATGACCGCATACACACTGTCATCCTCCACATATCAACAGCGACTGCTAGAGATAAAAAGCATGCATTTTGCTGACATGCAGATTATTGAAATGGCCAAGATGGATCCAATTATGACTCAATTAAGGACAAATAGTAAAGCTTTTGCAGTGTTAGATTTGAACGTGTATCTCGAAGCTCTTCAAAAAAAATGGCCGATTAAACGACATGCCATTGGGGACAAGAAAGGAGATCAATTTGGCATTATCATGCCCAAAAATTGTGACTGGGAACCTCTGTTGGCTGAGTTCCTTGGTGAATTTTATGGAAGTACAGCATACGGTCAAATAATTTCTAAAAACCTTGGCGGAAGCGCTTTGAAGCTAATAAATAGTCTAAATAGATAGGCGAGATTTTATTACTCTTTGCTTCCCACAACCTTTCTTAACCAATCATAATATAGAGCTATAAATAGCAATAGGGTCATCGACCAAATCACAAGGACATTGAAGAACTTGGTGTCAATATAAGAGCCCAGAAAGTGCTTCTCCGGATAGTAGAAATTTACTCTAAAATCAAAAGGATGATTGGGCTCCGTGTTTTTCGCATAGATTGGATAGATCTTCTGTATTAGTTCACCATTAGACTCTACAATTCTTTTTTTCGTGCCGATGTTTTTCAGCATATAATTGATTCGATCATTCTGATATCGACTCTTCATATCGTAGAAGGCAGCATTCTTCTCGTCGGTTGAAGTGAGATCTGCAATTTTTGCATCTAGCTCTGTCTTGGCTTGCCTCCTTCTATTGTTATAGACTCCTTGAAGTGTGCTCAAAAATTGTTTTGCATCTTCAAAGACAGCTTTTGAAAATTCTGCTTTTGTTAGCTTCTCAATATCTGGAAATTTGTCAGAACCAAAGACGGCAAGTTCTTTCTTGATCTCCTTTCTGATAAGCTCAATCTTTTGATCAAAGAGTGGATTGTCTTTGTTCTTTTCACACCAGGCGAGGTTGTCCTGTAGAAACTTAATATAGTAAATTGACTTGTATGTGTTTTGGGCGATAACACGGTCGAGTTTGTAGAACTGCTCGTTTTGAGGATTGTCCTTAAACTGTGTAACAGCCAGTGCTTCATATGCCCATCGAGAAGTCATTAATTCACCAATAAGAGGAACCTTCTTTTCATTGGAAAAGGTATTGTTAAGCTTGTCGAAATCAACAACTACCCCGCTCAGGATTAGTTGAGGAATTATCAAAAGGGGAATCAAAATGTAGATTGTGATCACGGAATTAAAGCCAGAGGAAATATTGAGACCCAGAATATTTGCGAAGCAAGAGACAGAAAAAAGAATAAGCCAGTAGGACATGGTCATTCCCTCGATTTCTAGAATAAGCGAGCCAACTAAAATGAAAAGCAATGTTTGAACAGCAGATAATGCAAAGAGTATCAATGTCTTGGATGAGAGATAGCTGAATCGACTAAGGTGCAAGAAAGTCTCTCGTTTCAGTATTCTTCGATCTTTAATGATCTCCTCGGCACTTACGGTGAGACCCATGAACAGAGCAACGATAATACTCATAAAGAAAAAGACGGGAATGTTCTCGTTTGAATAAAAGGTGTAGCCGGATCCCGACGCAGAGTATTTGGTAATGATCGCCAGGAGAAAAGCCAAGATAGGAGCTTCCAACACATTGATAATCATGTATTGACGGTTGCTGATTTTGGAGAGCAAATCTCGCTTCAAGAAAATTTGAGCTTGTTTTACTCTACTTGGAATTGAAAGGTTTTGCTCCGGTTTTTCACTTTCTTCTTTCTCCTTTGGGATAACCGTACCTGCCTGGAAATGCTCGTGCCATTGCTCGGCAGTGTACTTTCTTTTGTTTGTGACCTTCCCATACTCATCAACCACTTTGGTTTCGATGATGTTGAAAATTTGCTCGGGATTAACGTTCCCACATTCGATACATGCGCCCTGCTCCTTGTCGATCATGTCAACAATCTTCTTGAAGTAGGTAACCGACTCAACAGGGTTACCATAGTAGATTTGATGACCTCCAGTGTCTAGAATAACCAACTTATCGAACATTTTGAAAATGTCGGAAGAAGGCTGATGGATCACAACAAAGACCATTTTCCCCCTTAATGACAATTCCTTGAGTAGATCCATGATATTTTCAGAATCCCGTGATGACAAACCGCTTGTTGGCTCATCAACGAATAGTACGGAGGGTTCACGAAGTAGCTCAAGCCCAATGTTCAGACGTTTTCGCTGACCTCCGCTAATCGTCTTTTGTAATGGATTTCCTACTTTGAGGTCTTTTGCTTCCGTTAACCCAAGGGAGTCGATCGTCTTGTCAACTAGCTCTTCAAGCTCCGTTTTGCTGGCTTTTGAAAAGCACAACTTGGAGGCAAAATACAGGTTTTGGAAGACTGTAAGATCCTCAATGAGGAGGTCGTCTTGCGGAACAAAACCAATTACACCTTCTACCTGTTTTGGATTTTTGTATATGTCTATGCCATTTATCCGTACAGCTCCTGACGACGGTTTTGATGTACCGTTTAGAACATTAAGCAAGGTGGATTTTCCAGCACCGCTTCCACCCATCAAGCCAAAAAGCTTTCCGGAAGATTCGGAAATATTGATATCTATCAACCCCTTCTTTCCATTTCTAAACTCATAACTGATGTTCTCTGCGGTGAAGGAAATTTTCGTTTCCGCAACTTCTTCTCGATAGGAAGTAAGGATATCACTGAAGTAAAGTCGGTCCGTTCTTCTGCCTTTTATCGAACTGCCATTCGGTAAAATTTTAATTTTTCCTGGCGAGATTAAGAGACCATCGAGTGTTAGAAGTTCTCCGCCAGCGTATTTGAAAAAGTAGATTTCCACGCCCGGTACTCTAAAGAACGCAACATGTCCTCGCAAATTCTCCAGCTTGATATGCTTAATCTTAGAACCTTTCTCCAGCTCGTCCGGACTGACCAGAATACTGGATTCGCTGGAAAAGTCCTCCTTGGCCTGCGCCGTTACGAAAGTTTTGATTTCATCGATTACCGAATGATCGAAAAAGAAGCATTCACCAAGGAAATAAAGAAGTTCTTTTTCCCGGTCCGTGATCTTTTGGTCAGCCATGATCAACTCCATGGAGCGAACCATGATAACTAGTTTTTGCGGTCGGGTAAGTGCTTGATTTATATCATTAGCAAGTTTTTGTATTTCACCTTTGTCATCCGTACCGGTGCTAATCTCTTCGATATATTGATCGAGAACACGTAGGTAACTAGCATAGTCCTCCCTACTTACATTTTCCTGTAAGAAGTCTCGCACACTTGCCTTCTCAGTTTCCTCTACTACGCCTTCTTCTTTTGCGACAATTACGAGAAGTTGAATGATTGCTTTTAGTAGCTTTTCGCTCATTTAAGAGTGGTTGGTTAGGTTGGAAAACTAAAGATAAGCATTAAGGGTCTAGGTCAAAATGCTTTTGGTTCAGGTGGACATAAAAAAAGCCGCCAACAATCTGATTGGCGACTTTCAATAGTATTTTAACGAAAATTACTCTACAATAGAGCCTCTGATTCTACCTACTTCACTAGCCATATTGTTTAGCACGTTTGTGGATAGGGTGAAGCTTCCTGTGTTTTCAGAAATATTCTTTTCGACTTCTGCCAACTCACCATCGTAGATGGCTTTTACTTTTTCCAAGTTAGCCATAGTAGTCTTCACTCCTTCGCTCTGAGGAACATCTTTCATTACTTCCATCAAATCAGTTAATGACTGCTTTTGCTTCAAGACCACCTGAACGAGTGGTTCGAGAATAAGATTTACATCGTCTTCTGACAGCCCATCGGCAGGATAATTATTAACGATCATGGTAGAGATGTACATACCTTCGATCCAGCTACCAGCAAGTAAAAGTGCTGCGCTGTTTAGCTGGTCCAATTCTGAAAGTCGCTCTCCGGATTTTTCCATCACCTCATTGATAATACTGGTAAGGGAATCTTTGCTTTCCATGTTGCTTTCGAATCTGGCGACCATACCGTAGTCAATGGCATCCGCAATGCCTACCGGAGAAGCAAGTTTTTGACATTCGCCCATATAGTCAAGAGCTTCTTCTGATTTTTCGTAAGAAGAAAGATATCCAATATCTGCAGCGTACACGCCTAGATTTAATGCTGCTTTGTCAACATCGCTTTGATAAGACTGGACATTGTCGGTGGAGTTAACTAATGTTGGGTCAAAGTCAGCACCTGCCGCAATTAGAAGATATGGAACCTCTGATGGAGGAGGAAGGTCCTGAATAACTTTTTTAACATCCGCGGCAACTTGAGCTTTGGCGGATTCAAATTCTGCTCCTGCATTTGAGTCAGCAGCTTTTTCTCCACCACCTCCACAGGAATAAAGAAAGAGCACAACCAATGCTAAAACGCTGGTTTTGATACGGTTAAGTTTCATAGTGTAATTATAATTTGACATTATTTTCGATTTCGGACAACCAAGATAACTATTGATTGAATATTTCTATGATATTCTTTTTGATCTTCACACTAATTTCATCCAGCGGCAAGTCATTTATATCCCTTCCAAAAGGGTCTTCAATTTCCTCTGAAATAAGCTCAACACTCATCAAAAAGTAAAAAGCCATAACTACCAGGAGAATGGACCAGTATCCGAATTCTCCAATGAATGTCATTGGCAAAGTGATGGAGTAGATGAATAGGAACTTTTTGATGAACATACTGTAGGAGTAGGGAATTGGCGTTGACTTGATTCGTTCGCAAGCACCAATGATGTCTGTGAAGCCCTTTAGTTCCTTATCAAGTATTATTAGCTGCTCACTTGTAAAGACTCCGTTCTTGTGAAGAGTGAACACTCGCTCCATCAAAATCTTGTTAATGATGTTCGGCCTGTGCTTGCTGTTGATGATCTTTTCTTTTACCCCAGAATCGGTAAAGTCCATTTCGCCCACGAGAATACTGTCTCGAAGGTGTTCTTTCATGGAAAAAACTAAGTTGGGAATCATTTTCCGAAAGAATGCGCGGTCCTCAGTAGACTCTGTTGGCAGATAAGTCGCCAATTTTATCGACAGTTGTCTTGAGTCATTGACCAGACTTCCCCACAATTTTCTCCCTTCCCACCATCTGTCGTATGCGGTGTTGGTCCGCAAAACAAGGAATAAACCAAGAATTACCCCCAGGATTGAGTGAAATGCTTTTGTATCCGTAATGACAATATCCAGAACGTCAATGAATAAAAAACACAGAAAGGCTGTGAGAACGCCGGCGAATAAGATCAGTGGAAATAATAACCGTATGACGTAGCGACTGTATACATCAAAGATTAATGAAAACCACGATTTGGGATTGTATTGGATCATGAAACGGTGAAGATAGTAAAAACAACTTTTTTATCTCGAATGCTAGTGATGTCCTTTGAGTTTATTCTTTAATGCTTTGTAATAACCTTCGTCCAGTAGTCTAAACTCCTTTTTCAAATTCATAATTCTAGAATAGGACTCAAAAACCCTCTCCCGAGAGATGACACCTTCCTCGACCATTTCCTTAATGAGGGAGTGCACATCCGATGAGGTGACCATGTCATAGTCTTTCACATTGTTAGCAAACATTAGAATGTCGACTCCGGCGTCAATGGACATTCGAACAGCTTCTTTGATACCGTATTCGTTCTTGATGGCCCCCATCTGCATGTCGTCGGAAACAACTACTCCCTGGAAACCAAGAAACTCCCGTAACATGCCAGTCACGACGCGTTTTGAGAGCGTCGCCGGTATTTTCGTCTGATCCAATGATTTATTTACAATATGAGCAGTCATTATTGCTGTCACTCCTCCACTATCAATTAAGGCTTTGTACGGATACAATTCTTCAAACTGCCAGGTCTCCGTGACATCAGCTAAGCCCAGGTGCGTATCATTCTTGCTACTTCCATGACCTGGAAAGTGTTTCAAAACCGGGATCACGTTATTATTGTTGTGTGCACCAATTACATCTTTGGCCTGCTTGATCACTTCGACATAGTCTGATGAATAGCTCCTTTTGAGTTTGCCAATTACTGGGTTCTCAGGGTTTGTATTTACGTCAACCACAGGAGCGTAATTCATGTTTATTCCAAAGCTGTCAAGCAAAGTCGTAATTTGATTGGCATAAAAGCGTGTGGTATCAAGATTGTCCATTTCTCCAAGTTCCTGAGCGGAAACATTTTTTGGAAAGCCGTACTTTTCCTTCAACCGCGTGACTCGACCACCTTCTTCATCTATGCCGATAAACAGCGGAATTTCTGCGTTCTTTTGAAGTTTACCTGTGAGTTGAGCCAACGTCGCTTTTGTATTTTCCTTTGAGAGGTTCTTCTCGTACAGTACCACACCTCCTACTTTTCCTTCTTTTATTTCCCTAAAAATAGATTCGTTGGAATTCGGTTCTGAAAAATCGCCAATACCGATCATTATCATCTGCCCAATCATGGTATCCAAACTGTCATATGTAAGTTCAGATTGGCCTTTGCTGGTAATTGCGAGAGACAGTGTAGTCAAAAACAGAAATTTCTTCATATAGCCTAGTCCTTTATGATCTTGAGAATTTTCTCACCGTCAGTTGAATAGTAGTGTCCCTGCAAATCTGCAGTCATACAGGAGTGCACCGGCAGAATTCCCAGCAAGTCTCCCAATTTGAGCTCAGAGATTTCGGCAGTAGGTATTTGAACAATACCATGCTCCTGAGATATTTTTCGGACATTTCCGATAACCTGAGACTCCCACCCATTTGTGCTTAATCGAACCACTTTTCCAAAGCTCTTTTGTCCGTTTTCTTCAAGTCCTTCTTTGGAGAGGTGTACTCCTCCACCAAAAACTACCACCTCTTCACGTTCCTTATGAATTGCTACTACTGGACTAGCCAGGCAAACACTGATATCTTCTACTTTACAAGAGCCTATTTCTTTTTGCATCCAGTCATAAAAAACGAAGTTCCCAGCCCGGATTTCATCGATTCCTGAAAAGTCATTGACCATACTGCAGGATGGTGTGTCCCCATAGCTGATGATTCCCCCAAATTGTGACTTCAACTTGTTGAGAATGAGCAGGGAGTCTGTAAATATTGAAGGTATCTCTGCTTTGGGAGAGTAGTATGTGTGTCCTGCGTGCCCTAAGAATCCTTGAAATTTGACTTTGTCGGTTGAGGACTGCACAAGGCTTTCGATTAGTGCAAGCGCTTCCGGATCTATGCCTGTCCGGTGCGTCCCAATATCAATTTTCAGAAAGTAGCCGACAGGGTTTTGGATTAAGTCATTTGCCAGACACAAGCTTTCCTCAGATTCTATGAGAATGTTTAGCGAGGTAGTCCCAGCTATCTCTGAAATATCTTCTGACTCTAAGGGATTATATGGAAATGCAATAGTGATATCATTCCAGCCAGCCGTTGCAAAATACTGGGCCATCGTCACTGAGCTTACCGTGCATTTGCTGACATCGAATTCGCGGAACCACTCCCCAATTTCACCAGAATGATGCGTCTTGAAGTGAGGTCGAAGTTGTGCATTTGCAGCCTTAGCCTTAATAGCCATTCTGCTGATGTTCTCAAGACATTTTTTTTTGTCTACAAGTAGGGTTGGTCTAGTTATCTTCATCAAACAATAGATACATGCTGTAATTGAAAGCATCAAAAGTATCTAAAAGTGTTTGGATGAATTGCGGGTTACTTAGATAGAAGTTTAGAAAGTTGTCATGACGTTCCTGCAGACTTCCGCCTGGAAATAGAACATCTTTCACTGCGTTAATCTGATTTTGACTGTCGATATGTTTTCTTTTCTCCGCTCTGACCAACTTCTTCTCTGCTATTTCTATTTTCCTTTTTGCTGTCGTTTCCAGTGCCTCTAGATGTTGCTTGAGTGTTGGGTCCACAGAGGAGGCTTTTTCTCCGAGCTCCTGATAGATTGCACTAATCTGACTTAACTCAGGAGCGTAACTCAAGTCCTGAGTGGAGTTGGATTTTACCCATTTTTCGAAAGCCTGATTTTTGCTTAAGAACAAATCAGTGGAAGAAAGCCCAGTTTTTTCCCATTTGCTCGCGTCATTCTTGGAAACAACAAGCGCAAAATTGCGTGGCATTAGCAATGGAAATGGTGTTTTGAAATGTGCAAAAACAGATTTCAATTGTAACCAATACACTGCCTCCGACGGTCCTCCGATATATGCCAGATTGGGAAGGATAGTTTCCTGATAGAGAGGACGAAGAATCACATTTGGACTAAATTTCTCAGGGTGCTCCTTAAGCAACTGCCGGATCTCTGACTCAGAAAATTGAATGTTGGTATCAACAACCTGGAAACCATCACCATCCTTCTCGATTCGTTCTCGAACATTGTCGTCTAAGTAGAAGAAGTTAATTTCTCGTGCCGAAACTTGGGTTTTGTAGCCAAGTGATTGGAGTCCTTCTGTGTCTTGTTCGGATGCTTTTTGAGCTGAGTGACCGAAAAGATCATCTTCAACAACTGGAGTGAATAGGTTTTTTAAACTATTGTCGTCAGCATCTACAACAACTATTCCATCATCTCCGAAGAGATGATTTACATAGTGCCGCCCTGCATCAGCCAGCGTTTCTCTAGCATAGGCTTCCTTGAAAAAATCAATTCCTCCGGGTAGCTGATTTAGTATTTCTTCGATTCCATCGAGTTTGAATTTTCCAACAGCACCTTTTTGATCTGTGTCCCATTGGTATTTCTTTTGGTCAAAGTAGAAATGATTGATCTCGTCAAAATCATGATCCTCTGAGGCCATCCAATAGACAGGCACGAAATTTTGCTTCGGGTATTTTTTCTTAAGGTCTTTACAAGCATTGATTACGGTAATAATCTTGTAGATAAAGTAAAGTGGTCCGGTAAAAATGTTAAGCTGATGCCCTGTGGTAACTGTAAACGTATTTTCCAGACCCAGACTTTTGATTTTCTCTGTTACTTTTCCAGAGACATTAACATCCTGATATTGTCTTTCTAGTGCTTCAACTAGAATCGTTCGGCTGGCTTTTGGGAAATTTCTGTTGTCGATAGACGATTGAAAATTTTCAATGGAGGGGAAGTCTGTGTAGTAGGGTTTGAGTTCAGGTTTTTGATTGATGTAATCAATAAAGAGAGAGCTAAAACAGTCAGTTTCGTCTAAAGGGATATTTTCTTTTTGCACTAGGAATTAAGCGGATTAATTATGAATTGGTTCACCATACAAATCAAATGCAGTAGCTTCAGTAATTTTTATATTGGCGAAATCTCCAATCCGTAAGTAGGAGTCGTCAGCCGAAATGATGACCTCATTATCTACCTCTGGAGAGTCATGCTCTGTTCTACCTATGAAATTCCCAGCCTCTACACGATCTATCAAAACTTTAACCGTTTTTCCTACTTTGTTTTCGTTGATGCTCATTGAAATTTCTTCTTGCACTTCCATTACGGCATTTGCACGTTCTTGTTTGGTTTCTTCCGGAACATCATCTTCAAAACTATATGAGTGGGTATTTTCCTCATGTGAGTAGGTAAAAATTCCCAGGCGCTCAAATCTATTCTTCTCTACAAAGTCGATCATCTCCTCAAAATCCTGCTGCGTTTCTTGCGGATGCCCAGCAATGAGCGTCGTTCTAATTGCAATATCGGGGACCTTCGATCTCATTTTGTCGAGTAGCGCTTCCGTCTTTTCTCTCGTTGTTCCTCTTCGCATTAGCTTAAGCATGTTGGAGGAGGCATGCTGGAGTGGAATATCCAGATAGTTACAAATATTTGATTTTGCAGCCATCATGTCCAGGACGTCTTCAGGGAATCCTGTCGGGAATGCATAGTGAAGCCTAATCCATTCCAACCCCTCAACATCAGATAGTCTATCCAGAAGCTCTGCCAGATTCCTCTTCTTATAGATGTCAAGTCCATAGTAGGTAGAATCTTGAGCGATGAGCAGAACTTCCTTGGTGCCATTTTTAACCAAGGATTCTGCCTCGGCGACTACTTGCTCCATTGTTTTGGAAACATGCTTTCCCCTCATCAAGGGAATAGCACAAAAACTACATGGGCGATCACAGCCTTCGGAGATTTTTAAATAAGCGTAATGTTGATTTGTGGTGATGATCCTCTCACCGAGCAACTCCTTCTTATAGTCAGCTTTGAATTTTTTCAAAAGTAGCGGGAGTTCCATAGTTCCAAACCACGCATCAACATCTGGAATCTCTTGCTGGAGATCATCACGATAGCGCTGAGAGAGACAACCAGAAACGTAGACCTTGTCTACTAAACCTTCCTGCTTTGCATCTACATATCTTAAGATAGTATCGATTGATTCTTGCTTTGCGTTATCAATGAACCCACATGTATTTACAATAACAATGTTGGCGTCATCTTTCTCAGCTTCATGCGTGGCATCAATCTTGTTTCCTTTTAACTGAGTCAGCATTACTTCGGAGTCGACAAGATTTTTGGAGCAACCGAGAGTGACGATGTTGACTTTATCTTTTTTTAACGTTTTGGTCTTCATTGAGAGAAACTACAAGTTTGCTAGAAGTTGTTGTGATTCTTAGGAAAGATGTCCTTAAAAATTTGTCTGCTGTCTAGCGCCGCAAAGCTAATGGAAATAAGAAGGGACTGTATATGTATTTTTGCCGCCTGATGTCAAAGGGACTTTTGATCATATTGTCAATATGTGTGCTGCTGGGTTGCAGTGACATAGATAACTGCACCAGCGATTCTAATACTTCATTCATGGTTGTGCGCTTTTTTGACTTTGAAACAAAAGAAAGCAAGAAGGTAGGTTTTAGAGTGACTGCTAGCGGGGCTGCAGACCTTTTTGGACTCTCGGCAGATTCTTTAGCAATAGGGCTACCGCTTGATCCGCTTGACACAACAGGAATGTTCTTGTTTGATTCTGATACAAACGACTATTCCATTCAAGTGAGGTACAACGCAAGTTTTTCACTTTTTGATCCTAACTGCGAACCGTCTTTGTTCTTTTCTGGTCTAGATACGTTGAATAGCTCCTTTGACTCTACTGCCATTATCGGAATTGTCACTAATCGTCAACTTACAACTAACATTGAAGTATACTTTTAGCATATTGACTTTAGTTCTTTCGATGGCTTCTTTTAGCCAGACAGAAATCCCCAAGGTTAAGCGTCCTAAGCTGGGGTTTCATGAAGCAAAGTTTGGAGTCAATCTCTTGCGATCTGGGAGAACGTTGCTGGGTTCAGGAAAGGACATGCATGAAGGCGAGCTGGCGTTGGCTTTCAATTCCTGGAACTATGTGTTTGATTTTGGCACTGAGAAGAACGAACGTTCGGGGACATATTCTTATGAAAACAGTGGAACATATTTCCGGGCAGGAGTTGATCGAAACTTCGTTCAAAATCCAGCTAAGGGGAATGTGCTGGCACTTGGACTCCGATATGCCAGAGCTAGCTTTGACGATCAGTTGAGCTACACTCTTGACAATGGTTTTGGTGCTCAGGACATAGACTTGTCAAATACGGATTTGAAGGCACGATGGATGGAACTGAATTTTACCTTAAGAGGAAAAATTGTTTCACAACTTTACACTGGCTTCACGCTACGTTGGAAGTTTTCTAGAAAGGTCTCTGGTGAGGGGCTTCTCAAAACATTTGATATTCCTGGCTTTGGAAACACCAAAAGAGAAAATGCCACCTCGTTTGATTATTATCTAATGTGGAGGATACCGTTGAAGAAAACAGAGTAGCATACGTTTTCTTTCCTTACAAGAGCTATGATAAAAATGTGCGGTTTTCGGAATCGGATTTTGGAAAATTACATTTATCTTACCCGTAACAACAACGTAAAAGCACATCTAATGACGACTCAAGCAATTCAATCTGAAATAAGCTCTTTAGAATCTCAATTAACAGGAGACATGTTCAACGACATGGACTTGAAGGACAAAATTCACAACCTGCGAATGAAACTGAACGGCACTCGACCAATAAACTCAGAAATTGAGTGTGTCGGCTGTGGCAGCTAATCTAGAGCTATAACAAGCCTATCAGGTACAGAGCGACGGAGAGATCTCTGTCTATGTATCTTTCTTAATCACAGCTATGCCTTCACTTTTGACCTATATAGGATATCCTATTCTGGTTATTGCCTTTGCTTGGTTTTACTTTTCCAGAACAAAACAACTGAGAGCCAGATTAAAACAAGAGATCTCTTCGAGATTGAAACAAGAGAGGTTTGCAGAGACGTCACGCAGCCTTCTTGAACAGGAAACAAAGCACTTACTGGAGGTTAATAACCTAAAGACAAGATTTATTTCAAAAGTTCTTCACGAATTTAAGACTCCACTATCTCTGATAATTGGTCCGCTGAAAGCTTATGAAAGAGAGGGGTCCTTGAAACCAGAAATGGTCAGGCTGATTTATCGAAATGCGCAGCGGATGAATAGGCTAACGAATGAGGTGCTAGATGTATCACGAATTGAAAGTGGAAAGCTCAAGCTTGACTTAAGAAAAGCAGAATTCAATTTATTTCTAAAGGATATTTACTTGACTTTTTTGGGAGAGGCAGAAAGAAAGGGTATCGAATACCAATTTATGGGGTCGTCGGAGAGGCTCATTTGCTATTTTGATGAAGCAGCTTTAGAAAAAGTCTTTTACAATATTTTATCAAACGCGCTAAAATTTACCAACACCGGAAAAATCACGGTTAGCGTTCAAACCACAACGCTTCATGAAGATCTGTTAAGTAGAAGCATTTTGGTAAAAATAAGAGACAGCGGAATTGGCATTGAGGAACAAGACAGTAGCAAGGTGTTTGATCATTTCTATCAGGTGGATTCAAGTAGAAAATTTGTGTCTGGTGGCACAGGTGTAGGATTATCTCTAGCGAAAGAATTGGTTGAACTTCACAAGGGGAAAATTTGGGTGGACAGTGAAGTAGGAAAGGGGAGTGTTTTTTCCGTGGAGATACCGATGGTTCAAACTGGGATTGACATTCATGAAATGGGAGAGAATGTCGAATTGGTCTCAACGGATTTCGACCCTGAGGTGATCTTTGAAGATGATCAAATTGAATACGTGGACCGTAACAAACCACTCCTTCTTTTGGTGGAAGATCATCCGGACCTAGCTGAATTTGTTAAGACTCAGCTAAAAAGAAAGTATAATGTAATCAGGTGTAAAGAAGGGAAATCAGGTATTGAAAAGGCGCAGGCGGAAATTCCAGATTTAATCATCAGCGATGTAATGATGCCTGATCGAGATGGGTTTGAGCTTTGTGACGCACTGAAAAAAGATGCAAGAACCAGCCACATTCCGATCATCTTGCTAACGGTAAGGTCATCCGAAAAAAGTAAGCTCACAGGCTTGAGAAAGCGAGCTGACGACTACATCGTGAAACCATTTTCAATAGATGAACTAATGGTTAGGGTAGATAACCTGCTCCGACAAAGAACGGAGCTCAAGAAGCATTTCAAGAAATCACTTTACACGGAATCTGGAGAAATGAAGATAAAATCTATAGATGATCAGTTCATTAGTGATCTGAGGGCGATTGTAAAAGAACGCCACTCGAACGGAGATTTTGGTGTCGAGGTTATGGAGGAAGAATTGGGAATATCGAGAAGAAATTTACAAAGGAAGATGAAGGCGTTGCTAGACACCACCCCTATTGAATTTATCAAGGAATACCGTTTGAAACGTGCAACCCAACTTCTGGAACAACGATCTGGAAACATTTCGGAAATTGCGTATCGAGTTGGTTTTAATAGTGCAGCTTACTTCACGGCGCAGTTCAAGGAGCGATTCAACAAGACTCCGAGCGAGTTTGCAACAAAGCCCAAATAGTTGCACAAAACGATCTCCGTCGTGTTTTTTATAATGTTTGGCGCGTTTGTTATAGTCAGTTGGTCAATACCCTCCCTAGGTTTGCTCTGTTCCTATCAAAGGAAAGGGACGAAACGAGAATCAAACTTAATGCTATGAAGAACAAGAAACCAGACGTTAATTCAAGGATGCAAATTTTGATTGGTTTGCTGGCAAGTTTTGCAATTGTGATGATCGTGGTCTTAATCAAACTTTTGTAGAAACATTGTGAAAATTACTCCGGGGTTATTTCACAGTTTAGCCATGATTTTGAACTATAAGATCGGTACATCTTCGCTAGTCTTAAAATGGAAGTAAAATCAATCGCTAGCGAAAGCAAATAATTAAACTTGTATTTCAAAACTACAAGTATCGAAGATGGGTAATGCAACTAAAATTAAGAATTGGTGTGAGAAGGAACTTTCGCCAATGGCTTGGCCACTGATCGCGATGAGAGCGCTCCCAGAAATTATGGCAGAAGGGAAGGATGTCTCACTGATTAATATTGATGAAAGAACGGAATTTGAGCCAGATGTCATTAAGGTTATCAACAAATGTATTTCTGAAGCTTATCAAGTGACTATGCCAGCAGATATACTAAGTCTTGATGGTCGAGCAAAAGAATCAGTAAGTCAGGAAAAAACGGGCACTATTGAAGATCGCCCAGGGGTGAAGGAGCGACTCAAAATGGCATTTAAAATTCTATTTAATAGAGGCTGAATATGGAGGCAAGTAAAGAACATATAGCACTTATAGAAGAGACCTGGGAGCTCATGGCCCCCAAGGGAAGCCAGATAACAATTTCGTTTTACGAAAAGTTGTTTGAACTAGCGCCTGAGGTTAGAAAAATGTTCCAAAAAGACATTTCCAAACAAGCGGAGAAACTTCTGTTCACTATGGGGTTTTTGGTGTCAAATGTTAACCGAATAGACGAGATAGCCCCATCAATTGAGCAACTTGGAATACTACACGGGAAAGCTTACAGAGTAAAAGATGAACACTATCAATTTGTTATTGAGAGTTTAATATATACCCTGTCTCATAATCTAGAGGATATTTGGGGGGAAGAGCATGAAAAGGCTTGGCGGTGGACTCTGGACACTGTTGCAAAAATTATGATCAAAGCTACGAGTGACTCGCTTAGTCATAAGGTTAATTAGTGGTTTAACAATAAGCAACATGTCAGAGGCTACCGACCAAGAAATCATAACAAAACAGCAATTTGAATATTACAAGTTTCAAGTAGACTTCATGATGAAGGAGTTTATGAGGAAGGAAGAGGAAATTCGGGCAACGAACCAAGAATTGAGAGAGCAGCGGAATGATATCTTCAAGCAAAAGCAAGACTTGGAACGAAAGACACAAGAATTGCAAAAGGTGATTGAAGATCATGACTCAAGCATTTTGTATGCCTCGTATATTCAAAGTGTAATTCTTGGCAATCAAGACTCGATCAGTGACTTTTTCAAGGAGTTGTTCATTCTCTATAAACCCAAAGGACTAGTGTCGGGAGATTTTTACTGGTTCCATGAAATTGATGAAAACAGAGGAATTCTTGCCATTGGAGACTGTGCTGGTCATGGAGTGCCCGGAGCTCTAATGACTACATTAAACATCTCACTTTTGAATGAGATCATCATTAAGGAAGGAGAGCGAAATCCAAATTTTGTTTTAAACCATTTAGACATGCGACTAACCAATGCTCTGAAAGGGTACAATGAAATGGCAGCGCATGATGGCCTGGATATCTCGATTCTCTATTATGATAAAAAATTGAATGTAGCAAGCATCTCAAGCACCTATCAAAGTTCCTATCATTTCAGAAAGAACAAACTGAATAGAATTTCTGGAGCAAAGATCAAACTGGGACAAGATGACCCAGATAGGGACAAGATCTTTGCAGAAACTACTTTTTATGTCAAGCCAAATGATTATCTCTTTTTTTCTACTGATGGATATATAAACCAACTGAATATGGACGAGCAGAAATTTGGAGCCACACATTTTGAAGACTTGATTTTGAAGGGATCAGAATTATCGTTGATAGATCACAAAGAAGTGTTTGAAAGAGAACTAAACGAGTGGAAAGGAAGCAGTGCTCAATCGGATGATGTGCTTCTAGTGGGAATAAAAATTTAGTAATGATTTAAAAAATTAGGAAGGTGCTTTTTACCAATAGGGATAACTAGGCTCTAATCATTTAAACCGTTAAGTATTATGAATTTACAATTAATAAC